>CP054184.1:3315000-3915000 GCA_015709715.1 Nitrospira sp.
AAAAGGATTATGTGCGGGCCATGCAATCGTTTGAACATGTGGTGAACGAATACGTCGGAAACGAGCGGGTTCCGGCCGCGCTCTTCAAGCTCGGTTTGTCTGCGGCGGAAACTGGCGACACGACCAAGTCCAGAAAATATCTCAAGCGAGTGATCGAGGAGTACTCCACCTCCGACGAAGCGAAACTCGCCAAGGCCAAGATGGCTGAGCTGCGATGACCTTGAGGTTCGCCGCACAGCCTCCCCTCTGCCGCCATAGTCCCCACACCAACGCCGGGGGCCTTTCCTCTCATGGACCGAGTCGGTAATCTCCGAAAAATCCACCTCCTCCCGAGCGACGTGATCGGTCGGATTGCGGCCGGCGAGGTCGTAGAGCGGCCAGCCGCCGTGGTGAAGGAGTTAATCGAAAACAGTCTCGATGCGGGGAGTAGTACCATTACCGTCGAGGTCAAGGACGGGGGGCTCAGCCTTATTCGCGTTATCGATGACGGTGAGGGGATGTCACGTCCCGACGCCTGTGTGGCGTTCGAACGGCATGCCACCAGTAAATTGCAGTCCGATCACCAACTGGCCGCGATTCGAACCATGGGCTTTCGCGGTGAGGCGCTTCCCAGCATTGCGGCGGTCTCAAAGGTGCGGCTCACGACCATGCCTCGGCCGGAGCCGCTAGGGACGCAATTGTGGCTGGAAGGTGGGACCCTTGATCGGGTCGAAGACGTTGCCGCAGCGCCCGGTACGACGGTCGAGGTTGCCGAGCTGTTCTACAATACGCCGGCTCGTAAGAAGTTTCTCAAGTCGACGACCACGGAATTTTCCCATCTCAGCCACACCGTCCAGCAGGCCGCGCTGGCTTGGCCGCAGGTCCATGTGCGACTGATCCATAACGGATATGATGTCTTCGATTTTCCGGCTGTCTCTTCGCACCGTGATCGGGTCTTGCAGGTCCACCGTGCTGCATTCGGGGACCGAGCGTTACCGGTTGAGGCGGAGCGTGGTGGTCTCTCGGTCAAGGGCTTCATCATCGATCCCGTGCGAGCCCGTGCCGGACGGACGCCGCAGGAACTGTTCGTCAATCGCCGGCCGATCAAGAACGCTACGGTCCAACATGCCGTGATCGATGGGTATAGCTCCTTCCTTGCCAAAGGACATGTTCCACTCTTCGTGCTGTTCCTTGAGGTGGAGCCGCAACGCGTGGATGTGAACGTGCACCCGACGAAACGCGAAGTGCGGTTTGCCGACTCCGAGAGCGTCCATCAGCTGGTACGCTCGGCAGTGCGGCATGCCTTGGGACGGATTCAAGTGGTGGCGTCCACTGCCGCCGCCGCGCATCTCCATCCCCATGTCCGGACCGCACCGTTCCCTCCCATCGGGGTGGAGGTAGGAGGGGGGACAGATGGAGAGCGGACGGCCGGAGCCTCGGCGGGGCCTGCTCCCGAGCAGACCTCGTTTGTGGGAGAGGGCGCAGTGGCCTACGATCTGGCCGAAGCGGTGGAGGTTGTGGCCTTGGGCCAGATGAGCCGTACGTTCTTGATCGCTCAGGTTGGAACGGAGCTTCAGGTGGTCGATCAACATACGGCGCACGAGCGGGTCCTGTTCGAACGGTTATGGCGTGCATGGCAGGGACGCAGCATAGCCTCGCAGCCGCTGCTGTTGCCGGAACCGCTGGAATTGCCGGTGCAGCAGGCCCTCATCCTCCAACGGCACCTGCCAGAATTGGAGCGCCTCGGCCTCCTGATCGAGCCGTTTGGCCCGGCGTCGTTCTTGATTCGCAGCCTACCCATTCTCTTGGGTCATACCGACCTGGCTGCGCTCGTGCAAGATCTTGTGGAAGACCTCGAACAGTGGGATTCGATCTCGTCGCTGGAATACAAAGTGAAGCCAGTCCTTGCATCGCTGGCCTGTCATGGGGCCGTCCGGGCAGGTCGTGCCATGGCGCTTCCCGAGATCAAGCAACTGGTACAGGACTGGGTGGCGGAAGGTCTCATCATGACCTGTCCGCATGGGCGTCGCACCGCGTTCCGGCTCTCGGCCGAGGAACTGGCCCGTCTATTCGATCGTGCGTAGTGGCGAGGCGTTGGATGGTCCGGCTGTCACCACAGGCCCTGGCATCACGGCCCTTGATCGTATTGGTCGGTCCGACGGCCGTAGGGAAGTCCGAAATTGCGGTCTCGCTGGCTCGAGCCCTGGATACAGAGGTGCTGACGGCCGACTCTCGCCAGGTCTACCGCAGCATGGACATTGCCACCGACAAGCCTTTACCGCGCCAGCAACAGGGCATCCCCCACCGGCTCATCGATTTGGTAAATCCCGATGAACCATTTAACGCCGGAGACTACCGCCGGTGGGCGTTGCGGGAGATCGAGCGACTCTACCGAGACGGTCGCATTCCCCTGATCGTGGGCGGGACCGGTCTCTATATTCGGGCGCTTGTGCGCGGGCTCTGCGAGGCTCCACCGTCGGATCAGGCCTATCGGGCTTCGCTGGTGCTGGAAGCGAAGACGAGAGGGCACCGATTTCTCTACGACGAGTTGATGGCGGTGGATCCTGATCTGGCGTCCCGTCTCCACCCTCATGATGAGGCCAAGATCGTGCGCGCCCTGGAAGTGCATCATCTGTCGGGACGGCGTTTATCGGAAGTTCAGCAAGGCCATCAGTTTTCGGGAGAGGCCTTTACGACCCTGATGATCGGGTTGATCCGCGATCGTGCCTTACTCTATCGCCGTATCGATGAACGGGTCGACACGATGTTCGCGCGGGGGCTGGTGGAGGAAACATCCCGACTTCTGGCGAAGGGGTATGGACGTGAGTTGGGTGCGATGAAGGGGTTGGGGTACCGTCAAGTCGCAGGGTACTTGGCAGGCGAGTACGGCCGCGAGGAGGCGGTCCGTCTGTTGAAGCGAGACACGCGCCACTTTGCAAAGCGCCAGATGACCTGGTTCCGAAAAGAGCCTGGTCTGCGTTGGTGGCCGCTCGAACCGGAGGAGCCGGTCGAGGCCGTGGCAGGGCGTCTCCTTGAGACCATTGAAGCCTTTCTGGGCGAGTTGGAGCGACCGCAACCGGCTGCCGCCTCCTGAAGCTCGTCAGGGAGAGAGAAAAGGAATCGTCTGTATGGCAGGAAAACAGCAAGCCGATCGGGCGACGATCGGCATCATCGGCGGCAGCGGATTGTATGACATCGAGGGGCTGCAGAAAGTCCGTGAGGTCCGCGTGCGCACTCCGTTCGGGCCTCCATCGGATGCGATCGTGACCGGCTTGCTCGGGTCGGTTCCCGTCGCGTTCTTGGCCAGGCATGGCCGTGGGCATCGGTTCAGCCCCAGTACGATCAATTACCGCGCCAATGTCTATGCGCTCAAATCGCTTGGGGTGACCCACGTGATTTCGGTCAGCGCGGTGGGCAGCATGAAGGAAACGATCCATCCCGGGGCGGTGGTGTTGCCGGATCAGTTTCTCGATCTGACCAAGCGGCGCCCGTCGACGTTCTTCGATGACGGAATCGTCGCCCATGTCGGTTTCGGCGATCCGGTCTGCGCGGCCTTGGCCGATGAATTGGACCGGGCAGGACGAGCGTTGGGGGCGACGCTCCACCGGAATGGAACCTACGTCTGCATGGAAGGGCCCCAGTTTTCCACCAAGGCGGAGTCTCGATTGTACCGTCAGTGGGGCGTGGATGTGATCGGGATGACCAACATGCCGGAAGCCAAGCTCGCCCGGGAAGCCGAGATGTGTTACGCAACGGTGGCGTTGGTGACCGACTACGATTGCTGGCACGAGACGGAAGAGGCGGTCACGGTCGAAGCGATTCTGGAGACGCTCCATAAGAACGTGGAATTGGCAAAACAGTTGTTGAAAGCCGTCGTGCCCGCGTTGAATCCCGATCGCTCTTGTGGCTGCCGCCAGGCGTTACGCAATGCCATTGTGACCGCGCCGAATCGCATCTCGGCGGCCACGAAGCGGCGAGTAAACCTCTTGATTGCGCCCTATATTCGGACGCGGAAAGGAACACGGTGACGCATGGGTAAGTTGCTGGTAGTCGGATCGGTGGCATTGGACACGGTCAAAACACCCTTCGGCGAGGTGGCCGAAGTGCTCGGCGGATCCGCCACCTATTTTTCCACCGCCGCGAGTTACTTCACTGCGGTCAATCTCATTGCCGTCGTTGGAGAAGACTTCCCCGAGCAGCATGTCGCGTTCCTCAAGAGCCGTAACATCGACCTCGCGGGCCTGGAGCGGCGGCCCGGCAAGACCTTTCGCTGGAAGGGTGCCTATTCCCATCAGTTGAACGAAGCGCAGACGCTGGACACTCGCCTGAATGTGTTCGAAACGTTTCGGCCCCAAATTCCCCCGCAATACGCCTCGCCCGAGGTGCTCTTTCTCGGCAACATCGATCCGGAGTTGCAGCTTGACGTGCTGCAGCAGGTCAAGCGTCCTCCCTTGGTGGCCTGCGATACGATGAATTTCTGGATCAACGGAAAACGGGATGCCCTGTGGAAAGTGCTGGAGCACATCGATATTTTGATCATCAACGATGGGGAGGCCCGGGCCTTGGGAGAAGATGCCAATTTGGTGAAGGTGGCGAAGAAAATTCTCGCGCGCGGCCCCAAACATCTCATCATCAAGCGGGGAGAATATGGTGTCCTGATGTTCAATGACAGGCAGGTCTTCGGTGCACCGGCCTTTCCTCTGGATGAAGTCCGCGATCCCACCGGCGCGGGCGACACCTTCGCAGGCGGGTTTCTCGGCTATCTGGCGGCGACGGGAAACCGTTCGGCGGAAGCGATGCGACAGGCCATCATCTTCGGCAGCGTTATGGCCTCCTTTACCGTAGAAGCCTTTAGCCTTGACCGATTGCGGATCCTGGATTACAAAGAGATTGAAGCCCGCTTCAAAGAATTCAAACGACTCACCCATTTCGAGGACCTCAACGCGTGATCGGATCTAGAGGCAGGAAAACTCGTGCCATGCGGCTCCGTGGACATCAAGGGGGGGGAGGCTGGTTGCTTCTGGCGGTCGGCCTGTTGTCGTTCTCCGCTTGCGCCAACGAAGAGAATCTCCGCAAGTCCAAAGGGTTCTACCAAGAGGGTGTGGCGCGGTTGAGTTCCGATCAGCAACAGGCGTATGTGTCCTTTCAAAAGGCCGTCAAGCTGAATCCGGACAACAAGGAAGCGCACTACGGACTCGGGCATATTTATGCCATGCAGGGGCGGTTCAAGCTGGCGGAAGAATCGTTTCGTGACGCCATCCGGGTCGACGGCGACTATGCCGAAGCGTATACATATCTCGGGCAAGTACTGGCGAATCAAGGACGATGGAAAGACGCGATCGCAGCCTACCGACAGGCGTTGAGCAATCCCTTGTATCCGACACCCGACTTGGCGCGGTTCCAGCTGGGAAAAGCCTTGAGGCACGAGGGGGATCTGCAAGGGGCGATGGAAACTCTGGAGGATGCTACGACCGTGACCCCACCGAATGTGCCCCCGGCACTGCTGCAGCTGGAGCTCGGGCGTGTGTACCACGACCTCGGTTTTGACGACAAAGCACGAGAAGCCCTGTCCAAAGTGTCGGCGTTGGACAAGGGCGGAGAACAAGCGGCTGCGGCACAAGAGCTGCTCGGTAAGCTCAAACCATAGGCGGATACCATGGAATCAGTGGGCGAATTTTTTCGGCAGGTGCGCGAAACCAAAGGGTTAACGGTCGACGAAGTCGCTTCGAAGACCCGCATCCGGGCGGACTTCGTCAAGGCACTTGAGGAGGGCAACTTCGCCAAATTGCCGGATCAAGTCTTCGCCCGCGGGTTCGTGCGGTCCTATGCGCGGTCGCTTGGGCTGGATGAAGAAGATGCCATTCACCGATTCGCACAATCCGCGGGGGCCTTTTACGAAAAACAAGGTGAACGGGAACGGTTGCGCCAACGCCAAGTCGAAGAGGAGCGCCGTCGTAAAGCGAATCGGAAGGCCGTCGGGATTGCGATTGCTGTTGCGATCGTGACGTTGGTTTTCCTGCTGAGTCGCGAGCAGACTTCGACGTTCGTGCGTCGTGCAGCCACTGATGCGCCGCCGCTCGGAAAGAAGAGCGCGCCATTTGCCCGGGAGCCGCAAGAGCCTGCCGCGCGTCCCGAGTCGGATATCCCCCTGCCTCCGCCATTGGGGGGGAAATCGGTTGAGTCGACCCATGCGAGTCAGGCAAAGCCGATGCAACCGGTTCAGGAAAAGGTGGCGGCTCCCGCTCCGACTGTTGCCGCAAAGCCTCCGATGCAGGCGGAGATCACTCCGGCTCCGGCCGCTTCATCGGCGGGATCCGATGGCCCCCTCGCAGGGTTGTCTGTCGACGGTCCGGTCGGCTCAGACGGACCACTGGTCCTCGATCTGGATGCGACGGAGCTGAGCTGGGTCGTGGTGCAAGTCGATGCCGGAAACCCTCAAGAGGCGTTGCTGCGTCCGGGGGAGCGTGCGCAGTGGAAAGCGCAGGATCAATTTACGGTCACCCTGGGCAATGCCGGGGGTGTTCGTGCCGAATTGAACGGCAAGCCGCAGAAACCATTCGGCCCGAGTGGGAAAGTCGTGCGAGATGTCGTGCTGAAACGCTGACGGTTGGCCTGTCAGCGGCCCCTCTCATTCGATACCGTTTTCCTCCCTCTCTCGATGACCCGGTGGTCCGCTCCCTATGGTGTCTCGCTTCGTTACGGTGAGGCGGCGTGGGGCGGCTGTGGCGCAAAGGCGTCACGACCCGTGTTCGCGCGCCTGTGCGGTGTGTGAGCGACATTGAAATCATTGGAAATCTCGCCATCCTCCGCGCAGGCGTCCTGGCACGCCATTTGAGTTTTGCTTCGAATCGTAGGCGACCGAGCGACATGAATGATGGCGGGCCGTTCCCTTGACAAGATGGAAAACGCGTTGCTATATTTCGCGTGCTTTATCCGACCACAGTGTCGTTCATTGTTGTAGCGGTCTCTATACGAGTCGAGTTGTTCGCGCAGTGGGTTCAACACAAAGGAGGAGTTGTGATGGGGTATCTTTCTAAGTTTGTGGGTGTGTGTGCAGCCGTCACCCTGTTGTCTGTGACGGTCGTGGGCGCCGAAGAGAAGGATCCGACCAAGGCACGCGTTCCGGCGGATCAGATCGCGGATGCCAAGGCCATGAAGAACCCGGTTGCGTCAACCCCTGAGAGCGTTGCCAAGGGCAAGGCTCTGTACGAGGGGAAGGGCACCTGCTTCAACTGCCATGGCAAGGAAGGAAAGGGCGACGGTCCTGCCGGCGCCATCCTGAATCCGAGCCCACGCAACTTCACCAACTGCAAGTTCCACAAGAAGCGGAAAGACGGCGAGCTCTTCTGGGTCATCAAGAACGGCAGCCCCGGCACGGGCATGGTGTCGCTGGTTCCTGCCGCCATCACTGAAGAAGAAGCTTGGACGATCATCAACTACGAGCGGAGCTTCTGCAAGGGCGGAGAAGAGTAGTCGAACCTATTCAGCCCGAGCGGCTGGATCACGAAGGGGCGGTGGGGGCAACCCACCGCCCCTTCGTTTTTTCTCATCTGCAGTGACGAGTCCGAAGCCAGCACCTCGTGGCTGATCGTGGCAGAGGCCGACCGCTTGATCGGGGAGCTGGGACGCGGGGAATGAGAGGGGGAGAGGTTACCGCCGCTGAGGAGCGGTGAGAACGATATCGAGGTTCTTACCGAGAGCTTGGTGGGCCGGTAGTGCCTGCGGCTGTTGGTCCTGCTTGAATTGGCTTCGCGCCGTAGGGGACACCTTCTCTAATAGGTAGGTCGTGGCTTCGCCCAAGGTTACCTCGCCGTTGCGATTGCTGTCGGCGTCGCCGCGAAGCCCACGCAGCAGGGTGTAGGTCAACAATCCGTGCCGCCAATCATCCGATTCCAAACTCTTTCCGAACCCCGTCGTGCCGATGATGCGGAACACCGAGTTGCCCGCTCCGCCCCATTTAGGCATGGGGGGCTTGGCGCGCTCGGCCCCGCTCTTGATGACCGTTCCATCGAAGATGAAGAGGATCTGCTTGGCTTTCAGTTGTCCTAAGGCGGCGTCCAGTTCTTTAAGAGGATATAGGCGCGTCGTGCTACCCAAGGATCCATCATAGGGAATCAAGAACGTTTCTCCGGTCGGGGAGACGATGGCCTGTCCGGCGAAGTAGATCGTCACCACGGAGTCCTTGGTGACCTTCGAGGGCAACCAATCGTGGATCGCTTCTTCGATGTCCGGGCGCAGGGCCCCCCAGTCTCGCAGTAACCTGACATTGTTGGGTGGAAGCCCCCCCAGGGTCTGAAAATAGGCGGCGACCGTTTCGGCGTCAAGCCCCGCATATTTTCGCGCTGGGATATGCGGCTCGCGATAACTGCCGAGACCAATTGCGAGCAGGTAGCCGTCGCGTCGCTGGAAACCGGTTGAGACCGGCGGAATCCGGTCTACATCGTCACCGTTGAGGGGGGCTGCTTGAAGGGCAGCACGCAAGGCTTGGGCAGGAGGAGGGGCTTGGCCGTCGGCGGGTATGAGAGAAACCTGGAATTCCGCCTGCTGCTGCGAGAGTGCTTGGGGCAGTGTCGCTACGAACTCCAGGGATTTTGAGCCACCCGGTTCGATCGGCCCCACGGAGAGTTTCGTTGCTGGGAATTGTCCGATCAGGGCCGGAGGTCCGGCGAGCTGGACGGCAGTTGCGGGCACGGCAGAGGAACCGGCATTGACGACGTCGATACGGATGCGGATGCGCTCACCGCCCTCGAGCACTTGGTTGCCGTTTTCATCCAGGAGGGTGGCCTTGAAGGTTAAGGATGATGCGGCTGGTCCGGCCGGCGGAGCGGTCGAGCCGGTCGCTTGGGCGGTCGATGCGACAGTCTGAGCTGCCGACGCGGTGCCCGCCTTGGCGGCAGGATCGAATAACACGCGCGCCTCCTGCATGAACTGTGCGGCCAGCACTGCGGATGTATCCTGCACCAATGGATCAATCACATAGTCGCAGCGTTGTTGGGTCAATTCCAGCTGCAGCCGTTCTTTTCGAGCGGCCTGCAGCGGCCGTTCGGCCAAGGGCGTGCCCGCTTGATCGAAAAACTCGGCAAAGGCGTCCAGGCCGAGTTCAGCCGGTGCCCGATCATAGAGGCCGTCCGTTTGAATCTTGAGCCGGGGTTCCAAGAGGCGGAGGCGGACAATCACATCCGGTTTCGCGTCCGTGGCGTGGCCGTCTTGCATCACCACCGTTCGAAATGTCTGATGGGCGGCCTGTATGAGCAGGTCTTCGGCCGTCGAGCCGATCGCCAGCGGACGAAACCGACCACACCCGTCGAGATATTGAGTCTTGGCTTCGGAGAGCGACGGATCGACCTCGATTCGGGCTGTCAGGGGAAGCGGAGGTCCGAGGTCCGGAAGTGTTTGTCGCGCGAAGCGGGCCTTGATAGTGTCGCAGCCGCCGAACGTTGACAGCTGGACGAGTAGGATGCCGCAGACGCACAGGCGATGGAGTCTCAAAGCGACAGGTTCCTCCCCGGAGCCGATGTTGCTCCGGCGCAAGTCGAAGGGGAACGGTACAGGAAAGAATGGGGCATTGCAACCGCGTCCGCGGATCGGTTGCCACCCTGCGAGGGCTCGTTTATCCTACGCGCCATCATGCTGGTGTTGGGCCTTGCCAATATGCGGGATGCGGCGGCTGCCTTGCTGTCCGACGGGCAGATTGCCGCGGCAGCCGAGGAAGAGCGGTTCGTTCGGGAAAAACACGTGACGGCGTTGCCCGTCCAGGCCATCCGGTATTGTCTGCGAGAGGCGGGCTGCTCCTTGCGCGACGTGGACGCGATCGTCGTGCCTTGGAAGTATTGGGTCGTGGGCCGCCGGCTGCGCCTCGCGTTGACTGCCATGGCGCGTTCGCCGGCCTTGTTTCGCGTCAAGGGCCGGCGGACGTACGAACGGTTCCGTGGGGAATGGGTCGAATTGTTCCGGCTTCGGCAGGAGTTGCGTCGACGCGTGGAATCAGGCGGGCCTCGACCCTTGTTCCTGGACCATCACCTCTGCCATGCAGCCAGTTCATTCCTGGTGTCGCCGCACGACCGTGCGGCCATTCTCGTGGTTGACGGAGCCTCGGAAGCAGATACGGCCTTGCTGGCGATCGGAGAGGGCACGCGGATCAGCGTCCTGGATCGCGTCCCGCTGCCCCATTCGCTCGGTCAATTTTATGCCGCGATGACTGCCTTCTTGGGATTTCGGCCGGACTACGATGAGTACATCGTGATGGGCCTCGCGGCGTCCGGCGATCCGATCTTCGCGGAGGCCTTGCGCCGTGAGGTGCTTCGTCTGTTGCCTCACGGGCGCTTCGAGCTGAACACGCGCGTACTCGATTTCCATCTGGCTCGAGCCGGGTTGTTCACGGAGGCGTTCACCCGTCTCTTCGGTCCACCGCGGCGTCCGATGGATCCGTTGACGCAACGCCATCGAGACGTGGCGGCCAGTGCGCAGGTCGTGTTGGAAGAGGCGCTGCTCCATTTGGGGCGCCATCTACGGACCATCACCCGGGCGGAGTCGCTGTGCCTGGCAGGCGGAGTCGCCTACAATTGTGCCGTCAACGGTCGGCTGCGCGCGGAGCTTGGATTTAGGGAGGTCTACGTGCCTCCGGCGGCTGGTGATGCGGGTGCGGCGCTGGGAGCTGCCGTCTGGTGGACCGCCAGGCGTAAGGGAACAAGAACGAGCATGCCGTCGGCGTTCTGGGGGCCGCACTTCAATGCGGCCGATTGTCAGGCGGCGTTGGTGCGGGCCGGGTTGATCGCTGAGCCGCTCTCTGAACCGGATCTCTCCCATCGCGTGGCCACGGAACTTGCGCGAGGCCGCTTGGTCTTTTGGTTCCAAGGACGCATGGAATGGGGCCCGCGTGCGCTAGGCAATCGGAGTCTACTCGCGGATCCGCGCCGCGAGGACATGCGCGAACTCATCAATAGTAAGGTGAAGCAGCGGGAAGCCTTTCGTCCCTTCGCCCCCTCCGTGTTGGCCGAGCGAGCGACGGAGTTGTTCGAGCTGCCCGGACCGTCGGAGTTCATGCAGTTCACGGTGCGAGTGAAGGCTTCGGCGAAGGGGCTGATTCCAGCGGTGACGCATGTCGACGGTACCGCACGGGTCCAGACGGTCACGCGTGAGGCCAATCCCCGCTTCCACGCACTTTTGACGGCTTTTGATCACCTCACCGGCGTGCCGGTGTTGCTCAATACTTCGTTTAATGTGCAGGAACCGATCGTGTGTACGCCTGAAGACGCCGTACGGTGTTTCTTGCGGACACGGGTCGAGTGGCTGGTGCTCGGTACCCTGCTGGTGGGGCGCCCCTCAAGACCGTCTACCGTGACCCATGCCTGTTGAGCCTCCCCGCTCGGCAGCGTTTCCGTTGCAGTCGGCGCTTCGGATTCTTCTGGATTTGCTCCTTCTCTGCTTCGCGCTGAACTTGGTGCTCCAACCGTTGGTGGAGCCGGACTTTGGCTGGCATCTGCGTGCCGGGCTGGATTGGCTCTCGCACGGGTTGCGGCTGCCGGATACCGATCCCTACTCCCATACGATGCCCGACTGGCGATGGGTGGAACATGCTTGGCTGACCGATGGCATCGTGGCCCTGCTGTATCGGACCTTCGGCGCGTTCGGTGGATTGGTGGTGATCCTGTGGTTTGGTCTGGTGACCCTCCTGGCCTGGTGGGCGGCTGCTGCCGCGGCTGCTGTCTCGCGGACCTACCGATTGATCGCCATGGTCGCCGGTCTTTGGGTGGCCTTGCCCTTTCTTGGTGCCAGGACACAATTGGTCAGCGTACTCGGCTTCGCGGTGCTGTTGTGGTGGTGGCCTCAGATCCGCCAAGGCCGGCGACAATGGCTGTGGGGCTTGCCGCCGTTTTTTGTACTTTGGGCCAACCTCCATGGAGGCTTCACCGCCGGGCTCTTTCTGTTGGGGCTATTGTTGCTCTCGTCGCTGTTGTTGCGCGTGACAGTCGATCGGTGGCCTGCGGTGGCTGCGTGGCTCGACGAGCCGATCTTGTCATGGGAAAGATGGCTGCATCTCTCGCTGATCGTACTGGTGGCGGCGCTGGTGACGCTGCTCAATCCCTACGGGTGGCGGCTGCATGCCGAGATCTACGACTCGCTGACGGATCGATTTATGGTCGACACGTTGCGGGAGTGGCAGCCGGTCTCTTTGCAAGGATGGGCCGGCCGGGCCTACGGCTGGTATTTGGCGGGACTGGCCGTCCTCGTCATCGGGTGGTATCGACGTATCGAACCCGTACGATGGATGCTGGTGCTGGTGATGCTTGCACTGTCGCTACGGCATTGGAGGAACGTCACCCTGTTTTTGATCGTGAGTCTGCCGCTTGCCGCGGAGCTGCTCCCGCTGGTGACAGCCTCGCTCCGCCGGTGGGCGCCGATCCTGACGCGTCAACCGAACATCGCGCTGGGGCTGGTGACGTTGACGGTGGGGGGGACGCTCTCAAGTTTGGGGACCGACCATCTGATCCATGTCTGGCGATCCGGTACGGCCACGGAAGCCTCGTTTGAAGAGACCGAGTACCCGATCGAAGCCGTTCGCTGGATTCGGCACCATCGCAGCGAACTCGGCAGCAGAGTCTATAACGACTATGGCCACGGTGGCTTTCTGCTGTGGCAATTGCCGGGCGAGCGCATCTTCATCGACGGCAGGATGCCGGCGTGGCACCTCGGAGACCGTTGGATTTTTCGGGACTATGTGGAACTGAACCGGGAGGAGGCGCCGACGCTTGTACTATTGGATCGATACGAGGTGGACTGGGCCATCACGCAACGCGGCGGTCCGGTCGCTCGTGCGTTGGAATCTCAGCGAGGATGGCGCACCCTCTACACCGATGAAAAGGTGGTCATTCTGCGCCGTCCGGCCTGATTCGCTGCCGTTGCTCTGTTACGGATGGGAGGGTTCGATGGACGCCAAGGCCGGTTCGATCGGCTGTAAGAGCTCACGGCTTCGAGGATGGTAGAACCCCTCTGCCTCACGCCTCCGAATCTCCAGCAGTTCCTGCAGCATCGTGAAACCGTCCCGCCAGACGCGGACTTTGGAGCCCGGCTGGTCGGCCCAATTGACCGGCACTTCCGCGATGCGGTAGCCGCGTCGCTGGGCGACGTAGAGCACTTCGAGGTCGAATGCATACCCATTCACGCAGGTCACCGCAAACAGGTCCTGGGCTACGGAGCGGCGGAACAACTTGAATCCGCATTGGGTGTCGGCGAGGGGAAGCCCAAGACGCTGCACCATGCCATTGAAGGTCGTTCCCAATGCGCTGCGCAGCCAGCGCGCCTGAACGGTGTAGCCCGGTTGCCGTGAGGCCAAGGCGCGTGATCCGATGGCCAGGTCTGCCCCCGCCTCAAGCGCCTGCTCCAAGTGGGAGAATTCTTCGATAGGGGTGGCCCCGTCGGCATCCGTAAACAGTTGCAGCAGTCCCCGCGCTGTCTGCATGCCATGGCGGACGGCGGCCCCCTTTCCCATGTTGTTGGGCAGGCGAATCAGCCGAATCTGCGGAATCCGTAGGGCCGCAGACTCCACCTCTCGCGCGGTTCCGTCCAAGCTGCCGTCGTCGACGACGAGGATTTCATAGGCCAACCTGCGTTGGGTCAAATGGGTTGCGATATGCTGGAGAGTCGGGGGGAGGCGATGGGCTTCATTGTAGGCCGGGACGATGACCGAGAGATACGGCGCTTGAGTCGAGGTGAGTGTCACGCGGAGACAGCCTCCAGCCGGAGTGTGTTGCTGCCGATGGTCCTTGACGCGTCGCTGTTGGGCCGACACGGTAGCCGAGCCGGAGGGGAATTGCAAGCGCAGCGTCACGGTTCTTGACAGGCTCCCCCTCCGGAGGCGATCGTGATTGGGCGCGAGGCCGTGCGCACGGAATGAAGCGGAAGGAGGCCTGTCATGTCCCGCTATCGTACCCGGCTTCTGGTCCTGATCGGCGTCATGCTGTCGGTGGGCTGTGCAGGGCCCACTCCCGCTAGTCGGCTCGCCCAGTACGTACCGATTTCCAGGCCGGGTGACTCCGCACTCACCCGGTTACCGGATCAGCGGCCTGTTCGAGCGACGTTGGTCCTTATCGCCGATCGTTCAGAGTCGGAAGCGCCGCCGTTGTTACCGGAGGTGGTGCAAGAGCGGTTGGCCGAGAAGCTGCGCGAGGACATCAATCGGGGCTTTCCCATTGTCATCGAGCGGGTCGTACAGTTGGGGGAGATTCCGGCCGGAGGGGCCAAACTCGATTGGCGAACCGTGGCCGGGCAGCAGGGGGCGGAGTACCTCGTGGTGGCGGTGTTATCCGGTGTGGAACAGGAGTATCCCGTCTCCTTGTTCCTAGGCTGGACGACTCATCGTCAGCCGGGCGTGCGGCGGGATCACTGGGCGCTCGTTGAGGCCGCGTTGATCGAGGGCCGGAGCGGGCGAGTGGTGCTGCAGGCGGAAGGGCGGGCCTGGGCGACGTTGGATCGTCCCACGGCGCCGGGGATCTCGCAATGGTACCCTGTCATCTATTTGCGGCCGCAGGATCCGGAGCGGCGCATCTGGCCCTCCAACTACGAGGTCGCCCCGGTGACGCTCCAAGTCGTCGCCACGGAACGGGCCGCCAAGCGGTTGGCGGACAATCTCCAGCGGGCGTGGGTGGAACGGCGGGATGTCGAACTGGCTTCCATGTCTCGGTGATGCAACGGCTGCGGCGCCGCTCTGTCGAGGTTTTTCCTCTTTGAAGGCGATTCTTGGAATAGTGTAGAATGACACGTTCAACGTCGAGAGGCAGTCAGTCTCCCTCATCTTCAGGCTTCCGGAGGAGTCACATGGTGTATCGACATCGGCGCAGTAAGGTACTGTCCGTGCTCGCGGGTCTCACAATGGTTGCCGCTACATTTCCGGTCGGAGGATCGCTGACCGGGTATCAGGCTGAGGCGGCCGGTGTGCCCCCGGCGTTTGCCCAGGGATTCTCTGAAATCGTCAAGGCGGTGACCCCGGCAGTGGTGAATATTGCCGTGACCGGCGGCGGAGAGGGGCGTCGCGAAGGTCGTCGCCAACTCCCGCCTGGTGGACCCTTCGGCGGACCGCCTCCCGGTGAAGAACCTCCCGGCATGGAACCGCCGGGCCCTCCGGGTGGACCTCCGGAACGCGGACCGCATCGGCCGGATCAGAGCGCCGGCTCCGGCGTTATTCTGGATCCGAACGGCTATATCGTGACGAACAATCACGTCGTGGAAGGTGCAACCCAAATTACCGTGACGCTGTCCGATCGGCGTGAGTTTCCAGCCAAGATCGTTGGTACCGATCCCAAGACCGACCTGGCCATCATCAAGATTGAGGCCAAGGACCTGAGTTCCTTGAAGTGGGGGGATTATGAAGAGCTGCAGGTCGGCGATCTCGTGTTGGCCGTGGGCAGTCCCTTCGGCCTCAGTTCCACGGTGACGCTCGGCATCATCAGCGCATTGGGCCGAGGCAACGTGGGCATCGCCGACTATGAAGATTTCATTCAAACCGATGCGGCCATCAATCCGGGAAACTCCGGCGGCGCACTGGTCGACATGCGAGGGAAGCTGATCGGGATCAATACGGCGATCTTCTCGCGAACCGGCGGGTCGGAAGGCATTGGCTTCGCCATCCCTAGCAGCATTGCGACGGACATCGTGGACAGCCTGACCAAGACCGGGAAGGTGGTTCGGGGCTGGATGGGGGTCGCCATTCAGGAAATCACGCCGGCCCTCGCCAAGTCGTTCAAATTGCCCGAGCAGCGCAAGGGCGTCTTGATCAGCGACGTAAACGAGAACGGGCCGTCCCATACGGCCGGCATGCGCCGGGGCGATGTGGTCATCGCCTTCAACGGCAAGGAAGTGCAGAGCGTCAGCCAGTTGCGGAACCTCGTGGCCCGCACCGGGGTCGGGAAGGAAGCCGACATCAAGATTTTGCGCGACGGCAAGGAGCAAACCTTGAAGATCAAGGTCGCGGAGCGACCGTCGGATGAGGTGTTGGCCAAGCGGGAGCCGGGTCCGTCCAACGCGCCCACTGAGACCGTGAAGCCGCCGGACAATGTCTTGGCGTCCTTGCGTGTGCAGATGCTCGATGCGGCGATGCAGAGCCAGCTGAATTTGCCGGCCAAGACCAACGGGGTGGTCATCAGCTCCGTCGAGGCGGGCAGCGCCGCCGAAGCGGCAGGGCTGCAGCGCGGTGATGTGATCCAGGAAGTGAACCACGAGGTGGTGAAGAGCCTGGAGGACTATCAGAAGGCCTCCGCCAAGGTGAAGAAAGACGAGATGGTCGTCCTCTTGCTGAGCCGGCAGGGGAATAACCTGTTCGTAGCCGTCAACCCGAAGTAAGGGATCGGTTTTGTGAAGGCTCATGGCTGACGGGTTCAAGTTTCAAGAGTGGCTGCAAGACACGGTCTTTAAGCCGCTTGAAGACAAAAAAATGCCGGTCATGGAGCATTTGGTCGAGCTCCAGGTCCGGCTGACGCGGGCCGTCATCGTGACGGCGATCATCTTTGTCGGCACGTTCTTTTACGCTGACACGCTCGTGAAGTGGATCCGGGTACCGCTACAGAACATGTTCGTGCCCGGGTCCCTCTCGTGGGTTCCGACGGATCTCCCTACCGTTCCCTTCGTCTTTCTCGCGCCGGCGGAAGCCCTCTGGCAGAACGTCAAGGTGGCCGGCCTCTTTGCTTTGGTGCTTGGAACCCCCTACATCCTGATTGAGTTCTGGCACTTCGTGGTGCCCGGTCTGCATGTCCAGGAGCGGCGGTTCGTGGGCCCCTTCGTGATTCTCAGCACGTTGGCGTTTTATCTGGGGCTGTTGTTCTCCTTCTTCTTCGTCTTGCCCTTCGCCCTCAACTTTTTGATTTCCTACGGGGTCAATGCCGGGTTCATTCCGCAATTGTCGATTGCGCAATATGTCGGCTTCGCGCTCTGGTTCTTGCTGGTCTTCGGATTCATTTTCGAGGTGCCTCTGGCCATTACGCTGCTGGCGAAGTTGGGCTGGGTCGATGCCCCCCTGTTGAAACGGTACCGAAAGTGGGCGTTCCTGACGGCGTTCATCTTCGCGGCCATCCTGACCCCGACGCCGGACCCCTTCAACCAATGTTTGATGGCGCTGCCGATGTACATCTTCTATGAAGTGGGCATCGTGAGCGCCGGCATTTTCAATAAGAAGTCTGCCGCAACTTCAGAAGAGAGCCTGGTGCCGGCTGTTGCGCCGGTAGGACAGGCGGCCGCCAAGCCGGTTCCCCCTGTGTCGTCCGGTGGCGGTGAGGGGGATTATGTCGGTGTGCCCATGGGGGGCAGTCGCCGAGGGTAGGGCGACCAAGGATGCAAGGGACGAGGCCTGCCTCGTTCGACTCACGAACAGGGTGATGATTCACGAGGAGCGATTAGGATGCCACGCGAGTTAAATATTATCTCTCAGCCGGGTTCCAGCAGCGGGGGTGACGCCTGTACCTACATGTGGGCCTGCGCCATCTGCGACGAAAATGAAACATGCCAGAAGGATAAGGAAGGCCATAGCCGGTGGCTCGTCGCCAAGCGCATGGAACGGATCGAATACAAAGTGCTGGTGATGAGCAACAAGGGCGGGGTCGGCAAGAGCACCTGCACCACGAACTTGGCGGTGAGTTTGGCGCTCAAGGGATGGCACGTCGGGATTTGCGATATGGATATCCACGGACCCAACATTCCGAAAATGGTGGGGGCGGAAGGCCAGAAGCTCAAGATCAGCACGTCGGGCGGCATCATTCCCTTCCAAGCCTACAATCTCAAGATCGCCTCGATGTCGTTTCTGCTGCAGAATCCAGACGATCCGATCATTTGGCGCGACGCGTACAAGTATGAGTTCATCAACCAACTGTTGGGCGGCGTGGAGTGGCAGGATCTGAACTTCCTGCTGATCGATTTGCCTCCGGGAACCGGCAACGAATCGGTGACGACCATCGATCTCCTGGGCAATGTCAGCGGCGCGGTCATCATCACGACGCCGCAGGAAGTCGCCTTGCTCGATTCCCGCAAGTCGGTGACCTTCTGCAAGGACAGCGAGGTGCCGATCATCGGTATCGTCGAGAATATGAGCGGGTTGGAATGTCCCCATTGCCATCAACATGTAGAGGTGTTCCGCAAGGGCGGCGGGGAGGCGTCGGCAGCGGATATGGGCGTGCCGTTCCTGGGCCGGATTCCGCTGGATCCGGACGTGGTGATGCAGAGCGACGCTGGGGAACCCTTCGCGCTGTTCAATTCCGATACGGCGACGGCCCAGGCGTACCATGACATTGCCAACCAGGTTGAAGCCTTCTGTAAGAAGAGCGGCAGCCTGGTGAAGCTGGCTCCCCGCCACCATCACTGAGGAGTGCACGTGTGAAAGCCCCAGATGCCACCAGCGGTTTGACCCCGCTCCACGAGGCGCAACGGATTGTCCTCGAAGCGACTTCCCCATTGGGGCTGGAAAAGATCTCCATTCTGGATACGCTCGGGCGGGTGTTGGGTGAAGACATCATCGCGGAGCGGCACAATCCGCCATGGGACAATTCAGCCATGGATGGGTTTGCCGTCCGGTCTGAAGACCTCAAGCAGGAGCATTCGATCGCCAAGCCGGTCACCCTCACCGTGATCGAGGACGTGCCTGCCGGGAAAATGCCCACCAAGTCCGTCGGCCCTGGACAGGCTATCCGAATCATGACCGGCGCGCCCATCCCCAAGGGAGCCGACGCCGTCGTGAAGGTTGAGGATACCGAACATACGCCGGATTCCGTGCGGATCTTCAAGCCCGAGGCGCGGGGCTCGAATATCAGGCCGCAGGGCGAGGACGTTAAAGAGGGAGACTGCATCATCCCCAAAGGCACCACGATCCGTTCCGGCGAGGCCGGAATGCTGGCGATTTTGGCCAAGTCCTTCGTGCTGGTGTATCAGCGTCCGCGGGTGGCGATTCTCTCGACCGGCGACGAATTGGCCGATTTGGATGAACGGTTCAGCGAAGAAAAAATCATCAACTCGAACAGCTATGGTATCGCCGCCGCCGTGCAGGAAGCCGGTGGGATTCCCCTCTTGTTGGGGATCGCGCGGGACAATCCCGCTGCATTGAAAGAGAAAATTTCACACGGCCTGAACGCCGACATCCTGGTGTTGTCGGGCGGCGTCTCGATGGGGGACTACGACTTCACGAAGGCGGTGTTCCGCGACCTGGGCGCCGAGATGAATTTCTGGAAATTGGCGATCCGGCCCGGTCAGCCGCTGGCCTTCGGGAAGATTCAGGGCAAACTGGCCTTCGGCTTGCCGGGCAATCCGGTCTCGTCGATGGTGACATTCGAACAGTTGGTGCGACCGGCCATGTTGAAACTGTCCGGTGCGCGTCACTACGGGCGTCCATTGGTCGAGGCGGTGTTTCAGGAAAAGTTCTCCAAACGAACCGACCGTCGCCATTTTCTCCGCGGCGTGTTGTGGCGAGAAGGGGGGCTGTTCAAGGTGCGAACGACCGGCGATCAGGGGTCCGGTATCTTGACCTCGATGGTAAAGGCCAATTGTCTGATCGACATTCCCGTTGAAACGGAACGGGTGAATCCCGGCGATGTCGTGACGGTGCAATTGTTGAGCGGATCGGTCTGGATGGAGGAGGCGGCCCCGGCTTCCTCGATCGGCCATCGTCCCTCCTGCTGCTGAGCCGCGAAAGGAATTTGTCCCATGGCCGTCCCCATTCTGGCTTTCGTCGGACGATCGAATAGCGGAAAGACGACGCTCATCGAGCGCGTCATTCCTGAACTGGTACGAGCCGGCTACAAGGTGGCCGCAGTCAAACATGCCGGCCACGGCTTCGATCTTGATACCGAGGGCAAGGACAGTTGGCGCCATAAACAGGCCGGAGCCAGCAGCGTCGTCATCATTTCCAAGAGCAGTCTGGCGATGTTCGCCGACGTGTCCGACCATATGAACGTGGAGGACGTGCGGGAGCGCTATCTGGATGGGTCCTACGATTTGATTCTCGCCGAAGGGTGGCGGAGCGAGGGGTATCCGAAGATTGTCGTCGTGCGCGACCAAATCGGCGAAGTGCCGGTCTCTCAGGACGGCCTGCTGGCCGTCGTGTCCAACAAGCCGATCGAGATGTCCGTTCCTCTCCTGGATCCCGACGATATCGTGGGGGTGGCCGCCCTGATCATGCGGCATTTCCCCAGGCCTCTGCGGGACGATGCGTAAGGTTCCTGCCATTGTGATCGGAGCGGTCGTGGCCGGCGCAGTGGCTGTCGGGGGCGTGGCTGTTCCGCTGACCAACCATCCCAAGTTCTGCGCCAACTGCCATACCATCGCTCCGGCCTATGAAAGTTGGCGACAGTCATCCCATAAGGAGGTCGAGTGCGTGGCCTGCCATGTGCGGCCCGGTGTGGTGAACTGGCTGCATGACAAGGCGTGGCACGGCACGAGGGATGTCGCCATCTATCTGTTCGGCAAACCCACGGAGCCCCATAACCTGCAAGCGCACGTCGATTCGGACGTCTGCTTGGGTTGCCACCGAAACATTCTGCGGCTGTCGGAGGTGGCGCCGCGCGATCTGCCGCTTCCGGTGAAGGATGTCGGGCTCATCATGAGTCATCGCAAACATATGGAGGCCTTCAATACGCGCGGGCAGGGCGAGGGTTGTACGACCTGTCATGCGGCGGTCGTCCATGAGCGACCGATCAAGGGATACCCCATCGTGATTCCGCGCGGGCATGTCGCCGCCGACAGCAAGCCATGGAAGCCTGAACATCCCGAAGGCTCCGTGTTACATAAGCGCGCCATGGCGGATTGCTTTCGTTGCCACGACAACCGAACCGAATATGACGGCAAGGTGTTGAGCCGAAAATGCGAAACTTGCCACCTGCCCGAGAAGCTCACTGAGTTCTTGTCGTTTTGATCCAGGGGAACCGGCAGTCCATGACGTCGTCGGTGGTCGAGGTGCGCAATCTGACCAAGCGGTTCGGCGGGTTTACCGCGGTGGACGGGATTTCCTTCGACATCCGGCGTGGAGAAATCCTCGGCCTGCTGGGGCCGAACGGCGCCGGAAAAACGACGACGTTTCAGATGATGCTCGGTCTGGTCACGCCTACGTCCGGGTCCATTCACATGTTCGGGATGGATCTCCGAACGCACCGGGAGGCGATTCTGCAGCAGGTCAATTTTTCATCGACCTATATTTCGCTGCCCTATTCGCTGACGGTGGAGGAGAATCTCGCCGTCGTCGGACGGCTCTACGGGCTGTCCGACATTCCTGGACGCATCGACGCCATGGTGAAGAAACTGGAGATGCAGGAGTGGCGGCATGTGTTGACGCGCAAGTTGTCGTCCGGTCAAATGACCCGGCTCACCTTGGCCAAGGCATTCCTCACGGAGCCCAAGGTTCTGTTTTTGGATGAGCCGACCGCCAGTCTGGATCCGGACATTGCGCACAAGATTCGCGCGCTCCTCTTGGAGGAGCGGCAGGCCAGTGGGCTCAGCATCCTCTATACGTCGCACAATATGCGCGAGATGGAGGCGATGTCGGACCGCATCATCTTCTTGCAGCGAGGGAAAATCGTCGCAGAGGGAACGGCCCAGGGGATCGCGGCTCGGTTCGGGCAGGCGGACCTTGAGGAGGTGTTCCTCAAGTTGGCGCGCGAGCAATGATCTTCGATGGACGGGGTTGTCTGGAAAGGATGTCGTGACGCACATGGTTGACGGCGGGATATCGTTTGGCGCCGGGCTGCTCATCGGTGGATTCGGACTCATGCTGGCTTGGGGGCTTCTGTGGCTGGTGGTCGGCAGTATCGGGTTGGCGCGACAGACCTGTGGGTGGCCGATCGTGCTCAGCAGCATCAGCAGCAGCGCCATCGCGTTGGGCTCGATGTCGGGGCTTGTCTGGTGGATGGAGCCGGCGCGGACTGGGTCGCTGGCCTTCCAGGCAGGTCTTGGGGCAATCCCGGTGCTGTTGGTAGGAGCGGCGTTCGGCCGTCTCGCCGACGGGCGGCGGATCGGCCCGGCCTTTGTCGAGGGCAGCCGTATGATGCTGCACCAGTTACTCGGACTTCACCAGGGCGGCTGCGGCAACTGTCATCAGCAGCAGCCTTCCTGCCAGGATATGCCCTGCCAGCCCAAGCCGTAGCTCCCATGGCCTATCATCGCATCGCCGCTCTGGTCGTTCGTCATCTGTACCTCTATCGCCGCAGTCTACCGCGCATGATGGAGATCGTGTATTGGCCCTTTCTGGATCTGGTGATCTGGGGGTTCATCACGATGTACCTGGCGAGGTTCCAAGGACAGATGCCGGCGGTGGTGACGTTCCTCCTCGGGGCGCTCATTCTCTGGGACGTGCTGTTTCGCTCTCAGCAGGGCATTACGATTTCCTTTTTGGAGGAAATCTGGGCCCGCAACCTCATGAATCTGTTTGCCAGCCCCCTCACGCCGAGCGAATTTCTCGCCGCCACGATGGTGATGAGCCTGTTCAAGGTGACGGCGGTCTCGATCGTCATGTCGGGGTGCGCCTGGCTTTTCTACGGATACAACGTCTTCATCGTCGGCCTCTGGCTGATCCCCTTCGTGATGAACCTGGTCTTGACCGGTTGGATCATCGGCGTGTTCACCACCTCATTGATCATGCGCTTCGGGCAGGAAGCGGAAGTCCTCGCCTGGAGCATGGTGTTTCTCTTCCAGCCGATCTCCTGCGTCTTTTATCCCATGGAGGTGTTGCCGGCGTGGTTGCGGCTGGTGGCCCAGGTCAATCCGGCCGCCCATGTGTTCGAGGGCATGCGAGCGCTGCTGGCGACGCAGGCGGCCCCGCTGGCCAGCCTCGGCTGGGCGTCGGGCCTGAATCTCTGTTATCTCGGCGCGGTGATCTTCTGGTTTCACTACACTTTCCAGGTGTGCAAGGAGCGTGGCGCGTTGGTGCGCGTCGGAGAATAGGGCGGGGCGCTAGGCGACGTGCGGCGGATAATTGATCTCAAGGATGGTCGGAACGGAGCTTTGTTCGTCGTAGCGAAGTTCCCAGCGGCTCCAGACGGCCATGCGTGACCCGTCACGGCGGATGTGGATGAGTTCCCCTTCCCAACGACCGGTGTTCTTCAGTTCCTGTTCGATGGCGGGCAGCGGTTTAGGGAAGAGGGTTTTCAGGAGACTGTGGGAGCGTTTGCCGATCGTATCGGTGGCCTCCCACCCATAGAGGCGCTCGGCCCCTTTATTCCAAAACCGAATCGTCCCGTCGGGCGTCCGCAACATGACGGCATCAAACTCCACGCTGGGCGAGGTTTTTCGTGGCGGTTCCATGCCGCGATACTTGACGATGCGCGCCGGGTTGCCCACCGCGATTGCGTTGGGCGGTACCGGTTTGGTGACGACCGAACCGGCGCCTACGATGGCGCCCTTTCCGACATGTACTCCGCTCAGCAGGATGGCGCCCGATCCCAGCCAGACGTCGTCCTCGACGACGATATTGCCTTTGGAACTGAGAGGTTGTTGCTGGATCAGGTGGTCGGATGCTGTTCCGTGGTTATGGGGGAACATTCGGCAACAGGACCCCATCATGACGTGGGCGCCGATACGGATATGCCCGACGTAGGCCGAGAGTTCGCAGTTGATGCCGATCGAGGTCGAGGCCCCCACGGTGATGCTACCCCCGAGCCCGGTCTCCAGAATAGTATGCCCATCCACATACACGCCTTCTCCCAGCGCAATCTTCCCGCCTCTGGGCGCCTGGTGGATCCGAACATGGTCTGCGATGACGATGCGTGGCGCCAATTCCAGATCGGAGTGGTTGATGGTTGCGGTCGGGGCGATATAGCCCGTCGGGTTCATGGCGGCCAATTCCTGCAGGTGGTCGGAGGTGGTTCGATTCCCGCTCGGCAACAATGCCAGGTGGGTCGCGAGTCGCCCGAATGGAGACCGACCGCCAAACCGCAGCCAAAAACGAGCCCACGCGCGGGCGACGTGCCTCCACAACCGATCACGCACGAGGGTTCGAATGCCGGTCACGCCGTTGTCCTGCCAGGCCTCCCGTAGCCTCGCGAGTCGTCGCGCACACCGTTGGATGGTGGATTCATCACTCATTGCAACCTTCTCGCATGGTCGAGCACTTCAGAAAATAAAGACGTGGGCCGATCCTGTCAACTCTCGGCTGACGAACTAGGGGCTTCCCTAGGGCGTGCGGATAGGAAATCGACTCCATGAGAGGATTTCGCTGGTTGTACCGCAGGTGGCCTCATGGTAGTATCCTACATCCTTCATTGGGGCCTGGTGAGGGATTCGTTGAAATAGTTCAGGCCTGATCTCGATGTTGCCTTGCCCGGGAATTTAATCGAAAGCCAGACCAAGCCGCTCGAATACGTCGCGTCTTCGGCCCGTCCTTTCCCTTGCGTTCCTTCGCACAGACAATGTCACTACCCACAGAGGAGGACCCAGATGGGTTCCAAAATTTATGTCGGCGGGTTGCCCTATGCGGCGACTGAACAGCAACTGAGCGATCTGTTCGCGGCGCATGGAACGGTTGAATCGGCCCGCGTGATCACGGACAAGTTCACCGGCCAGTCGAGAGGCTTCGGGTTTGTCGAAATGGCATCGTCCGAAGAAGCCCAAAAGGCGATCACCGCTCTCAATGGTTCGGACATGGGTGGCCGGACATTGACGGTCAATGAAGCGCGCCCGCAGGAACCGCGGACCGGCGGGGGACGAAGCGGCGGAGGCATGGGCTTCAACGGTCGCGGCGGATCCAAGCGCGATCGCTGGTAACCCTCTCCGCGGTTGAACGAGCAAGGGGCAGTCATCCTCAGGGTGACTGCCCCGGTTTTTTTGTGACGACCTCAGACGTGTACCGCAACCGTGGCCGCACTATTCGATACGTTTCAAGGTCAAGTCGTCGAAATAGGTCACCGCATCGGCTTTGGTCCAGAGCCCGATCCGTCCGGTTGCGAAGGTGTTGTCACAGACGCGAAACAGCAACGTCTCATCGTAGAGGGCCTTGATCTCGCAGCCTCGTTGTACGATCCGCAGCCGGTGCCATCCGTTGGTGGCAAGGGGACGGTCTACCTGTTTGACGACCTGCTGCACGCCTTTTACGACTCGATAGAGGCGTACCTTCTGTTCCACGATGCTGGCCCGCAAAAGGTAGTAATTGCGGTCATCGACTGCCCGCCAGATGAGGCCTCCCCCCAAGTCCGCCTTGCCCGACACCGCGAGATAGGAGACGTCGGCGTCAAGGTCGGCGCTGTTGGTTCCCTCGATCAGCAGGAGTTTGTGCGCTTGATCGGTCCCTTTGGGGAGGAGCTGCGCCAGGACTTGGGAGCCGCTGTTGGCCCGATCGGTAATCAGGATTTTCCATTCGCCGGCTGGGCGCCCGTCGAACAGGGTGCCGACGACGAATGAACCGGGGAGGGAGCCAGGGGCGATATGGTCAAAGTTCCACTCCCGGGTCGAGTGCGATTCCGAATCGGCTGCCGGCGCGGGAGCACTCCAGAGGCTGAACAGGCATCCGAGGACAAAGAAGGACCAACCCCACCGGATCGATGAACCGGACACTGTGGCCTGGTCTCGCGTGGTCATGCGCGGTCCCGTCCTGCGATTACGCCCTGTGGTCTGGAAGGCCGTGAACAGAAACCTGTGGGTGCGACAGAGCCATGGTCACGGCATTTCCAGTTCGCGAAGCTTCGACTCGGCCTGTTCCAGCCACGGGCGGTTGGCAGGGGTGTCCCGTTCGAGGCGCAGGTAATGCCGCAGCTCCTGGGCCGCGTCCGTGCGGCGGCCGAGTGCGGCCAGGGTGTAGCCGAGGTTGAAGCGGATTTTAGCGTCATTGGGACGTACCCGGAGTGCCGTGCGAAACTCACCGACCGCCCCTTCCAGATCCTGTTTGTCGATCAGGGCCAAGGCCAGGTTGAAGTGGGCATTCACGTCGTCCGGTTGCAGTTCGAGGGCGGTCCGATATTCGGCGATGGCGCCTTCAGTATCGCCTTTGGCCTTGAGGGTCACGCCGAGATTGTTGTGAGCATTCACATCGTCGGGCCGATGGCGAAGCACCGTCCGGAATTCGGCGATGGCGCCCTCCAGGTCTCCTCGCTCCTTGAGCGCCACGCCATAGTCATTGTGGGCCTTCAGGTCATCCGGTTTCAGGCGCAGGGCGGCTTTGAATTCGGTAAGGGCGTCATCGTACCGGCCGATGTCCAGAAGTGTGTTGGCCAGGTTGAGGTGCGCGGCAAAATAGTTGGCTTGGAGCCGCAATGCATGGGTGAATTCGTCGATCGCCTGGGCCAAGTCTCCCTTAAAGACGAAGGCCACGCCGAGGTCATTGTGGCGCATCGCTTCCGCGTCGTTGTCGATCGGCTTGGTGATCTTGTCCGTGATCGACAGCACTTCTTCTTCCACCGTTACGGGCTGGTCGGGCGGTGGAGCTGGAGGCGCCGGCTTGGCGGGTGCCGCCGCCGACGGGCCAATCGCGGACAGGGACAAGCAGAGAAATAGAGCGGGGCCGAGAGAAATCAGGAAACGGAGACGGACAACGTCCGACATGGAGGTCCTTCTATCAGATGGAATGGAATCGGTGCGGGTGGCGTGCCCGACAACCATTCGCCGCTCGGGCGAAACGCCGGACGACGTGGTGCCACATAGCCCGATCCCTACGAAAATTTCAAGTTGAAAGTCCGGCACTTGCAAGCCGCTACTGCATTGCCGTTCCCGGCGCGGTTGCGAGGGCGGCCGGGAACTCCGGGCGCCAGCCGCCGCCCAGGGCTTTGTAGAGGCCGACCATGTCTGTCAGCCTGGCCCGCTCGGTTTGGGTGAGCTGCGTCTCCGCCGCCAGTTGTGTCCGTTGGGCATCGAGCACGTCCAGATAATTGACCAGCCCCTTGCGATACCGTACCTCCGCGAGCGAGACGGCCGACGAGGCGGCGGCCACCTGCTCGCGCTGCCGCGCGACCTGTTCGGTGCGTGCCTGGATCGAGACCAACAGGTCCGCCACTTCCCGAAAGGCGAGCAGAATGGTTTGTTGGTAACCCTCCAACATCTGCTGATACCGCGAGTGGGCGGCATCCAGCCGTGCCATGTTGGTGCCGCCTTGAAAGATCAGCAAGGTCACCGAGGGGCCGATGCTGTAATAGGCGCTGTTGCCCGTGAACCAGTTGGCGAACTCCACGCTTTGCAGGCCGCCTTGGCCGGTGATCGATAGGCTCGGGAAAAAATAGGCGCGAGCCTGCCCGATGCGCGCATTCGCGGCGATGAGCGTCGCTTCGGCTTGAAGGATGTCGGGCCGGCGTTCGAGCAATTGTGACGGGAGGCCCACGGGAATGGTCGGCTGCACGACGACGCGGCGGAGCGGTTTCGGCGGCAAGGTTAGGCTGCCCGGTGGCGATCCCGTGAGCACCTCCAGCCGATGCAGTTCCACGGCGCGGAGGCGAGCCAGATCCGGAATCAGCCCCGCGCTTTCCGCAACCAACACTTCCGTGCGTGTGATGTCCAAGTCGGACGCCAAGCCGACGGAGGCGCGTTTGCCGATGATCTCCAGCGACTCTCGACGTAGCGCGAGCGCCCGTTGGGCGATTTCGATTTGTTCGTCCAGTTCACGAATGCGGAAGTACGCCTGCCCGACATCGCCGATCAAGGTCAAGGCGACGGCGCGGGCATCCTGCTCGACGGCCTGGGCCTCCGCCGAAGCTGCTTCCATCCCTCGGCGAATGCGCCCCCAGACATCCAGTTCCCAGCGCAGGTCCGCCGCGCCGTTCCACAGGTCGAAACTGGTGCCGGGCGCCGCGAAGACCTGCGGACCTGGCTGCTGATTATTCGCCAACCCCAAGCCGGCGAGAGTGTTCTTTGAA
The DNA here is from genome assembly GCA_015709715.1 of Nitrospira sp. Taxonomy (NCBI): domain Bacteria; kingdom Pseudomonadati; phylum Nitrospirota; class Nitrospiria; order Nitrospirales; family Nitrospiraceae; genus Nitrospira; species Nitrospira sp. The sequence goes on from CP054184.1 coordinate 3,342,771, forward strand.
ATGGTGAGGTTGGTGTAGGCGCCTTGGACGTTGACTTGCGGATAGAGGCCGGCCTTCGCGGTCATGACGGAGGCTCGACCCTCCAACACCCGCGAGATCGTGCGGCGCACATCGTGGTTCCGCGTGAGGGCCTGGCCGATGAATCGGGTCAGCTCCTCATTCTGAAAGGCTCTCCACCATTCGGCTTCGGGCATGCCGTCGACATGGGCGCCCAAGGAACCGGGCGCCATCCTGCTCCAGTCCACCGGAGGCCGGTGGTAGTCCGCGCCCTGCAGGCATCCGGTTGCCGACAGGGACAGGATGGTCGCTAGAGTCCAGTGTACGGTTCTGCTGCGGGCCAAGCTTGCGTTCATCGCGGTGACTCCGTCGGCGAAACAGGCTCCTCACGGTCGATGAACATATCGACCTGCTGCCCCGTATAGATGGGAAAGGGCGGGGGGGCGAATCGGTAGATGACCTGCAGGACGCGCGTGTCCACCCGCTCGCTGTTGTCTCCCGTCAGGGCCCGTTTCGGAACGATGTAGGGCTCGATGCGGACGAACGTCAATGGAATCGGGTGCGTGGTATCGCCCTTCAGATACGCCACGCCGGGGCGGTTCGGCTGGACCAACGGGGCGTTTACCTCATCGACATCGGCGCGGACCTGCAGCCGCTGCGTGTCGCCCACCAACATGAGCGGCTCGGTGGCCCCCATCGTGAGCGCATATTCACCGGCCCGGATGTTCACCTGCAAGACGGTGCCGGTACGGGGGGCGCGTACGGTGAGCCGATCCAGCAACATCCGGGTTTCGTCGCGCTGGGCGGTGACCTGTTTGAGCGTCGCCTCGAATCGGCCCAAGGCCCGCTTGGCCATCTCCAACGCATACCAGGTCCGTTTGACGTCGTCGTCGCTTACCGCCCGGCTGTCTTGCACGGCGCGCAGGCGTTTGAGCTGTGTCTCGAGGTCTCCGATCCGATAGTTCTGTTCCTCCATCTGCGCCTGCGCGGGAGGGATAGCGGCTTCACGGGCTACTAACTGGGCGCGCAGATCTCGATCGTCCAATTGGAGGAGCGGATCGCCTTCGCGCACTTGGCTGCCGACGGTGACGAACACCTTGGTGACCAATCCGGCCGTGGGCGGGCCGATGCGCACGTTTTCATTGACGGCCTCGATGATGCCGGTGGCCGCGACCGTGGCGGCATAGGGCGAACGAGGCGGCTCAACGAGGGGCGTTGGCATGGGGGACTCCTTTCCCGCCATGGAGAGCGTCCAGACGGCCAAGCCCACTCCGGCCAGCGCTACCCAGATACTGAATCGATTGAGAATGGTCATGCGCTGGCCCCTTTCTGAATGGGGTGCACGTTCACGATGCGGCCGTCGGTGAGTTCCGCCATGCGGTCTCCGAAATGGAAGATGCGGCTGTCGTGGGTCACCACGATCACGCAGCGGTCCGGCGCCCGGCCGACGTCGCGAATGAGTTCCATGATTTTTTGCCCGTTCGGCCCGTCGAGCGCGGCGGTCGGTTCATCGCACACCAACAGCTGGGGTTCATTGACGAGCGCCCGCGCGACGGCCACCCGTTGCTGTTGACCGCCGGACAGGTTCCGGGGCAGAAACTCGGTGCGGTCGGCCAGCCCCACCCGTTCCAACATGAGCCGAGCCCGCGTGAGGGCGTCTTGGCGGCGGACCTGCTGGATGAGCAGGGGGACGGCAACGTTTTCCGCCGCGGTCAAGGCAGGGAGTAGGTTGAATTGTTGATAGATGAACCCCATCGTCTTGCCGCGAAATTCGGTTCGCTTGCCGGGTGTCATGATGGGCAAGGAGACACCCAACACATCGAGCTCGCCCGTATCGACATCCAGAATCCCGGCGATGGCCGACAAGAGCGTCGTCTTGCCGCCGCCGGATTCGCCGACCAAGAGCATCAGCTCGCCGAAATAGACATCCAAGTCGATTCCCTTCAGGACCGTCACGATGGTCTCGCCCGATCCGAACGACTTCACCAGGCCGCGCACTTGCACGGCGATGGCCGAGGGCTGATCTTGGCTTGCCACTTCTGAGGCTGCTGCCGATGGACCCATCCTGTCACCGAAAGACGATGGCCGGTTCCAGCCGAGCCAATTTGACGATGCTGATGAGCGCTGAAAAGGCGCAAATGACCAGGAGTCCCGCCAACACCAGCACCAACAGGGGCCAGGATTCGGCAAAGGGCAACTGCCCTTCGCGAGCGGCCAGGAGACCGAAGGCGCTGGCCAGACCGATCCCGATCCCATAACCGGTGAGGCCGACGGTAAAGGCTTGCAGCAGGATCATGCGGGCTAGGGTGCCGGTGGAGGCCCCCATGGCCTTGAGGGCTCCGAATTGACGCAGATTTTCCACCGTGAAGAGATAAAAGGTTTGCCCCGAGATGGCCATCCCGACGATGAATCCCAACAGAATCGTGGTGCCGAAATTGATCCCGATGCCGGTGTTCTTGAGGACCCACTCGATGGTTCTCAACCCGAACCCTTCGCTCGTGAAGGCCCCCAGCCCGGTCTGCTCGCGAATGCGCGTGATGACCTCTTCGACGGGCGTCCCCTCCTTGGCCTTGGCCAGCACGTAGGAGAGGGTGCGCCGCTCCCGCGGCACGTAGCTCAGGGCCCGCTCGTAGGTCGTGTAGACCACCGGAATGTTCGTGAAGGTCTTCTGGGTCTTGGCAATGGCCACCACCCGGGCCAGCCGGTCGTTCAGCTCGAAGGTGGTGCCGACGGTGACGACCTGCGGGCCGCCCATGCGCTCCACTGCCCACTGGTCGAGGGCAACCGCGTCCGGCTGACGAAGGTCCTCGAATCGTCCCTCTAAAATCTCCGCCGGACGCCCGATGAGGGTCGCCGAATCCAAGCCCGTCAAGGTGATCTGATGGTATTCTCCGCTCGCCAGCCTGGCCCGCAAGAGCCCCTTGTAGAGTGGGACCGCCCACTCGACGCCCTGTACGCTACGGACCCGGTCGACCGTCGTGTCGGCGATCGGCTTCACCTCGTCGACCTGCGCAATGCCGGGATCGGTCACCCAGATCGGGACGTGTACGTTGGTGATGCTCGATTGCGACCACAGCATGAGGCCCCAGAAAATGGAGCCCTGCTGCACAATCAGCATGACGGAGAACGTCAGGCCGCAGAGGAGCATGAGGTACTTGGCGCGATCGCCGAAGAGCATGCGGAGTGCGACGTAATTCATCCCTCCTCCTCGCGGTGGAGTCGGTCCGGAATCAGCAGGGATGGTGCCGCGAACGACGCCTTGAAGGGTGAGGACTCTAACTGGCTGGATGTGAAAGGAAAGTGGCCGCGGGAAGAAGCGAAGGCAAGGAGACGGCCACTGCGGATGCCCGCATATCGGCAGCTGGAGAGGCCGAATGCCAACATACGGGCAGGTCTGTAGCGGGCTGACTCAGGGGACGATGCAGGGCACCACGTCCGCAATCCTCGGATCGTTCCAGCTGATGCTTCGCAGCATCGCCTTTGCCAGGCATTTCCACTTATCGTTCTTGTCCTTCCGGCCCTCCAGGCGAATGCGATATTTCTCGCCCTGTTTCAAGTTCGGAATCAGGTAGAAGGCGTTCTCGAAGTGGCGGATTTTTTCGTTTTCATCACAGGCGTTTTCGAACAAGGTGCCCTGCAGTTTCCAGCAAATTTTCCATTTGTCGTACCGATCGGGCTGGACGCTCCAATAGACCATGATGTCGCAGGTCCCGTCATCTCGGCAGAAATGCTCTCCGCCCTCGGTATAGGGCGGGCCGATTAGGCAACGGTCGTACCGGCGGCAGTCGTCGAGGCACGACAAACGGCTCCTCCTCGCAGATCGGCTGTTTTGTCGGATCGTGGGTAAAGACGATTCACCCGTCGATGGAGGTGCTGTATCCATTCGGGCTCGGCCCATTATCCAAAACGATACAGGGTTCGTGGTCTCTGTGAGGTGGGACGCTACGCCGATCGGCGCGGGGGACGGTGGATGCCCAGTTTCTTCATGCGGTGCTGCAAGGTGGATCGTTTCATGCCGAGTTGCGCAGCGGCGCCCTCTTTCCCGGCCACGACCCAGTTGGCTTGGGCAAGCATGGCCAAGATGTGGGCCCGCTCGGCTTCGGCCATCGTGCGGGGGGCGCCCCTGTCTTCTTCTCTGCCGAGTCCGTCGAGGTCGTCCGTTGTCAGCACCGGGCCCTGACTCAGGATCACGGCCCGTTCGATCACGTGTTCCAACTCCCGCACGTTGCCGGGCCAGCCGTACCCACAGAGCATCCTCATCGTCGTGGCGCTGATCCGCAGGATCGATTTGCGATGGCGCCGGCTGTATTTCTTGGCGAAGTGCCGGGCGAGCAGGGGGATGTCTTCGCGCCGTTCCCGCAAGGGCGGAAGCCGGAGGGGGAACACGTTGAGGCGGTAGAAGAGGTCGGCTCGAAAGGCGCCCTGTTTCACGACCTGGTCCAGTTGGGCGTTGGTTGCGGCCACGACGCGCACCTCTACTCGGATGGTCTTGCCGCCCACCCGGTCGAATTCCTGCGTCTCCAGAACACGCAATAGCTTGCCCTGCAGCTTCAGGGGCAGTTCCCCGATTTCGTCCAGGAAGATCGTCCCGCCATGCGCCAGTTCGAAGCGGCCCAGTTTTCGGGCGGTGGCCCCGGTGAAGGCTCCTCGCTCGTGGCCGAACAGCTCCGACTCGATCAGGGTGGGAGGGAGGGCGGCGCAATTCACGGTGATGATCGGCTGGTCGCGCCGCGTCGACAGCCGGTGAATCGCCTGTGCGACCAACTCCTTCCCTGTCCCGGTCTCGCCGGTAATCAGGACGGTGGAATCCGTCGAGGCCACCTTCTCGATGGCCTTCAGCGACTTCTGAAACGCCGGGCTGTCGCCGATCAGCGTCGTCAGGTCCAACGAGGCCTCCCGCTCTTCCCGCAAATAGATGTTTTCCTGCTCCAACTGCTCCTTGAGCCGATGGATTTCCTCATAGGCCAAGAGATTGGCGAGGGCTTGCGACAGATGCAGGCTGATTTGTGCCGCCACGGCGAGGTCGCGCTCAGAAAAGGCGTTGCGCCGTTTGCTGCCGATGGCGAGGAAGCCATAAGGCTTGCCCCGAACCAAGAGGGGACAGAGCATGGCGGACAACACGCCGATGGATTCGAAGGAGCGGTGTTCGGCGAATCGCGCTTGGTTGTGGCCGGTGAGGAGCAGCGGTTTGCCCGTGGCCAGGAGTTCGGCCGGGGCCATGTAGTCGAAGGGAAACTGCCGCAACGCCTCCAAGTCCACCGTCACCCCGTCGCAGGACAGCAGTTCGAACCAGAGATCCTCCTGGGGGCCGGTGTGAAGCGCACGAGGCCGCTCATGTCGTGGTGAATGACCTCGCGCAAGATCGGTTGGATCGTGGGGAGCAGCTGGTCTGCGGTGATCGTGCCCAAGACGACCCGGCTGTTGATCGCCATCAGCGCGTCCCGTTCCTCTGCAGTCAAGCACGGCTTCGAGCACCGGGGCGATTTGCACACCGAGTTGGTCGAAACGGTCACGGTCTTCTTCGTCGAAGAATCCTGGTTTCCCGATGGCCACCGCGGCATCACTCCCAAGATGCGGGTGTGCGGCGCTCGTTCGCTCGACCGAGCCGTTCGCACCGGGGCCACCATCACGCAGGTACCGTGTGCGATGGCCGGATCAAGGGCAGCCGCTTCTCTCCAGGGCGAGGCGCTGATATCTCGAATCAGCAGGGCGGATTCGGCGCGGACTGCCGCCTCCTTGACCGTCCCTTCGGCAGGGAGCTGGCCATGGCAAAGGCAGGGGAGTCGGGAGAACGAAGGGCTTCGGAGACAGGGGTAAAGATGCCGGTCGTAGGGCTATAGAGATAGAAGGCGATGAGGTCACATCCGAGCCGTGCGACCAAGTCCCGTTGCAGGACACGGTCGAACTCCCACAGGGTTTTGGCCTGCACGAGGGCGCTCAACAAGTCTGATTCGTGGTGGGCCTCTATAAGGGTGCCCATATGCGGGCACTCTACCATGTCCGAGCGGAGCGAAGAAAGGTGCGGGAGCGGAGAGCGGTTACTCCTGGCGAGCGGCGGATCGCTCTTTCAGGGCCTCCAACCGCTTTTTATCGAGCGTGACGTAGATCGCCTTGTCTTGCGTGACCATCACGGCGCCTGCCGCCTGTCCCGTGGCCTTCCGTACCCACTTGCGCCTGGTGTAGATCACTTCCCCCTTGCCGCTTTTCTTGAGGTCACTATAGAGCAGGGCCAAGGTGGCGGCGTCGAGGAGGGTGGTCGGTGTGGGCTCGTGGCCCTTCTCCATCCGCACCACGACATGCGAGCCTGGTACTCCGCGGGCGTGCAGCCACAGGTCATCGCTGTTGGCCAGGCCGAATGTGAGGGCGTCATTCTCACGGGCGTTCCGGCCGACGAAGATGGCCTGGCCGTCGGCGGATGCAAATCTACGAAACGGTCCGCGTGGTGACTGGGAGGACGGTTTGTTGCCCTTTCCGCGGAGGCCGGTCGTAGTCGCGGGCGACTGTGCTTGGGGAGGCGGCTGCCACTGACCGCTCTTGATCAGGTCCAATTCGGTCTGGATACGGCGTAGGTCTGTTTCGATGGCCGCCAAGCGTGGGGTAATTTCCCGTTGGGCCGTGAGGTACTTCCGATACTTCGCGAAATACCCATCCATGTTGGCCTGCGGCGACTTGAGGGGATCGAGGGGGATGGTCAGTTCGGGCAGCCGTTCGTCGTAATAGTCGATCACGGAGACGGTGCTGAGCCCCTTCTTGAGGGACCCCAAGTTCGCCTTCAATAACTCGCCGTACCGGGCGTAGGACTCGTACCGCCCAGCCTGTTCCAGGTCGCGGCGAAGGGCTTCCATCCGTCGCACGCCTTTCTTGAGCGCTTTGCGGAGCGCGGATTCCCGTGCATGCACCTGCGTTAGGCGAGCCTCTTCGGTTTCACGCTCACCATACTGGCGTTCCAACTTCGCCGACAGGGGAAAGGGATCGTCTTCCGAGGGAGTGGGCAGGGAGTCGGCCGGCAGCTCCTGGGGCGCCGGGACTGCCGGTGCCGCAGTTGGACGGCCGTAGGGCCGGCCGATGCGCGTTCTGTTATTGCGTAAGGTGGCGAGGACGTGATCGGTACTGTCCAAAAAGAGGAGATCGCCGTTGCGGCTGAACAGTTCGGCGACCAGCGCCACCGACCCATCCTGTGCGGTCAAATCCAGGCGGACGATTCTGTCGCCGGTGAGGCGCTCCATCCGATCGATCCGCGCGCCTCGAATCCTTGCCCGTAGCAGTTGGCAAAAGGAGGGTGGCGTGGGAGGGTTGGCGAGCGGTTGTCGAACGAGATGCAGGCGGGCCGTTCGCTCATGGATCGAGCAGAGCAGCCGGTGTGTGTGGCCGGGCACACGAATTTCAAGCAGCACCACGTCCGGCAAGGGCTGAAACACTTTCTGAACCCAGCCCTTGGTCAGGGGAGGGGCCAGTTCCTGGACGACGGCATCAAGTTCTCTCTCGCTGATCGGCATCGGTCCTTCCTGGATGCGAATGTGAGCGCAATTGTACCCATTCTGGTCCCATGAGACCAATTCGCACAGAGGGGGCCCGATCGTGACTTCATTCGGCCGTCACGAGCCGTGGCACTCACATTGCACATCGTTGAAGCAGGCAGATCCCTCACGGTTTAGGAAGGAGGATGGCATGACCTGCACACGATGCGAGGGGCTCATGGTTTCGGAGCACTTGGTGGATCTCCACGAGAGTTTCCACCCGATGTGGCTGCGCGGGTATCGTTGTGTCAGCTGCGGCAACATTGTGGATTCCTTGATCCAACGCCACCGGATGGTTCAACGGTCGCATCTGCGGCCGGTGGCCCCTCCGCCGCCGGTGAAGGCTGCGCTGTTCGACCTCATCAAACTGACTGCCTGAACGCCTCCCCACGAAATCACGAGGTCTCCCACGGGGTGTCGTGGGAGACTCGTCCCGCCTTGTCAGGCGCCGATCAGTCGCGTAGAGTGTGCCCGCACCCTGGCATGAAGAGGATCTGGCGATGACGTTGCTGACAGCCACCCATCTCGAACATCTCATGGCGGAATTCGGCCGGTCGATGCGCCGCCTGTTGCGCGCACTCTGTCGAGACCTGGAACGAAATTATGCCGAACCGGTCGAGCAGCTAGCCTTGCCGATCGACTGGTTCCGTCTGATCGAACGGGAATTGGAGCCCGCAGCCTATCACCACTGGCGCGTGGTCGGCTGGATCGAAGCCTTGAACGATCTGCTCTATTTCGTGGATCTCTTCGTCCAGGTGAGAAAAGAGCGGCAGCGTGGCGACCTCGCCCGGCAATTGCTGGCCGAGTTCAAAGAGGTGTTCTATGAGCATGGGTATGCCGACGAGGTCTTTCCAACGGGACAGCCGGAGCCGCAACGGCTTCTGTCGCGCATCGAGGCGCTGTGCCGTCGGTTGGCGCGAGAGGTCACGCAAGAGTCTTTGGGGTTTGCTCCACGAAAGGCCTGCGCATGGGTGGCCAAGCAGCGAACCGGCGTCTGGCTCATTCCCTGTGATCTCAGCGCGGATTTCGAACGGGTCCAAGAGGCCGGGTCTTTTGCCGTCGGTCTCACGGGAGAGTGGTATGAGGCTCCCGGCTCGGTGCGCGCGGCGTTGGCGCGAGCCGGCCGGCAGGGCAGCTATAGGGTGACGGGTGATGGGATCGATCTGGTGCTTGATGAGACGAGGGTTCCACTCGTGGAGTACAAGCCCGCGGAACGGTGGCACTGGCAGCGGCAGGAACCGGTGATTTTGCGCGAGACGGCTTCGGGCCCCCTCCTGTTAGGCTCGACCTTGCTATATGGAAAGGATAAGACGCCGATCGCGGTCCGGCCCACGGCGCCGGATGTGGCGATCCGCATGAAGCGAGCCCTGTCCGTCATCGCAGCCGCCTGGCCGGAGGGCGACCGGTTGCTGGCTCTGTTCACCTCGCGTATCTCGCCGCTCAAGGCGAAGGGCGTCGTGAGTTTCAGTTATCGTCACCGGCCTGGCCTCTCCGCCATCAACTGTTTCGACCGCGACCTGCTCGATTTGATCGACGACCTCATCCACGAGAACAGTCACCACCATCTCAATCTGCTGCTGCGCAAGGAGCTGTTGTATCGGCACGACCGTAACCAGGAGGTGTTCTATTCGCCCTGGCGACGCAGCCTGAGGCCGGTGCGGGGCATCCTCCATGCGACCTTTACCTTCACGATGGGGGCTCTCCTGTTCGAGCGGCTGGTGAGATGGGGGAGCGGCCGAGCGGGAGCCGGACGGTGGCGGAAGGCCGGGCTCACTGCACGGGATCTGCAGCGCGCTCGCTATCGATGTCTCGAAGAGATTGACTCAGTGCAGTATTCATTACAGGACCTCGACCTTGCAGGCAGTCGGCTGAAATGGCTGACGCGCGCGGGACAGCGATTGGTGAAGCAATTGGCGGATGCGCTGGCCGGCATCGAAGGACCGATGACGGCGCAAGAACCGCTGGTCAGCCGGTCAGCCTTTGGGCCGGCCTTGCGCCGCCACCGCGCCGAATTAACCCGTGCGGGAGAGACCTATCGGCTGGGTTAAGACACGTTCCCGTTCATCCTCGCCCGTCCCGAAGGAAGTTGTGGGTTGCATGCAGGCATCGGTCAGCTACATTGGACCCAGGTATTGGCCGACTCGCAGGCGTGTTGTGGGTTGCATGCAGGCATCGGTCAGCTACATTCGCGGCCTACCGTCAACGCCACTGCGTTACGTTGTGGGTTGCATGCAGGCATCGGTCAGCTACATTTGCCTGAAGGATCTGCGCGCCCGGTTCATGTTGTGGGTTGCATGCAGGCATCGGTCAGCTACATTTGCGTGAACCCGGAGCATCTTGAGCCGGTAAGTTGTGGGTTGCATGCAGGCATCGGTCAGCTACATTTTCCTCGCGCGTAACTCGATGCTCCGCACAGTTGTGGGTTGCATGCAGGCATCGGTCAGCTACATTAAAGCCCTGGAAGCGCAACGGCTGGAAATTGTTGTGGGTTGCATGCAGGCATCGGTCAGCTACATTACCACAAGGCCCCACGCGGCCCCGGTATTGTTGTGGGTTGCATGCAGGCATCGGTCAGCTACATTAGGGCGGCACGGGAATTGGATATGTGGTCTGTTGTGGGTTGCATGCAGGCATCGGTCAGCTACATTCGGAGACGACAGCACATGCTAACCATTTTAGTTGTGGGTTGCATGCAGGCATCGGTCAGCTACATTTCCGACAACATGCGCGACGCTTCGAGTAAGGTTGTGGGTTGCATGCAGGCATCGGTCAGCTACATTCCAGCCGATCAGCATTCCGACGCCGACGTAGTTGTGGGTTGCATGCAGGCATCGGTCAGCTACATTGGGTGAACCTGCAAGCGCTCCGCTTATCATGTTGTGGGTTGCATGCAGGCATCGGTCAGCTACATTTTGCCAAATCGCTCACTGCCGCCTCACCTGGTTGTGGGTTGCATGCAGGCATCGGTCAGCTACATTTTGGTTGTCGAACGAAGCTTCTACCGCAACTGTTGTGGGTTGCATGCAGGCATCGGTCAGCTACATTTACACAGCCTCGGGCCGCTGTATCAGTGGTGTTGTGGGTTGCATGCAGGCATCGGTCAGCTACATTCTCAGCCGAAATCACAGACGCGGCGGCCATGTTGTGGGTTGCATGCAGGCATCGGTCAGCTACATTGTCCGCCGAACTGCGGGCAAAACTGTTAGTGTTGTGGGTTGCATGCAGGCATCGGTCAGCTACATTCTTATATACACTATCCCATGCGATCACACCGTTGTGGGTTGCATGCAGGCATCGGTCAGCTACATTCGCACAAGCGTGTACCGAAGCCCATGCCAGGTTGTGGGTTGCATGCAGGCATCGGTCAGCTACATTTCACGAAGAGCGGCACACTCTCGGTCGTCGGTTGTGGGTTGCATGCAGGCATCGGTCAGCTACATTAGCGATCCACCGAGCCCCCAGGTTTGGAGCGTTGTGGGTTGCATGCAGGCATCGGTCAGCTACATTTATCCGGACTGTGGAACCACGTCTTGCACCGTTGTGGGTTGCATGCAGGCATCGGTCAGCTACATTGCGACGACTGGGTTCGGTGGGGGTATTAGTGTTGTGGGTTGCATGCAGGCATCGGTCAGCTACATTTGAATATGTCGCGTGATGCGGATGTGTTCGGTTGTGGGTTGCATGCAGGCATCGGTCAGCTACATTGTACGATCATCGCGGATTTGCGTAATATGCGTTGTGGGTTGCATGCAGGCATCGGTCAGCTACATTACGACGACACGCGGATACAGGATGGTGCCAGTTGTGGGTTGCATGCAGGCATCGGTCAGCTACATTTAATCGCTTTGGTGAGATTCAGGGCGGATTGTTGTGGGTTGCATGCAGGCATCGGTCAGCTACATTGGATGTATCAGGCTGGATTGACCTTGCACCGTTGTGGGTTGCATGCAGGCATCGGTCAGCTACATTGATCCGTGCATAATGCACTGATTGGTCAGAAGAAAGCGCCGGGTTTGGTCAGAAAAAACTGACCTGATCCGGCGCTTTCTCGGTCGGGCCACGCAACTTTCCATTAAAGACCTTCATACGCTCGTACTGTTTATCCGTGATGGTGATCAACCGGACTTCCCCGTCGGGTGGAAGGCAACATTTCACTCTCGCTTCATGCACCAGAGCATTCTCGATGCTTGGGCAGTGCCGGGCATAGACGGAGAATTGCAGCATGGTGAAGCCATCGTCGAGCAGCGCATCACGAAAACTGCTGTACGCTTTGCGCGCAGCCTTTGTGTCTGTGGGCAAATCGAACATCGTTAGCACCCACACACTGCGGTAGCCTCCGAAGCTCATAATTCAGGGATCGCAAGGTGCCGGTCTTCTCCGCACATCACCTGTCGCAAGCTGGCGGCGTAATGATGCAGCGATTCCATGAGTGGCAATCGAAGACTGCCGATAGAACATGTCCTTGCCAGCAGTTCCAGAAGGGACTGCTTGTGTTCCTTGGTCAATCCCTCCTTCACCCCATTCCGTCCGAGGCGATAGACCGTCATGTCAACCTGTGGGCGAAGTGGCTCGACGAGATCGTCTGCCAAACAAAAGCTGTTGTATTGGTTGTGATGGTGCAGTCCAAACGACGGGTGCAAGCCGGCACCGACTAATGCCCGAGCACAGGCTGTTCGTACGATGGCGTATCCATAGTTGAGCAACCCATTAAGATGCTCCTCATCGTTCCCCCGGCGAAAATCCTCTCCAAACAACTGTTGCCAATAAAACCGTGCCGCTTGGGCTTCCACATTCGAGGGATCACCACTCCGAACCTTCGCTGCCATCGCGAGCAACGGCCCTGCCGAGCCTTTGGTGGATTGCAGCGTCCTTGCCTGTCCGGTGATTTTGGCACGAACAATGGCCTGCCAGAGTCGCTTGCGGACGGGTTCTGAAATCTTGATTTGTTGCGCCATCGTTCTGCTTTGTAGGCTATGACCATCGAGCGGCAACAACACCGCACCAGGCAGATGCTTGTCGTCACACAGCAGCACATGCACGTTATGCTTCCAGCAGGCGGACATGACAGCCTGCGTATAGGCAATTCCCTGGTGATCTAAGATCAGCAGGCCCAGGTCTTCCACCGGAACGGTCGCGGTTCCTTGCCCTTGCCGTTCAATCACCAACTGCTGATTGGACAGCGATAAGCGAGCAGGATTGCCTATCTCCACAATTCGCTTAATCATGAGCGGGTGAGACGTCTCCAAGCGCATTCACCTGAATCTTGCTGCATCTCAATGAAAGAACCGACTTCTGGTACTCGGAATCCCGTTCCGTCCTGGCATCTGCATGGTCCCTGAAATACACTCTCCCGTTAGACCCATCGAGTTTTTGGACCCGCATGAGCTTAACGCCTCCAGGATTTTCAATCTTTGCCAGATCATTGATGTAGAGAGACATTACAAAGGACCAACCCTCCCCGTAAGTCTTGCCTCCGTCCGCCCAGGGAGGCTGCCGTTGAACGATCGGCAGTTTTGCAATTCTCGCCCGTCGAGCCGCCTCCATCGTCGTGACGAAGATTCCCTGCCTCTTGCCTGTTGCCTGGTGCTCGATAATTTCTACATGATGGTTATTGCCATATTTAAAGAACTTGTATTCTGCTCCGTTACGATCTCGAACCGGAGCTACCGTCTCTCGACTCACCCTTGCTTTGATTCGGACCGAACGAATTGGAGTGACACCATCGACATGCCGGAGTGGATTGGTCGGATCGCCGAACGCACGCTTGATATCCCCTCCAGTCTCGTCCAGTCTCGCCGTTACCAGCTCCCTCACTGCTGCATCCCTGATCTGCGGAATGGCGGTTTCCTTGAAGCCACTGTCCAGCGGCACTCGGTAGACAAAACTCCTTGTCGCCGCGTTGTAGCCATAGGCCGTATCCTCGTGGAATGCATCGCGGATTTTATGCACCGGGGCGTGCGAGACAACAATGCTTTGAATCTTGTCGTTGACTGTGGGATAAAAATCCGGCCAGGGTTCACCGATGGGGAGACGGCGAAGAGACGCCGGACCATGCTGCTGAGCCGATAGCTTCGAAAGATGTTGAAACAGACGCCGACTCGTTAGGGCAATCACGACGGCATCGACTGCATGGTGTCGATGGTCGTTTCGATTCTTCTCTATTGCTCCGTCTCCCGCCAATATGCGATTGAGCCCCCAAGTATGTCTGAGCCAGGCTGTCGCTTCGCCTTTGGACACCTCGACGGTCACGCCGAGAGTGGCCAGATAATCTTTGACTTCCCGGCAGATGTAGCGCGTGTCATTGAGCTGTCGAGTGATGAAGCCCTCTGTGTCGATTTCCTTCTGTTCAAATCGCCTCCGCTTCGACCAGGGAAAACAGGGCAAAGCACGAATTCGCTGGAGGATATCCGCGTACTTTTCAGGGCTGGAAGAATATGCCTCATATGGCGACCTATTATGTTTGATCGTCCGGTTTTCGCGAGCCAGACAGAGCGTTTTGTTCATATAGGAATCGTCGAGCGTCCGACTGTAGGGCAGGATGTGCTCAATATCCACATCCTGAGAGAACAACATCGCTTCGCCAATCGGCTGCCCTGTATAGAGACAAACACCGCCAGCTTCTTTCCATAGCCGGTATTTCACCTTGTCGTCACGTGATGGCTGCTGAATGCCTCTGGCACGCAGCGCTTCCTCTGCCTGCTTGTTCAGACTTTCGTTTTGCTTAGCCTGTTTTGCGAGGGCTATCTTCTGGGCCTTGCTCAGTTTCATGTCTCGAGCCATCTCAACCCGTATGACCGACGGTTTCCCATATTGCCTGATGACGGTATTGACCACTTTCCTCGCCTCATACAGGGCCTTTTGTACAACGGGATTTCGGAGTTGCGGTGGATTGCCAAGCTTGGCAGCTCCGGTGCCACCCCCGCTGCCAGTATGGACGTAGCCTGCCGCAGCACAGGCCTTGTCGTAGGTCAGTCCTTGCTCCAAATGCGGAAGAACCTTTCTGATGGCTTTTAGGGAGAGTCGAAAGTAGCCGTCCTCCAATTCTATTTGGGCCAGGTTCTCGGCCAACTCTTTCTCGAGACCCCACCAAGTGTGCAGCCGATTCAACAAGCCGGCCTCATTTTCAATGGTCAGCAAATCGCACACCAATAGATCGCGCTGCTCTTTAGAGAGTTCATTCCATTTCTCGCCAAGAACCTTCCTCAACGCATAGGATGTTTGGTCTCCGAGCAGCTCTTCCTTTTTCCCTTCTTCCAGATTGAACAGCTCGCCCTCATGAAGCCCGAGTGTTCTTCTCGCTTTCTTCCAACTCACGGTTTTTTGCTGTTCCAAGAGACGCAGTAACTTGTCTCGTTCTCCTGAAGACAGGTGTCGATACTCGCGAGTTGTTGGCGATTTGATCTGAAGGTGATTCAGATCCTGCAAGAGTCGGAACCTCTGAGCGTCAGGCCAGGCACGGGACGCTCGAAATCGCCGCGGCTCGAACGTGCACCGGCCTACCGATCCACTTTTTACTTTCAACGGGCGCTGATGAAAAATGATGTTGTGGACGACGACCTTGAAATCCCTCGTCAAGATCGTTGGATGAAATCGGCTTTGCGACTCCCAGAGCAGTTCGAATTCTTGCCGGTACATTTCTCTTCCGGTATGCCGCTCGCGTTTCTTCTGCTGACCTGCGAGGAATTCGCCCAGTGTGCGACATCCCGCATTCTGAATTGCTTGCTGAAGCTGGGAGATGGCCTGTTTGATCTCTCCCTCTTCTTTTGGTTTGGATTTGCGGTTGCTCTCAAATCCTCTTCGATGGCAGAGATGAATGAGGACCCGGCCAAATTCATAAGGAATCAGAGGCTGGTCTAGCCCTTTCCGCCTGAGTTCGTAGGGGTTGCCTAATGCGTTGTAGTGTGATTCCGCACTCGTTCTGTCGAGCCAATCTGGCGGGAGGAGGCCGTTGCTGAGCAGCAGTCTGAGTAGCTTTTCCCGGCGGCGACGACGGCGGGAGACCAATCGGCGGGCCATGCGCGCCGCACGTCTGGCTTGGTTCTTGGGTTTTCCTCTTACAGCATCCACAGCCTCCTGAAAGATGCGGACTCCGCAGGCTTCTACTCGAACTGGCCGGTCTTCTGCATCATGGTCGATAAGCGCCCACCCGATGGAATTTGTTCCCAGGTCTAGGCCAAGTGTCTGCGCCATCGCTTCCTCCCTCTTGCAACGTCATAACAACTTTGATAGGGTCAGCGCCGTTGTAGCTGACCGATGCCTGCATTGCTTCTCATAACAAGGAGTCTTCCTTGAGTGGAAGCTTCGCAGGATAGCCTCTTCGGAGGTAAACCTTCACGCCTCTCCCACAAGGAGGGGCGTTTTTATTTTGGGTGAGTGACGTATACGCAACCCCTGTTTGAAAAATATGATCTGGTTCTGACTCGTATCTTGATCCATGAGTGACCGTAAAACAGGCCGCCCTTCGTTCTCCAAATCAGGGTTTTGGGGCTACAACCTTGCCGTTTTTCCACACATACAGCGGAGTGCGGTGCACCCGGGCTATTTGACGAGCCACCTTTGCCGCACATCGCAACGCTCGGCCTACATCTCGCATAAAGGTCTCGCGTCGTAGTCGTTCATCGGCTGTCGGCATGGCATCCTCCTTCCTAGGCCTGGTTGCCGGGTTTGCTGCCGGCAAGTCCTCATGGGTTGCGAGAGGCTACCATGGCCGCGTGACATCCGAGGTCACTGTCCGCCATATTTTTTGCTTGGTGTCGGACGCTAATCCAGTGAATAGTTGCGAGGGGTAAACGAGGCGGCTCACGCAAGGGGAGCGTCGATTACGGCGGGAGTGTTTGAGGAGGAGGCCCTTACGGCTCGACGGTCACGTCCACATAGGCCGGGACGCTGTCCGCGCCTTTCTTGTCCGTGACGCGCAGTTTGAAGCGGAAGGTCCGTTTCTCCGACACATAGGGGGCGGTGAAGGAGGGTTCGGGCATGTTGACGTCGAGCATCGCCACTTTGCTGCCTCGCACCTGGCTCCAGGCGTAGAATAGGGCCTCGCCTTCCGGATCGCGGCTCTGCAACCCGTTCAATCGGACTTTCGTTCCGGCCTTCACGGTCTTGGCCGTACCGGCGTCCGCAATCGGAATCTCATTGGGCTCGGGGTTCACCTCCACGCGAATGTCGAGCGTCGCCTGTTTCCCGCGATTGGTCACGGTCAAGGTGGTTTTGCCGTTGCCGGTGATCTGGAGCAGGCCCTCGGGCAGTACCTTCAGCACCTGCTCGTCGCCGGATTGATAGATGGTGCCGGTACTGGGGGAGGAGAGGGGCCGTGCGATGCCGTCGGCGAATTCCCCGACTACCGGCAGTTCGAAGACCTTGCCTAGCGAGTCGACGTGGCCATAGGCTGAGGATTGCCCGGCGCGTCCGAGTTGTAAGGGTTTCTCGGTTTCGAAATCGATCGACAACAACTCCGCCTTGGGTTGGACTGTGACGAAGACTTCGTCGAACATGGTCTTGCGGCCCAACCGCCCTTGTGAGATGTCGGCGACGGCCAGAAGCCGCATCCGTCCAATCGATTCTGCCGGGATCGGTAATGTGCCGCCATAGGGCGGCTGGTGATCCACCGTTGAGGTCAGTGCGGGTAATGCCACGACCGGCGCCCCTGTGATGCTGTCCTTCTGCCAATACTTCTCGGTCGCCATCCCGCCCTGCGACGATTTGGTTGTGCGTTCCTCTCTCTGCTCCACGAGCGCGTCCATCTGGTCCTGGTACCAGTAATACCGGACCTCGACCAGCCCGGCTTCCTGACCAGCCTCGATTTCCGCCGACACCGACTGCCCGGAGGCCAATGTCGATCCGTCGGCGGGCGAGACGATGCGAAACGCGTGGGCTTCTCCGGCCGTCAGGCCGACGAGCAACCCGCCCATCCACAAGGAGAGCGCCGCGCCGATCCAAATTCGGGAGGGGGTGGGTGTGGAGGTCTGCATGGTTACCTCGTCAAATGGAAGGGGACGTCGGTGAGAATGACGCGGTCCTTGAACAGGAGGGCGCCCTTCAGCATCAGCGCCCGTTGATTGTGAAGGATGTTCTGCCACCAGCGGGCCGGGAGGATTTCGGGAATCACGACGGTGACCCAACATTCCTGATCCTTCTGCAACAGTTCTTCGATGTGTTCCAGCAGCGAGCTGAGGACGGAGCGGTAGGGCGAAGGCAGGACGGTAATGGGGACGCCGCAGCCCCATTGGGCCCACTGGATTTCGGTTCGCGCCGTTTCTTCCGGGTCGACGTCGACGAGCACGGCCCGGATGTCGCCGGAACGGCTGCGCGCATAATCCACCGCCCGGATCACCGCGCGATTCACCCCGCTGATGGGCAGCACGACGATGTTGCGCCGCGGCAGGGGGGGACGGTGCCCCCGCGCGAGCGCCACCTGTTCGGCCACGGCTTTGTAATGGGAACGGATCGCGCGAAACATCATGATGAGCAACGGAATCAGAACGATGACGATCCATGCGCCATGCGTGAACTTGGTGCTGGCGATGATTACGGTGGCGATGGCGGTCGTGACGGCGCCGATCCCGTTGACCAGAAGCTTTTTCTCCCAATGGGGGCCCTTCTTGACGAGCCAGCGTTTCACCATCCCGGCTTGCGAGATGGTGAAGGAGAGAAACACGCCGACCGCATAGAGGGGGATCAGCGCGTGGGTGTCCCCCTTGAAGAGAATGATCAGCAGGCAAGAGAAGACGCCCAGAATGATCACGCCGTTCGAGAAGACGAGGCGGTCTCCCATCATCGACATTTGGTGCGGCATGTAGCGGTCGCGCGCCAAGATCGAGGCCAGGCGGGGAAAGCCGTTGAAGCTGCTGTTGGCGGCCAAGATCAAAATGAGCATCGTGGAGGCCTGCACCAGGTAGTACACCGCCCCGGTGCCGAACGTGGCCCTGGCGATTTGCGAGACGACGGTCTCGTCCGGTTTCGGCACGATCCCGTAATAGTAGGCCAGGCTGCTGATACCGATGAAGAGGGTGCCGAGGATCGCCGCCATGCCGATCATGGTGAGCGCGGCGTTTTTGGGTTCGGGTTTCTTGAAGGCGGAGACGCCGTTGGAAATGACCTCGACTCCCGTGAGGGCCGTACAACCGGACGAGAAGGCGCGCAACAGGAGGAAGAGGGTGAGGGGTTCCGCGGCGGCCAGGCTCGGCGGTGGTTCGGTGCGCGTGGCGTATCCGAGCAGAATCTGGAGGATGCCGACACCCAGCATGGCGGTGATGGCGGCGATGAAGACATAGGTCGGCACGGCGAAGAATTGCCCGGATTCTCGGACTCCGCGCAGGTTGACGATCAGCACGAGCAGGATGGCGGCCAGGCAGAGTGCTTCCCGATGGGGGAGAAGCGACGGCACGGCAGACGTAATCGCCGCCATCCCTGCCGCCACGCTGACCGCGACGGTTAAGACATAGTCGATCATGAGCGCGGCGGCGGCTACCAAGCCGGGCCATTCGCCCAGGTTCGATTTTCCGACAATGTAGGCTCCGCCGCCCTCCGGATACTCAAAGATAATCTGGCGGTACGACATGGTGAGAATGGCCAACAGTCCGATGATCGACAGGCTGAGCGGAATCGAGTAGCCCACCATGGCCGTCCCGGCGAGGATCAACACCAGGAGGATTTCCTCCGTCGCGTAAGCCACGGAAGAAAGGGCGTCCGAAGAAAAGACGGCGAGGGCAAGGCGCTTGGACAGGCGTTCATGCGCGGCTTGCTTCGTCTTGAGAGGCAGGCCAACGAGCCAGCGTTTCAAGATCATGGGTCGATTATGCCCTAAGTGGCAGAACAGAGACAATGGAGCGGCGGCCGTCGCGCACTCGGCTGGGGCTGAACCGCTGCGAATCGGACGTCTCGCGTGGCCGATGGATTATTCTGAGACGCTGATCATGAACGATGCATGAAGATCCGATGAAAGGGTGTCCAAAGGGGTTGACAGAGACCCTGGACTTCAGTACTCTTCCGCCCGAGTTTTTTCAAGGCCGTAGCCTACGTACGCCATGACGTAGGAGCATCGTCCGAACATGTTCCACCTGTGCTGAGGTTTTCTATGTCCTGCCTGTAACAGGCTCACAACAGTTTTCATCCGTTCCTTTCTCAACTCTATCCAAGGAGGCCGGTCCATGGATTGTCATTGGTTGACACGTGTCACATCACGCGCGCTCAGCGTCATTGCTGGCGGTGCGTTGGTGTGCCTGCCGCTGGCCGCATCGGCTGAATCTCAGCCGCATGCGGCCCATGCAGCGCCGCAACAGACGGCGATGTCCCATCAACTCCCGTCGTGGGCGGAACAGCTGAAGGGGCAGACGATCATCGAGGATGCGATGGGCGGCAAGCCCGAGCGGTCCGCGATGGTCGAACAGCAGCATCAGCGCATCATGGAGCACCTGAGCCATGACCCGCAGGTGCAACAAGTCAACACGGGTATGTTCAATACCCAGACCATGATGCACCAGTATGGCGCGGGCGGTCAGGACATGCTCCTGATGTCCGATCCGCGCATCGAGCCCGTGTCGCTGAACGGGGTGGGGAAGTGCCCCGCCACGGCGCCGGTGAAGCAGTACAACGTGTCGGCGATCAACGTCGAGATCACCCTGAATCAGTGGCTCGACTTCTATCCCGGCTACATGTACACGCTGGACGAGAATCTCGACCAGGTGCGCGCGGAAGAGACCAAGAACCGGGACGCCCGTGAGAAGGAAGGCTTTGACCCGGGCGCGGTGATTCCCGGCGTGCAGGCCCAGTGGATCCAGCCGCTGACGATCCGCGGCAACCAGGGCGACTGCGTCAAGATCAAGCTGACCAACAAGTTAGAAGGCGGCGAGGACGTCAGCCTCCACATCCACGGTTCCAGCATGGTGGTGAGTGCGACCGGCGCGTCGGCCACCACGACCAATCCCGACAGCATTGTGGCCAAGGACAAGAGCGGCGAATTCGAGTGGTACATCCACCCGAGCACGCAGGAAGGGGTGCGGCAGTTCCATACCTTCGCCAACGACCGCGAACTCACGGTGATGGGGCTCTTCGGGTCCTTCGTGGTCGAACCGCGCGGCTCTGAATATCTGGAGCCGTTGGGAACGGGCGATGCGACCCCGGCCACGAGCGGCTGGCAGGTGATCATCAAGAACGGCACCGGTCCGGACTTCCGCGAATTCGTGCTGTACTATCACGAAGTCGGCGACGAAGCCTTCCGCCCGGTGAACAAGAAGGGCGACTTCCTGCCGCAGCGCGATCCATTGACGGACGCCTATCGTCCGGGTGGCCGTGCGATCAACTATCGCAGCGAGCCGTTCGGCATCAACAACATGCACGTGCAGCACGAATACTTCGGCTTCGAGGACGAGTCGATGGGGTACAGCTCGTACACCTTCGGTGACCCGTCCCCGACGATTCCGCGCTCCTACATGGGCGACCCGGCGAAGTTCCGCCTGGTCCATGGCGGATCCGAAGTGTTTCACAGCCACCATCCGCATGGCGGCACCATCCGCTGGCCGCGCAGCCCACGTGCCATCGACGACATGAATCTGTGGACGACCAGCGCCAACGGGCCGGTGAAGTACCCGGTCATTCGCGCCAAGACGGACCGTGTGGACGTGGAAGTGATCGGGCCGTCGGAAGCGTTGGACCTCGAGACGGAGTGCGGTTCCGGTCTCTGTCAGCAGCTGGCCGGTGACTTCCTCTTCCATTGCCACGTGGCGCACCATTACGTGGCGGGCATGTGGGGCTACTGGCGCGTGTACAACACCCTGCAGCAGGGTGATCTGCGGAACGATGTGATGCCGGATCTGCGCGAGTTGCCGGACCGGAAGGGGCGCATCAAGGCTCCGATCACGTCGGACAAGTTGGTCGGCCAGACCGTCGATTGGTTCGGCAAGTCCTTCAAGATCGTCGAGAAGGGCAAGAGCGATTGGAAGTCCAATCCTGCCACCATCACCATCAAGGATTGGGTGGAGATGCAGTTGCCCACCATGGGCAAGCCGGGCCACAAGAACGACGAAAAGGGTCAGATCATTTCGTACGATGCCACCGTGTTGGATTGGGCTTGGGAAGGCACCCGCGCCATGAGCGAGCCCGAGAGCACGATCGACAACCCGAAGTACAAGTCCACCCACCCGGGCAAGCGGCATCCGATCACGTTCGAGCCGTTGACCGGAAAGGTGGCGTGGCCGCACTTGACGCCGCACTTCGGCAAGCGCGTGATGTTTGCGCCGAACCATGTCGGCGCGCCCTGGTTGGAAATGATCCGCCGGGATGCGAACGGCGAGGAGAGCGTGGATCAGGCGTTGCCCGGTGAAAACGGCAACTGGAGTCTCTGTCCGGCCAATGCCGGACGGAAAAACTACAATGTCCACTTCATCAAGCTCCCGATCACGATCGCCAAGAAGACGGGCAAGGAGCCGCCGGTGGTCGATCCGAACGGATTGATCTTCGTGCTCCATGAAGAGGAAGCGGAGATTCGCAAGAACGATGACTTGAAGTACCCGCTGGTCGTCCGCGGCAACATCTACGATTGCGTGGATTGGACGTTGACGAGCGAGTGGGATGACGACGACTACACCAACTTCCAGTCGTCGAAGATCAACACGCACTGGCACTTCCTGCAGTTCGACAACCAGGCGTCGGACGGCGTGATCACCGGCTTCTCCTATGAACAGTCGGTGCGTCCGTTCACGATGCTGGAGAAGAAGAATCCGAAGGGGTTGCCGGTTCCGATGAACACCGTGTTCACCGCCGCCGCCAAGAAGGGCGCGACGACGATTACGGTGAAGAATGCCAAGCAGTTCCATGTCGGCACGCTGCTCCTCGTGGGCGCCGACAACGTGAAGGGCAATGAAATTTCCCGCATCAAGGCCATCAACGGGAACACGATCACGTTGGCCAAGGGCCTGAAGCACGATCACCCGGTCAACGACATCGTGACCGTCGAGTTCGTGCGGCAGCGGTTCTGGGTCGATGCGGACGTGGGCACCGTGTTCTGGCATGACCATGCGTTCGGTGCGACCACCTGGCCGCACGGTGGATTCGGGACCTTCATCGCCGAGCCGGTCGGGTCGACCTATCATGACCCGAAGACCGGGAAGTTGGTGTGGAGCGGACCGATCGCGGACATTCATACCAGTGAGCCGGTGGGCCATGGCGTGAACAACAGCTTCCGTGAGTTGATGGTGCAGGTGCATGACACCGTGCCCCATACCGTCAACATCGTGACGGCGGGCAATCCTCCCGGGCAGCCGATCGAAGTGGCGCTCGAGGCAGGTAAGACCGTGTCCTTTGCCATGCCGGAGAAGATCTACATGACGCCGATGCCGTTCCTGAACGGTGGTACCCACACCACGGGCAGCGGCTTGAACTTCAGGGCGGCGCCGATCGCTCAACGGTTGGCGACCAATCCTGACGTGTCACAGGTCTTCAACAGCCAGATCCATGGCGACCCGTATACGCCGACGCTGCGTGCCTATGTCGGCGACACGATGGTGTTCCGTCTCTTGCACACGCTCATGAACGAGTCGATGGTCTGGACGCTGTCCGGCCACACGTTCTGGACCGAGCGGTATGCCCCGGATGCCAATCGGAAGAACTCGATCCATATCGGCATTGCGGAGCGTTATGACCTTGTGGTGCCCGAAGCGGGTGGCAGCCGGCACCTGGCCGGTGACTACATCCACTTCAACGGCCGGTCCTCGAAGTTTTCCGAGGGCGGCTGGGGCATCATCCGCGTGTACGACAAGGAGCAAGCAGATCTGAAGAAGCTGCCCGCGGGCTTCTCCAACAAGGGTGAAATGCCGAAGGCCTTGCCGGTGTGTCCTGGTGATGCTCCGGTGAAGCACTTCAACGTCGTCGCCATGGACTTCCCTGGTATGAAGTTCAACGCGAAGGCGCCGGATGAAATCGAAGTGGACTTTGAGCGCAAGATTCTCACGAACAATCCCGAGGCCAAGATCTATGCCTTGGAGGAGGACACAGCGAAGGTGGCGAGCGGCGCACAGCCGATGCCGTTGACGTTGCGTGTGAATGCCGGTGACTGCGTCAAGGTGCACTTGAAGAACAAGATGAAGGACAGCAAGGCGTCCTTCTCCGCGATCGGCCTGGCCTTCGATCCGAAGGATTCCATGGGCGCGAACGTGGGGAACAATCCCGGCGACCAGACCGTGGCGCCGGGCGGTGAGCGCGACTACACCTACTACGCGGATCCCTTCAACGGCGAAACCACGTCGCTGGTGTGGGATTGGGGCAATGTCATGACCAATCCGCGGAACGGGTTGTTCGGCGCCATCGTGGTCGGTCCGAAGGGATCGAAGTACCGCGATCCGAAGACCGGAGCCGACCTGTCCACGAAGAATGCATGGGCGGCGGACGTGATCATCGACCGGTCCATTCCGGGCAATGAAACGCGCGCCAACTACCGTGACGTGGCGTTGTTCTTCCAAGACGAAGACAACATCATCGGCACGAGCTTCATGCCGTACGTGCAGAACGTGGCGGGTCTGACCGGCGTCAACTATCGGTCGGAGCCGTACAAGTACCGTGAAGAGCAGGGTTGCTCGCTCGGCAAGGTGTTCCAGCCTTGCAAGGCGGACAAGCCTGAGGATCCTGCAACCCCGATTATCGAGGCGCATGCAGGCGATCCGGTGCGCATTCACGTACTGGGTGTGAGCAACGAGCAGAACGGCATGTTCAGCGTCGAGAAGCACGAGTGGCCGATCGAGCCGTTCATGCGCGGCGCGGACCAGATCAGCGTGGTGGAGTACTCTGGTTCCGAGGTGTTGGATGCGTTCATCCCGTCCGCGGGTGGCATCTACCGTCTCCCGGGTGACTATGTGTACAGCAACCAGCGGTTGCCGTACTCGCAGTCCGGTCAGTGGGGCTATGTCCGTGTGTTGCCGTCCGGTGATACGCGGTTGCTGCCCTTGGCCGGTACCGGTGCCGGAACCAAGAGTGCTGCGGTCGAGCAGCCGACGGTGCAAGCGATTCCTGTCGCTGCGCAGTAAGCCGACGACCACTCTCGATCGGTGAGAGTGAAGGGGGGAGCCTTTTCAGGCTCCCCCCTTTTGTTATGCGCAGGGGATTGTGTATGATCAAAACAATGCATTTCGGGCGCAGTTGCCCATCAGGTCGTAATTGATCACCTGCACATTATCGGAGGAATGACATGCGATTGGCCGGCCTTGTCATGTTCTGCACACTTACCGTCTGGGGGACTGCATCGTGGGCTTATGAGGAAATCACGGTTTCAGACGGCGGAACGATCACCGGAATCGTCACGATGACGGGAGGGAAGCCCACCCCGAAAGGATATAACCTGATTACCTACCCCGACCCGGTGTATTGCGGTCGCATTTCGACGGGGACGGGTTGGCGGATTCTCGACGAATTTTCGCTCAATTCCCGCAGCGGGCTGAAGGATGCCGTTGTGGTCCTGACCGACGCCAAGAAGGGAAAACCGTTCAAGTTCGAACCTCTGACCATCGAAGCCCGTGATTGCCGGTTTCTGCCCTTCGTGACCGTGGTGAAGGACGGGTCCGAGGTGGTGGTCATGAACATGGACCCCGTCATGCACGACATCCAGGCCTACGAGACGTCGCAGTTGGGGCCCCGCGTCCTGTTCAACACTCCGTTGCCCATGAATCCGCACCATAAGCGCCTGGTCAATGCGGAGAGTCATGAGCACCTGGCGGGAGAACCGGTCAAGGAATTGATTCGCATGACCAAGGGACGGCGGATGTTCGTGATGCAATGCGGTTTCCACGCCTATATGGAAAGTTGGGGCTTTGCTGTCGACAACCCGTACTACGCCCTGACCGGAGAAGATGGCAGCTTTACCCTGACCGATGTGCCGCCTGGTGAATACACCCTCATGGCCTGGCATCCGGGGGTCGGGACCATGTTGCAGAAGAAAATCACGGTCACTGAAAAGGGCACGACTGCTGTGGACTTCGGCTTCACCGCCCCGCTTGGTCGCCGCAGCGTCCACGAGATTGCAGAGAATCCCCACTATGGGCCGGAGTCGCTGGGAAAGGTGGTGGACATCCGCCCGACATTACAACTGCAGGTGCCCTGAGCCCTGCTCGAACGGAAAGAGAGGAGCATGATGACGTCCATACGATCTGGCATGACTCGTTCGATCGCGTTCGCGGCACTCTTGGTGTGGTTCTGTCAGATCGTTCCGTCTGCGTTCGCCTATGAAGTGATCGACGTGCAACATGGCGGAACGCTCGATGGCAAGGTGACGTTGTCCGGGCCCATCCCCGAACCGAAGGGGTTTAATCTAATTACGTTTCCGGACCCGACCTATTGTGGGCGGATCTCTAACGGGAAGGGGTGGCGGTTGCTGCGTGACTTTATCGTGAGCACCGATGGCGGGCTCAAGAACGTCATCGTGACGCTCGAAGGGGTTGAATCCGGGAAGCCGTTCGATATGTCCGTGCCGTTGATCGAGGCGCGCGATTGTCTGTTCGAGCCGTGGATCACCATCGTGCGGAACGGCCATGCCGTGGAAGTGGTGAATATGGACCCGGTCATGCATGACATTCAGGGATATGAGACGTCCCTTGAAGCCGGCGCGCGGGTGTTGTTCAATACGCCCCTCATTTTGAACCATCAACACCAGCGTGGGAACATGCGGGCGGTGCACAACCATGCGCCGGGGAAGTCTCTCGTTGGGCCGATCTATCTGAACAAGGGACGCCGGACGTTCTATATGCAGTGCGGGTTTCACGCCTACATGGAAAGTTGGGCCATGGCCGTGAACAATCCCTATTATGCGGTGACCGACGACAAGGGTGCCTTCCGGATCGAAAACGTTCCGCCCGGCACCTATCAGATGGTTGTGTGGCATCCCCAGGCGGGACCCGGTGTGACGCGCACCGTCACCATCGGTCCTGACGGAACTACGACCGAACAGGTCGCGCTCCCGGCTCCGAAGGGGAACAGAACGGCTTACAAGGTGATGGACAATCCACGTTTCGGGCTCGAGTCCCTGGGACATCCCGTTGAAATCGATCCCCTCGTCGAGCATCAACAGTAAGCCGCCATGGGGCGCCTCTTCCGATGGGCACTCAGAGGCCTCCTTGCAATCTGGCTTTTTGTGGTGGCGAGCCCTGTTGTCGCGGAGGATGGTTCGAGCCGGTCGCCGACGGCGGGGCAGGCCGAATTTTCCGGCACCGTGACGAAGCAGGTTGAGGGTCGCCGTTTCGAGGCGCAGGTTTTTGCCAAGGGCGATCGCATGCGATTGGAGTACAAGTATGCGATCAAGACGGAGCTTGGCTATTCCACCATCGAAATCATACGCTTGGATCAACGAGAGACCTGGTACCTTCTCGCGCGACGCAAACAGATCCTGGCCGTCCCCGTCAAACCGGAAGAGATCCTGCCACTTCAACCGCACCTTCCAGGCGAGCAGAGCAGAACCCTGATCGGGGATGCCACAACGATCGGGCGCCCCTCGAGACTGTTCGAGGTACGTGTGGACTACAATGGTCGCAATGAACGGCTCTACGAATGGGTGGATGCCGAGACGGGGGTCGTGCTCAAGTTAGTCAGTCAGGACCGCGATTGGTCGGTCGAATATCAACGCATCCGGTATTCTCCTCAACCTGATTATTATTTTGAGCAGCCGACCGGGTATCAGCGCTGGGTTCCACCGTCAACCAGCGGAGAAAGAGGGTAAGGGGCCTGTGAGACAACGATTGCGACCGCTATTGTGTGTGCCCGTCATTCTTTTCAGTATCGGGTTCTGGGGGGGGGCTGGGATGGCGTCCGCGGCCTCTCTGAAAGAGGTCCAGGCTGCATTCGATAGAAAGCAGTATCAGGAGGCTGTGGATCTTGCCGATCGCACTGCTAACGAAAAAGCCGCCTCGCCTGATGTCCGGCGGATCAAGACTCGCTCCCTGATTTTCCTGGGCAAGCCGAAGGATGCCTTGATCGAATACGAAAAGTTGGAGCAGGACCTCAAGCGGGAGGATCGGACTCTCTTGCGGGACGTGGCACTGGGGTTCGTGTACGTGCTGGTGAAGGACATGCGGGAACAGATGCGTGGCGCCGCCTATACGGCGCTGAAAGATGTGGATTCTCCGGAGACCATTCCTGCCTTGGAAGATGGATTGAGCGACGGGTCTGGACTGGTACGTGCGTTGGCGGCTGAGGCGTTGGGCAAGCTCGAAGCGGGCCGGCGGTCGCCACGGCTGCGCAACGCCTTGGAGGACCAGGCGGGGATGGTCAAGGCGGCGGTCCTGAAGGTATTGGGAAAGAGCGGTGATCGTTCCGTCATTCCCTTGCTGGAGCAAGCGCTCAAGGATGAGCAGGCACTGGTTCGCCTGGCAGCGGCGGGCGCGCTGTACCATACGGGGCGAACTGCCATGTGGGAAACTGTGCGGCAGGCTGCGGCTGCACAAAATCCGGAGGAGCGCGCCACGGCCCTCCGGTTGGTCGGGGACCTCAAGGATGCCCGCGGGTTGCCGATTCTTCAGGAGGCCATCACCAGCACCCAACCGTCGGTACGTGGAGCGGCTGCCGCCGCGCTGGGGGAGTTGGGAAAGGTGCAAGGGATTCCGGCCCTGGAGCAGGCGCTGGAGGACAAGATTCCTGCTGTGAAGACGTCGGCAGCGATCAGTCTCGGCGAGTTGGGAGTCAAGGATTCGCTGGGGGCACTGCGGAAGGCGCTGACCGATCCGAATCCGGTGGTCAAGGCGGCGGTCGTGTCCGCATTGCTTCGAGTGGGGGAGCCATTCGATACCGTTGCGAATGACCTCTATGACCTGGCTCAAAATAATGATCCCGGAACCAGGTCGGCCGTCGCCAAGGCGGTGGGTCGTGCCCGTGGGAGCAACCGACAAGCGGCGGTGGAGTTTCTTTCGGGAATGCTGAAGGATCCGATTCCTCGCCCGCGCATCGCCGCCGCGAGGGCCTTGGGGCAGATCGGGGGGACGGATCTCCTGCCGATTTTGAAGGCGGCGCTGCATGATGAGGATGATGCCGTCCGAGCGACTGTGGGCGGGGCGATCGCCCGTATTCTCGGGCACCAGAAGGCAGCGGCTAATCCCGCGAAATCTTGAGGTCCGAATGGCTGGATTTCAAGTTGACAGGGTGAGTAAGATTCCAGTATAGACAATCGTTCAGAGGCCGGGTCGTAGGTCAGCGCAGAGCTACGTCAAGTGAACAAGATTGTTGAGGCGAGGGCATGGTCACCCGCCCTTATCTTTTTGAGTGGGTGTCGGAGTAGTTGTTCGGTTAATGTTCATCACAAGGAGGCAGTGACATGAAGAAGGGTGCGATGAAAGTTGTGTTCGGCGTTGCGGCCGCAGCGTTCTTGGCTGCGCCCCTCACCTCGTTTGCCGGAGGCACGATCTCCGGGAAAGTCACCTATCCCGGGAAGTCCGAACAGAAGGAATTCTCCTTCTCCAAGTTCCCGAACCCGAAGTTTTGTCCGAAGCACCCGAACAAGAGCCTGATGGATGGCGACAAGCGCTTCCTCAAGACCATCGAAGTCGGTAAGGATGGTGGCTTGAAGGGTGCGGTCGTTTCCGTCGTCGACGTTGAGGATCAGGCATTCCAGGATGGCTTCAAGGGCACGGACGTCGTGGCTGAGTTCTGCGAGTTCCTGCCGTTCAGCGGGGTGGTCGTGAACAACAAGCCGTTCCGCGCCGTCAACAACGATGCCGATCCTGATGATCCCAAGTCCACCCAGGGCGTGTTGCATAACCCGCACAGCTTCACGGTGAAGGGCTCCACCTCGGCCACCGGTTTCAACATCGGTTTGGCCAAGAAGGGTGACAAGTTGGAAAAGCCGGTCACTTTCCGTGGCGGCGCAGAGAAGTTGGGCTATTACCGGTTGCAGTGCGACCAGCATGAGTTCATGCAGTCCTTCTTCCTCCCGGTGTGGAATCCGTATCATGCGGTGGTGAAGGATGATGGTTCCTTTGAGATCCAGGGTGTGCCCGCCGGCAAGCACAAGGTGGTTGTCTGGCATCCGTTCGTCGGGAAGGGCAAGCTGAACGAGTTCGAGGTTGAGGTGGCGGAAGGCGGAACGGCCACCCTCAAGGCTGAGATCAAGTAAGCGCGTTTCTATCAAGCGGCGCAGTCCGCCGCGGAAGGGCAGTGGTCGGTCAGGCCACTGCCCTTTCTGCTTTTTGACCGTTGCGTATCTGCGCTATGCAGGGTGTCCGTTACGTAGCGAGGCCTCTCGGATGAAATCCGGCGGAGGCTCCTGACCACGAGCATTGGTGCGGGGTTGGTTGCCTTGCGTTTCTCTTTCTGAACTGGGTAAGATGCCGAATTTCAACACCGAATTCTCACAGTAGGTGATGTGTGCCACGTGAATTGTCTCTCGCTGAAGTCTTCCAGCTTGGTTACTACTGGGAGACCAAAATCCTTCTCACTGCGGTGAAATTAGACGTGTTTTCGGCTCTCGATGGCCGGGGTCGGACCGTCGACGAGGCAGCCGAAAAGTTAAACGCCAACCCTCGCGCCCTGGAACTGCTTCTCAACGCCCTGGTTGCGATCAGGCTCTTGCTCAAAACCGGTGAGGTCTATCAGAACACAGAGGTGGCTGCGGCGTATCTGGTGAAGCATGGGCCCC
The DNA here is from genome assembly GCA_015709715.1 of Nitrospira sp. Classification (NCBI taxonomy): domain Bacteria; kingdom Pseudomonadati; phylum Nitrospirota; class Nitrospiria; order Nitrospirales; family Nitrospiraceae; genus Nitrospira; species Nitrospira sp. Next base: position 3,372,885 of record CP054184.1, read on the forward strand.
AATATATCGGGCATCTTCTGCTCCTTCACGATGCGGAATGGGGTAATTGGGGCAAGCTGGAGGAGGCGGTGAAGACCGGCCGCTCACCGGTGTCGCAGCACGTCTTCGAGACCGATCCGGCCTTGGGGGCAAACGTGCTGTCGGTCTTGCATCGCATCGGGCAACAAAGTGGGCCTGATTTCGCTAAACGGCTGGCACTTGATCAAGCCGGGACCATGCTGGACCTTGGAGGTGGGGCCGGGACCAACGCGATCGCCTTTTGCCGTGTGTATCCCACTCTGACGGCGACGGTGTTTGACCTGGCCACCACCTTGCCAGTGACCGAGCGAACCGTGAAGGAGGCCGGGCTGGAGGGCAGAATCACACTGAAGGCCGGAGATTTCAATCGAGACCCTCTGGGCGGACCCTATGATGTCGTGTTGATGTCGGACATCCTCCACTATCAGGACCTGGCGACCAATGCCGCCTTGGTGAAAAAAATCTACAGGCACCTCGCCCCTGGTGGACGGTTGATCATAAAAGACCGATTTTTGGATGCTTCGGGCACCAGCCCGGCCTGGACCGCCGCGTTTGCCGTTCATATTTTGGTGAATACGGAGCGCGGCAGCTGTTATCGCACGGGGGAAGCCATGCAGTGGATGCATGACGCCGGATATGTCTCGGTGGAGGAACTGGAGCGGACGGCCGTGGTGCAGGGCATCAGGCCGAGCGGCGAGGCCCATCATGTTTGAATTCCTGCGGCAGCCCGGTTTCTTCGGGACGCACGCCACGATAGGAGCGGACCTCAGCCAGCTGATGGCCACGCTCTTTACCGGCCTGTTCATCGTCGGATGGATTCAAGCTAAACAACATCGCGGGCATGGTCATCACTGGCTGATGCTGGGCGGCATGATCGCGATGGTGGGGTTTTTCACCGCGTATTACTTGTTTCGGCAACTCGGTGTCTTGGCCGTTGAAGGGAAGGAAGGATTCGGCGGATCCCAGGCCCTGTATGACTATGTGTTCATCCCCGTGCTGACGGTCCATATCATCCTCGTCATCATCGGGTTGGTGATGGCGGCGTATATGATCGTCTTGGGATTTCGGTCGCAACGCTTTCTGAACGGCGCGCGGGTACTCAATGAAGCTTTGTTGCAGACCTCCTGGGGCAAGGTGGGCGCCATTTTCGGCGCCCTGACCGTGATCGTGCTGCTTCTGTTCGGCTCGCGCGTGATGTCGGCCGGGTTTTCCATGCGCAAGTTGGAAGTCTACCTGGGATTCCTGATTTTGGTTGCGCTGGTCCTTGCGGTGGAGATGGCGATCCAGCGCATTTGGCCTGACGGCGCGAAGCGCCATCGCGCCTTGGGGCGATTCACCATGGTCATCTACTGCATCCTCTTCCTGACCGGCACCTTTACTTACGCGATGTTGTACATCCTCTATCCTGGAAAAATCGGATAACGGGCGGCCGAGAGGGGGAGGGTGGGCAGAAGATGCTGGTGTGCGGGTGCGGCAAGTGGATGCATACAGAAGGTGTCGAGGAGCGGGTCGGTGCGGGCCCTCCGACGTGGTTCGTACGGTGGGAGTGCCGCTCTTGTCGATGGATGGTCGGCCTCGACGTCCCAGCCGGACAAACCAACGGCCTCGTGGATCGCCTTCTGTGGAGTGATGATGCCCGGCATCGCTTGGACCGGCTCCCACCCTATGCGGCTCCGTTATTGCGTGAGTTGGTGGAGGGATTCGTCAGGGCGCGTGGACAGCGTGTCATCACGTACGACGCCATCGAGCAGGCTAAGACAGGGGACGTGGTGTCGTGGGATCCGGAAGCCGAGCGTCGTTTGGACAAGGTGCCGGCCCCGGTTCGCGCGATGGCACGCGTAGAGTTGGAGCGCACGGCCGTGGATCGGGGTTTGACGTGCGTGACCGTGGCCTTGATGGAAGAAGTGAAGGCCCGGTATTTCGGCATGGCGGCGCAACGATCGTAAACGATGGCAGACTCTGTACGGCGAAAGAACGCATGTTACATCGGTTAGCTTTACGAGTCCTCCCGAGTTTGACCCTAGCCGTGACGGAGGATTCTGTTCGCACGAGAAAGCGTGTGGTGATGTTCGTACCGGGACTGGTGGCCTTTGCCGTCTACCGGGCCGCGAAGCACGTCACGTCACTGTCTGAGCCGTTGACCCTCCTCTTGCTGAGCGGACTCGTCTCGCTGGCGACCGCCATCTGCGCCTATCGCGTGGGGCGTACGGTGCCGTTCTCTCGGTTAATCGATGAAGACGGGGTTCCGCGGATCGTCTGGGTCTTGGCGTGGATCGGCTTCGTCTACGGGGTTCAGCTGTCACTCCTGGTGCTGGCCCTGCTCTGGCTGGTGGGATACGACTATGCCAAGCATCCTGACGGTCCCGCGATGATGGCGATCATTATTCCTTGTACGGCGGTTGCGCGCGACGCCTTCGAAATCGGCCATATCCGTTGGCTGGAACGAAGCGGACGTCCCTTCGCGACGTTCCCGGATGGTGTGGCCCTACGGGCGCTGCTGCGGCGGATTCCGCCGGCGATGATGCAATGGCTGGGGCTGGGCGTCGTCAGTTGCGTGGGGTTGTCCCTCGCTGTGATGCCTCTGGTGAACGGGGATTGGGCCGTGTTGGTGGAGGGAGCCCTTGTGACGTTGGTAGCGGGGACCGTCGCGCTGCCGGCGTTTCTTTCCGGTCAGGCCGGCGGAAGGGATTGGGTTCCTCAATTCACCAATATGGGCTGGGGCGAGTTGTTGAAGTTTTGGTGGTGGCCTGGGTTGGCCTTCGCCTCGACTTATTACCTGGTGTTGGTCGGCAGCTGCCTGTATGTATTGAAACAACCGGTGGCTTCTCCGTGGTTCTTCACGACGGCGGCGGCGGTCGTCGGCGCTGTGATGGCCTTGTATTGTTACTACTTGGGGGATCGGCGTGACGTGGAAAACCGCGAGCGCGGCAGCGTGTCCGGCGCCCTCTTGCGATGTCCTTTCGTGATGGGAATTCTCGGAAAGTCCCGGGAGGCTCTTGTCGGTCCTCCGCTGAGTGAGCCCGCGGCCGCCTTTGAGAAACACAACCAGAGAGTGTCGTCATGATCAAGCGCCTTTGTTTACAGTCCGGGTTCGTGACGTTGGTGTGTTGTGCGCTGCTCGCGATCGCCGGCTCGTTGTGGGGCTCTCATCTGCTGGAAAACGCCGAACGGTCCACGGACGTGTACTTTCATACGACGGGGATTGCCAGTGGGCCGTCCGCACCGACCGGCAACGAGAGCCACTATCCTCAATACGGCGCGCTCGATAGCCGCTTGTTGATGTGGCTCATCATTCAGCAGCACACCTATTTCGGAGGATTCGTCCTCGCGTTGCCGATCTTTTGCGTCTTGTTGGAATTTCTTGGATTGGTGGCGCGGAATCCTGCGATGGCCATGCGGTACGATGGTTTGGCGCAGGACCTCCTGAAAGTGGCGCTGCTCGCGATCTCCGTGACGGCCGTCGTCGGCAGCGTCATGCTGACCATGTTCATCGTGCTGTATCCCAGCTTCATGCAATACATGGGCGGCACGTTCAAGATCATGATGCCGATTTATGCCCTCGTTTTCGTCGGCACCACGTTTCTCACCATTGCCTACTATTACAGCTGGGACCGGTTGGCTGGGCCTGATTCCAAGTGGGTCCACCTGTCCATGGGCCTGCTGGCCATCGTCTTCGGCACCTCCTTGCTGCTTCTGGCGAACGCCTGGTCGGCGTTCATGATGGCTCCGTCAGGGGTTGACGGTCAGGGGCGCTACTTGGGGAATCCATGGCATCTGCTGCGGTCAGCCTTGTGGAATCCGCTGAACCTGCACCGGTTCCTTGCCGACATCATGTCGGGGGGCGCTGTGGTGTTGGCCTATGCCTGTTATCGGTTCTTCACCGGAAAGAGTCAGGAGGAGCGGGCGTATTACGATTGGGTCGGTTATGTCTTCCTCTTCGTCACGGTGTGTGCCCTGTTGCCGATGCCGTTTGCCGGCTACTGGTTGATGCGCTCGGTGTATGCCTATAGCCAAAGCATGGGCGTGACCATGATGGGCGGGTTGTTGACATGGCTCTTTGTCGTGCAAGCGCTCTTGATCGGCGCTCTCTTTCTGGGCGTCAACTATTATCTCTGGCAGAGTATGGGACGGATTCGCGGTGGGGAGCGATACCAAGCCTATTACCAGTATCTGTTGCTCGCCCTGTGCGGCTGTCTGTTCATCTGGCTGACGCCGCACACCATTCTGATGACCGGAACCGAAGTGAAGGCCATGGGCGGAGCGCAGCACCCTGTGATTGGAAACTATGGAGTGATGTCGTCGAAGAATGGCGCGGTGAATGTCATGATTTGTATCACCGCCTTGAGTTACATCTTCTACCGTCGTGCAAACCGCACCATGACAATCTCTTGGGCCAGGAGGGGGAATTTGGCGCTCGGGGTGCTGTTCGGTCTTGGGATGGCCCATATCATCGGGTTGTCGATCTATGGGTTTTACCTCCCGGCCAGTGTTCGAGTGGCGTTGTCGGGGCCTCAAGCGGTCACGACACTGGTGGTGGTGGCAGTGGGCTTGCTCCTGAATCGACGGATGCTGCAGGGCGCGACCGTTCATGGACCGGTGCAGTGGGGGCATATTTCGGTTCGTGGGATGGTGGGGTTGTTCGGATTGGCTGCGGCCTTTACGTGGGTGATGGGGCTGATGGGCTACATCCGGTCTTCCGGTCGCCTGGCGTGGCATGTAAACGAATTGATGCCCGATACGTCGCCCTGGGCGTTCACGCCTTCACTGGGGTTCGCTGCGAAGATGGTCACGATCAACATGGTGATGTTTTGGGGAGCCGTATTCTTCCTGTTTTGGGTCTGCGAACGGGGGCAGCAACCGGTTTTGCATGAAGATCTCAGCGCAGAGCGGGAGGCGGGGTTTCTCCCTTCTCCCTCGCACGAAGCCTAGACGGGAGTCCATCGAAAGGTATGGTGCGGAAATGAGTAGGAAGGTGTTGTATGGTGCTCTGTGGATGCTGGGACTCTTGGGGTTGGGAGAGGTAAGCGGAACTCCGCCCGTTGCGTACGCAGGGGATCGAACTGTCCTGGTGTTGGAAGATTTTCAGTCCGCCGATCAAGATGGATTTCCCCTCGAGTGGCAGCATGAAAATCAGCGTAGTCAGGCCAAGGGGCGCGAAGCATACAGAATCCAGGCCGAGAACGGACAGAAGTTTCTGTCCGCGAAGGATGCTGGGCAGCGGGTCAAGAAGCGGAAGATCGAGTGGGATCCCAAGGCATATCCCATTTTGACGTGGCGCTGGCGTCTCCACAAGGCTCCTGATGGGTCTGAGCCGATTGCGGCCGTATACGCTTCGCTTGATACGGATCTCCTATTTATCCCCGTGTTCACGAAATACATCTGGAGCGGGGGAAAGCCGGAAGGCACGATCGTCGAAGGCGGCATGTTCAGTGGTTCCGAGATCGTCGTGCAAAGCGGCTTGCGTCCCGTAGGGGAGTGGGTCGAGGAGCGTATCAATGTCTACGAGGACTTCAAGCGCATTCACAAACATGAGCCGGCGGAAAAGGCCTGGGGGATCTCATTGTTTGCTGGGCCGGGGGTGGAGATTGATTTCGGTTCGATTACGGTGAGTGCGGCGAAGTGAGTTGTTCGGAGGATATGTCGAGGGATGGAGCTGTATGACAGCTATCAACAGACCGTCGCGCCGCGCCATCTTCGATGTGGTCTTCGGTGTGCTCGTCATGGGCACCGTCGGAGCGTTAATTGGAACGATTCTGGGGGGCTCGTCTATCCCATTGGCTTCTGGATTGGGCCTGGCGCTTGGCGCCGTGGTCGGGTTTCTCGGCGGACGTCGATTTCTGGTGAGTATTTTGGTGGGCGCCGTGCTTGGTGGCCTATTGGCGTGGGTGATCGCGGGTATGGAAAAAGTATCGTTCGGAGCCGGGGCGGGCGCGGCCATGGGGGGATTTCTCGGCGTCCAGATTTCAATGCTTTTGGATATGCGGGCTGCTCGAAAGGCTATGGAGGCGGAGGAGAGGGCCGCCTCCCCCCAGCCGGCAGAGACCAAATCGTGAGGGGCGAGTAGGGTCATGGAAAATAGAGGTGTATTGATCGGGTCGATCATCTTCGTGTTTGCCTCGTTCATCCTGATGATCGCGGGCTTGGTGTACGAGTCCTACAAGGCCAAACAGATGCGAGAGCTGGCATTGTCGATCAAGACCGAGACCAAGGCCGTCGAGGTGGCGGCGGCCCAGGATTTTTCCATGTACAAGACGCTCGTTGGAGATGATGGGCGCGAGATGGTTCAGATCTCAGAGGGACCGTTCGTGATGGGCAGCCGTGACAACGACAGCGACCCTGACGAAAAGCCGGAACACCAGGTGTATCTAAAGGCCTTCTTCATCGATAAGAAGGAAGTGACGCAAGATGAGTACGATCGTTTCGCCAAGATGACGAAGCGGTTTAAACGAAAAATCGAGGTATTCGAGGACGATCCGGCCAAGCTCCTGAAACCTGAAAATCCGATGATCGCTGTTACGTGGGACGATGCGGAGGCCTACTGCAAATGGGCCGGGAAGCGTTTGCCCACCGAGGCGGAATGGGAGAAGGCAGCGCGCGGAGAGGGGAAGCGTCGATATCCGTGGGGAGAGGAGTTTGCTGTCGGATCGGCGAATATTGACGGCAACGAAGATGGATTTCGTTATCTGGGGCCTCCTGGTTCATTCGAGTCTGGTCGTAGTCCGTACGGTGTCTATGACATGACTGGCAACGTTGCCGAATGGGTTGCCGATTTTTACGATGAAAATTATTATCGCAAGGCTCCCTACCGTGACCCGAAGGGGCCGGATCAGGGTGAGCAACGTGTCATTCGCGGCGGCTCATGGCGGGAAACGAAGCGGAATGTACGGACCTCCAAGCGCTTCCAAGCGAAACCGTGGCGACATGACATCACAGTCGGATTTCGCTGCGCGAAAGACATCGAGGTAGATAGGGCATCCAGATAAGACCCGGCGCCATGCTTGAAACACGCTTCAAGGTCGTTTTTCTTTTGGTGGTGCTGCTCGCCGCCAGCATGCCGCTGGTGGGGATTCTCCAAGGGACTATTTCTACGCCATTTGAAGCACAGCCGAAGCATTCCCTTGATGATGTCGGCGACTCGTCCCCCGAACCGGCATCTTTGGAGGCGCCGTTGGCGGAAGAACTTGTGGCTATTCCGGCCGGTCCGTTCGTGCTTGGGACGAATCAGGGGGGATTTGATGAACGACCGGAACGGACGATCTATCTAGACGAGTTTCTCATCGATCGTTATGAAGTGACCAATTCGCAATATGCAGCTTTTGTTGCGGCCACAGGTCATCGAAAAGCAGGCCCCCCTTCGCGCTATGCAAAAAATACGGGTCGAATGCGGGGGGTGAACCAGCCTGCCGTGTACGTATCCTGGGATGACGCCAAGGCCTACTGTGCCTGGAGTGGAAGGCGTTTACCTACTGAGGCCGAATGGGAAAAGGCCATGCGGGGCGAGGATGGCCGACTTTGGCCATGGGGAAATATTGAGATCCCTGACGGCGCAAATTGGGCTCGCGTAGATGATGGGTTTGGCGTGGCTGCCCCTGTGGGACGAGTAAAAAGTGACGCCAGTCCCTATGGTGTCATGGATGGTGCAGGTAATGTGATGGAGTGGGTTGAGGATTGGTATTTGGAGACTGCTTACAAGGAGGCTCCGGATCGAAACCCCCCCGTCCCTGAATTCGGCATATATAAGGTGTTGCGGGGTGCCGCATATACGAGTTCGGGGTTGGATCTGCGCATCACAGCCCGCAGTAAAATGATGCCGGATTTTCGAGATGAAACCATCGGCTTTCGCTGTGCCCAATCGGTGAGTGGAAAAGGTAGGATTGAGTCCGAAGTTCTGCGCGGAAAATCATAGAAAATCAAAGTAGTAGAGGATCAGAAACACGGCCAAAATGATATTGACAACCATTCCGGCCAAAACTATAATGTCGAACACTTTTGAGTTTTTTGCCATAAAAATCCCCTTAAAAAACAATTAAGTGAGGGATTTTGATTAGCACAGAGTAGGTGGTGTGTCAATTTAAAATACGCACTTAAAACGCTGGGAGAATTACGATGGAAGCTGCTCAGGACGACGTCAAGATTAAGATTGGGAAAATGATTTTCTACATTACCTGTGCAGTGAGCACGTGGTTCTTCTATTGGTTCGGAGGGATTCAGTGCCCTTGTTGAGCCCGCGTCCTCTGACTGTAAAACGCTTATCATCTTGAAGGGGGTTTGAGATGGGGCAGACGATCGTATATTTCGTGGTATCGATACTGATTTGTGTTTCATTTTTTGCGGCCGTTGATCACTTCTTGATGGACGCCCAGGGACTGGATTTCTGGTATCTCCTGCGGAAGTAATCGTCTGGATGTCAGGGGGTCTGAGTCTGTTTTTCACATACGAGATGTATCAAGGAGGTAACCCATGGGCTCTGTAACCCGCACGAAGTTGATGTCGATCATGGCGCTGGTCGCGATGATCGGCCTCCTCCTCATGCCTGTTTTGGTTGCGATCCCTGCCCTTGCTGCTGATGCACCAGCTGCTGATGCGAAAAAAGAGGGCGGCGATGCAAAGGTTGAGAAGGGGAGGGATGTTTACTACAAGACGGAGGGTATTGTATCTGGGCCACCCGCTCCCAAGACCACGGATGGAGAGAAGGATTATCCAAGGTATAACTTTGAGAGTCGGGTTCTCCTTTGGTTCGCCAACCAGCAGCACCTGTATTACGGTAGCTTCGTTTTGGCGGTTCCGATTTTTTGTATGATTATTGAGTTCATGGGGGTTGTGACTAAGGATAAGGCTCTGGCCAAGCGGTATGACCAGCTTGCCTACGACTTTATCAAGATCAGTCTGACTGCTTATTCATTGACCGCTATTCTGGGCGGTATTCTGATCTTTACCTTCCTGACTCTCTATCCCGCGTTCTTCCAGTATCTTTCGGGTATTTTCCGTCCTGTCATGCACATTTATGCCTTGATGTTCGTGGCGGAGAGCGGAACTCTCTATATCTATTACTACGGCTGGGACAAGATGAAGGAGGGATTCCTGAAGTGGATCCACCTCAGTATGTCCGTCATTTTGAACGTCATTGGGACGATTCTGATGTTCCTTGCGAACTCCTGGATCGGTTTCATGATGTCTCCTGCCGGTGTGGATGAGCAGGGGCGGTATCTGGGAAACATTTGGCATGTGATCCACACTGCTTTATGGAATCCCCTCAATCTGCATCGTATTCTCGGTAATATGGCTTTCGGCGGTGGTGTTGTGGCTGCCTACGCAGCCTATCGATTCCTTTCTGCTAAAACGGATGAGGAGCGAGCTCACTATGACTGGATGGGCTATATTGCGATGGCCCTGGGAGTGTCATTCTTGATTCCTCTGCCGTTTGCTGGGTACTGGTTGATGCGCGAGGTCTACGCCTATCGGCAGCAGATGGGTATTACTCTGATGGGTGGCTTGTTGGCATGGTTGTTCATTATCCAGGCCACGATGATCGGGATCTTGTTCCTTAGTACTAATTATTACCTTTGGCAGGCGCTTGGCCGTATGCGCGGTGCTGAAAAGTACCAGCGTTACATCAAGTATCTGGTATTTCTGCTGACTTGTGGATTCCTCGTGTTTATCACTCCTCATACCATGGTTATGACCCCGGCGGAATTGAAGGCTATGGGTGGTCAGCAACATCCTGTGCTCGGAAATTATGGCGTCATGTCCGCCAAGAACGGGGGCATTAACGTTATCATTACGACCACGGTTTTGAGCTTTGTCTGGTACATGCGCGGCAATAAGGTTTCGACAGTTTCTTGGTCTAAGTTCGGAAACATCTTCATGGGGTGTTTCTTCTTCTTCGCCTATTTCAACATTATTATGCTGGCAGTGTATGGCTATTACATTCCTGCCAACGTGCGCGTGGGCCTCTCAGTTCCTCAGGTGGCCACGACGCTGTCGTGTCTCTTCTTCATGTTTGCTCTCAACAGCGTCATGATGAAGGGGGCGAAGCAAATGGGTCCGATTGAATGGGGAAAGATATCGGCTCGATCGCAATATGCTCTTATCATGTTGGCGACAGCCTTTACCTGGATGATGGGTCTGATGGGATACATTAGGTCATCGGTGCGGCTGTTCTGGCACGTGAATGAGATTATGAGGGATAACTCGCCGTGGGCCTATACTCACACGGTAGGTTTCGCAGCGAACATGATTTCTGCGAATGTTCTCTTCTTCTGGATCAGCATTATGTTTGTCTTCTGGTTGGGTGCGCTTGCGGCGAAGAAGGCCCCGGTCGAAGCTAAGGCGCCAATTCCTGGACGTGCTCCAGAGCCGGCCGTAGGTCACTAATTTTAAGGCGATTGAAACGAATCAAATGGGGGAAGTCGCCTGGGATGTTGCTTAGGGCGACCTTGGGGCTTCCCCCCATGCAGGAGGTTTGAGCTGTGATTGAACTCATAAAAGAGGCCTTAGCGATCGGCTGGCCTGCGCTCGGGATTCTCATCGCCTTATTGTTTTATTTCAAGGCGTCGATTAGTGACCCCGTGGCAAACAAGCGTGCGGTATTCAAGACATTCATTGGTATTCTGGGCGCTATTCTGTTGTTTATGGCGATTGCTAATTACAAGATGAATTTCTTCGCCGAATCGAGGCTCTTGCCGGTGTCGCTGGTCTTGATCACCTCCATGACGTTCATGATGGCCCTTTATTTTACGAATATCAGCGCGTTGCTGAAAATCGGGGGCTTCATGTTCTTCATCGCGGCGGCGCTATCTGGTTACGGAAATTGGTTGCCTCAAGTTGAAGGTGGATTCCCGCCCATTGAGGAAAAGAAAGACTTTAGCAACATGCCACAGACTGAGCTTGCCGACGAAGGTGAGAAGATCATCTTCGGAGGAGTGGGGCAGAACAAGGTTCAGGGGGCAATTGGAAAGGGGCAGTGTCCGCTTTGCCATGCCTTTCACAAGGGAATGTTGGGAGAGCGTGCCCCGAACCTCGATGGGATTCCAGAGCGGGCCGAAACTCAGATTAATGATCCCCGTTATCACAAGGGGAACCCTGCTGCTCGAGATTCCAACCAGAAAGAGGCATTCCCTGGTTCTGGCACAGCCGAAAATGGAATCGAATATATTGCGGAGTCGCATGCCTGCCCTAGTTGCTTCGTCGTGGCAGGTTTTGGCGTGAAGGGTACGAACGATAAAGAAAGTCCGATGCCCTCAATCCATAAGCCGCCAATTTCATTGAGTCTTCCAGAGTTGGCCGCGGTCGATACGTGGCTCTACGTTCGTGAAGGGCGGGAGGCTCCATCTTTCGATGAGATCGTTAAGGCCTATGAAAAGTTTATCCCAGAATCCGAGCGCCCGAAGCCGCCCACAGAGGGTGAGGCCAAAGGTGGTGGCGGTAGTGCACTAATGGCTGACGGAACAGAGCCCGTGGATCAGATTTTTGCCAAGGGTCAGTGCGTTGCTTGCCACACGATCCCTGGCATCCCTGGGGCGACCGGCACCATCGGTCCGAAGCTTGTTGAGGGAACAAACGCGCCGCTACGGATCAAAGACAAGGATTACAAGGGCAAGGCGAAGAACGTTCCGGACTATATTATGGAGTCCATCATTGAACCGAGCGCTTATGTCGTAAAGGGCTTTCCGGACAACACTATGCCGAAAGTGTTTGGTCAGAAGCTTAGTGCCGGAGCCTTGAAGAAGCTTGTAGACTACCTCTCGCAGGTGCAAGAGGGGAAGGAGCCGCCAAAGGCCTCGTAAGTTTAGCGGTGCAGTCCGGCTCTATTCTACTAAGGAACAAAGGGAGATGATGTAATGAAAGCACTAATGTCAGTCGGAGCACTGATTGGTGTCGTCGGACTGCTCATGTTGATCGGAATGATCTTCGGGGTGGTTCCCTCGAATACTGTCAGGTTAGTTGAGGGCTATATGCCCATGCAGATCCTGAGTGAGCTGGCGGTTTTTGTGGCTGGTTTCGCCGGACTGAGTTACTTGCTGAATTCGATGGGGTTTGCAATTCCACGGTTTTGGCAGGGAGTGCTCTTTTGGGTATTCATTCAGAGCTATTTGAAGTTCCGTGTATATCCGCCGATTCCTTTCAGTGTTCGGGCCATGTACGGTACGGTTTCGATGGTGGCGGTCTTCATGTGGGTTTCTGCCAACGAAGAAGACTGGAAAAAGTTTCGGCAGCCGATCATCAACGTGCTCGATGCCAATACGGGCTTTCACAAGGCCCTGCGGACTATGTATCTGATTCTGCTGCCCCTCTTGATCGGCGGATTTTCCTTCCTCAGTATGAAGCCGAGTGTGGACGAGCCCATTGAGCTTCGGACCGTTCACCCAGCGCCTCCAGCCAGTACTAAGGTGCACGGAAAGACCTACACGCTTCAGACGTCGCAGAACCCGTTCCGGGTTAATCTCGAAGGTAAGTACGACCAGGAGTACAGCAACAAATTAATTGTTGAACAGGGTATGGGCCGCCTAATGGCTCCCAACGCGAATCCCTGGGATGAAAAGGCTGAAGGCTATCTAAAGTATGTGCGCGAGGGCGGAGAAATTTTCTTCCAGAATTGTCACTTCTGCCACGGGGATAATTTAAACGGTCGTGGCCTCCATGCTTTTGCCTTTAATCCCATTCCTGCCAATTTCACAGACCCAGGCACCATTGCCCAGTTACAGGAGACGTTCATCTTCTGGCGCGTGGCTAAGGGTGGTATCGGTCTTCCAAATGAAGGCTTCCCTTGGGCATCGGTCATGCCGCCGTGGGAACAACATCTGACTACGGATGAAATCTGGAAGGTGATTCTGTTTGAGTACTGGCACACAGGTTATTATCCGCGAACCTGGGATTAATGCATATATTTCAAACAACCTGGGAGAACAGGTGGTGAGGTTAATAATGAGCAAACTGCGTTCGAAAGCAAAGCCCAAGTTGATGGCTGGGGCCTCGCTAAGTGCCATTCTCTTTATGGGCGGTTTTGTGTCGGTTGGGCATGCCGGAGATATGCCGGAAGGCTTCCAGAAGGGTGAGTTGGCCCCAGCACCTCCAGCCGACATGATTGAAGCTGGTAAGCGGGTCTATTTCACCAAGTGCGTGTGGTGTCATGGGGTCGATGGTGCAGGCGATGGCCCAGGTGCCGATCGTCTATGGCCACGCCCTCGGAATTTCAACCAAGGTACGTTTAAAATTCGGCATACGGCGAGCGGAGAACTTCCGCTTTTCAATTACAACGAAAAAATGCCGGATTCGAATAAGAACGACTTGTTGGACACAGTCACTCACGGTTTGCCTGGCTCAGCAATGCCACCGTGGGAAGGCATCCTGACGGAGGAGCAGCGTATCCAGGTTCTCGCTTTCGTGACCACTCAGCTTGTCAAGGATCGAAAATTTACCGACAAGGCTTCGGAAACCCAAACGATTCTTCAAATGGCTACTCTCAAGCCTGCGGAGCCGACTGAGGAAAGTCTCAAGAAGGGTGCTGAGCTAATTGTTGAAAAGAAGTGTATCGAGTGTCATGGTGTCGAAGGGCGAGGAGACGGTAACGCGTTTAACCTCAAGGATGACTGGGGTTTTTCCATCCAACCGGCCGACTGGCACAAATGTTGGAACTTCCGGGGGAGCCGTCAGGATCCTTACAATGTGCGTAATATTTTCCGCACGTTCTCAACAGGAGTGAACGGAACTCCCATGCCGTCTTTTGCGGATAGCACTTCCATTGAAGAGCGGTGGAACATTGCTAACTTCGTGAATTCATTGTGTGAACGTGATGACGAAGGGAAGCCATTGGGCATCGATCCTCTGACAGATAAGCCCAAAATCAACTTTGTGATTCCTTCTTCCCCGGTTGAAGGGGAAATTTCGGACGATCCTGAGAATGAGATGTGGAAGAAGCAGGGGCGCCGTTATGTGGCAATGGGTGGTCAAATCACCCATAAGCCTCGTAACTTCGTCAACCGCATTGACGATCTTTGGGTGAAGTCTCTGTACAACGACAAAAACGTCGTGTACCTGATTCAGTGGGACGATCGTACGAAGAGCGTGGCGGAAGGGAAGCTTCCATGGGCTCCCACCCAGGTCAATGTTGAAAACTTTGGAGTAAAGGAGCAAGCTCCGAAGACGGGTGAGGAAGGTTCGATCGCCGCGGCACAGAACAACTACACCGTCTACAATGACGCTCTCGCATTTCAATTCCCGATCAAATGGCAGGAGATTCCAGCACCATTCAAGCCTCGCTACTTGTTCGGCGATGCAAAGTTTAATGCCGATATCTTGAAGTGGGAAGCGGATGGCTCGCTGCGTTCCTTTAAGGGGACTGGGTGGGATCAGGACTTTGAAGAGCGTGATGACTTCGAAGAAAAAGTCAAGTTGATGAAAGCAGAGTGGAAGAATGGCCGTTGGAGCGTAATGATCTCCCGCCCGCTGAAGGGTGATAAGGATGATTATGATGAATACACTCGCTTCGACGTCGGCAAGTACATTCCGATGGTCTTCTTCGCGTGGGATGGCCATAACGGAGACGCCGGACGGAAGATGGCGGTATCTGCGTTCTATTATACGATTCTTGAGCCACCGATCCCGCAGGAAGTCTACATCTACCCGGCAATTATCGCTGTGGGTGTAGTGATTCTTGAAGGTTGGATGCTCACTCGGCGTGCAAACAAGAAGAAGGGTAAGACTCTGTAATTGCTAGCCCACAGACTCAGTGGTCTGACGAGGGGGTGAGGAAACTCACCCCCTCGTGTTTTTTGCTCAGGAATAAGCTCAATGATCTCGATCAAATTTTGATCGTGTTCCGGTGAAAATTCGCGGGGGCGGGTTGGGCGTGACCAAGAAGGAAGTCATCGAGAATGTATCGGGCGTTCTGGTTGCCGGCGGGAAAAGTCGTCGGATGGGGAGCGACAAACGCTTCCTTGAGCTGGCAGGCAAGAGAGTGTTTGACCGCACACTAGCTCTCTTGGAGGTTCTCTTTAGCGAAAACTTCATTGTCCTGGCGGAGCCAGTTCCTGGTTTACAGTGTGGGACCGCGAGAATTGTCTACGACCGTGTGCCGAATGCCGGTAGCTTAGGCGGCCTGTATACCGGCTTGCTGACTGCAACACATGAACGGAGTTTTGCAGTTGCCTGTGATATGCCTTTTCTCGACCCAGAGGTTATCCGGTTTATGGCCTCGTTTGACCCATCGGCTGATGTCGTGGTGGCAGAAGTGAAGGGACAACTACAACCCCTGCACGCAATGTACTCACGCCGGTGCACCCCGTTTCTTCGTGGTATGGCCGACCAACAAGATCTCAAGATTCAGCATCTGTTTCGTGACCCAAGCCTACGGGTGTCTGTGGTCCGCTCCGAAGATCTGGAGGGAGTAGGAAGTGGCGTCGCTTCTTTCCAAAACATCAATACACCAGAAGATTTGGCGCGGATTACGAGGGTATCCCGTCTGCATCATGGTGGATGAGAACGATGCAGTTTCTTGCGCCAAGGCTGTATTGATCATTCACCCAGGCGCTCTGGGCGATGTACTTTTGAGCCGTTCCGCCATTCGAACGATCCACCTCAAGTTTCCGCAACATGAACTTATTTTCTTGGCCGACAGGTCGGTCGGGTCGCTCCTGTTGGAGTGCGGAGAAATCAACCGATTCGTTCCCATTGATTCATCGTGCCTCACGGAGCTGTGTGCAGGAGAGGAGCACATCCATCCTCTATTCCGGTCTTGGTTGAGTCGTTGTGAATACGTGGTTGGGTGGCTGCGCGATCCCGACGGCGCTGTGGCTGCAACGGTTCAAAGTCTCGGCATCCATAACGTGATGGTCATGTCGCCGTTCTCGCCGGGCCTTCGAGCGCGCCACCAGGCGGAGCGTTATTTAGAGACCATTGACGGTTTGGGCTGCGCTGCGTCCTCCTTTCAGCCGCTCATGCTTCCTCAGAGACTGAGTGCGGAAGGACCTCGCTACCTTGAGCACGTTGCTCGAAATGATTCGAGACCACTCGCGATCATTCATCCCGGGAGCGGCAGCGCACACAAATGTATGGAACCATGGCGGTTGGCAAAGCTTGTCGAATGGATGCGCGGCCAGGGCTTGTTGCCCATGCTATTAGAAGGTCCGTCAGACCTAGGCTCTGTGACGCAACTTCGATCGCTGTTGCAAAGGCCGGTGGCAGTCATGCGGAATCTGGATCTGTGTACCGTCGCTGCGGTGTTGTCGCATGCCACGTTGTTCGTTGGGCATGATTCTGGGATCACGCATCTCGCTGCCGCCCTTTCTGTTCCCACCCTTGCCTGTTTCGGTCCGACTGATTCTCGGCGATGGGCACCGCTCGGTCCCAACGTGACCACTCTGACCGGAGAGCCGTGCACTTGTCCGACTTGGGATGCCGTTCAATGCTGTCGTGAACGGAAGTGCCTTCACATCGCACCCGATCGAATGATCGACGGCTGCCGTATGGCTCTGGCGACTCGATCGAGCGCGCCAATTCTGTGACCACGATCTTGTCTCTCATCGCTTGGTATGTTAGATTGCCGGTTTGTTTTTCTCTTTTTCCACGCAGACTTAGGAGTTCCTGGTGACGCAAGGGGTCGTGCAAGACAAAGTCGGTGCGGCATTGATCGGTGCGCTGCAGCTCGCGCGACAGCGGGGGCTGCTCAAGCTTGAGCAGCCCCCGACCGTGACCCTTGAAGCGCCGAAGCGGCCGGAATGGGGCGATGTGTCGTCCAACCTTGCCATGTCTCTGTCTTCATCCGAGCGGCGCCCACCGTTTGAAATCGCCCAGATCATTCTCGATCATCTGGAGCAGCGCGAGGAACTGTTCGAGCGCATCGAGATTGTGCGCCCTGGGTTTCTCAACTTCACGGTCAAACGGACACAGTGGTTGGAGGTGCTTAGGGAGATCGAATCGGCAGGTGAAAAGTTCGGTCATAGTCAACTCGGGCGTGGGCGTCGTGTCCTCGTCGAGTATGTGAGCGCAAATCCCACCGGTCCATTGCATGTTGGGCATGGGCGTGGTGCGGCGGTCGGGCAGGCGTTGGTGCGCCTGCTTCGCGCCACCGGTCACGAAGCGGTCAGCGAGTACTATATCAACGATGCCGGTCGGCAAATGAAGTTGCTGGGTGTATCCGTCCTCGCCCGTTATCTCGAGTCCTTTGGGCGAGTCGTGACTTTTCCGGAGGATGGGTACCAAGGCGAATACGTTCGCGCCGTGGCTACCCGGATCAAGGCGGCTCAGGGCGATGCCTTGTTGTCGCTGCCGACCGAAGAGGCCGAGCAGCAGAGTCGAGAATTTGCTTATCGCGAACTGCTCGACCGCATTCGCCAAGACCTGGATACATTCGGTGTTTCCTTCGAGTCATGGTTCAGCGAAGCCTCGCTGTTGTCAGCCGGCACCGTGGAACAGGTGCTAGCGGAACTGCGTGCGAAAGACTTGCTGTTTGAGCAAGAGGGAGCGGAGTGGTTTCGGTCCTCCGCCTTCGGGGATGAAAAGGATCGGGTCGTCAGAAAACGCGAGGGCGACTACACGTATCTCGCATCGGACATTGCCTATCACCGCGATAAGTTGCGCCGGGGGTACGATCTGCTGGTGGACGTGTGGGGGGCCGATCACCATGGGTATATTCCCCGCATGCAAGGCGTGGTGCAGGCATACGGCTATCCCAAGGAACGGCTGAAGGTCGTACTGGTGCAGATGGTGAATCTGTTGCGCGGTGGAAAGAAAGTGGAGATGTCCAAGCGGGCGGGAGAATTCATTACTCTGCGAGAGGTTATGGACGAGGTGGGGGCGGATGCCGCAAAGTTTTTCTTTCTCATGCGTGATTCCGGCACGCATCTGGATTTCGATTTGGAGCTGGCCAAACAGCAATCGCAAGAGAACCCGGTGTATTATGTCCAGTACGCCCACGCTCGCATCGCCAGTTTGCGACGCGTTGCGGCGGCACGCGGGATCGAGTGTCCGCTCCCGAATCAAGCCGACCTCACGCTGCTTGAGGATCCGGATGAGTTTGCGCTGATCCGGAAATTGTCCCTATTTCCGGTGATAATCCAGGCGAGTGCCGCCGAGCTTGAACCCCATCGGGTTGCCTATTATCTCCGAGAGTTGGCGGGGATGCTGCATCCCTTCTACAACAAACATCGCATCCTCCCGCCGATGCCCGACCACGAGGGACCCGGCTCTTCGTCGTCCGACCATCCGGCGTCTACGGCACGTCGATCGGAAAGCGGGAATCCGGGATTGACGGGAGCGAGATTGGCCTTGATGTGGAGCGTTCAACAAGTCGTGCGGAACGGATTGCACGTGCTCGGGGTGTCAGCTCCGGATCAGATGTAGGACCCGAATCCATGCTGTCCTTCCGAGTCACCCATGAAGAATCAACCGGCTGCGCTCGAGTCGGCGTGCTGAGCACAGGACGTGGAGAGATCCCCACCCCAGCCTTTATGCCGGTCGGCTCGTTGGGCAATGTCCGCACAGTCGATGGCGACGAGCTCCTCAAGATGGGTTACGGCTTGATCTTGAACAACGCCTATCACCTGTACCTGCGACCGGGCCATAAGATCGTACAAGAGCTTGGCGGAGTCCACGGATTTACGGCTTGGCCCGGAGCTATCCTCACGGACAGTGGCGGCTTCCAGGTGTTCAGCTTGGCCAAGTTTTGCAAGGTGACGGATGAAGGGGTAACGTTTCAATCGCACATCGATGGGTCGGCTCGGTTTATCAGCCCGGAGACGGCGATTGAAATCCAAGAGGCCCTGGGGGCCGATATCATCATGGCTTTCGATCACGTCGTGGCCTTGCCCTCCTCGCCTGAGCAGGTGCGAGATGCGGCGGTACGGTCCTCGTTGTGGGCGAAGCGTTGTGCGGATGCCAAGCGGCGGACGGACCAGTCGCTCTTCGGCATCGTGCAGGGAGGGCTGGATCCGGGATTGAGAGGACGGTCGGCCCGTGATCTCGTATCGATCGGATTTGACGGGTATGCCGTCGGTGGATTGTCGGTGGGTGAGGCCAAGGTCGACATGTACGCCATGTTGGACGTAACGGTTCCTGAACTTCCTTCGAACAAGCCGCGTTATCTGATGGGGGTCGGGATGCCGGAGGACCTCGTCGAGGGCGTAGCGCGCGGCATTGATCTGTTCGATTGCGTCGTGCCGTCCCGGCATGGTCGAACCGGCTGGCTGTTTACGTCCTTTGGGCGGGTCGTCATCAAACAGGCGCGGTATGCCCGCGATGAGCAGCCGATCGATCCAGCCTGCCGTTGTCCGGTGTGTATGCGCTACACAAGGGCCTATCTGCACCATTTGTTCGATGTGAAGGAGATGCTGGGAGCCCGACTCAATACCATTCACAATTTATGGTTTTTCGCGCAACTGATGCAGGACATCCGCAATGCCCTGCGCAACGGGACCTTTCAGGCGTTTCGGCAGGAGTTTCACCGTACCTATGTGGTGGACCGGCCCGGCGAAGATGCCAGGCCAGAGACGTCGGGCGCGGACCGTTTATTCTAACGAGCGAGATTGGGGGCTACGATGTGGGAGTCGGTGGCATGGGCTCAGGGAGCCTCGGGGAACGGAGCGCCGGGCAGCAGTCTCTTGTCGCTGGTGCCGTTTGTCCTGATCTTCGCCATCTTTTATTTCATGTTGATTCTGCCGCAGCAGAAGCGCCAGAAGCAGCTGAAAGCGATGGTCGAGGCCCTGAAAAAGGGCGATAAGGTGATCACCGCATCCGGGATCTGGGGCACGGTCACCAATGTCGGGAAGGCCACAGTGACGCTGCAGATCGCGGACACGACCAAAATCAAAATTCAGAAAGAGCATATCGCGCGACTGCGCGGTGACGAAGAAGACTAACGCGAGCGGTGGAGACGGGAAGGACTGGCGGACGTATGAAAAAAGTCGGTGGACGGTTGTTGGCGTTGGTGGCCATGGTGGTGGTCTCGGGTATCTTTTTCCTGCCCTCGTATCAACCTCTCTATAAGGAGCTGCCGCGGTGGGTCAGGGAGGTCCTTCCCGACAAGGGCATTACCTTGGGGCTGGACCTGCAAGGCGGCATCCATTTGGTTTTGGAAGTGGAGGAAGAGCGGGCTGTGGAGATTGCGGTGGAGCGGACCGCTACGAGCCTGCAAGATCTGCTGGTCGAGAAGAAAATCCCCGCCGAGTCGGTCAAGCGTAGCGGCCCGACGCAGATCACCATTGGGTTCCAGAACGCGGAGTTGAAAGCCCAGGTGCAGAAGTTGCTGGATGAGTTTCCCACCTATCTGGAAGTGGAATCCCAGGGTTCGGCTCACTCGGTGGTGTGGGAGTTGCGGGAGGCGGAGATCAAACGCATCAAGGATTCCGCCATCAACCAGGCGTTGGAAACCATTCGGAACCGGATCGACCAGTTCGGCGTGGCGGAGCCCTTGATCCAGCGGCAAGGTTTGAAGCAGGTGGTGGTGCAGCTTCCCGGCATCAAAGATGCCAAGCTGGCCAAAGATTTGATCAAGCAGACGGCCCTGCTCGAATTCAAGCTTTTGGATGAGGAAAACCAACTCAAACTGGATCTGCCGGCTCGGGTGCAGAAGGGCAAGGAACGTGAAGAGGCCTTCCTGAAGCAGGTGGAAGGCAAGGTGCCGGACGGCGACCAGATTCTGTTTGAACGCATCGTCGAGCGGGAGAGCGGCCAGGAATGGCTCACGCCCTATCTGGTCAAGAAGCGAGTCATGCTGGCGGGCGACGTGCTGAGCGATGCGCGGGTGTCCATCGGGCAATTCAACGAGCCCTATGTGTCGGTGACCTTCGATGCCAAGGGTGCGAGGGAATTCGATCGCATCACAGGGGAGAACGTCAAAAAGCGCATGGCGATCGTCCTCGACAACAACATCTATTCCGCTCCGGTCATTCAGGAACGGATCAGCGGCGGCCGTGCACAGATCACCGGTACGTTCTCGATGGAGGAGGCCAACAATCTGGCGATCGTCCTCAGGGCCGGCGCCTTGCCGGCGCCGCTCAAGATCATTCAGGACCTGACGGTCGGCCCCTCACTCGGCCGTGACTCGATCGAGAAAGGGGTGAAGGCGACGCTCTTCGCGGGACTACTCGTCATCATCTTCATGGCGACCTACTATCGGCTGTCCGGCGTGATCGCGAATTTCGCGCTCATGCTCAATCTCATTTGTCTCATCGGGTCGCTTGCGGCGTTGAATGCCACGCTGACGTTGCCCGGTATCGCCGGCATCATCCTCACCATCGGCATGGGCGTAGACTCGAACGTCCTGATCTTCGAGCGCATTCGCGAGGAACTGCGCCAGGGCAAGCCGGTGCGGTTGGCGATCGATGCCGGCTACGATAAGGCGCTCCTCACCATCGTAGACTCACACGTGACGACGTTGATTACCGGATTCGCGCTGTTCCTCTTCGGCACCGGACCGATCAAGGGCTTTGCCGTCACCCTCTGTCTCGGCATCGCTATCAATCTCTTTACAGCCTTAGTCGGCACCAAGGTCGTGTTCGATGTGCTGAATCAGCGCAAGAAAGTTGAGCAGCTCAGCATTTAGGAAGGAGTGGGCATGTTCGAAATTTTAGGGAAGACCAACATCGATTTCATGGGGAAGCGCTACATCAGCTTCGCCATCTCCGGCCTGTTGGCGCTGCTCGGGCTGCTCGCGGTGCTCCAGATTGCGCGCGGAGCTGCGAATTTGGGCATCGACTTTGCCGGCGGTACGGCCGTGCAGTTGAAATTCGACCAGCCGATCCGGATCGACGAAGCTCGCCGGGCACTGGAAACCAACGGGCTGCAATCGGCCGAGTTGCAGGAGTTCACCCAGGACAACAAACTCTTGGTGCGCGTCAAGGCCTCGACGACGATCGAGGAAAAAATCGCGGAACGGGTCGTCGCCGTCTTCAGTAAGGAGTTTCCCGGCAACAAGTTCGTGGTCGATTCCAGCACGGAAATCGGTCCGACGATCGGAAAAAAACTTCAAGAAGACGCCATGATCGCGGTGCTGATTTCCTTCGTGGGCATTGTGGCCTATATCGCCGTGCGGTTTGAGCTGCGTTTCGGCGTGGCGGCGGCGCTGGCGACGTTCCATGACGTGCTGGCCGTGCTGGGGGTCTTCTATATCCTTGACAAGGAAATTACCCTGTTGGTCGTGACCGCCCTCTTGACGCTGGCGGGGTATTCCCTCACCGATACCGTCGTGGTCTTCGATCGGATCCGCGAAAATCTGCGTTCCCGTCGGCGAGAAGATGAGGAAACCATCATCAATGGGGCGATCAATCAAGTGCTGAGCCGGACCATCGTCACCAGTCTGACGGTCGTGATCGTGTTGATCCCATTGGTGCTGGCCGGCGCCGAGGTCTTGCATGATTTCTCGCTGGCGTTGCTGGGGGGCGTCATGTTCGGCACCTACTCCTCGGTCTTCGTGGCAAGTCCCCTGTTGCTGCTATGGCCCGGCAGCTCCGGGAACCTCATGAAGCGTCGTTAGGCATCGACTCCTCCGAGCCGGCGCCGGGGCCTGCATGAGGACGGACAAGGGCCGTTTGTCGGGGCAAGCCGCATCCATGCTGTTCTGGAGTCGGTCTCACAGCCTCCAACGAAAGATCATCACGGCAATCGTGATGGTCGGGCTCCTCCCACTGGGGCTGTCGCTCGTGTTGACCTACCTGGAAGAGCGGCGGGCGCTTCGGGAAACGATCGGCGCCAACTTCAAAGAAACCGCAGTGGAAGCCGCGCGGCGGATCGAAATGCAGGTCACCCGCGGCATCAACGAGGCTCAGCAGCTGGCCGCCACGCCGTTCCTCCGCACCTCCGTCACCGAATCCAACCGCACCTACGTGGACAAGGACGAGAAGACCGTCCAGTCCATGATCAAAGCCTGGCAACAACGCTGGCGGCAGCGGGACAAGCAGAGCGAATTTCCCCTGTTCATCAATCGTATCGTCACCAACTACCTGATTCGGTGGCATGACATTCGAAAGGCCGACTACGTCGGCATTTTCGTCACCGACAATCGCGGGGCGCTAGTCGTGAGTTCGATCCCGCAGGTCGAATACTATTACGGCAAGACGTCGTGGTGGCAGTCGGTCGTGAAGCATGGGACGGGCAAGGTGTTTGTCAGCGATATCTTCTTCGACCCTGCATTTGGCACGCACGTCGTCAACGTGTCCGCCCCCCTCATCGACGACGAGCAGCACATGGCGATCGGTGCGGTGACTATCCTGTTGCGACGGGATACGTTGTTCCATTCCGTGTCTGAAGTCACCATCGGGCGGACTGGTCATGCCATGCTGTTGAGTTCCGACGGCGCCCCGTTGATCTGCCCGATCCTGGCGCCTGAAGAGCATACGGTGAGGCCGGAATTGGTAGCCGCCATCGGGGCGAACCAAGCTGGCTGGACCACTGCGACCAATGATTCGCACGGCGGGCAGAATTCGCTCGTCGGCTTCGCCCCGGTCCGCCTCGGCGAGCATCTCACGTCGGATAGCCTTGGCGGCAAGCGCTGGGTCACCTTCGTTCGCCAAGACCCCGAGGAGTCGTTCGCCCCGCTCTCGCGGTTGGTGCTCCAGGTGACGGTCTATGGGCTCGGCGTCTTCGGAGTCCTATGGTTAACCGGGCTGGCCGTGGCGCGACGCATCGCCCGGCCGATCAGCCTGCTGCATGAAGGAGTGCAGCGGATCGGGAGCGGCCGCCTGGACCAGCAGCTCGACCTGAAGACCGGCGATGAGATCGAGCAATTGGCCGACGCCTTCAACAAAATGGCGTCCAATTTGCGCGTTTCCTTCGAACAGATCGAACAACGAATGGACGAGGTCCGTCGGCTGGAGGCGCGCTACCGCGATCTCATTGAGCACTCCCCCGAGATGATCTATCAGCTCAACAAGGCCGGGCAGTTCGTGCACGTGAACCAGACCGGGTTGGAAAAACTTGGGTATTCGCTGGAGGAAATGTTGCACATGCGTCTCTGGGATCTGGTGCCCAAGGGGCGGGAGACGGAGGTGCTGGCCTATTTGGAGCGGCTGGTGTCGCAGGGGCGCAGTACGATGGAAACGGTCTTCGTGGCGGCGGACGGTCATCCTATCGATGTCGAGATCCATGCCACGGCGTTGTTCGAGAGCGGCGGCGGGTTGGTGCATTCCCGCGCCTTCGTACGCGACGTCACGGAACGGCGGCTGCTCGAAGAGCAGATCCATCGCTACACCACCCAACTCGAACAGGCGGTGAATGAACGCACCAGACAGTTGGTCGCGTCCCAGGAGCGATACAAGGCGTTGTTCGATCTCGTGGCGGACTCCGTTTTCATGGTGGGGGAGGACGGGATCATCGTGGCGGTCAACAAGCGAGAGGAACAGGCTCTCGGCTATTCGGAACGGCAGGTGGTCGGAAGCAGTATCTTGAACGTGGTGGAGCCGCAGTACCATGACGAGATGGAGTCGCTCTTGGCCAAGATACGCGCCGGTGAGCGGCAGGTGCCGACCCAGGAGATGATGGTGCGCGATGCCGGCGGCAGGGAAACACCGGTCGAAATGGACCTGATTCTGGTCCGCGGCAGCGATCACTCGTGGGTGATGGTCCAGTTGCGCGACATTACCGATCGCAAGCGGCTCGAGCGGCAAATGCAGACCTATCAGCAGGAATTGGAAGCGCAAGTCACCGAACGGACCCGCGAGATCGAGGAGACGAAACAGTATCTGCAAAACCTGTTGGAGAATGCCAACGATGTGATTTACACCCTGGACAGTGAACAGTGTTTTACCTATGTCAACAGCAAGATTCTGTCGTGGGGATATGCTAAGGAAGATCTCCTGGGGCGTCCGTACCTCATCCTGTTATCCAAGCGGCATCGGGGCCGTCGGCTGAAATCGACTCTGGATATCGGAGTCAAACAGGTGTATGAGGTCGAGGTGTTGACCAAGTCGGGCGAGACGCGCTCCGTCATGGTCAGTGTCTCGCCGTTGCATGGGGTGGGCGGAGAGATTCTCGGCGTGCTCGGCATCGCCCGGGACATGACGGAGACGAAGCGGCTCGAACAACAAATCAGGAACTCGGAAAAACTGGCGTCCGTCGGGAAACTTGCCGCCGGCGTGGCTCACGAGATCAACAACCCGTTGGGCGGCATTCTCAACTGCCTGTACAACTTGCGTAAGGGGACGCTTTCGCCGGCGCGGCGTGACGAATATGTCGCCTCGATGGAAGACGGATTGCGGCGGGTTCAGAAGATCGTGCGGCAGTTGTTGGATTTTTCCCAGCAGCACAATCCCGAATTGGCGCTCGCCGATATGAACCAGGTCGTCAACCGGGTCTTGCTGTTGACCGATCATCTGTTCGTTCCTCAAGGTGTGCGGTTAGAGACGGCGTTGGCCGGCGATTTGCCGGACATTATGATCGACCGCCACATGATGGAGCAGGTCTTGATGAACCTCGTGCTCAATGCCGTCCAAGCCATGCGAACGGGCGGTGTCTTATCCATTCAGACTGCGGTCGAGGGTGGGGATTGCGTGGTACGCATTCGTGATTCGGGCTGCGGGATTTCCCCATCGGTCTTACCGCGCATTTTCGACCCATTCTTTACGACCAAGAACGAGGGGGAGGGGACCGGGCTTGGGTTGTCGGTCAGTCTGGGTATCGTGGAGCGGCATGGTGGAAAAATCAGCGTTGACAGCGAAGTGGGAAAAGGCACGACGTTCACCGTCTCGATCCCGCTGACGGCCGAACGGTACGCCATCGGGAGGTTCTCGTGAAGGGGCTCAGTGTACTGATCGTCGATGACGAACCGCTCATGCGGCTTTCGATGGTGGATGCGTTGGAAGAGGTGGGTTGTGAGGTGACGGCGGCGGCGACCGGGACGGAAGGGATGACCCTGCTCGGGACCAGGCAGTTCGATGTGGTGATTACCGATCTCCGCCTCCCCGGCGCAGACGGTCTGGCGATCTTGAAGACCTGCAAGGAGCGCAGCCCCGGCACGGAGGTCATTCTGATCACCGCCCATGCGTCGGTCGATACAGCTGTGGGCGCCATCAAGTTGGGCGCGTACGATTACATCACCAAACCCTTCCACATGGACGAATTGCTGGTCATCGTCGAGCGCGTCGGCAAAGTCGTGGGCTTGAGACGAGAGAATCTCCAGTTGAAGGAGGAACTGGCGGATCGGTTCAGCTTCGGCGGAATCCTGGGGGCTCATCCTCACATGCGGGCGTTGCTCGAAAAGATCAAGGTAGTCGCCTCGACCGAATCCCCGGTTCTGCTGATCGGGGAGCCGGGCACGGGAAAAGAACTGGTTGCCCATGCCATTCATTTGCACAGTCCTCGGCGAGATCAACCCTTGCTCAAGGTGAGCTGTGGCGATTTGCCGGAGCCGTTGCTGGAGGCCGAACTGTTCGGGCATGAAAAGGGCGCATCACCCTCGACGCCGAGACGCCGACGTGGACGGTTGGAATTGGCCCATCGCGGGACGCTCCTTCTAAAACATATCGAGGCCTTGCCGCTCCGATTGCAGGCGAAGCTGGTGCGGGTTCTGCAGGAAAAACGCTTCGAGCGTGTCGGCGGACGAGAGCCCGTCGAGGTGGATGTCCGGATCCTCGGCGCTGTGCCGCAGGAGCTGACCGAGGCCGTGGCCGACGGGCGGTTCCGTGCGGATTTGCATGCGGTCCTGGGAGCGGTGCAGTTCGTCATGCCGCCTTTGCGCGAGCGCCGGGAGGACGTGCTGATCATCGCCGAACAGGTAATGCAGGCGCAGTCGGCGAAGCTCGGCAAGGCCTTGGGCGGGATCGCCCCGTCCAGTCGGGACCTGCTGCTGCGATATTCCTTTCCCGGTAATGTCGGAGAATTGCAACGGATGATTGAACGCGCGGTCGGGCTGAGTCGCGAAGAGGAAGCTTTGCAGCCGTGGGATCTGTGCGGGTTTCAATCCTGTCCGTACCTTGGCGGTGCGCCGCAAGCGGATTGCGGTTTTTGCGCGGAGGGCTTGGCGGTCGAGATGAGAAAGACCGTCGCTCAGGCGCCCGCGACGCTCGCCTCGGCCCGCGATGAATTCGAGCGAGACTATATTCTTGGCGTCTTAAAGCAGGTGGGCGGCAGCCGTACCAGCGCTGCCGCCGTCCTCGGACTGTCTCGGAAGGCCTTATGGGATAAGTGTAAGCGCTACGGGATCCCTTCCGCCAAGGGGGAAGCGGAGGAACCCGAGGACTAGGTCATGCGTCTTGCTCGGGACCGCCTTCCCACAACTTGACGGTACGGTCCCACGAGGCGCTGGCTAGGCGAAGCCCATCCGGCGAAAAGGCGATTCCGCGCACCGCCCCGCCATGGGTCTTGTCGGTTCGGAAATTCCTTCCGGTCGCAATGTCCCAGAAGCGGATCGAATTATCGTCCCCCGCGCTGACCAATACTTTTCCATCCGGAGACACGGCCAAGGCTCGAACCCATCCACCGTGCCCACGCAAAATGCGCAGCTCGTTCATCGTCGGCATTTCGTAGAAGCGGATGGTCGTATCTCGGCTACCGGTGATGAGGATTTTCCCGTCCGGCGTAAAGGTCATGGCGCCGATCCAGTATTCCATCGGCTTTTGGAACCCGCCGTCATCCTCGATGAAGTAACCTCGGGTTTCGGTGGAGTCCTCCATCGACTCCTCCCAGTGCCCGTTGTGAAGGATTTTTTCCTCGCCGCTGGGCAGCACTTCCCAGATCCGGATCTTGCCGATATCGGAGCCGCTGGCCAGATGGATCCCGTCGGGAGAAAACGCGACGCAGACCGACCAATGGTGATCGTATTGATCCTTGCCGAGAAGCGTCATGAGGTCGGTGCCTGTCGTCACCTCCCAGATCTTAATGTCTTTATTGTGGCTACCACGAGCCAGCATTAAGCCATCGGGCGAGAGGGAAAGACTGCAGACATTGTGATCGTAACGGGTAAAGAGCAATTTGGTCGGTTCGCCGGTTTTAGGGTTCCACAGTCGAATCGTGCGGTCTTCGCTTCCGGAGGCAAGCGTTCGGCCATCCGGTGTGAAGACCAGGGCGCGGATGTCGGCGGTGTGGCCGCGCAGCGATCGCAAGAGTCGTCCCGTTTCGATGTCCCACACGCGGATGTAGCGATCGACCCCTCCACTGACGATGGTTTGTCCGTCCGGCGCGTAGGCAACGGCCCAGACGCCGTGGGAATGGCCGCGGAAGGTCTTCAGCTCGCGCAGGCCCGCCCTCCAATATTCCAGATAATCCACCGTCGGCGGTGTGGAGGTCGAATTACCCTGCGTCGGCGCCGCGGGGGCGACAGGGGGTGTGGAAGGGATAGTGCCGTGATTGCTCATAGCGTTTGTGCCTCGTGGAAATGGTCCGCTGGAGCTGCAGGCTCCCGCGGACCCTCGGCTGTTTGCAAAAAACGCCGAGGGGTTTGTATAATCGGCGGTCGTTTCGGGGAATCGTAAGAGAACGGCGAGGGGCAAGTCAAGCGCAGTAGTGGCGCGGGTTTGAGCTATCCATACATCGGGATATGTGAGGTCTTATGGCAACCGGAGTCGACGCATCCAAGATATCGATGGAAATCCGTTTTCAGCCAGCCTTACTGCAGGAAGTCATCGATTCGTTCATTGAAAAGACCGAGCGTGAAGGGGATCCGACGTACTACAAGGAGTTCCATGAACTGGCGGATCCGATCTATGAAAAGTTTACCCTGGACGATCGTGAGGCGGAGTTCAAGAAGCTGTACCAGTATCTGTTTGGCATCTGGGGCTTTTCGGACATCATTCGCGATGCCTTCAACGAATTCCCCGATCTGAAACAGCGGGTCGGCATCGTGCTGGTCAAGGGGGTACTGAAAGAGGATCAAGAAGGGGTCGACGTGTTGCGCAAGTGGGGATCTGTCGAGCACGATCTGGCCAAGCAATTCGAGGAAAAGGGGCTGAAGGGAGTCGGGATCAAGCTGATTCCCCGACGGTTCTATGATCCTGCCCTGACTCGATATTGTCGGCACGAACTCATGCATATCCACGACATGCTGGATCCCGCCTTCGGTTACGATCCCGACACACGCGTCGGACAAAATCCCGGCGAAGAAACCCTCATTTTGCATCGCTATCGTATTCTCTGGAACATCAGCGTCGACAGCCGGTTGGTGGCGGCGGGCAAGGAACCGATGCTGCCGAAGGAGGATCGCTTCAAGGAGTTTCGGTCGTGGTACCGGAAAATTCCGCCCGCCCAGTTGAAGTCGGTGTTCGAGGGTCTTTGGCAGACGAGTTATTTCACCCATTCGGAATTGGTCGAGATGGCGACCGACACCCTGCGGATCATGGATCGCGCGGTGGATGTCGAGGGGGGTGAGGTTCCGGAGACGGCCAACAAGGTCATGCTCATGCCGGGGTTTCCTTGCCCGTTGTGCCGATTCCCGACCTACTCCTGGGTGGAAGATTTGGGCACCAAGGTGGAGGGCTACGTACTCGACTTTATCCGCGAAAACCATCCCGGCTGGGATGTCGAATATGGCGCCTGTGACCGTTGCGTCGAAGTGTATAAACTTCGAGCCGATGGTGTGATGTAGCGGCAGGCGATTAAGGCATGGCTGGCGATCCCAAATACGGACGTCGGGACTTCTTGAAGGATTCCGTAGTATCGGTCGTCAAGGCCGCCCGTGAGTTCTCTATCCACAGAGACGCGCCTCGCGAAGCGCCAGCCGCTCCGGTACGAACGGATTGGCTGCGCCCGCCCGGCGCGGCGGAGGAGGCCCTGTTTTTAGAACGGTGCACCCGATGCGGCGATTGCATCAAGGCCTGTCCGCCGGGAGCTCTCGTCGCGGAAGTCCAGGGCGGCACCCCCGTGATTTTCTCCAACCAGGTGGCTTGCGAATTGTGTGAGGATTTCCCCTGCATCGGAGCGTGCGCCACCGATGCCCTGCTGCCCGTCGCAGACCGTGGCGAGGTGCGAATGGGGGTGGCGGTGGTTTCGCATCGAGCCTGCACGGCCGGGCAGGGGTGCCACGCGTGCGTGTCCAAATGTCCGCTTGAGGCATTGGAAATGGACTTTGATGCGTTGCGGTTGGTCGTGATGTCGGAGCGTTGTGTCGGATGCGGCCTGTGCGAGCAAGTCTGCAAGACGGTTAATGATCGCCTGGCCATCAAGGTGACGCCGGCGCGACAGCTAGCCGCCGGGTCGATGGGGTGGTGAACCGCATGGGCCTGTGGCAGACTGGTGCATCCTGTAAGTCGAGCGAATCAATTCATTCGAATGGCGGCACGTGGTGTGACGGTGGTGAGGCAAGACTTCATGCTTGACATCCCTTCCTCCTTTACCTATCATATGCCTCCTGTGCCGCAGGACTCAGGTGTTGCGTGGTGTGT
This sequence comes from Nitrospira sp., assembly GCA_015709715.1. NCBI lineage: Bacteria > Pseudomonadati > Nitrospirota > Nitrospiria > Nitrospirales > Nitrospiraceae > Nitrospira > Nitrospira sp. The sequence goes on from CP054184.1 coordinate 3,403,205, forward strand.
GAAAACCATGCGCAACATGTTGAGGTGAGGAGCAAAATTCGTATGACATCGAAACAAGTCGTGCAGCCCACCTCCCCGTCCTCCACCGCAGTTGCTCCCCCCCAAGCGGTTCCCATCAAAGATTCGCCTGCCGTTGAGCGGGCCTTGAACCGCAGCAAAATATATCTCTTGTTCTCGTGGAGTTTGCTGTACCCCGAGGACGAGGAGTTTTTGGATTATCTGCAATGTGGTGAATTCGTCGAAGATGGACGCGCAGCCCTTGAGGGGTTACGTGTGGCGCTGGACGGGATCGGTGGAGATCGTGCAGTCCAAAAGATTGCCTTGATGAAAAAGCAGTTCGACCAAATAGAAAAGTTGGTTGCGGCTGAATGCGTCAATTGGCAAATCGGCGACCTTCAGGCGGAACACCGCCGTGTCTTCACCAATGTCATCACCCTGGATTGTCCGCCCTACGAAACCCTCTTTGGAAACGATCACGTGTTTGCCCAGTCGCACGTCATGGGGGACATTGCAGGATTCTATAAGGCATTCGGAGTGGAGTTGTCGAAGGATGTGCATGAGCGGCTCGACCATCTCAGCGTTGAGCTGGAATTTATGCACTTCCTCACCTACAAAGAGTCGTACTCGCGCTGCCACGATGGTATGGAAAAGACCGATATCGTCGTCGATGCGCAAAAAAAGTTCGTCAAAAACCATATTGGCCGCTGGGTCCCGTTGTTTTGCCGGATGTTGGCCAAAAAGTCAGACACCGGGCTGTTCAAATTGATTGCCGACTGCATGTCGGAGTGGATGGATTTTGAGGTCGCCTACCTCGGAGTAACCGTGCAGCCCTACTCCGAGGCGGATTACCGACCAGCTACCTTCAATGCTCCGGAAGGTCAAACCTACGAGTGTGGGGCGCAGGACAAAGGTAATGAGCTCAGCATGTTGCTGAGTGAAGTCGGGGCCCAATCCTTCATGGACCAAAAGACGAAAGAAAAGGACGATGAAGGGGGGCAGGGTCCCGTTGGAACTGCGTAGGGGTTCTTGGGTTGTGGGCCGTGTGGGGATTGGTTTTCGGTAGATGTCATAAGTTCTCAGTTCTTTTTTTCTTATTAATCTTTCAGAGGAGGGCATACGCAATGAGACTGATGCAGACACGCAACAAGCGTTTGGTGTTTGGCATTCTGTTCTCTGCGCTGATCGTCGGCATTATGTTGACGATCGGGCAGGTGCCCCTCGCGGTCAGCCAACCGGTGACCATTCCCGTGAAGGCGATCAAGGGGGCAATCCCGATGGACGGTGCAAACCCCATTTGGGAAGGAGTGCCGGGCGTCATCATCCCATTGAGCGGCCAGACCATCACGACTCCGATGCACCCGAACATCTCGGTGAAGTCGGTGTTTGTGAAGGCGGTCACCAACGGGAAGGAATTGGGGATGCGCCTTGATTGGGCGGATCAGACCAAGAACGACACCGCGATCGGTCCTCAAGATTTCCGTGACCAAGCGGCTGTCATGTTCCCGGTCAACACGGCTGGCGCTCCGCCGTTCCAGTGTATGGGACAGTCCGGCGGTACGGTCAACATTTGGCGATGGAATGCTGAGTGGCAAAAGGATATCGGGAAGGACAGCGCCGGTATCTGGGACGTGGACGATCAATATCCCGGCATCTTCTGGGACTACTATTTCGAAGAGCCGGCCGGTGGGGTGACCTATCCGGATCGTATCGGTCGCAGCCTTGGGCCATTCAATTCCGGCATTTGGTCCGGAAACATCATGTCTGACCCGACCCTGCGCGTCAGCTCCGTTGAGGACTTGAACGCCAATGGGTTCAGCACCTTGACCACCCAGGCCCATCAGGACGTGATCGGCAACGGTGTGTGGGAGCCTTCAGGCTCTGTCAAGGGTGGTTGCTGTGTCGGCCCGACCTGGCGCATCGTGTTGAAGCGGACGCTCGAGACTGGTGATGCGAATGACACTCAGTTCAAAGCGGGTGCGTCTGTGCCAATCGCTTTCGCGGTGTGGGATGGTTCGAACATTGAACGAAACGGTATGAAGGCTCTCTCCACGTGGTTCACGCTGAAGATGCCGTGATCCGAGTGGCCTGATCAGGCCTCTTCTGCTCGAAGGTTTGAGTGGAATCCGTTTCGTAGGTAGTACAGGAAGGCCCCGAGTCCATGCCCTAGGCATGTTGATTCGGGGCCTTCTTGCATTCATCACCCAGTGATCTCGCGATATGGCTTGTAGAGGGAAAGGGTGGTGCCAGAGGCCGGGCAGGGTTGCATTTGAGCTGATGTGGAGTGTATAAAGCCTGGTGGGATATTTTGTCTTAATTCTGTGATTTTACGCGGCAAATCTGGGATTTTTGCATGAAAGTTTCACTGCTTTTCCCCCCGACCTGGCATCCTTCCCAACCCTATCTTAGCCTCCCCTCCCTCACTGGATTTCTTGCTCAAGCCGGCGTGACGAATGTCTCGCAACGCGATCTGGGCATCGAGTTGCTAGATAGGGTGCTCACGCAGCAGTTTGCGCATGGCCTCTATCAGCAATTGGTGAATAAGCAGCGGAGTTTGGAGCGTGAACGAACCGGTGAGACGGGGCCCGGCAGTGCCGAGCAATTGGCGCGAGTCATTGAATCACTCGATCGCTTTCCCTACCTGTTCGATCGAATCGAGCTGTCGAAAGAAACACTCCGTGGCGAAGGTTTCTACGATATCGAAGCCTATCGAAACAGTCTCTTTCTGATCGATAAGTGGCTGGAGGTGATCTCCTCGCTCTATTTTCCAACCCGGCTTACCGTCGTCGACAACCAATTCGGCGACTATTCCCTCTATTCGTCGAAGGATCTCATCAAGGTCATTCGCGATGAGGCGCAGAATCCCTACATCAGTCTGTTTCGGGAACACTTCCTCCCCTCGATTCTCACGGATCAACCGGACTTGGTCGGCGTCTCAATTACGGCTACCTCCCAAATTATCCCCGGCCTCACGCTGTGTCGGCTGCTCAAGGAGCGCGCGCCCGATCTGCACATTACCATTGGGGGAAGCATTTTTACTCGCCTGGTCGACAATCTCCGACGTTGTCCATGGCTCTTCGACATCACGGACGATTTTGTGGTGTTCGAAGGCGAGACTGCGCTCTTGGAATTGGTCAATCAGATGGATGGGAAGCGGGACTTCAGCAAAGTGCCGAATCTCATCTATCGCCAGAATGGAAAAATTACGGTCAACCAGCCGTTTTACTCCGAGAATATCAATCAACTTACCGCGCCTAACTACGACGGATTTCCGCTCGATCTCTACCTCTCGCCTGAGCCGGTGCTTCCGGTGCAATTCTCCCGGGGGTGCTACTACAAGGACTGCGCATTTTGCGCCTTGACGTTGGATCACCAGAATTTTCGCCAACGGGATCCGGGAAAGACGGTTGATGATCTGGAATGGCTCAAGTCGCGGTATGGGGCGCAATTCTTCTTCTTTACGGACGAATGTTTTGCCCTCTCCCCGACCAAACGGTTATGCCAGCAGATGATCGATCGTCAGCTCAACGTCAAATGGACGTGTGAATTACGCTTCGAGAAAAACTTGAGTCGTGAACTGCTGACTCAAATGCGTGATGCCGGCTGCTTGAAGATCGTGTTCGGCTTGGAGTCCTTCAATCAGCGGGTCATGGACTTCATGAAGAAGGGCATCAAGCAGGAATCCGTCCGGCGCATTGTCGACGACTGTGTGGATCTAGGGATCGCCGTGCATTGTTACGTCATCGTGGGGTTCCCAACAGAGACACAGGATGAGGCGTTGGAAACAATGAATTTTGTCGTGGACAACAAACGACTCCATGATTCCTATGGCTTCTCTTGCCAGCCGTGCCTTTTCGACCTGGAAAAAGAGGCGCCAATTATGAATGATCCGGGCAGTTACGGCATCAGGCGGATCATGCGTCCCGCGACCGAAGATCTGAGCCTCGGCTTTTTCTATGAAGTGCAGGGCGGGATGAGCCCGGCTCAGGCTGAGCAGCTCTATCAGCACGTTTACGAGAAGATCAGCGAGGTCGTCTGTGAATTGCCGTTCAATTACTCGATGGCCGATGGTTTGTTGTATATCGCCCGCGCCAAGTCACAGGCCCTGGAGGTTCCGCAGCCGGCCGGGTCTTAGGCTCCAAAGTCTGAGGCGAGGGAGGGGCGCTTGCGGCGTTGACCCCATTTTCTAGAGAGGGCTATAATCACCGTTCTTCAGAGGGGCAGGGAAATGTCCGCAATAGCCGCCACAGTCGAGCGTTCCACCGGACGGGTGGACGAGCAGGGGTTGCTGTTCGAATACACCATCAAATTGGTGCTGTTCGTCGGCCTCTTTGAATTGATCCTGTATCGACTGGTTTCCCGCCTCGGCATGCACATCAGCAAAGTTGCCGCTCAACATGAATGGATCGGCACGACCTTTCAGCTGCTCACCTCGGTCGGCTTTGCACTCCTGAATGTGGTCGCCATTTTTGTGTTCCTCGCTCTGGTAGTTTTGCTGTTGAATCGTATGCGGACCAGGGGATTGACGGGTCTCAACTGGGTGACCATTCCGTCTGTCGGGCTGCTCTTGATCCTCACGTTGGCTTTTTTGGTCGTGCCGCCGGCCATGTTGGGTTCCATCGCGTACAACGTGATTACCCTCGTGGCTATCACGGCACTGATCGTCGAATACCTGCGGCAGCCTCATGATTGGGCACAGCGGGTCATGGCGACGATCTATTATTTCGGCATCTCCGGGTGGCTCTACTACCAGATTTTTTCAACCACCTATGGGTGGATGGGCGTGCTGGCGGCGCCGCCGCTGGTGTATGAGGCGAATCGCGTCGGTGAAGCGCTCATGGTGCTAGCCAGCATCCTGGTGTTCTGGGCTTATGGACGGGGAGTGTCCTTTCGGACGAGGAATCGGCAACAGCGACGGCGCGCCTTGTGGTTCTGGTCCGTGGCCGGAGTGGTGTTCTTGGGCCTGCTGTTCATGGATTACTTTCTGGGCCGCTACAATCCGGCGCTAGCCAACTCCATCCGGAAAGCTGGCGAAGGAATCAGTTGGGTCTTTCAGATGGGCATGGGGTATACCTTCTATCTTCCCTTTGCCTTCTATGTGGCGGGTTTATTGTGCTGGTCCTATACGGTAATCCGATTGGTCTCGATGGGGCGTGTGGCTGGGTATGGCCTCGCCTTGATGTTCATCGCCGGGTATGCTCTGTTGCTGTCGAGTTTGACATTGATGGTGATTTTGGGCGTGATGTTGTTGACGCTCGATCGTCCCAAGAGTGCGGCGAGTGAGCAAGCCGCTATTACGAGGCCGCCGTTGATGGGTACACAAGAGTCCCTGGCCGGCGGACAAGTCTAATTTTGTTGTCACTCAGAAATAGGATAATTGGCTATGGATGAACACACGCAGGCAGCGGGAGCAGAGCAGGGGAGTGCGGCGATCGATCCGGGCGACCAGGTGCTGAATCCCGACGAGGAAATTGCGGAGATCGAAAAACTTCTGAACACTGAGCCGGACGACTTTCAGGCGCGCTGTCGCTTGGGAGAATTGTACTTCAGCAAGGGGCGGCTCGATGACGCACTGACGGAGGTCAAGAAGTCGATCGAGATGGCCGAGGGGCTGCGGACCGAGATGAATCGGTCATTGGCCATGTATTACTCGAACCTCGGCACCATCTACGCCACCAAGGGGATGATGGAGGAGGCGGAAGCCGAATTCAAGCGAGCGCTCGATGTCCATGCCTATGACGTCCTGGCCCTCTTCAATCTCGGTCGGGTCCAGGCGGACAAGCGAAAATACATGGAGTCGAAGAATTATTACGAGCGTCTTGTGGAGATCACGCCCGATGATCCGATCGCATGGTACAATCTCGCGGGCGTCTACGTGGAACTCGATAACCCGCAGGTGTCCGACTACAACACCATGGATATGGCGATCCAATGTTACTTGCGAGTCCTGGAGTTAGATCCGAAACACCTGGAGGCGAGCTTCAAATTGATGGAGATCGCGCTCAATCACAAGAAAACCGATTTGGCCATCAAAGTCATGGAGAGTGCCGTTGAGCACAACCCTGACGAACCGCTGGCCTATTACAATCTGATCAGCGTGTACGACAAGTGCAAGATGTTCGAGCAGGCTGAGCAGGCCCGCCAACGCCTGAAAGAGCGATTCGCGAAGAAGGCCAAAGAGGGAGCCGCATCTTGAACGTGTGAGCAAAGGAGATACACCATGTTTGGCAGTCTAGGCTTTACAGAATTGATCCTGATCCTGTTTATCGTACTGATCATTTTCGGAGCAGGGAAGTTGCCGCAGCTTGGTGAAGGGATCGGCAAGGCGATTAAGGGCTTCAAGAAGTCCGTGCATGAAGCGGACGCCATTGAGGCGGAGGCTCAGGCGCAAGCGCAACAGGCCGAACCGGTACAGGCTCAGGCCCTCCCGGCTCAACCGACTGTGTCGGCAGCCGCGCCGGCAGTGGAACAACCGGTGACTGCGGCTGCGCCGCCTCCTGCGCGCGCTTGAGACGACCACCTCTCTAACCGACGAGCGAGGAACGGACTTACGACGTTATGGAAACAGATGTTCAGTTAGCTGTGGGATATATCGAAACGTTTGCGGGCAACGGTAAGGCGCGCAGTACCGGTGATGGAAAGCGTGCTGCCAAGGCGGGTATCCCGCTGCCTCACCACGTAGCCTTGGACCGGGAGGAGCGCTGGCTCTACTTCGCCGAGTCAGGATCGGATCGCGTACGGCGTGTCAATCTCGGGGAGGGAACCGTTCATAACTTCGCCGGAATCGGCGAGACTTGTTATAGCGGCGACGAAGGCCCCTGCGGCGAAGCCGGTTTGTATTTGCCGCTGGATGTGGCGTGCGATTCCAGAAATGATCTGTACATTTGTGATTCCGGCAGCAATCGGATCCGCAAGGTAGATCACGAAACCGGCATCATCACGACCGTCGTTGGCACCGGCGAGCACGGATACAACGGGGACGGCCCGGCCCTGCAGACTAATCTCACCTGGCCTGCTGCGATTGCCTTCGACGCTGATGACGTGATGTACATTGCCGATACGCAGGCGCATCGTATTCGCCGGTTCGATCCTCGCACGGGGCTTGTAGAAACGGTCGCAGGGGCGTGGACAGCGGAGGATGAGGCGAGAGAGCAGCCGTTGGTGGCGCGAAATCTGGTGGTACTGTCCGGTGATGCGATTGGGATCGATTTTAGTGACGACAACGGTTGGCTGATGCCGGTTTGTTCGGACGGTCTCGACCTATCGATGTACCTTGATGATGGGAAACCGGCGCGCGAGGCACGGCTTTATGACATCGTCGGGATCGCCGTCGATCAAGCCGGGGATGTCTATGTGGTCGACAAGGGCAGCAATCGGGTTCGGCGAATCGATCGGCGCACAGGCTTGATTTCGACCGTAGCCGGGATTTGTCGGTATGGGTACGATGGGGACGGGAAGCAGGCCGCCAAATCGATGCTGCAGGCGCCCGAGGCGGTCGTGTTCGATCAACATAACCACGCCTATATCTCCGATACCGGGAACCATCGGGTCCGCCGGGTTGATGCCGACACGGGCGTAATCACGACGGTCGTAGGAAACGGCGACAGCGGTTACGAAGACAAAAACATGGGCGGTTGCGGCGCCGCCCGGTTTGTCGCGAAGGATGCCGCCGGCGCGTTGAAGCATGGGGACGGCCTCCTCGCGGTGGAGGCGGTGGTGAATGCGCCGGTCGGCCTGGCCCTCGATAAACAGGGGTCGCTGTATATTTGTGAGCGGGGTGAAAACAAGATTCGGCGCGCCAAATTGTGGTAACGCGGGGCGACCGGATCACGCGTCTCCCACGGTGAGACGCCTGCGCAGTTTCTCGATATAGGACATTCGGACCGGGGCATGAGGCGAATGACGGCGGTTCAGACTTCCCGTATCAGGCTTGTGTCCTTTCTGTCCGGTCTCTTCGTCCTCGCCCTGGTGCTGGGTGGCGTTGGTATTCCTATCGTAAGTTCCGAGGGCATGATTATTCGTGCCCAGGCCGTTCCCGGCGAGATTCCCACCGCCCCCGATGATCCTCTCTGGCAGAAAATTCCCCCGATGACCCTGCCGCTAAGCGGCCAGATCATCACGAGGCCGGTATGGCCGGAGCCCACCGCGCGAGCCCTTGCCGTACGCGCGGTGCATAACGGGACCGACATCGCGTTTTTGCTTGAGTGGCAGGACAATACGAAAAACGACCGGTTGACCCCCGGGACTTTCCGGGACGGAGTGGCGCTGGGGCTTCCACTCGGTGACGCACCGGCATTTTTCTGCATGGGACAATTGGATCACTATATCAATATCTGGCACTGGAAAGCCGATTGGCAGAGCGATATCGATCGGCGTGCCGCCAGGACAACCGAGAAAGACAAGGGAGGGAGCGGCGAACCTCGGCGGTTCGAGGTGATTCCACGTCGCGCCTCTTCGGTAGAGGATCTGATCGGCGGCGGTTTCAGCACGCTGACCACCAAGGAGAAACAGGGACGCGTGCAGGGCAAGGCTACATGGAAAGACGGGACGTGGCATGTCGTGATGCGGCGCCCCTTGTCCAGCGAGGAGCAGGATAACGAGGCCAAGCTGATTCCCGGACGGATTCAGGCCGTCTCTTTTGCCGTCTGGAATGGTGAGAACAAAGAACGGAACGGTCAGAAAGCGGTGGCGCCGTGGTTCCAACTGGCCTTGGACCCAGCCACAAAAATGTAATCGCTCTTGATAGGATGAAATCAGTGTCGGATGCGTAGCGATGCATCTGATGCGAATGAGGCGAGCCCATTGGAGGAGAGATCTCGACAGCATCCACGGTTCTTCACAACAGCCCTTTCGTTCGGAAGGGCTGTTTTTGTGTGCAGCATGATCAGCATGGCCATGGGAGCGGTGGGACAGGTGGAAGCTGCAAGCCATACGAATGGTGAGATGACGGCCGAGGAAGCCATGCAATTGGGGGAAGAGTTCGGAATTGCCGTGGGAGAAGTGGACGAAGAGATTCAGAAGGAGTTGAAGCTCCAGCGTCCCGAGGGGGTGGCCGTATTTGAGGTCATCGGCAATTCCCGGGCGGACTACGCCGGGATCAAGGTCCGGTCTGTGATCAAAGAGATCGATAAGAAGGAAGTCCGCAACCTGCTCGATTTCGGCAAGGCGATCAAGTCGGCCATGAAGGAATGCAACTTTACCGTGGGCACCTATGAGCCGGCCGATCCAGGTGATCCGGTCGGGTGGGGCGTCAATTTTCATTTCGTGGGCTGCAAACGCGACTGACCAGAGTGGGGTACGACAGGGCGTGACTCATCAGGGGCGATTCGTACACAAATTGGCGATGGGGGTGCTGTTGTTCGTGATCGTGATGGTGAACATCACGTTTCATGAACGTGCGATCGCTCAGAAATCAGATGGCCAGGCGCCGGCCGATTGGGTGACCGAGATCGAGAAGGTGTTCATTCGGTCGGAGGACTGCAAACAATGTCACGATCGGCATTATGAAGAATGGAAGGGCATGCGGGAGCAAACACCGGACTTGAAGACGTTCGGCCGCGTGGATGCCGCGCTGCTTCACGGCACCTCGTTCGAGTCGCCGGTGTTCCGCACCGTGTTGGGCCTCTGGATGCAGACCAATCCTTCTCTGGAGGAGCGGCAACGTTGCCTGGCCTGCCATGCGCCGGCCGTGACGGTGTTTCCGCAACATGCCGAAAAAATTGCGGCCCAGGTGTTGTCGGGCAAACCGCAAATCGAAGGAATCGGATGCGCCTCCTGTCATTTGGTGAATGCGGTTGAAACGACGCCCCTTCCACCGCCCACCTACAAACTCCAGCCCGGTGAAGTGCTCTACGGGCCCTATGCCGACCCGGAAGAAAATCTGGTGCATTCAGCCACCCAGTCCTCGCTGTTCCGCGGAGCGAATTTCTGTGCGTCCTGCCATTTCGATAAGGTGAAGGATGTCACGCAGAAGGACCTGCCGGGTGAAATTCTGCAAGGGACCATCTGTCAGGATTGCCATATGGAGCCTTCGACCGGGAGTTCCACCTCGAGACGTGGCGCCATGACGCGGGCGATTGGCCGGCATTGGTTTCGCGGGGTCGTCATTCCAGGGACCTTGTTGAAGAACCGCAATCTGCAGGCTGAGTGGATGCCGCGTATCGACCTGGACGCGACCAAGTCCGGGACGAGTGTCGAGGGAACAGTGCTGGTCAAGGTGGGCAGCCTCCCGCACAGTTTCCCTGACGGGGATCCTGTTTTGAAACAATTCTTCCTGTCGATCGCGGTCAAAGACGCACAGGGACAACAGCTGGCAGAAGAGACGAAGCGGTTCGGCCTGGACTATGACAAGATTTTGCGGGGCCCGATTCCAGATCCCTTCATCAAAGGTGGTCATACGCGGCGGGTGCCCTTCTCGCTGCCGCTGAAGACTCCCGGAGAGGCGGCGACGATCGAGGTCGTCTTGAATTACGCCCTCATCCCGGAACCGGATGCCGCGTTGAAAGAACGTTACCTAGCGACGCTCGCCACGGATCAGGAACGTGCCGCTGCCAAGCAGGTCATCGACGAATATATTCAGCCTCGTCTGCTGACCTATCGGGTCAAGCCGCTGTGAGGAGCCGTTCCGGTGCCGGGTTGCGGCGGCGAGGAGCGTACCATGTCTGGAGGAACGACCGACGGTGAAGAATCGAAGAGACGTACTGCGGGGTACCGTCATCGCGGTAGTGCTATCGGCGATGGCTCTGCTCAGTTACGGCGTACAGCAGGGATTGGCCCAGGATGCCAAGACCCAGGCGACGATCGAAAAGGCGTTCCCCAATTCGAGCAAATGCAAACGTTGCCATGAGCGTGTCTTTGAGGAATGGGAAACTTCGCCTCTTTCACGGTCCATTCACACGCCCACATTCCGCGCCGCTCTCGATGCCTATCTGAATTCGCCGGCTGGAAAAGACAAGGGACTCTGTTTCCGATGTCATGCGCCGCACATCCGTGAATTTGCCGAGCAAGCCCAATTGTTCGTGACCCAGGCCCAGTCTGGGGAACCTTCCTTGGACGGCGTGGCTTGTGCTCAGTGCCATCTCATCAAGCAAGTCGATCGCGAAAAACAGCCGCCGGAGCCGAAGTACGACCTCGGCAGCAAGACGATGTACGGGCCCTACAAGGATGCGGCACAGAACCTTGCTCATCACTCCAATGAGTTGGGGCTGTTCCGAAAATCGGACCTCTGCTTGAATTGTCACCAGGTGGTTCCTGCCGCGGCCGAGCTCGGCAAAAGTAATGACTTGCTGGGCAACTGGGATCAGAGCAAGGCGGTCAAATCAGGCAAGGAATGCCAAACCTGTCATATGCCTGAGCAGGTGGGGGAATCGGCGAACGGGGAACGGAAGCGCAAGGTTGCCAACCACACCTTTCCGGGACGTATTGGACAACTGCGTCAGGAAGCCGCCAAGCTGGAAGTGGCGACCAAGGTGGAGGGGGAGAAGACCACGGTGACGGTGACGGTGCAGAGCCTGGTGCCGCATAATCTGCCTACCACCCATCCTGGATGGGCCAGCGTCCTGCTGGAACTCGACATCAAAGGCAAGAACCTCAAGACCGTCTTCACCGACAAACGCGTGTACGGCCGTACCTATGCCGATGCCAAGGGACAGAAGACGGTCTTTGATTTCGACGCCGTGAAAGTGCTGGAAGAGACCGTGCTCAAACCGGAAGAGCAGCGCGTCGAAACCTTCACCTTCCCCACACCGAAGGATACCAAGACGTTCGACGTCGAGGTCGCCCTCAGTTACGCCCCCGTGACGGGGCCTGCTTCCTTTCTCCAGCGCATCGAAGCCGAATCCTCCAAGGGTGCGCAGGACCCCGTGTTCCAGCCTATCCCCATCGTGAAGACCAGCGAAAATGTTCCGGTGGCCAAGTGACGAGCGGCCACGACGGCACGGCGTAAAGAAGCCTCACGGAACGGCCGCTTCGGTCTCGAATTGGGAGGGAAGCGTCTCGTTGTCAATCGGAGATGATGCGGGAACCCGGCGACTTCGTCTTGAAAATTTGAATCGCGCTGTAGATGCCTTTGGCGGGGTGATTGAGGATCAGGCGCGAGTTCGTGATGTGGGTGTCGATCAGTTCGTACTGTCCGCCGCTATAATAGATGTCGCAGTCGTCGATCTCGCAGTTCTTGTACGCGTGGTTGTCCAATGACAGCTTCGCCTTACTGAACTTCTGTTGATCCACCAGAATATACTCAGGCGCGAATCCCACCGCAGTGCTCCTCAATGCCGCGCACTATAACAAGTCCGTTACCCAAGCGCAAACCTTCCTGTGCTTTCTCGGTATGGGCTGCGGACGATCCTCTGGGCGTGGCCCCTTGCCAGGATTTCGTCTTGATCCACCCTGGGGAGCCCGATAGAATGGCCCCGGCTTATTCAGATCACCACCTTCGCGTCTATTGTCGAGCGAGACTGCGGTCTTTCCCGCTGCTTCATCTGCTCACGATGGGATGAGGCCACGGATATTCTGTGAGGGCGCTCACCCGTCGTGAGGCTTGCACCTTCCTCACGGTTCGGATCTGTTCCATCATCGGTCAGCTGGATTCTCAGTTTCACCATTCTGCCAACAGGAGGAGAACACTGTGAGTGACTCAGCGATCATCACATTCGCGTTGGTAGCCGCCGCCGCCGGGATTGCCTATGGACTGTATCTGGCCACGTGGGTCTTTAAGCTGGATGCCGGAAATGCGGCTATGCAGGCCATCGCGAAAGCGATTCAAGAGGGAGCCGGTGCATACATGAATCGGCAGTACAGGACCGTCGGTGTCGTGGCGGCGGTGTTGTTCGTGGTGCTCTGGGGCGCCGGGGCCCTGTCCGACAAATTCGGTCTCTTGACTGCAGTCGGTTTTCTGGTCGGAGCCGGTGCCTCCGCGATCGCCGGGTATGTCGGGATGATTATCGCTGTGCGCGCAAATGTGCGGACTGCCCAGGCCGCGCATGAAGGCATGAACGCGGCCCTAACGGTGGCCTTCCGGGGCGGAGCCGTGACGGGCCTGCTGCTTATCGGGCTCGGGCTCCTTGCCATCACCGCGTTCTATACGTTGGCGGCGCAGATTGCGGGGCAGGAAAAGGCCATACATGCCTTGCTGAGTCTGGGATTCGGCGGCAGTTTGATCTCCGTCTTCGCCAGGGTCGGCGGCGGCATTTATACCAAGGCTGCGGACGTCGGGGCCGACCTGGTCGGAAAAGTGGAGGCCGGGATTCCGGAAGATGATCCTCGCAACCCGGCCGTCATCGCGGATAACGTGGGGGACAATGTCGGTGATTGTGCGGGCATGGCGGCGGACCTCTTCGAAACCTACGCGGTTACCACCGTTGCCGCCATGGTGCTGGCCTTTACCCTCTTCAAGGGAGTCAGTGCGCCGATTCTCTATCCGCTCGCCTTAGGAGCTGTGACCATCTTTGCGACGATTGTTGGCATCACGTTCGTCAAGGTGAGTCCCGGTGGGGATATTATGCCGGCGCTGTACAAGGGCTTGTTCGTTGCCGGTGGAATCGCGGCCGTGGCGTTCTTCCCAATCACAACCACCATCATGGATGGTGTGGGCGGCGTCAGCGGGGTGAGTTATTACATCGCGGCCTTGTTGGGCCTCGCCGTCACCCTGGCCTTGGTGTTCATTACCGATTACTACACGTCGAAGAGTTATGCGCCGGTGCAGGAAATCGCCAAGGCAAGCGAAACCGGCCACGCGACCAACATCATCGCCGGATTGGCGGTGGGGATGCAATCGACCGCGGCACCGGTGGTTGTGATCGCCGCGGCCATCCTGGTGAGTTTCTGGGTCTGTGGCGGGGCGGCATCCGGCGGCCTGTACGGCGTGGCGGTGGCGGCAGTGTCTATGCTGTCGATGGCCGGGATCGTGGTGGCGATCGATGCCTTCGGTCCCATCACCGACAATGCCGGGGGCATTGCGGAGATGTCGCATTTGGGGAAGGCGGTCCGGGATATCACCGATCCGCTCGATGCCGTCGGCAACACGACCAAGGCCGTCACCAAGGGGTATGCGATCGGGTCGGCGGGGTTGGCGGCGGTAGTGCTGTTCGCGGAGTATGCGCGGGAAGTGGCGGCTCACAATCCGGCGTCGGCTGCGTTCGATCTGTCGGATCCCAAGGTGTTGGTGGGTCTCTTCCTGGGCGGCATGTTGCCGTTTCTATTCGGCGCACTCTGCATGAAGGCGGTCGGGCAGGCCGGCGGGTTAGTCGTGGAAGAAGTGCGACGGCAGTTTCGAACGATCAAGGGCATCATGGAAGGGACGGGAAAACCCGAGTATGGCACCTGCGTCGATATCGTGACGCAGGCGGCGATTCAGAAGATGATGGTTCCAGGGTTGATTCCGGTCGCTTCGCCCATCATTGTAGGAGTCGTGCTCGGGCCCCAAGCTTTGGGCGGCATGTTGGTGGGCAGCATCGTGACCGGCCTGTTCGTGGCGATCTCGATGACGAGCGGTGGTGGAGCATGGGACAATGCCAAGAAATACATCGAGGAACAGGGCAAGAAGGGCAGCGACACCCACAAGGCGGCGGTCACGGGAGATACGGTCGGCGATCCGTACAAAGACACGGCGGGTCCAGCCGTGAATCCTATGATCAAGGTGATCAACATCGTCGCGTTGTTGATTGTTTCCTTAATCGCCCGTTGAAGTGTGCGTCGGTCTGTTCTTTGCGCAGGGGGCCTTCGGCTTGACGGCTTCGACGACCCTGGAGTAAGGTGGCTAGAGGTTATGGGTTGGAACAATTCCTGAGAGGCTGGAGGTGCTCCGATGGAGAAACAAGAGAGGAGACCGGAAACCAGGAAAGAGTCCCATTCCAAGGATGAGGTTAAACCGAATCCGAAGGTCGTCGAATCCGGCAAGAAGTTGAAAGAAGATATCGATAAACTTGTCGATGAAATCGATGATGTACTCGAGAAAAATGCTGAAGAGTTCGTGAAGAACTACGTACAAAAGGGAGGGGAATAACGCCCCTCCCCTGTCGCCTGTGCCTCTGTGTCGTTCATGCCGGACGGTCCTCTTCTCCGCTCAGAGCCGGTCTGCCTCTTCGTCCAGGCTGACGTGAGACGCAGTCCTCCCCTGTTTGACAAAGCTGGGACGAGCCGATAACATTCCCCTTACTTCTCAGCCACTTCCGCCTATTTCGATACGAGACGCATGGCGAAGCAGGAAAAACTGTGGGTCTTCCAGCAGCCCGATCCGGCCTTGCAGGATAGGTTGTCGAGAGGCCTATCGATCTCGCCGGTGACCGCGTCCGTGTTGTTGGCACGCGGAATTAAGTCGACTGCAGAGGCTAATCAGTGGCTCTCGATCGATCACGGCGGGCTGCACGACCCATTCCTTCTTCCCGACATGGAGCATGCCGTGGAGCGGCTGCACCTGGCCCTCTCTCGGCAGGAGCGCGTCTGTTTTTACGGTGACTACGACGTCGATGGCGTCTCGGCCACGAGTCTGTATCTCTCGTTCTATAAGGGTTTAGGGGGTACTGCTTGTGCCTACATTCCCCATCGTCTACGCGAAGGGTACGGCCTGAATGAGGGGGCCGTCAGGCGCTTGGCTCAGGAGGGGGTGACACTCTTGGTGACGTCGGATTGCGGCACCACCTCCCACCGTGAAATTGATGTGGCTCGGCAACTCGGGATGGATGTCGTAGTGACCGATCACCACCAGACCGATGACAGGATGCCGGCCGCCCTGGCTGTTCTCAACCCCCATCGACAGGACGCTTCCTATCCCTTCAAGGGGCTGTGCTCGGCCGGGTTGGCGTATAAAGTCGTGTTGGCATATGAGCGACGCTACGGATCGGGGGATGTCGATGCCGCTTCCTGTCTCGACCTTGTGGCGCTGGCGACGGTGGCCGATATCGTCCCGCTGCAGGATGAGAATCGTGTGCTGGTGCGGGAAGGATTGACGCAGATTTCACGCGGTGCCCGGTGCGGTCTCCGTGCGCTGAAGCAGGTGGCGGGAATTGCGAAAGATTGCACGAGCGATACCATCGCCTTTCGCCTCGGGCCTCGCTTGAATGCCGCCGGCAGGTTGGACCACGCGATGGCTTGTGTACGCCTCCTGACGACGGAATCGGACTTGGAGGCGAGGTCCATCGCCGAACAGTTAGAGCAGTTCAACCGGCGTCGTCAGGAGATCGAGGAGGCGATCAGTAGTGAAGCTGCAGCACGATTGGCGCAGGCCGAGCCGGATGCGGCGATTGTCGTGGGCTCGCGAGACTGGCACTTAGGTGTGGTCGGAATCGTCGCCGCCAGGTTGGTCGAGCGCTTTCATCGGCCGACTGTGGTGATAGCGGTGGATGCAGAAGGGCTTGGGAAAGGATCGGCACGGACGGTCGACGGCTTCGACCTATATCAAGGCCTCACCAACTGTCGAGATTTTCTAGAGGCTTACGGCGGGCATCCGAGTGCGGCGGGGCTCACGATTCGGGAATCTCAGTTGGAGGCATTTCGTCGACGATTCTGTGAGGTGGCCGAAACCTGGGCGAATGGAACTCGCGTTCAACCGACTCTGCATGTGGATGCGGAAGTCAACCTGGCGGATGTGAATTTCACGTTGATCCAGGAATTAGAGTCGTTGCACCCCTTTGGGGCGGGAAATCCAGAACCGACCCTTGCCGTGCGCGGGCTGGATGTGGTGGAGGCGAGGGTCGTCGGTGAAAAGCACCTCAAGCTCCGCGTTCGACAGGGGCGATCCTTCATTTTCGACAGCATCGGGTTTCGTATGGGGTCCTTCGAAGGGCTTGGACTCAGGGCCGGCCGACCGATCGACTTGGCGTTTAGCCCGGAGCGCAACCATTGGAATGGATATGATCGGGTTCAGTTGCGGATCAAGGCTCTGCGGATGAGCGGAGAGGTGGCATAACATGCCGCACGAAACGGTTACAGAGCTTGGTCAACTCATCGAGCGGGTGAAGAGCTACAACATCGAAGCGGATCTCGATCTCGTTCGGCGCGCGTATGATTTCTCTGCCAAGGCCCATGAAGGGCAGACGCGCCGATCCGGCGAGCCCTACCTGCGTCACCCGCTTGCCGTGGCCGGGTTGCTGACCCATCTCAAGACCGACGTGACCGCCATCGTGGCGGGATTACTGCACGATACCCTCGAAGATACCTTGGCGACCCCCCATGAATTGGAGCAACGGTTCGGGAAGGACGTCGTGCACCTGGTCGACGGGGTGACGAAGATCGGCAAGATCACCTTCCGCAATTATGAGGAAAAACAGGCCGAGAATTTCCGCAAGATGGTGTTGTCGATGGCGGACGACATCCGTGTCGTGCTCATCAAACTCGCCGATCGGCTGCACAATATGCGCACGCTGGAGTACCTCAGCGAACGTAAACGGCAAGAGATTGCACAAGAGACGCTGGAGATCTATGCGCCGTTAGCGAATCGTCTTGGCATCGGCTGGATCAAGAACGAACTCGAAGATCTCTGTCTCAAGCATCTCAAGCCGGATGTATACGAATCCTTGCGGGTCTGTGTGGCGAAGCGGGATGAGGACCGACAACAATACATTCTTGAAGTCATTGATCTCGTCAAGAACGCCATTGCGGAGGCGGGATTGCAGGGAGAGGTCTCAGGACGACCGAAGCATCTCTATGGTATCTACCAAAAGATGGAGAAACAGTCGATTTCCTTTGAAGAGGTCTACGACCTGGCGGCCCTGCGCATTATCACCGATACCAAAATGAACTGCTATGCCCTGCTGGGGGTGATCCATTCCTTGTGGCGGCCGCTGCCCGGCCGCTTCAAGGATTACATCGCCATTCCGAAATCCAACATGTACCAGTCGCTGCATACGACGGTGGTCGGCCCCAAGGGTGAGCACGTGGAATTTCAGATTCGCACGGAAGAGATGCACCGCGTGTCGGAGCAGGGGATTGCCGCGCATTGGAAATACAAGGAGCAGGGCCGCATCGATGAGAAAGACGGCAAGGTTTTCAGTTGGCTCCGACAATTCGTCGAATGGCATCAAGACTTGCCCGACAACCGGCAGTTCATGGATTCCGTCAAACTGGATCTGTTCCACGATGTGGTGTATGTCTTCACCCCGCAGGGGATGGTCAAGGAACTCCCCAAGGGCTCCACACCCGTCGACTTTGCCTATTCGATTCATACGGAAATTGGGGATCACTGTGTCGGCGCCAAGGTCAACGGCAAGATTGTGCCGCTCAAGCACACGTTGGAGAGCGGCGACATGGTGGAGATTCTGACTGCTGCCAACCAGACGCCGCATCGCGATTGGTTGAAGTTCGTGCGCACCTCCCGGGCCAAAACGAAAATCAAACACTGGATCAAGGCGGAGGAACAATCTCGGAGCATCGAGATTGGCAAGCGCCTGTTGGAGGCCGAATTCCGACGGCACGGGTTGGCGCCGGCCCAGACGCTGCGCTCGGAACAGCTGTTGGCTGTGGCGAAACAGGTCGGCTACGAAACGGCAGATGAGTTGGCTGCGGCCGTGGGTTTCGGCCACATCTCAACGTCTCAGATCCTCAGCAAGCTCGCACCTCCTCCTATCGACGAGGGCCAGGTCGCGATTCCCGAGGTGCCTGCTGCTCCCAAAGTCTCCACTGGACGCGTGGACGAAAAGGCTGTGCTCGTCAAAGGGGCTCGGGACCTGCTGATGCAATTGTCTCGTTGCTGCAACCCGGTGCCGGGTGACCGTATTCTGGGCTATATCACGCGGGGGCGCGGCTTGACGATCCACACTGTGGACTGTCCCAATCTCGAAGCCCTGGATTACGACAAGAATCGGTTGGTCGAAGTGGAGTGGGATCAATCTACGCCCAGCACCCATGCCGTGAAGATCTCGGTGATCGCCGTCGATAAAACCGGGGTGCTGGCCCATGTCTCTACGGCGATTTCGGAGTGTCAGGCCAACATCAGCCGCGCGGAAATTACGACGCGCGAGGATCGCAAGGCCATGTTGGATTTCGTCGTGGAGGTAGCGGATACCACCCACCTGGCCCGGGTCTTAAAAACGATCGAGCGGGTGGACGGCGTGATCACGGCTCGGCGGGTGAGGTCGTGGCAGGAGCGATCCTGATTAAAAGGTTGAATGCATTCGGCATGCAACCGCGGCAGGTGACAACGACATGAGTGTCTGGATGGCGGTCGCAGGGCTTGTCGCGGTGGCCATCATCTTGGCCGGCCTGTCGGCGCTGATACTTCGCCGCGGTCGCCCCCTTCCTTCCCTTCCCTTTTATGCCGGCGGCATCGCGGCGCTGCTCCTGCTCATGGTCGCAACGGTGACGCAGAGCGAAGCGGTTGAATCATTCCCTCCTCTCTTCCGATCCGCCCTGGAGGTGCTTGCCTGGTTGGGAGCCTCTTTCTTCATTTTTACGGTTCTCGATGCCGTCATCATCGGCGAGTGGCTCATTGAGCGGGGGAAGCGGTACATCCCGGATGTTGTTCGACATTTGTTGATCGGCGCCGAAGTAGTCGCCGCAGGGGTGTTGATCCTCTGGTTAGTCATGGGGGTCAATCTAGTGGCCTTGGTGGCCCTCCCCACTGTGGCGGCGGCTATGGTTGGAGTGGCGCTCAAGGATACGTTGACGCGATTTTTCTCCGGTATCGAATTGGGGAAGATCGTGAAGGTGGGGGATTGGATCGCGGTCGCCGATCGAGAAGGAATCGTCACGCATATCGGCATGGAGCACGTGACGTTGCTCACCCGTACGCAGGACGTTGTCTGCTTACCCAACGATTTGGTGATTCAGAACGGTGTCACTAATTTCTCCAGGCCTTCTCAGTTGCATCTCCGCTCTGTCTATGTCGAGGCCGCGTATCGAGCAACTCCTGAACTGGTCTGTGCCGTACTGGAAGAGGCAGCTTCGTCTGTGCCGGGAGTGGCGACCGAGCCCAGGCCCATTGCCATGGTCACGGCCTTTAACGAATCAGGGATTCAGTATCGCATCAAGTTTCCCATCCTTGATTACGGCCAATACCCGGTCATCGAGAGTCGGGTGCGGACGTACATCTGGCATGTGTTTTCGCGAAGAGGAATCGAGATTCCGTTCCCACAGCGCGTCGTGCATCAGATGGTTGCGCCGGAATCGGAGCCCCCCGAGGAGTCTCTCGAGCGTATCGTGCAACAACTGACCGGAGTCGACTTCCTTGCCATGCTGGACCCGAAGCAGTTATCCCTCCTGGCCCAGGGATCTCGGAAGGAAACGTACCTTCCCGGAGAGCGAGTCGTCCGCCAGGGTGAGGCGGGCGATGTGCTTTATGTCGTGGTGGCAGGACAAGCGGATGTACGTGTAGAGACGGAACGGTTGAGCAAAACGGTTGCGACCATCGGTGCTGGACAGTTTTTCGGCGAAATGTCTTTGCTCACCGGGGAACCGAGGTCCGCGACGGTGGCGGCGACCACTGGACTCGAGGTAATTGCGGTGGGAAAGGCGGCGTTGATGCGAGTGGTTGAAGCAGACCACCGTTTGCTCGACCGCATCGGAGAAATCGTCGCTCGCCGCCAAGCCGTGACGATGTCCGCGAAGGCTCAGCTTTCGCAGGAGGCGGCCTCATTGTCGGCCGCTACGCACACACGTTCGTTGATTGAACGGATTCAAACGTTCTTCTGGGGAAAGAAGCGGGCGCCGCTACCGTAGGGCCCGTCTTGTTACGGCTGCTTGAAGCTGAGTCGCATGCCGCGCTCAAGCTGAAGGGCCTTCGCACGTCCCCCGCCGAGTTCCAGGACATATAACGCCCCCTCGTCGGAATGGTATTGCGGGCAGCCGTCGTCCTGCCGCGTGCAGATGGGGACGTTCCGCTCGATGTGAATGATGGTTTTCTTGGCATCCATCCAGATGATATCGAGGGGAATTTTGGTGTTCTTCATCCAGAATGTCCAAGGTTGGGCGTCCCCAAAGATAAAGAGCATGCCTCGGTCATCTGCAAGCTGCTCACGGAACATGAGCCCCTGGGCTCGTTTCAGCGCCGTATCGGCGAGTTCGGCCTGAATGACTGCGCCGTTCGGGGTCTTGACCGCAATAAGGGTTTCAGGAGAATGGTCGGCACCGATGAGGGGAGCGCTCATGGCCAATAAACCGACGAAGCCAGTGACCAGTGCGCGGATGGTCAGGGAGGACCAGGATGGTTGGAACATGGGGCGCATCCTATCGGGCTGGACATGCACCGTCAAGCGGCGTGGAGACAAGCATTGGCCATGCAGATGTTCTTGAAATTTCTGCGGCCCCTATGCCATCCTCACGAGGCATCGGTACTGGAGGGAGGAAACTCATGAAAGAAAAGCGTCGAGTCCTGTATATGAAGGGCGTCTTTGTCTGCCCCAAATGCCGTCAATCCTATGTGCAGGAAAAATGGATCGAGGAGTTCCGGATTCGTTGTCATAAGTGCGACTATCGAGGAACCCTAACCCAAGTGTCGGTCGAAGAGCACTTGGATGAGGAAACGATTCGTCGGTAACAGTTTTCTAGATCGCCGGGGTTCCGACGGTTCCCTCCGCGGTGCCTACATACGTTGATCCATACGGTCTTGCCTGGGGTGCGATCCTCCCCTCCCATATCTCCCTTCTCCTGTTGTCACGGAGGCTATGATGATCAGGTTATGGCTGATGCTTGTATTGTTGGTGGGAGGCCTCTTACTTCCTGCTACTTCGGGGCAGGCGAGAGACGACCAACAGGTGATTCAGGTTTTGGTGGCCTATCACTCACTCACTGGGCATACCGAGCGTATGGCGAAAGCGGTGGCTGAAGGAGTGGTCATGGTGCCCAATACTCGGGCGACCGTGAAACATGTGCGACAGGTGACCGCGGAAGAATTGTTTTCCGCGGACGCGATTGTGTTGGGATCGCCGGTTTACTGGTCAAATATGGCCGGTGAGGTCAAGGCCTTTATCGATGACTGGCAATTTAAGTTTGGTGTGTTTCCAGAGTTCAAACTCAAGAACAAAGTGGGCGCTGCTTTTGTCACTGGTGGCCAAATCTCGAGCGGAAAAGAGTTGACCCTGCTGTCGATGCTGGCAGCGATGCTGGGGAATTATATGATCGTGGTGAGCGGGGGAGGGGCTTTCGGTGCATCTGCCACGACCGAAGGGGAAAGCCCTGGTCTTGATGAAAATGAACTCGCCGGAGGGCGCAGTTTGGGGCAGCGAGTCGCCGAAGTGACACTGGCCGTCGCCCATGGATTCGGGCAAGGTCAGACGCGATCCGTTGTTCGCTAACGGAGGGGAGGCTGTGGTCCGAGGTGATGTGGTCGATGAGAAAGGAGTGAGCTAAGAGGAAATCGGATCTGGACAGACACTATCGAGTTGGCTCTTAGCCAAAGTCACCAGTTCATGAATATTTCGCGCACAACGTCCGCAGCACCCATTCTCGCGTAGGCCGAACTCCGCAATTAACTGCCGCCTCGTCAGGAACCCCTGACGCCCAGCCGCTCGCACATCCGATTCCGTCAAGCCTTTACACAAGCAGACATACATGTTTGGTATCTCCTGCTGACTTAGCTGGACTAGCCGGGACCAACCGATTTTTGTCGATACTGATAAGCGTTCTCAACTCGAATCTAGAATACCTTGCTCCTTCGATTCTGTCAAGGCTTCGCAGGGGACGTATTTGCAGGGGACTGTTTCAAGATAGTGGAGAAAAGACAGAGGCAGGAGGTTCTTTCGAGCCTCCTGCCTCTTTGTGCTGTCATCCTACTGAGGAGAGAGGGGATTCCTCTCTCCTCAGCGTGCGTCTTACAGCCAGTTGACGCGCTCGGCCGGCCGAATGTAGATCGGCTCTTCGACCTGGATGCGGGCCACTTCCTTGCCCGACTTGTTGAAGCCCAGCACGGTATCGTTGTACATATCGAACCGCTTCCCGTGGATCTGGGTTTCGAACACCTTCGGGCCCGGAATGACATCGTACCGGAACACGATCTGCTGGCTGGCGCGCCACAGCTGGAGCACCGCCAACAGTTCCCGGCTCGGCACCAGGTACTTCTCGATCGCGTTGTCCACCCCCGGCCCGAACATCTGCCGGTTGTAGCCCCGCGGCGCATGCCGCGGCGGAATGTAGTACCCGTTGGGCTCCGTGCCCCACTGCGGGTACAAGGGCAACGCCACCTGCTCCACGCGGATCGCGTAGTACAGCGGGTGCCATCGGTCTTCCGCCCACAGCCCGTCTTCGCCGATCCGCACCAGGCTCTGCATGCGGATCTTCCCCACGCAGGCCGCCATACAGCGCGTTTCCATCGGCTCCCCGCCCGTCAAGGGATCTTTCCCCTCGATCCGCGGATAACAGGCAATACACTTCTCCGACACCCGGGTCGTGCCCCGGTACATCGGCTTCTTAAACGGGCACTGCTCCACGCACTTCTTGTACCCGCGGCACCGGTTCTGGTCGATCAACACGATGCCGTCTTCCGGCCGCTTGTAGATCGCCTTCCGCGGACAGGCCGCCAAGCACCCCGGATACGTGCAGTGGTTGCAGATCCGTTGCAAGTAGAAGAAGTACGTCTCATGCTCCGGCAAGGAACTGCCCGTCATCCGCCACGGTTCGTCGCGGCTGAAGCCGGACTTGTCGACGTTCTCGACCAACGCCCGCATCGAGGTCGCCGTGTCCTCGTAGATGTTCACGAACCGCCATTCCTGGTCCGTCGGGATGTAGCCGATCGCCGCCTGGCCCACCTTGGCCCCCGCGTCGAAAATCGTCATCCCTTCGAACACCCCGTACGGCGCATGGTGCTTGCGGCCCACCCGCACGTTCCACACCTGCCCCCCCGGGTTCACCTGCTCGATCAGCTGCGTGATCTTCACGTCGTAGAACTGCGGATAGCCGCCGTACGGCTTCGTCTCCACGTTGTTCCACCACATGTACTCCTGCCCCTTCGAGAAGAGCCAGGTCGACTTGTCCGCCATCGAACAGGTCTGACACGCCAAACACCGATTGATGTTGAACACAAAGGCAAACTGCCACTTCGGATGCCGCTCCTCATACGGATACAGCATCTTCCGTCCCAGCTGCCAGTTATAGACTTCCGGCATTGTGAATCCTCCTTCTGTACATGATCAAATGGTTAAGTCGTTGCCTTCGAGTCAAGTCCCGAGAACGTGCGTGCCGAGAGGCGACCCCTCGTCGGCAAGTCGCGTCCGTTCTAGACCTTGATCTTGATGTGCTCACCCTTGAGCCACTTGATCATGAACTCGTTTTCCTGCCCTGGGGTGAAGCCGGTGCGCACCGGTTCCCATGGTCCACGGGCGCCGATACCGCCGTCTTCCGCCTTGGTGATGCGGATCAAGCATTCCTTCGGCACCGTGTTAATACCGTGGTGATCGATGGCATAGCCCCACTTGAACTTCCAGGCAATCGTGTGTTTGCCCGGAAGTGAGTCGGTTTGGTGCATCGGCATCAACCAGTTCCGGGTAAAGGACTGTTGGGCCCCGTACCGGAAGTTGGACTGATAGCCGGTGTCCACCGCGATGGCGCGCCCGTCCGGCCGCGTCTCGTGGCCCTTCACCGATTTCGCCGTCGAGACGTACGGTGCGTGCTTAGCCATCGTGACATGGTAAGGATAGGCAGGGTTGTACTTCGCCCGGATCATCAAGCGGGCGACCTTGTAGAACGGATCCGACGGTTTCCAGCCGCGATAGGGCCGGTCCACCGGGTTGCCGTCGACAAAGACGTAGTCGCCGTCGTTGATGCCGCGGTCTTTCGCCGCCTGCGGGTTGATGTGCAACTGATGCTCGCCGACACCCGGCGTCCGCTTGTCCATGCGGTAGGGATCGCCGAAGTTCGACTCGTAAATCTGCACCCAGTCGTTCACCGACCATTGGCTGTGCACCCGGTGCCGGGTCTTGGGCGTGACGCAGTAGAACTGGTAGCCCTTCTCCCACAACGGGTTCGGATGCCGCTTGATCTCCGCCCACGGCAACTTGATGTTGCGCACATGCTTGTCATCATGGTGCTGTGCCGTGATAGGAATACCGTAGTCATCCGGCCGAATGAACGGGTTGTTCGAGAAAATTGCGTTCGGCAGGTACGGCGTACACTCCGGGCCTTCCCGGTGCACGATGAAGTTTTCCCCGTACTCGATCGCTTCCGGCTCGGTCCGGTAGGTCTCGATTCGGCCTGTCCGCGTCCACTGGGGTTTGGACTCGTTAGTCTCTTCCCAGAGCGGATGCCGCGGATAGGTACGACCCATGACCATCCAGCCCTTTTCCGACTTCAACATGACGTCTGCGCTGTAGCCATAGCAGGTCGCGCTGGCGTCCAGCATGCGCTGCGGATACACGTCGACACGGTTCATGTATACGAAGTGGAAGACGCCGCGGAAGCGCGCATCGCCGGTCATCTCGGCCAACTTGGCCGCGACGCCTGCGAAGGTGTCCGCATCGTTCCGGGTGTCGTACAGCGGACGGATGCCGCCCTTCCAGATCTGCAACCACGGATTCGACACCGTGGCGGTCATTTCCGGATAGGTGAATTCCATCCACGAGTTACATGCAAACGCCACGTCGGCATGGTTGACGTCGGACGTCATCTCGATGTCTTGCGTGACGATCATCTCGATGTTCGGGTCGACGTTCTTCACCATGTCATAGTGGTGTTTGGCATTGTTGAGGATGTTCACGTTGGTGACCCAACGCACCTTGCTGGGGCTTGGCATGTGAGTCTTGCCGGTGAACACCTTGCGCCCATACTTCGGCGTGTTGACGATCAAGGCCGTATCACCATGGTTCCAGTATCCGACTTCTTCACCATAGTAGTACGACTTGGTCTTGATCTCTTTGCCGTGGGCATTCGGATCCAAGGTCAGATTGAAGGGATCTTCGCCGGTGTGCACCGCGAGACCCGCGCCTGACCAGGGTACAGCGTTCCAGACACCGGCCTTGTAGTTACCCGACCAGGTGTGGCACCCGGTGCCGAACTTGCCGATGTTGCCGGTGATGGTCATGATAAACGCGGCCGCACGACCCATTTCCGTCATGTGGAAGTAGTGACAGACGCCTTCCCCGTTGTGCATCGAGGCCGGCTTGATCGTGCCCGAATCCCGTGCCCAACGGACGATGAGGTCCTTCGGCGCGCGGGTGATCTGATGCACCGTGTCCAGGTCGTAATCCTGGAGGTGCACCTGATACATCTGATAGATCGGCATGACGTCGATCTCGCGGCCATTGCTCAGCTTCACGCGGTAGGTTCCGGTCAAAGCGGGATCAATGCCGCTCTCCTTGAAGTGGTAGCCGACCTGTTCGCGGTGCAAAGGCACGGCCTTGCCCTTGGCTAGGTCCCACACCATCATGCCGCCGAGCCGTTCAACCTGCTCGGGCTTCAAGGATTGAATGCGTCCCGAATAGCTCTTCGAGAAATCCGGGAACTTGTAGTCTGCAACCACGTCGCGCGGATCGAGGAACTGAAGCGTATCGGTCCGAATGAGCAACGGCAGGTCGGTGAACTCCTTGATGTAATCGATATCCTGCAAATTTTCATCGAAGATGATCTTTGCAGCGCCAAGGAAGTTCGCGCCGTCAGTTTCCGGCCGGAGAGGAATCCAGTAATCGGCGCGGTAGGCCGTTGGATTGTATTCCGGCGTAATGACCACGATGCGGGCGCCGCGCTCGATCGACTCGAGCTTCCAGTGCGCTTCCGGCATCTTGTTCTCGACGAAGTTCTTGCCCCAGCTGGTGTTCAGCTTGGAGAAGCGCATGTCGGAGAGGTCGACGTCGCAGTTCTGCGTGCCGTTCCAGAACGGATGGGACGGGTCCTGGTCGCCGTGCCAGGTGTAGTTGGAGTAGTACTTTCCACCCTGGGCCTTGTCTGGATCGACCTTGCGAATCCAGGTGTCCAGCAATGGCAAACATCCACCGTTGAAGCGGGTGTTCATCATCTTGCCGACGATGCCGAGCACCGGCATGCCCGCGCGGTGCTTGAAGCAGCGCACGCCCGCGCCCTTCATCATTTCGATCATTTCCGGCGCATACCCCTGCTCGCGCAGGCGGCGGGCTCCGGCTTCACCGCTGTAGCGGGTCGCGATCACGATGGCTGCTTTCGCAACGTAGGTGAACGCGGTATCCCACGAGACGCGGTTGAGGTCGTCCAGGAAACGGCTGTCAAATTTATACTTCCGCTTCACATCGGGGGTCAGCTCCGGAGAGCCATCGTCCATCCACTGCTTCCAACCCTTCCGCATCAACGGGCCCTTCAAACGATAGGGACCATAGACGCGGCGGTGGAACGTGAAGCCCTTCAAGCACATGCGCGGGTTGTGTGCGAACGTCCCGCGGTTGCCGTAGAGGTCTTCATAGGTCTGGTGGTCATAGTTCTGCTCCACGCGCATCACGACGCCGTTCCGGACGAAGGCCCGGACCCGGCAACCGTGGGTGTCGTTCGGAGAACAGCACCACGTAAAGGACGAGTCATACCGATACTGATCGTGATAGACGCGCTCCCACGACCGGTCGGGGTACTCGCCCAGCGGGTTTCCCACCTCGATGACCGGTTGCAACGCGGTCAACGCGAGGACTTTATCCGCCACGGCCACGGCCGCAACGGTTCCCGCCGAGATTTTGAGAAACTGTCTCCGTGAAACGGAAACCTGCATAGTAGCTACCTCCTTGTGAGATACATGATCCTCTCATGTATCTGTTCGTACAAACTCACTGCCCAGGCTCAGAATGCAATGTGTCTCGTTCCACCCCCCTTCCAGCGTGTCGAATTGGAAACGTCAGTCGATTCGCAATTCGGTTTTAGCGAGCGGACATTCGCTCGCAAGGGAGAGGTATTACAATTCGTGTGCCGAGAGGCTAGAGAGAGCTGTTCTGGTTGAGCGGTATAAATATAATTAAATCAATAGCTTGTATGATTTGTTTGAGGTGGGATGGAGAGGGAAATGAACCGATATGTTTCGTGAGTCAGGAAATGCTGACTGCAAGGTGATTCGTTTGTGTAAGTGATTGAAAAGTAAGTATAAAGTTGTGTCTGTAAAAGCTGACCATGAAGCAGTTTTGAGCAAATGCTTCCAAATACAATGCTTTATGTAATCAATGGTCCTCTGACTGTCAGTCATGACTGACAGTCAGAGCTTTTCGTCTTTGACGTAGCGGCGCATGATTTCGTGGAAATAAGAGCGGGGAAGGCCGGCATCCTGGGCGGCATGGGTGACATTGCCGCGATGGATGGTGAGTTTGTTGGAAATGTATCGACGGTTGAAGGCCTCTAGGATCTGCTCCTTTGCCTTGGCATAGGGGAGGTGGAGATAATCTTCATCGCCGGATTCTTGCTGACGGTCTGACACGGACAGCATGCCTGCCACATCGTTTAGGCCGATGCGCGTACCCTTTGCCAACATGACGGCTCGTTCCATCACGTTGCGGAGTTCCCGTACATTGCCCGGCCAAGGATAGGCCACCAGCTCTGTAACAGCTGATGGATGTAAGTCTTCGACATGCTTGGTGAATTCCTTGGCGTACCGCGTGATGAAGTGCCGTGCCAGGACCGGGATATCTTCCGTCCGTTCACGAAGCGGGGGGACCCGGATGACCATGACATTAAGGCGGAAAAACAGATCCTTCCGAAACTCGTTGCGTTTGACCTTTTCCGCAAGGTCTTGGTTGGTTGCGGCGATAAATCGCACGTTCACTTTTCGTTGCTGTGTGCTGCCGACAGCACGGACCTCCCCCTCCTCTAGAACCCGCAAGAGCTTCGCCTGTAAGTTCGCCGGGAGGTCGCCGATTTCATCGAGGAAGACCGTGCCATGTCGTCCGGACTCAATGAGGCCGGTCTTGTCGGCCACGGCGCCGGTGAAGGCTCCCCGGACATGTCCGAACAATTCACTCTCCACCGTGCCCTCGGAAAAGGTCGTGCAGTCGACGACTTGGAACGGGCCGTCACACTCAAGACTTCGCTCGTGAATTGCTTTCGCAATGAGTTCTTTTCCAGTGCCCGTTTCCCCGATGATCAAGGTAGTGGAAGGGACCTTTGCGACGGCATCGATCATGGCCATTACGTTGCGGATCGGCGCGCTCACCCCGACAAGGTTTTTGAAGGGAAGGTGGGAGGGCGGCGCGTCCTCCGCGGAAGTCTGTGAAAGGATTTCCGACATCCGCATCGCCCGGTGGATGCGGGTCGCGAGGTCCATCGTCTCAAAGGGTTTGACGATGTAGTCGAAGGCCCCGTGCCGCATAGCATCGATGACCGTTTCGATGGCATGGACCCAACTCACCATGAGGACGGGAATGCGCCGCTGCATGTCTTGGACGCGTTGCAGGAGTTCGATCCCGCTCATTCCCGGCAGGCGAACGTCGGCAATGATGAGGTCGATAGACTGTATTCGGAGCCGCTCCAACGCGCCTTCTGCAGTCGCATTGATCACCAACTCTACCTGCTCGTCCTCGTGGCGGGGGAGTTCGTGTTCGACGGCGCGTAGGAACATGTCCACGTCCTCGGCATTATCCTCGACCAGCAGGATCGTGAAGTTTTTCTGTTTGCTGCCGGACATGGGCGGAATGATGAGTAGTTCGGAATCGATGCGGTCGTCGTACGGACCGTCCGTTCGCATTGTGGCATGAAGAGCGGGTCGATGCCAACCGAAGGCAGGGGAAGGGGGTTATGAGCTGCCTTTCAGACCAATAATACCGAGCACGATACAGACCAGTGAGATGATCTTCACGGTGGAGGTGGATTCTGCGAAGAGGACTATGCCCAGCAAGGCGGTCCCCGAGGCACCGATGCCCGTCCAGACAGCATAGCCGGTCCCTACCGGGATGCTCTTGAGGGCTTGTGCGAGACATATGAAACTCGCCGCCATCGCCACGAGCGTGCCAACCGAGGGCCACAGTCGCGTGAAGCCATCGGTGTATTTCAAACCGATAGCCCAACAAATTTCGAGTAGTCCTGCGATGATCAGATAGGTCCAAGCCATAGTCAAGTTCTCCGACACTCCCTGGCGTGGAATTCGAAGGGAGAAGGGCCATCGCGCGCGATGCGCTCAGCTATGCGAAGGAGCCGCCCCGGATGCATCCTATCAGGAGTGTATGTCGATTGAATCCCCGGTATTTCACTAGGTACGAAACCGCTGGACCGACACTCACGGGCAGGGGAGCGTGGAAAAACCGTTTCGTCGTTGGCCATGAGAGATTCCTTAGGAATGGGGAGCTTGAGGAGCGATTGATTGGTCCTGGTTGAACCACCTATACAGTACCGGCAGGACGACCAACGTCAGAAGCGTGGAACTGACCAAACCTCCGATGACGACCACAGCAAGGGGACGCTGTACCTCCGATCCAATCCCATGGGCAAATGCCAGCGGGATCAGGCCGAGTAGGGCGACTAAGGCAGTCATAAGGACCGGTCGGAGACGGAGCGTGCAACCTTTGATCACGGCCTCGTCGCACTGAAGGCCGTCTTCGCGCAATTTGTTGAAGTAAGAGACCAGCACGATGCCGTTGAGCACCGCGACACCGAACAGGTTGATAAAGCCTACCGAGGCGGGTACGCTCAAATACTCTCCCGTTAACCATAAAGCGATGATGCCGCCGATCATGGCGAATGGCAGATTCATGATGATCAGTGCTGCGTGGCGGACGGAGTTGAACGAAGCGAACAATAGGATGAAGATCAGGCCGATCGTAATCGGCAGGATGATTTTCAGTCGTGCCATCGCGCGCTGCATGTTTTCAAAGGAGCCACCCCAGACAAAGTGATAACCGGACGGAAGATGGATCTGCTTTGCAATTTTGGCTTGGGCTTCCGCGACGACGCTTTCGATGTCTCGTCCGAGAGTGTTGAAGCCGACATAGATCCGGCGCTGCAACCCCTCGCGGCTGATCAATGACGGGCCTTCCCGCAGTTCCACTGTCGCAAGGTCGCCGAGAGGAATCAGTGCGCCGTTGGCTGTGGTCAGAAGGATGTTCCGAATGGTTTCGACGCTGTTGCGATATTTCTCCGGATATCGGAACGTCAGATCGAATCGCTTGTTGCCTTCATAGACGGTGGTTGCCGCTTCTTGGCCGATCGCCGTCGTAATGATCTCTTGAATATGTGCCACGTTGATGCCATATCGGGAAATCTTGCCACGGTCGATGTCGATGGTCAGGTACGTCTGACCGAAGAGCTGCTCCACCCGCACATCACCTACCCCCTTGACGGAAGTCATGATGGCTTGAACCTTTTCCGCCGTGGCTCGTAACACCTCCAAATCGTCTCCCAAAATTTTGATGGTCGCCTCGGAACGGACCCCGGACAGCAGTTCATCCACGCGCTGTTGGATCGGCTGGCTCAGCAGGAAGTTGGCGCCCGGCACCTTTTCGATACGTTTACGGACGGCATCGTCGAGTCCGGCTTTGGTTTTGGCGGTGGTCCATTGGTCCATCGGATGCAGACTCACGACCGGGTCGCTGGCATTCGGCTCCTGAGGATCGTTTCCCATCTCCGAGCGGCCGATTTTTGACACCACCATGCGTACTTCGGGAAACTCCAGCACGGCCCGCTGCATTTCCTTTTCAATTTCGATCGATTTGTCTAATGCAATGCTGGGATAACGAATGGTTTGGGGCGAAATGGCCGCTTCATTGAGAATAGGGATGAATTCACCTCCAAGAAAGGGGAACAGCGCCAGGCTGGATCCCAGGAGACCCAGCGCGAGCGCCAGCACTGTGATGCGATGTCCCATGGCCCACTGCAATGTCGGGAGGTAGACCCGTTTGGCCCAGCGGAGCAGAAAGGTATCCTCTTCGGTTCCGCGTTTCAGGGCGAGCGCACAAAGGACGGGCGAGAGGGTGAGGGACAGAACTAGGGACACCACCAGCGCGATGATGATCGTGTTGGCCAGCGGTTGAAACATTTTCCCTTCCATGCCCTGTAGCGTCAGAATGGGCAGAAAGACGAGGATGATGATCAGGATGCCGAAGATCACGGGTTGGCCGACTTCCGCGACGGCATGGAGGATGACCTCGGTCTTGTTGTAATGATCATCGCGTTGCTCGGCTAAGTGCCGATAGACGTTTTCCACCACGACGACCGAGCCGTCGACCATCATGCCGATCGCGATAACCAGCCCGCCGAGCGACATCAGATTGGCCGTCAACCCGACTTGATCCATGACGATGAAGGTGACCAGCGGCGTCACGATTAAGGTGGCGGTCACGATGAGCGCGCTTCGCACGTTTCCGAGGAACAGGAAGAGGATCACGACGACCAGCACGATACCTTCGAGCAGGGCCTTATAGACGGTGGCGAGCGCCGCAGTAATCAGCTCGATCCGGTCGTAAAAGGGCACGATGCGTAACCCGTCGGGCAGCATGCGCTTTTCATGGATCTCGTCGATCTTGTCCTTGATGGATTGGACGACGTCCCGGGCATTGCCGCCGCGCAACATGAGGACAATGCCGGTGACCACTTCGTGCTTGCCGTTGATCACGGCGGCGCCGTGTCGGACGGCGTGCCCGATCCGCACCTCCGCCACATCCCGGACGTACACCGGCGTGCCGCCCACTTCCTTGACGACGATGTGTTCGATGTCCTCCAGCTTTTTGATCAAGCCGACGCCGCGAATCACATATTTTTCGTCGTCTTTCTCCAGGATGTTCCCGCCGGCATTGGCGTTGTTCTTCGCCACGGCATCAAAGACATCGTGCAACGCCAGACCATATTTTCGAAGCAAGCCTGGCTCGACCATCACCTGATACTGCTTGACGAATCCTCCCAGCGAGTTGACGTCCACCACATCGGGCAGCCCTTTCAACAGCGGCCTGATCACCCAGTCCTCCAGCGTCCGCCGTTCCATCAAGTCCGTCTCGGTCATGACGAAGCCGGGGTCGTTGTCGTGCGGCCCTTCCAGGTAGAATTGATAGACCTCGCCCAGCCCGGTCGTATTCGGCACCAATTGTGACGTGGTGCCCGGCGGCAGGGAGCTTTGGACTTCGAGTATCCGTTCGAGCACCACCTGTCGAGCCAAATAGATGTCGATGTCGTCCTTGAAGACGACGGTTATCATCGACAGGCCGACTTTCGAGAATGAGCGGATGTCGGTGAGGCCGGGGGCGCCCATCAACTGCAGTTCCATGGGGAAGGTCACGAACCGTTCCACCTCGGCCGGAGACAGCCCGGGTACCTTGGTCACTACTTGGACGAGCACCGTGGTGACATCGGGGAAGGCGTCGATGGCGATCGTGCGGAAGGCGTAGATGCCGCCGGCGGTGAGGATGCACGCCAGCACCACGACCAGGACACGTTGGCGGAGAGCAAAGGCCAGGAAGGAGGATAACATCAGGCTAGATTTGTTCCCCGAGCAATTCGGACTTCAGGACGAATGCACCGTTCGTGACAATCGTCTCGCCTTCCAGCAGACCGTCCTGGACCTTGACGTCCTGGCCGTTCGAACTGCCCAGCTTCACGTCGCGGGCTTCGAAGACGGTCGGTTCACGCTGGACGAAGACAAACTGTCGATCTCGGTCTCGTTGAACGGCGGCCTCGGGGATGAGCAAGACATTCGGTTCCGGCTCGGAATAGACGCGCACCGTGGCATACATGGCGGGTTTGAGTTTGCGCTCGGGATTCGGAAGTTCTAATCTCAAACGCATGGTCCTGGTTGCAGGATCGAGCACGTCGCCCACATACGTAATGCGCCCCTTGAACACCTGTCCGGGATAGGCGGCCACCAGAACCTCTACGGATTGTTCGCTCCCTGTTTGGTCGGGGCGAATGTAGGGAATGTCCTTCTCGGGAATAACGGCGGTGACCCAGACATCGGACAGATCCGCGACCACGAACAGCTTTTCCGCCGTCTCGACGACTTCTCCCTTGGTCAAGTTACGGGCGATCACCCGGCCATCGAACGGTGCCACCACCGGCACATGCGAACGAATCGTATGGTTGCGATCCAAATTACGTAAATCGTCGTCGGTGAGCCCAAGGAGCAGGAGACGGTCCCGGGCTTCTCGCAGCTCGGCCCTCAGGCTGAGCATTTCCCCCTCACGTCGCTGCAATTCGGCTAAGCCGATCACTTTCTCCTTCAGGAGCAATTCCGCTCGGCGGAATGCGCGGTCGGCCACATTGAGTTTCGCCGTGGCTTTTAAGTAGGCGGATTGAGCCATACCCAGTTCGCTGCTGTAGAGCAGGGCCAGCAAGTTGCCCCCTTTCACTTCCCTGCCAAGGTCGGCGTAGACGTCAATCACTCGACCGCGAACCAATGTCGTGATTTCCGCCAAGGCATGTTCGTTGGGCTCGATGGTGCCTGGAAAATCACGGGTGGTGCGGAACTCAGCCCGCCTGACCGGCTGTACGAGAATGCCGGAGGTCTGGATTTCATCGGCGGTCAGGCGCACCACGCTTTTGTCGACGACGGGCGTGGGGGCGTTGGCGCCGGTTGCGTTTGAGGGCGGACCGTCGCATCCCGCGGAGAGACAAGCGAAGGTGGCGCCTAGGAGTGCCGTGAGAGCAGACATCCGAAGGCGACTCAGTCGGGCCGGTTGAAATCGCGGAATGATCGGGCAGGGCTGCAGCATTAGAGTGGGCCTCCAACGGCACGTTCCAGGAGCGCCAATGCGACCGAGAGATCAAATTGGGCCTGTGCATAGTCTAACAGAATCTGGCGTTGCACACGTTGCGCGTCCAGCACTTCGATCAGGCTGGAGGCGCCTTGTTGAAAACTGAACTTCGCGATCCGTAGCGCTTCATCCGCCTGTTTGAGCATGCCCTTTTCATAGACCTCGATCATGTCGGCCGTGGTCTTGGCATCTTGAAAGTGCTGATTGACGTTGCGGATCAATTCATTCCGTGCGCGTAGAAATTCGGCTTCCCCTTTGCGTTTGCTTCCGAAGGCCGAGATGATTTCGCCCTGCCGTCGATCCCACACAGGGGTGGGAAAGGAGACGCCGCCGGTAAAGGCTTCTCGGCCGACTTCCCGCCAGTAGCTGCCGCCGATGGTGATATTCGGCACCCGCGCCTGGCGTTCGAATTCTAGGCTATGATCGGCCTGCTCCACGAATTTTGCCAGGCGTGTGATAGTCGGATGCTCCGTCACGGCCCGCTGAGTCAGAATGTCGATGCCGAAGCTTGGGCCCAGGCGATGCAGTTGTCCCTCGATAGCGTAGGCAGAGCCCAGGGAACCGGCCGTCAGGGTGTCGAGCATGACCCGGTTGACGCGCACACGGTTCGCGGCTCTGGTCACCAGCTGGTTAGCTTTGAGCACCTCGACTCCAGAACGGATGGCCTCGAATTGCGGACTTTCTCCCAGCCGTACCCTGGTTCGCACTGCCTTGTCCACGTCTTCCACGGTCGCCAGGTTTTGTTGCGCGAGAATCAGTGTGCGCTGAGCGAGCAGGAGGTCATAAAAGGCCACCTTGACGTCGGCGATTAGATTCAAGCGGGTCTCCGCCAAGCCGGCCGAGGCGCTGGCCACTCCGGCCTCGGTCGCACGTTGTCGGGCCGCCCGCTTCGACGGCCATTCGATTGGTTGACCGACGGAGAGATTGAATTCCGTCACGGTTTCTCGGACAGCCGGGTCAAACAACCCGAGGTCTCGCATCCGGCCCCTGCCGCTGTTCGCGCTGATGGATGGATTGGGATAGGTATAGGCTGCTACCTCATGCCCTCGGCTCTGCTCAATCGTGCTCTCCGCGCTGGCTACGGTCGGATTCTTGGCGAGGGCCAGACTGAGTACGGACTCCAGCGAATACAGGGGCTCAGACGGCCCCGATGGGGTTGCAGCGGCCGGTGGCATAGCCGTCGGGGGCGCAGCCAATGCCGGCAGCGGGTGCAACGACAAGCCCGCGTGGAGTACGATCGAGAGGAGTCCTGCGGCGGGGAGAGCCCGGATCGGGGACACTCTGATCCTCCCAGAGCCGCACACTCCAGTCGACTGGTTCGATATCAGGACGGACTCTGATTGGTTTGTCTGGGTCATGGTTGCCTTTCCTCCCTGCAGCCGAGGCGGAGTGATCCCGGGGAACGGTGTGTCACTCGCATCTCAGCGCTATTCCAGCAACCTATCATCTTCACCGATCCAAGTCGATCGCTCGACATTTCTAGTGGTGGCCACGGCAACATCTCTACAGGCGCCAGATGAGAATATTCGGCGAACGAACAGGCTGGGTGGTGTGAGGAGGGATTCCCCTGACCCGCGGCCTTGCGGGTCCAGCCCTGCACGACTCGGTGGTACTGACCTGGCGATGGGATCATCTCGAGGCGCCCGAGCGGTGCGGTGATCCGCGCCAGGGATACCGTCGGTGACGAGGGTGCTGCCGAGACCGTATGATTCCGCGTCTCAGACGGGTGGAGATTGAGCCTAACCCAGCCGAAGCAACGGTTTCCTGGCCCGAGTGTGATGCATGCGGGGTTGGGGACGCAGGACTTGATGTCGCGCGATCACGGTGTCCACGATGGCGCCGCAGACGATACATCGCCAACCGGAAAAACTGACCGGATTCGTATCGGCCTGGAAATCGACGAACGTCTCCTGGACCATGAGGCTGTGGCACCGTGGGCATCCGGTTTCGACCCACGATTTTAGGGGAGAGGCAATCGAGTGCTTGCTCACGATCGCAGATCCTGCGTGAGTTGGCCATAAAACCGTTGGCACTGCGGGCAGTACCCTTCGGAAAACGTACGTGCATGTGGCGTCTCATGGTATTTCTGCAAGAACGCCGGAAGATCGGCCCACACGGCGGGCGAGCACCCATCTACTCCGTTGTCCTGCACGCGCCAGCAGAACTGGCATTGCATGGCTTCGGGATCCATCGCCCAGGCCTCCTTCGACGAGATGGGGACAGAATCACGGGCACACATGATATTGAGTGCGACGACTGTCGCGTACAGTAGCGAAGGCGGGGCGCGCCTGACAACTAGGCGACCTCCTAGGTCACCGGGGAAAAATTGCCGGGGGCCGGTAAGGCGAATGGGCTAGGTCGATGTCAGGCCGTGCGACAGCGCATATTTCGTCAACTCGGCCGTGGTGTGCAGGTTGAGGTGAAACATGATTTGGGCTTTATGGAACTCGACGGTCTTGGGCGAGATATTCAGGAGCGCGGCGATCTCTTTGATGGTACGGCCTTCCGCCACGAGCTGCAGCACCTCACGCTGGCGCGGCGTCAGGTCCTGGCGCTGGGAAAACAAATTCTCATGGCCCTCGGAGAGAGAGGCCACGAGATCCTTGGTCAGCAGGGAGGTCACGAAATACTGCCCTTTCAGAACGGAATCGATGGCATGGTCCAATTCGCGGGCGGCTGAACGTTTGAGGAGATAGGCCGCCGCTCCGGCCTTGAAGGCTTCGCTCACATAGGCAGGATCGGCGTGCATGGTGACAAAAACGAGTTTGACGTCGGGCAAGACCTTCTTCACCTGGCGCGCGGCGTCGATGCCGTTCAGCAGCGGCATGGAGATGTCCAGCAGGATCAAATCCGGCTGCAACCGCACGGCCGCCTCTAGCAGCGAGCGCCCATCTTCCACTGTGCCCACGACCTGGCAGCGCTGCTCCACGATGCGCCGGAATCCTTCCAGGACGAGTGTATGGTCGTCCGCAAGCAACACCCGAGGCGTGGTCATGCCGGAACCTCCGCGTGGGGAACCCGAATGCGCAGGCATGTGCCCTCTCGGGGGGCCGAGTCGATGGTGACCGTACCCTGAACCAGGCGGACCCGTTCCGCCATACTGACGAGGCCGAGGCCGCGGTGGCTGTCGGTGACACCGTGGAGGTCGAAACCGATTCCGTTGTCCTGCACCGTCAAGGTCACGGCATCGGTCTCATGGGACAATGTGACCACTACTTCCGTCGCGCGCGCATGTTTCATGACATTGGCTAAACACTCCTGGGCGATGCGATAGAGGCAGGTTGACACCTCCTGCGGTAGGGGCCGCACAGCCTGTTGCCCTTCAAACCGACCGTGAAGATTCGAGCGGGCCGCGCAGTCATCGACCAGGCGTTGCAAGGCCACGGTGAGGCCCAAGTCGTCGAGAATGGACGGATGAAATTGGTAGGCCAGGTGCCGGACGTCGTCCGACAGTTCGGTCAACCGGTCCTGGATCGAACGCAGCTCCTTGCCGCACCGCTCCGCGCCGGGGGGAAGATTGGCGTCCAATGATTCGACTTGGACCACCAGCATGGCCAAGCGTTGGTTGATGTCGTCGTGAAGGTCCCGAGAGATGCGCCGGCGTTCCTCCTCCTGAGCCGTAAGCAGGCGGGCGGCCAAATCCTGGAGTTCCTGCCGGCTGCCGGCGAGTGCCTGTTCGCTCGCGCGGAGCGATTCCTCGGTCGCCACATGCTCCGAAATTTCGTTGAGCAGCGACCGGTTCGCATCGGCCAATTCCTTGGTGCGGGCGGCGACGCGTTCCTCCAGCTCGTCCTTGGCCTGGCGCAAACGAATTTCCGCCTCGTGCCGTTGTCGCAGTAACACGGCGGACATCCAGACGATCACCAGGCTGAGACTGCGGTTGACCACGCCGACCCAGAGCGGAATGCTGTCGAGGTACGGACCGAATCCTGCTCCGACAATCAGGAGCAGAGTGGAGAGGAAGGCCGTCAGCATCGGCAGGCGAGGGTTCGATGACGCTGACGCCAACAACACCAGCCCGGCGTAGAGGACGCCGTTGGCGACGCCCAGCGGCATGAAAAGATCGAGGGCAAACAGACCGACGCTCAGCAGCACGAGTGTCGGCAGGATCCACCGATTGTGATGGTCGGTCATCATGGCACAGCCCTATCGTACCATTATCCGTGCTCCCTGGGCGCTGTTCAACCCATGAATCGCTCGGCAGGTCAACGGCTCGGTTATTCGTGCTCCATCTGCTTTTTCAGACGCCGGTCCAAGGCGAAGCGGGTCAGGCCCAGGTGTTTGGCGGCCAAGGTCTTGTTGTGATCCGAGAGCCGCACAACCTCATCGATGAGGGCCGATTCGATATCCGCCAGAGTCTGTTGGCCGAGCACCATTTCGATGCGTAGCGAGGGCTGTGAGCCGGCCGACTTGGCCACCGCGATGTGCGGCGCCTGGTCGTGGAGTTCGCGCGGGAGGCAGCCGGCGGTGAGCGTCTTATCATGGCAGAGGATCATCGCCCGTTCGATGATGTTCTGCAGCTCGCGAATGTTGCCCGGGTAGTTATAACGCTGGAGCAGTTCCTGGGCGTCGGGCTCGATGTCGAGCACCTCCTTGCCGAACTCCTTGCCGAACCGCAGGACCGCCTGCATGCAGAGCGGCAGGATGTCTTCCGTGCGCACGCGGAGCGGCGGCAACTCGAAGGTCACCACGTTCAGGCGGAAGTAGAGGTCTTCGCGAAAGGTGCCCCGCGCGGCTTCCTTCTTGAGGTCGCGGTTGGTGGCGGTCATCAATCGGAAGTCGACCGACAAGTCTTCCGTGCCTCCCAAGCGGCGGAACGTGCGCTCCTGCAGGACGCGCAGCAGTTTGGCTTGCATGGCTTGGTCCAGATCACCGATTTCGTCGAGGAACAGGGTCCCGCCTTCGGCCTTTTCCAGCAGCCCGCGTTTTCGCTGGTGGGCGCCGGTGAAGGCGCCGCGTTCGTAACCGAACAGCTCGCTTTCAAACAGTTCCTTGGGAATGGCGGTGCAGTTCACCGCGACGAAGGGGCCTGTGGCGCGGGGGCCGTTACAGTGGATGACGCGGGCCAGGAATTCCTTACCGGAGCCCGTTTCCCCTTGGAGCAGCACGGTCGATTTGGCGTTTTGCGCCACGTCGCGCACCTGGCCGAGCAGGAGTTGCATGGCCGGGCTGCGCGCATCGATGTTGGAGAGGGCGTAGGGGCTGTTCTGGTCCTCCATGGAAAATTCCACCCGATGGCGCAAGGCGAGGAATTCGAGGGCGCGATCGATGACCGGGTCCAGGCCTGAAAGGTCGACCGACTTGATGAGAAAATCATAGGCGCCGAGTCGCATCGCCTCGACCGCGTCTTCCACAGTGCCGTAGGCGGTCAACATCACGACCAAAGTCTGTGGAGCGATAGGGCGAATTTGCCGGAGTGTTTCCAGTCCGCCCATGCCGGGCATTTTCAAATCCAGGAGGATGAGATCGGGCAAATGTTGGGTGACCGCCCTCACCAAGTCTTCACCCGATTCGAATCCCGCCACCGCGTGTTGGCGCCGCGAGAGGCGCTTGACGATGGCGGTGCGTATGGCTGGTTCGTCATCCGTGACGTAGATCGTGGCCCGCATGGTACTCCTCTCCCTGCATCCGTTGCAGTTGCAGTTGTTGTCGTAGGGGACACCAGACGCGCACGGTAGTCCCGACCCCGAGGTCACTCTCCAGTGCCAAGTCGCCCCCGTGGGCATCGAGGATATTGCGGCAGATGGCGAGCCCCAACCCCGTTCCTCGAGGTTTGCCGCTCGTGAAGAAGGGTTCGAACACATGCGGCAGGTGGGCGGGGCTGATCCCCTGGCCGCGATCCGTCACCGTGACTTCTACCCCCGCCTCCGTTCTTCGAGTCTGTAAGCCTAGGGCCAAGCTGATGGTGCCTCCCGGCGGCGTGGCCTCGATGGCGTTTTGAATCACGTTGAGCAGTACCTGCTTGAGCTGATCCCGATCGGCTTGAATGGGGTACGGCGCGGACGGCGCAGCAACCTTGGCCGTGACCTTCCGGCTGCTTAGGGGTTCATCCAGCACCTTGATGACCTCTTGCACCAACTGGGCCATGTCGAACGGCAACGCGACGATTTCGCGCGGACGCGCATAGTCGATGATCTGGTTGACGATGCGATCCAACCGCTTGGTTTCCTGCAAAATGACTTCCAGGTCGGGACGACGGGGGTCCTGCGGTTCGGTATCGTCGAGGAGGAGCATAGTGGTGGAGCCGATCCCGACGAGCGGGTTTCGGATCTCATGGGCGATGCCGGCCGCCACCTGACCGAGCGTCGCCAACCGTTCCGCCCGGCTCAGCCTGGTCTGCATGAGGTCGAGCGCGGTGATGTCCACATTGAAGCCTTGGTACATCACCACCTGGCCTGTCGCGTCGCGGATCGGAATGCGCCGGCTCAAGACCTTTCGAACCGTACCGTCCGCATGGAGGAACCGAAAGACCGTTTCGTACGACCGGCCCTCGTTGACCGCTTGCGCGAATTCCGCGATGACACGGTCCCGGTCGTCGGGGTGAATCGCACGCCGCACGGCATCGGGATCCTTTTCTT
Source organism: Nitrospira sp. (assembly GCA_015709715.1). Lineage (NCBI taxonomy): Bacteria > Pseudomonadati > Nitrospirota > Nitrospiria > Nitrospirales > Nitrospiraceae > Nitrospira > Nitrospira sp. The sequence goes on from CP054184.1 coordinate 3,444,306, forward strand.
CGCTCGGGTCGAGGCCAGCCAAGACGCTGTTGTACCGGTTGCTGAACACGAGCGTCATGCCGCGGGTGGTGAAGATGCCGAACGGGGCATGGTCTACGATGCTGCGGTACTTGGCTTCGGAGGCGACCAAGTCCTGGTTGAGCTGGCGCAAGTCGGCTTCCGACTGCTCCACCGTCGCCACGTGCGATTGAATGGCTGTGCTCATGGCATGGATCACGCGGGAGAGGTTGCCGATTTCATCGGTCCTGGTCATGAGGGGTACCTGGGGAACGAGGTTCGCTTCCGACGGCACCACGGCCTTGGCCAGCCGCTTGAGCGGGGTGGTGATCGAGCGGGCGATCAGGTGCAGGCTTCCGACCATGCAGATCAGCGCGAACAGGCCGCCGCCGAGAATGGTCATGAGCATGTCGTCGCGGTCCTGGGCCAATTTCGCCAGACGTTGATTCAAGGCCGCTTGCGCCAGGTGTTCCAGCCGACCCATGTCCTGCCTGATCTTCAGCATCAGCGAGCGGCCCTTACCCTCTTCGATATACAACCGCGCCTCTTCCGTATGCTCCGCCTTCACAGCCTCGATCAAGAGTTCCTTTTCTTCGATGAATTGCTTCACCAGCTGTTGAATGGATGCGATCAAGTCCCGCTGGTCTTCATAGGGGGACACCTGCGCTTCCAGGGTACGCCCCAGGTTCAGCACGTGGTCCTGGGCCGTGCGATAGGGAAACAGATAGTGCTCCTGGCTCGTCAGGACGAACCCGCGAAAGCCCGTTTCCAGATCGACGATGAGCCGCAGATATTCCGATGCCAGGCGTTGCGAATAGTAGATGTCGTTGAGCTGGCCTTCATCGTCGGAGAAGGTCGTGACGCTGCGATAGGTCAAGACGCTCAAGATCAGGATCGTCAGCGCAGGAATGACCAACGCAAGAAACAGCTTGCGGGCGATAGGCAGATTGCTTAGCAGGTCGCTCACGTGACCTCGACGATTCATCGGTATCGTAGTCTTCAGCCCTATCCTTGTGCAACTTCGAGACCCGGCGCCATGGAGAAGAACGCCAAAGTCGCGCGAGGAAATGAGCGCTTTCGCACAATGCGCTCGTGCGATCTCGCCCGTGGAGTCGAGGCTCGATTCCCGATCGATCCGGCTGGCGGACGGTCCGAGCGAGGGCAAAGAAGGGGGCTGCCTGTAGGATTCGACGATGTCGCGACGCAGGAGTCGGACGTCGGCATGGGGCTTGCTCAATCAGGCTGTCGTCAGAGGATGTGATGACACGGATGGCGGGGAACCTGGAGGAGTGGACGGCGAACAAGGAGGACGCGATGGACTACGTGAAACCCTATGGCGTGGTGGACAGCATGTTAGCCGGCGGCGCGTTGAAGCTCAGTTTGCCTCCGCGCCAACTCATGTTGCGCGGCATGCTCGCCGGAGCCTACTTGGGCATCGGCACGAGTATGGCCGTGACGGCTGCGGTTGAGACGGGCTATTGGATCGTCGGGAGCCTCCTGTTTCCCTTCGGGTTGGCCCTCGCCATCCTCCTCGGCGCGGAGATCATCACCGGCAGTTTTGCCCTTCTCCCGGTCGCGGCTGCCGACGGCCAACAGAATGCCGGCCTGCGCCAGGTGTTCGCGAATTGGAGCTGGGTGTTTCTCGGCAACCTGTTGGGGAGCACGGCCTATGCGGGCCTGTTTGCGATCGCCCTCACTACGGCGGGCGACGCGCAGATCAACGCAGTGGGGATCAAGCTCATGGCGATCGCGGAGGCCAAAACGAACTATTACGCTTCGCATGGTGCGTCCGGTCTCTTGGCCGCTTTCACCAAGGGCATGCTCTGCAACTGGATGGTGAGCCTGGCAGTGGTGGCGGCCTATATGTCCACGTCGTTTTCAGGGAAGATCCTGGCCATCTGGGGGCCGACCCTGCTGTTCTTCTCGCAAGGGTTTGAGCATGCGGTGGTGAATATGTTCTTGATTCCCATCGGCATGCTGCTGGGCGCGCCCATTACGGTGTCCACCTGGTGGCTTTGGAACCAGATTCCGGTGACGTTGGGGAATTTGGTGGGCGGCATGTTGTTCACGGGCTTGGCGATGTATGCGGCGCATCGCGTCGTTGCCCCAGTTTCGGCACCGCAGCCCCAGGCGACGATGGCGTCTGACGGGGCGGCCGCACGGGCGGATCGCCCGGGGTATTCTCCTTCGTTCTGAGTGAGGCCTTTGATGGCGGCGGTGTACTTGAGGCGGTTACGTGGATGGCGGTTCGTGCTGTTCAACGCCGTCCTCGGCCTGTCTCACATCGTGGTGCTGTTCAACGCGGGGTCGTACATCGCCCTCCTGCCGCACGTGTCGGGAGACTTGGGGGGAGTCTTACCCAGTTTTGTCACATGGGCGCAGACCGACTTCATGGTGGGGCTGGCACTCGGCTTTCCGCTGGCTCGCTACCTGTCAGGGCGGATCGGCGACTATCGGCTGTTGATCGGCGCCTTCATGGTGTACAGCGTGGCTTCCTACCTGTGCGGAGACAGCCAGACCCTCACCCAATTCGTCCCGGCTCGCATCGTCCAAGGCATCGCCGGCGGCATCACCTTGCCGATCGCGCAGACGATGTTGCTGAACGAATATCCCAAACGGCTGAAGGCGGTGGCGCTCACCGTTTGGGGCCTCTTCAGCATCACGCCCTTCACGATCGGCATGCCGGTCGGCGGCTACATCGCGTACATGCTCGGTTGGCGATTCCTGTTCTACCTGGATTTCGTGCTCACGTTGATCATCGTCGGTACCCTGAGCGCGCTCCTCTACGGGCGGGGATTCCGGCGGAGCTACGGTCGGTTCGACGCGATGGGGTTTCTGCTACTGGCGATGTTGTTGTTGGGGTTGCAGACCCTGCTCAACATGGGGAACGATTTCGATTGGCTGGATTCGCCGTTCCTCCAGGCCATCCTGGTGGTGCTAGTCATCGTCTTTCCCTGTTTCATCATTTGGGAGTTGGGCGAGCGGCACCCGATCCTCGACCTTCGCCTGTTTCTGCATCGCAATTTCCTGATCGGCGTCATCAGCCTCACGCTTGGCTTCTTTGCCGTTCAGGGATTGTTGTCGTTGTTGATCGTGCAGATCCAGTTGCTGCTGGGCTATTCGTCCAAATTGGCGGGCTTGGCGTTGCTGCCGTTGGTGTTGTTGGGGGCGCCGGTCATTGCGGTCATGCATTATCTCTGTAAATACATCGATGCACGCTGGTTGATTTGTTTGAACAGTCTCGGATTTGCCTGGGTTTTTTATTGGATCGGCCTGTACGACGATCCCCATTCATACGAGGAGTTGTTTTGGCCGATGGTCATGGAGGGGATTTTCCTGGGATCGTTTTTTACACCTGTGACGGTGCTGCTCCTGCATGGACTGTCAGGCCCCCTGGTCACCCGTGCAGCCGAGGTTGCGAATTTATTGCGTGTTGCTGCCGGCGCATTCGGCATCACGTTCCAGGGCATCGTTCTGTTCCGGAGGAAATATTTTCACCAACTGCATTTGGCCGATCATTTCGGTGGACGGCAGTGGACCTCATTCGACCCGCTGGAGCGTCTGGCAGACAAATTCAGCGCTGCCGGGCTCAGTCCGTCGGAGATCCAGGGTAAATTTGGTGCCCTGATCAAACAACAGGCGGCGATTCTCGGCATGAACGACGCCTTTCTGGTCGCCAGTTTTTTGTTCATTGGTTTAGGCCTGTTAGTCTGGTTTGCGCATCCGACTCACTTGCCGTTGTCTCCGACCTCTGCCGATGAGTTGCGGGAGATGCGCGCGGAAGAGTTGATCGAGGAGGTGCCATGACCGCCGTGCGACGAAGCGTGTGGTCCGGTTTCGCGCTTGCGGGAGCTCTCTGGTGTGCGAGCTGCGCCTGGATTCCCAAAGGTGATCCCCCCGCGGAGTACATCGAACCGCCGGAGATGAAGGAGACCCTGGCCGAGGTCACCCATCGCCTGCAGCAGTGGCCCGACGATCGTTGGTGGGAACAGTTCGGGAACCCGGAATTGAATGACCTGATCGAAACCGCCCTCAAGGACAACCCCGGGCTGAAAGTGGCTTCCGCACGGCTCCGCGAGGCGACGGCGATGGTGAAGGTGGAAGGCGCGCGGCTGTTGCCGTTCCTGGAAGCCGACGCATCTCTCACCTATGAGCGACTCTCGCAACACGGTGTCTTTGCCGCGTTGAATCCGGAAGTCGCCGGGGTGCAGTTCATGCTGGGCATCATCAATCCCCTGAGTTTCCGGTATGAATTCGACTTCTGGGGAAAGAATCGGGCCATGCTCGAATCGGCGCTGGGCCATGCCGCAGCCGAAGAGGCGGAGATGGCGGAAGTGCGCCTGCGGCTGACCACCGGTATTGCGCGGGCCTACTTCCGAGGCCAGGCGCTCCGGCAACAGTTCGACATCGTCAAGACCATCGTCGGCATCCGCCGGGATCTGCTCAAGCTGGCGGAAACGCGGTTTCGTCTCGGGCTGGATAACGACCAGCCGGTGAAGGTGGCCGTGGCGGACTACGAGGCGGCGTTCAAGCGGGAGGCGGCGGTCCGTGACCAGTTGGACGTGCAACGGCACTTGATCGCCCGGTTGGCCGGCAAGGGGCCCGACGAGGCGATCCATCTGTTTGCCAAACCGGCGGCGGTGATTCCTTCGCAGATTTCGGCGCCCGATCACCTATCCATCGGCCTGTTGGTGCATCGGCCCGACCTGGCCGCCGCGCTCTACCGTGCCTATGCCGCGTCGAAATTGGTGAAGGTGGCCAAGACCCGGTTCTATCCCACCATCGACCTGACCGGCTTCGTGGGATTTAACGCGCTGACGCTCACGAAAGGGGCGGATAAACTGGCCAACTTCCTGTTCAGCGGACAGAGTTTCTCTTACGGCCTTGCACCGGGGCTGCGCATTCCCTGGTTCGAGGGCGGCCGGCTTCGAGGGGAATTGGCGGCACAACGCGCGGAATACGATGCGGCGGTGGAACTCTACAACGACACGCTGTTGGACGCCATGCGCGAGGTGGCGGACAGCCTGAGCGCCTGGCAAACGACCGGGGAGATGATGGCCTCGCATAAGCGCTTGCTGGCCTCCTTGAGCGACGACTGGCGGTTGGCCAAAGTTCGGCTGGTGAGCGGCCTCGATGACGACCGCGAAGTGCTACGGCATCGGCAGCCGGTGCTAGAGCAGGAATATGCCTTGCGGGCGTTGGAGAGCGACCAGTTGGTCGCCGCGGTCGATCTCATCGAGTCCCTGGGCGGCGGCTATCACAACCCGGACATCACGAAACGGCCGGCACATAACCCGAGTTGAACTATGACGACCAATCAAACCGACACCAGTACCAGTGCTCCTGAACCATCCGGCGGGTCTCCGACGGCGGGGCCCGCTCGGCTCCGCCCCAAGGCCATTCGCGCCCGCCGCAATCGGCGCCTCTTGATGGTAGCCTTGCTGGTTCTGCTCACCACCATCGGTTATCTCGTCTTTTGGTGGACGCACGACCGTCATTGGGTCAAGACCGATAACGCGTATGTCACCGGGAACCTCGTGCCGGTCGCGGCGCAAGCCACCGGCATCGTCACCCACGTACTGGCGGAAGAAACGCAGTTCGTCAATCGCGGCGACCTGATGATTCGCCTGGACGAACACCTGGCTTACGCAGCGTTAGGCCGGGCGCGCGGACGGCTGGGCGAAGAAGTCCGGCGCATCGCCGCGCTGTTCATGACCAGAAAACAGCTGGCGGAAAAACTGGTGTCCCGGACTGCGCGGCTGGAGTTGGCTCGCCACGATATGGATCGCTATCAAAAGGCCGTGCCGAGCGGCGCGGTGTCGAAGCAAATCGTGCAGAATACGGCGGATAAGATCTTGGCGTTGGAAGCCGAGGTGCGGGAGACGCAGGCCGAACTCGACACCCTCGATGCCCAAATCGGCGGCACGACGGTGACGGAACATCCCGCGGTAGAGTTCGCCAAACATCAGCTCATCGAGGCGTATCTCGAGTATACGCGGCAGCAGATCCGCGCCCCGGTGTCCGGGTATGTGGCCAAACGGAAGGCGCAGGTCGGCGACCGTGTGAGTCCCGGCGCGCCGCTCATGACGATCGTGCCGTTGGACCACCTGTGGGTGGAGGCGAACCTGCGCGAAACCGAATTGCAGCACGTGCGGCCGGGACAGCCGGCGCTCGTGAACGTGAGCATGTACGGGAGCCGGCAGACCTTCCATGGCACGGTCGAGGGGTTGGTGCCTGGAAGTGGCAGCCCCTTTGCGCTGCTGCCGCCCGATAATTCCACGGGCAACTTCATTCACATCGTTGAGCGGGTGCCGGTGCGGATCGCGTTGCCGGCGGAAGAAATTCGCGAACACCCGATCAGGCCGGGCCTGTCGACCGTGACGAGCATCAATGTGTCCGAGTCCGGGCAGTCCGTGTGGACATCCCTCGCGACTCCCTCCACGGCGGAATATGAAACGGATGTGTATGCCGACGAGTTGCCCACGGCGGAATCCATCGCGAACGAAGTGATGGAGACTAATCTGGTGATCGCCGCCTCGGACGCCGCCGGCGGTCTCGCGACGGTCAGATCTGTCGTTCAAGCAGAGCCGCAGAAGCCGACGGCCGGGGGACTGCGATCCGCTCACGGTGAATTCGGACAAACCGGTTCGGCGCGCAGGCCAGATCAGTTCGATCGGGAACGTGAGACGCTGATTCCACCACGGAGTCCGGACCTCGGCCGGTCGACTCACCCGCTGGCGCCCTCCATTGGTCCGGGATCCGGCCTTCTGGGGCCTGAAGGGGGGCGGAGTCCGTCCCGCTTGCGCTCCGACTTCGAGCGGAGCCAACGCTCGCGCCCCCTCGAATTGCACTGAAGGGCGGGGCGCCCACGCGCGGATTAAATTTCTCTTAATGAGGCGGCAACGCTGGATTAAGGATTCCCACCGAACCTATCATGAGACCATGCGGTTCGACGGCGGCGAGGTCGAGCCGATGACGCGTCGCCCATCGTCGCGATCCTTCTGCGTCCCGCCTTCGAGGTGTAATCGTGCGCAACGTCGATCTCAGCTACCGAACGCTGCTGTCGGTCACCAACGTGTTGAACTCCCAACGCGATCGGCAAAGTCTCTTTCGCGCCGTCGTGGATCAGCTTGCCCACGTCGTTCGGTGGGAACGGGCGGGGATCACGGTCTATGACCTGGAGTCGGATGCGTTTCGGTTCTATGCCGTTGAAACGAACCTTCCCAAGGTGGTGTTGCGCAGCGACGCCATGATTCCCCGTGCCGACAGTGCCGTAGGATGGGTCTACGATCACCAGCGTGTTCATGTGCGCCCGCATCTTCAGCGCGAGCGCCTATTCATCGAGGACGAGAGTTACCTCGCCGAGGGATTGGGGCGGATGATCAACTTGCCGATGGTGGTGCAGGACGATTGCCTGGGCACCTTGAACATCGGCAGCGTCGAGGAGGGCCCGCCCGATCCGGAGGATGTCGAGTTCCTGCAGCAGGTCGCGACGCAGATCGGGTACGCCATTGCGCAGGTGAATGCGTATGAGGAGATCAATCGGCTGCGCGAGCAGTTGGCGCAAGAAAATGTATATCTGACGGAAGAACTACGATCCAGCCAGGACTATGGCATCGTCGAAGGACGGAGCCGGGCATTCGAGCAGGTACTGACGCTGGCGCACCGGGCCGCGCCGACCACCGCCACCGTGATGCTGACCGGCGAAACGGGGACGGGGAAGGAGGTCATGGCGCGCGCGATTCATGAATGGAGCGCCCGTCGGACCCGAGCATTTGTTCGGCTGAACTGCGCGGCGCTCCCTGCCGGCCTCATCGAGAGCGAATTGTTCGGCCACGAACGTGGTGCCTTTACCGGAGCGGACCGGCAGCGCGTGGGCCGTTTCGAACTGGCCGATGGCGGTACCCTCTTCCTGGACGAAATCGGCGAAATGCCGTTGGAGGCCCAGGCCAAGCTTTTGCGAGTGCTGCAGGACGGGTTGGTGGACCGCGTCGGCGGTACGAAGCCGGTTCCGGTAGATGTGCGGGTCATTGCCGCGACCAATGCCGATCTGCGGGCGGCGATTGCGCAGGGGCGTTTCCGCAGCGATCTGTACTATCGTCTGAATGTGTTTCCGATCCACTTGCCGCCGTTGCGCGAGCGTCCCGAAGACATCCCCTCCCTCGCGCGACATTTTCTCCGCCACCATGCCCAGCGGCTCAAACGAGTGTGTCACGATGTCGAGGCCGCGTCGATGGAGCGTTTGGTGCAGTACGCCTGGCCCGGCAATGTGCGCGAGTTGGAGAACCTCGTCGAGCGGGCGTTGATCCTGTGCCACGAGCAGATCCTGCGGATCGACCCGGCGATGGTGACGCTCCCCCTCGCCGCCGAGCCCGCGGCCGGACGGACGCTCCAGGACGAAGAGCGGCGTCACATCCTGAAAGTCTTGACCCTCGCCGATTGGCAAATCGAAGGTCCCGGCGCCGCCGCCGAACAACTGGGGTTGGCGCCGAGCACCCTCCGAAGCCGCATGCAGAAATTGGGGATCCGTCGCCCCGCTCGCCTGTAAGTCATGCTCGTGATCCGCTGACCTCACGGTTGCCGCTTCCGCCCCATTCTCCCTTCATCATTCATGTTCCACGAATATTCGTGGTGGCGCCGTGTCCAGCCACCACGCGTTGTCGTGGCTTCGCGCTCGTGGCCACGACGCGATCCCGCACCGACCGATCACAGGCCGATATTTCAATGATCTAGGCGACAGGTCCAGGATCCTCCTTCGTGGCACACGGTCTGCACAGCGGGGGCTCGTGATTTTTTATTCATCGCTGTTCATTTCGAGGGCGTGTGGCTCCGGGCGCAGGGACTGCGCCGCGCCGCGTTGCGTCGTGACCGGCTGCCGAGGCGGCGGAGAACCATGCGTCTGGAAAGGGGTGGGTCGACGGGCTGTGTCTGCCGGTCATTCGCATTCCAGCAAGCGGCGTCCCTTGTGTGTGACGTCGCATATTCGTTCCGTACTTTTATGAGGAGGTGTTCAACATGCAGTTATCCCGCAGGCAGTTTCTGAAGGTCTCGGCGGGGACGGTCGCGGCGGCGGCCATTGCCGACAAGGCATTGGCATTGACCGCGCTCCAGCCCGTCGTCGAGGTCGACAATCCTCTGGGCGAGTATCCGGACCGGTCGTGGGAGCGCGTCTATCACGATCAGTATCGGTACGATTCGTCCTTCACCTGGGTCTGTTCACCGAACGACACGCATGCCTGTCGTATTCGGGCCTTCGTTCGGAACGGCGTGGTCATGCGCGTGGAGCAGAACTACGACCACCAGACCTATGAAGATCTCTACGGTAACCGCGGGACGTTCGCGCACAACCCGCGCATGTGTCTGAAGGGCTTCACGTTCCACCGCCGCGTGTATGGTCCCTATCGTTTGAAGGGGCCGTTGATGCGCAAGTCGTGGAAGCAGTGGATGGACGACGGCTCGCCGGAGCTCACTCCCGATGTGAAGCGGAAATATAAGTTTGATGCCCGGTTCCTGGATGACATGATCCGGGTCTCTTGGGATACGGCCTTTACCTACGTGGCCAAGGCCATGATCGTGATTTCCACCCGGTACAGCGGTGAAGCCGGAGCCCGCCGCCTGCGCGAGCAGGGGTATGCGCCGGAGATGATCGAAATGATGAAGGGCGCGGGCGTGCGCTGCTTCAAGCACCGCGCGGGCATGCCGATCCTGGGTATGATGGGCAAACATGCCAATACGCGATTCAACAATTGCGTGTTGCCGCTGCTGGACAGCTGGGTGCGGAAGATCAACCCCGATCAGGCCCAGGGCGGACGTTATTGGAACAACTATACGTGGCACGGCGATCAAGACCCCTCGCAACCGTGGTGGAACGGCACGCAGAACTGCGACGTCGATCTGTCGGACATGCGGTTCACCAAGCTGAATACCAGCTGGGGCAAGAATTTCGTCGAGAACAAGATGCCGGAAGCACACTGGAAGCTGGAGAGCATGGAGCGGGGCGCACGCCTCGTTATCATTACGCCGGAATACAATCCGACGGCCAGCCGCGCCGATTACTGGATCCCGGTGCGTCCGGAGACGGACGGCGCCTTGTTCCTCGGCAGTTGCAAAATCATTTTGGACGAGAATCTGCACGACATCGATTTCATCAAGGGGTTCACCGACATGCCGCTGCTGGTGCGGACGGATACCTTGCAGTATCTGGATCCGCACGAAGTGGTGAAGGACTATCAGTTGCCGGACTTCTCCAAGTCTTACTCCGGCCGCGTGCAGGGCTTGACCAAGGAGCAGATTCAGCGCCTCGGCGGCATGATGGTGTGGGATCAGGCCAAGGGCAAGGCCGTGCCTCTGCATCGTGAGCAGGTCGGCCACCATCTGCAGGAGAGCGGCATCGATCCGGCCTTGACCGGCACCTATCGGGTCAAGTTGCTGAACGGGCGGGAAGTGGACGTGATGCCGATTTTTCAGCTGTACCAGGTGCACCTCCAAGACTACGACCTGGACACGGTGCATCAGGTGAATCGGTCGCCGAAAGACCTGATCGTCCGCTGGGCGCGGGATTGCGGCACGATCAAGCCGGCGGCCATCCACAACGGCGAAGGCGTCTGCCACTACTTCCACATGACCTCCATGGGACGGGCGGCGGCCTTGGTCATGATGCTGACCGGCAACATCGGTAAGTTCGGCACCGGATGCCATACCTGGTCGGGCAACTACAAGGTCGGCATTTGGCAGGCAGCGCCGTGGTCCGGCGCGGGCGCCAGCGTGTATCTGGGTGAGGATCCCTGGAATCTGAACCTCACGACCGATGCGCACGGCAAGGAGATCAAATATCGGAAGTACTATTACGGCGAAGAGCCAGGGTATTGGAACCACGGCGACAACGCGTTGATCGTCAACACGCCGAAATACGGGCGCAAGGTGTTCACCGGCAAGACCCACATGCCGAGCCCCAGCAAAGTCCGCTGGGTCGTGAACGTGAACATTTTGAACAATTCGAAGCACCACTACGACATGGTGAAGAACGTCGATCCGAACATCGAGATGCTGGTGACGCAAGACATCGAGATGACGTCCGACGTCAACCATGCCGACGTGGCCTTTGCGGTCAACTCCTGGATGGAGTTCACCTATCCGGAGATGACCGCGACGGTGTCGAATCCGTGGATTCAGATTTGGAAGGGCGGCATCCGTCCGCTGTACGACACCCGGAACGATGCCGACACCTTCGCGGGTGTCTCGGCGAAACTGAAGGAGCTGACCGGGGAAGCCCGCATGGCCGACACCTATCGGTTCGTCTATCAGAACCGCATGGACATCTACGTACAGCGCATCCTCGATGCGTCGACGACGTTCTACGGCTACAGCGCGGACGTCATGTTGAAGTCGGAAAAGGGCTGGATGGTCATGTGCCGCACCTATCCGCGGCATCCGCTCTGGGAAGAGACTAACGAGTCCAAACCCCATTGGACACGATCGGGACGTCTGGAGTCCTATCGGATCGAGCCAGAAGCGATCGAGTACGGGGAAAACTTCATCGTGCACCGGGAAGGCCCGGAGTGTACGCCGTACCTGCCGAACGCTATCATGTCGACCAATCCGTACATCCGCCCGGATGACTACGGCATTCCCATCACGGCGCAGCACCATGACGACAAAACGGTGCGCAACATCAAGCTGCCGTGGCAGGAGATCAAGCGGCATCCGAACCCGTTGTGGGAGAAGGGCTACCAGTTCTACTGCGTCACGCCCAAGACCCGGCACCGGGTGCACAGCCAATGGTCGGTGAACGACTGGGTGCAGATTTACGAGTCGAACTTCGGCGATCCCTACCGCATGGACAAGCGGACGCCGGGTGTCGGCGAGCATCAGTTGCACATCAACCCGCAGGCGGCGAAAGACCGCGGCATCAACGACGGCGACTATTGTTTCGTCGACGGCAACCCGGTGGACCGGCCCTATCGCGGCTGGAAACCGTCGGATCCGTTCTACAAGGTCGCCCGCTTGATGATCCGGGCGAAGTACAACCCTGCCTATCCTTACCATGTCACGATGGCTAAGCACGCACCGTACGTCTCGACGGCGAAATCGGTGAAGGGCCACGAGACGCGGCCGGACGGGCGCGCCATCGCGGTGGACACCGGCTATCAGTCCAACTTCCGGTACGGGGCCCAACAGTCCTTTACCCGGAACTGGTTGATGCCGATGCACCAGACCGACTCGTTGCCCGGCAAGCAAGCCAACGCGCTGAAGTTCAAGTGGGGATTCGAGATCGATCACCACGCCGTGAACACGGTGCCGAAGGAATGCTTGATCCGCATCACCAAGGCGGAAGACGGCGGTATCGGCGCCCGTGGACCATGGGAACCGGTGCGCACCGGCTTCACCCCAGGGCAGGAAAACGAGTTCATGATCAAGTGGCTCAAAGGCGAGCACATCAAAATCAAAGTCTAGCGCCTGAAAGGAGAGAACGAATGCCGGAAGTCTATAACTGGCAGCTGGGACGGAAGATGCTGTATCCGTATGAGGAGCGGCATCCGAAGTGGCAGTTTGCCTTTGTGTTCAACATCAATCGGTGTTTGGCGTGTCAGACCTGTTCGATGGCGGACAAGTCGACCTGGCTCTTCTCGAAGGGGCAGGAGTACATGTGGTGGAACAACGTGGAGACGAAGCCGTACGGCGGCTATCCGCAGTTCTACGACGTGAAGATCACGCAGCTGATCGAGCAGGTGAACCCGGGGGGGCAGGTGTGGAACGTGCGGGTGGGCCGCAAGCACCATGCGCCGTACGGGGTGTTCGAAGGGATGACGATTTTCGACGCGGGGGCCAAGGTGGGCCAGGCGGCGATCGGCTACATCCCGACGGACCAGGAATGGCGGTTCGTGAACATCTACGAGGACACGGCGACCTCGATGCGGGCGTTGGTCGAGAACGTCGACAAGTCCGGCTTCAGCCGCGACGAACCGTGGCGGATGACGGGCAGTTCCTTGCCGGAGCATGAGACGTACTTCTTCTACTTGCAACGGATCTGCAACCACTGCACGTATCCGGGGTGCTTGGCGGCCTGTCCGCGGAAGGCGATCTACAAGCGGCCGGAAGACGGCATCGTGTTGATCGACCAGAACCGGTGCCGCGGGTACAAGAAGTGCGTGGAGCAGTGCCCGTTTAAGAAGCCGATGTACCGGGGCACGACCCGGGTGTCGGAGAAGTGTATTGCCTGTTATCCGCGGATCGAGGGGAAAGATCCCTTGACGGGCGGGGAGCCGATGGAAACGCGCTGTATGGCGGCCTGCGTGGGGAAGATCCGCATGCAGAGCCTGGTGCGGATCGGCGAAGACGGGCTGTGGGCGGAAGACCGATGGCACCCGCTGTACTACGCGATCCGCGTGGAGCAGGTGGCGTTGCCCTTGTACCCGCAGTGGGGCACGGAGCCCAACGGGTACTACATTCCGCCGCGGCATGCGCCGCGGGGCTACAACCGGCAGATGTTCGGGCCGGGGGTGGACAACGCGATCGAGAAGTACCTGGTGCCGAGCCGGGAACTGTTGGCGGTGCTCCAGCTGTGGCGCGCCAGCCAGCAGATCGTGTTCCGGTACGATGTCATTCCGGGCCCGAAGGTGTTCGAAACCCAGATCCACGGGAAGCGGTTCGATATGTACAACGATACCGTGCTGGGCTTCAACAAGTCGGGCAAGGAAGTGGCCCGCATCCAGGTCGAAGAGCCGATCTACATTCGGCCGGCCGAGCGCGTCAACTGGCTGTAAGGCCAGGGCGTGGACGTCGAGGGGGCTGTGGCTCCCTCGACGTTCGTGCCTCGGACCGTGGGCCGGAGAGCGGCTCCGATCCCGTGCTTGTGCCCGTCGCCACCGGAGAGTGTCTCACGCATTCATGAAGGTTTCCGTTCGACCCATCGGGTTGCTTCTCGCCGTTGCGGCTGCGCTCGCGCTGTCCTATCTTGGCCATACCGTATTGTTCGAGCAGTGGCGCATGCAGCAGGAGCGTCAACTCCAGCGCGCCAAGCTCCTCGAGGAGGTCTTGCGCCTGCAGCGCGTGGTTATGGACGTGGAAACCAACTTTCGCGGGTATCTCCTCGCCGAGCAACCCTCCTACCTCGAACCGATCAATCAGGCCGAAGCCAGGCTGGAATCGGGGATCGACCGGTTGACCCTCCTCACCGTCGAATCCCCCGGTTTGCAACCGGGAATCCGCGTCCTCGCGGCACGGTTGCGCGAATTCGTCGACAGCAAGAGGAAGCTGGCGGCTTTGGTCGGAACCGACCAGCAGGAACAGGTTCGCCTGTATGTGCGCGGCGGGAGCGGTCGGGCGTTGTTTCTCACGATCGAAAAGGCGATCGGTGATTTCGAAATGCGCATCGAGCGCGAGCTGCCGGCCGAACCGTTGACGTACGACGCCTGGATCGGTCGAGCCCGCTGGCAACTGTTGCTGCTGGAACTGCTGGCCGTGGGCGTCGCGGTGTCCTGCACCAGGGCGTTGGGCCTCGTGAGGAGGCCGTTGGTCGAGCGGAGCGCCCGCGTTCAGGTCTGATCCCCCCCTCAGCGAAGAAGCCGCAAAAGATTCGCACAGTGCGCATAGTGCGGATTCGCACGATTTGCCAGGCCAACCAGTCGTAAATTCAAAAAATAGGGCCTGGTCGTAGTGGTACATGATTTGCTCATTACTCCGTCCGTCACGGGTTGAGAAAGCCCACAACGGAAAGGAGAGGCCCATGGTACGGATGGTCAAGAAAATCGGTGATCGGGAAATCGCGTGGCTCATATTGGCAGTGGCCGCAATCGTCATTTGGAGCACCTTGGGCATCATCTCCTAACCTGCCGGTTTCGGGCGATCGCCTCTTTGTGACCTGACCGGCCATTGCTCCGACTGCCGGTGGTTCCTAATTCCTCGGTCGGTTCTTCCTTCCTAAGCGCTTCTGCGCTTCTTCCAGTACGTCCTTCAAGACTACGGCATGGTTGTGGTCGGGGTCTGCTGCACCGAAGACCAGTGTGATAGTGGTGGTTCGAGCAAGTTGGGCCAACGCCGCGATGGCGTCGCGTTGCTCGGAACGGTCGAGTTCCAGCTGATAGCGTCGACGAAACTCGTCCCATTTGGCAGGGTCATGTCCGAACCATGTTCTGAGTGCAGCAGATGGAGCGAGATCCTTTCGCCACCCATCCAAGCGCAGGGCTTCCTTGCGGCATCCTCTCGGCCACAGTCGATCCACGAGGAGGCGGAGTCCATCTTGGGGGCTCGGTGTGCTGTAGGCGCGTTTGAGCCGGATCATGGCGTCAGCGATAACCAGACGGTGCTCATGTAAGTACTGTGAACAGGTCGCTCTTCGCAAGGAGCATGCAAGCGCAATTCCTACCACTCCGCGCAGGACGGGACTACATATTGCAGGACATATTCGCTCTGTTGGCTGACGCCGCAAGACGTGCGCAGGGCGGTCGTTCGCAATGGTCGATACCGGAAGAGGAGGTCCCATGGAGGGATACGGAAAACGCGTCTTGGTGGCCGAGAATGAGGAGAGCGTGTGTCGTCTGATCACCACTGTGCTTGAACAGGCGGGGTACTGCGTGCACGCGGTGGCCGATGGGGTTCAGGCGCTTTCCGAACTGCGTAAGCGACGGTTCGATGTCGTCGTGGCCGATTGGCACATGCCTCGGCTCGACGGAGAGCAGTTCCTGCTCCTGTGCCGCATGCTCTGGCCCCAGACCCCTACTGTCCTGCTGTCTGCTGGCCTGACCGACTTGCCTATCCTGTTGCGCATGCAAGGGGCCTGTGCCCTCTTGCCGAAACCCTTCAACCCCCCAAGCCTCCTTCAAGTGATGCAGGTTGCGCTGGGCTCGGCCTGTACGTGTCAGCCTGCCGACTCGATGGCGTTGGAGTCGCAATGATGATGGGAGCGTGAGGCGTCTCGCAGGAAGGGCAACATGAAGGTTCTGGTGGTTCGTCCCGATCTCTTGATGTATCCCAAGGTTCATCTCGGCGCGGGATCGGTTGAGGGGGCGGCGCTTGTGGAGGCGGTCCGACAGCATGGTCATGAGGCACGTCTCACGGATCTTCACGTTGATACCAGCCAGGACTATATCAAGCTGCTCGAAGCCATGGCGCCGGATGTGGTGGGATTCTGTTGTCACTGTTCGGTTCACGCTTCGGAGATCCAATCGCTGGCCTCATTCACCAAAGCTCGCGTGCCGCATGTGGCCGTTTTTGTGAACGGGTGGGGGGCGTTGTGTGTTGCTGGGGAGTTGCTGCGGCATGGCAAGGAAGGGATCGATTATGTGGTGAGCGAGGCGGTGGCGGTCGGGCCCCTCTTGAGGGCACTTGAGCAGCATCGGCAGGTGGCGTCGGCACCGCCCTCCGACTTTCGGCGTTTTGCGTGAATGCCGGGATCTTTTTCAATATGTTATTGTGCCATGAGGAGATGCGCCCCGACGGTCTCAGGAGGGTGTGGTTTGCGGGGGCTACAAATGAGAAGGGAACTTGTATGAAGAAAAAACCGCTGACGACCAAGAGCAGGTCACGTCCATCGAAGAAATCCGCACCCCCACCCACAGGCGTCAACGGTCCGGGACCGGTGCAGGACCTTGAAATCCGCATCGCGGCACGGGCGTATGAACTGTACCAGCAACGTGGATGCTTGGACGGGTACCACTTACACGATTGGTTGCAAGCGGAGCGAGAGATCCTTGGCGAGAACAGCCAATTAGACAAGTCTTCGGCTCGCATTTGACCGGAGCCGCCCACCGCTTACGGCATCGTCCGTTCCAGCTGATCCACCATGCCCGCAATCGCGTCGAAGCCGGATTGCCAGAAGGCCGCGTCGTTCATATCGACGCCCACCTCCGCGAGAATGGCCTGCGGCGCCTTTGAGCCGCCTGCGGCCAGCAGGTTTACATACTTTGGCACGAAGGCCTGTCCTTGTTCCTGGTACATCCGATAGAGGGCCAATACCAACAGGTTGCCGAAGCTGTAGGCGTAGCAATAAAAGGGACTCGCGTAGAGGTGGGGAATGGTCAGCCACTCCCACTGGAATTCAGGTGAAACGGGGACCGCTTTCCCGAATTGCTGCCGTAGCATCGCGAGATAGGTCTTGGCGAGATCCAGCGTCGTCGCGCCCTGGGCGACCATGTCGTGGGCGGTCCGCTCGAACGCAACGAAGTACGCCTGCCGCATGACCGTCGCGTAGATGTCGTCCAGTTGGTTGACGAGCAGACTTTGTTTCACGGCCTTGTTCGTTTCCGAGGCCATCAGGGCGTCCGAGAGGATGCGTTCGCCGAAGACCGAGGCGGTTTCCGCCAGCGGCAGGGTCGAGTGGAAGGTAAAGACGTTGTGCTGCTCGGCCATCATGCCGTGAATGGCATGGCCCAGCTCATGGGCCATGGTGGCGATGTCGCGGGCTTCGCCGGTGAAATTCAACATGACGTAGGGCGTCAGCGCGGGGACGACGCTGTAACAGTAGGCGCCGCCCATTTTGCCGGGTTTCGTGCGGGCGTCGATGTGGCGGTCGGCGAAGACACGTTGGGCCAACTCGGCCAGACGCGGTGAAAAGGCCTGGTAGGCATCAAGCACCATGCGGACCGCGTCGGGATACCGGTAGGTTTTCTGTTCGGCTCGGTGGGGGGCGTAGATGTGGTAACGATTCATCCGCTTGATACCGCACAAGCGGGCCTTCAGCTTGAAGTACCGCTGGAATAACGGCGCATTGTGCATGCACACGGAGAGGAGGGCCCCCACAGCCTGATCGGGTATGTCATTGCTCAGATTTCGGCTGGCCAAAGGCGTCGCAAAGTGCCGTAGCTGGAGGTTCTCGGCCTTCCAGTCGCTCACCAAGGTCTTGTAGATTTCTCCCAGCAGATCCTGCTGGTCCTCATAGACGCGATAGAGTTCGTGGTAGGCCGCTTCGCGCATCGCCGGTTTGGGGTTGCGGACGAAGGCGGAGAGGGCCTCGCGGTTCATGGTTTTCTTTTTGCCCCCGACACGAAGCGTGAACGTGAAGCCGTTGGTGACGACGTCGTAGAGCTGCTGAACGGCGCTTCGGCCGGTGATGTTCTTGACGTTGATGACCTGCTCTTCCGGTTCGGACAGCGTATGGGGTTTGAACCGGCGGATGGTTTCCAGGTGGTACCGAAAGTCCCCGCTATTGGCCATCAGCCGCTCGGCATTCCCTTGGTCCACCCCCTGCCACCACAGGTCAAAGAACAACAAGCGATTCTGGAGAGCCGTCAGCTGCTCCTCGACCTTGGCCTTGAACGAACGGGCCGGGAGCTGTTTCGTGTCTTCCGAAAACCAGAGGTAGGCATAGGCGCTGAGCCGGGAAGATTCGGCGGCGATGGTTTCCGACAGGGTCAGGAGATCCAGAAAGGCATGTTCCGGCATGGTGGCGGTCAGGTCCTTGCGGGCCGACTCGAAGCGGACGACGTTGGCGGTCAGGTCTTTCAGGTATTGGTCGAACCGGGCCACCGGGTCGGCGACCAGATCAGACAATTCCCACCGGTCGGCATATTCACGGGACGCAGAACTGCGGCGTGTTCGGGCAGCGGAAGCGGACGTGCGCACAACGGCCATAGTCGGGGCTCCGATGATAAAAGGTGAAGAGTCGTTCGGATCATACCATCCTCCATCGGCGCGACGCTCCAAGATTTTGTCTGGGCCTCGCGCCGAGCGACACCGTTGACAGGTCCGTGTTCGATGTTACAATCCGCGGCAGGTGAGGCCATGACCGAACAGGAAATCAATCGCGCCATTCAATATGTGACGGCGGCCACCTCCTATGGCCGCGAGACGGTCGGCGAGATCCTGCGCACCGGGCTGTCGGAACTGGCGCTGCTCTCATCGCAATCCAGCTGTCGATTCGAGCGGGAAGACCTCATGGGGTACCTCTGTCTATGGACGATGAAATGCACCGGCCATCCCGAGCCGCTGGTGCGGGAGGTCTTGGATGGAGCGGGCCGGTGGTTGGACGAAGTGGCCGTGAGTCTGGCTCGGAAGGAAGAGGGGCCGATGAAGGCCGGAGACGACGAGGAGAGCGGCGCCGCGCCGGCGTCATGAGGACCCAATGCCTCGGTTTAAGCGGTATCGACCAGTGTCCTCGTATCGCACCGCCCGCGCACTCGGCCTGCACCGCGCCTCGCAAGTGGCCAGGGCTCGGCGTCTGTCCGAAGAACTTGAACGCCGGTGGGGCCAGCTTCGGCTCCATTGCGACGATGAGGGCAGCCGAGCGCGGTTGGAGCGGTTGTTGGCACGCCTGGAGACGGTCGATCGCGGCGGGCAGGAGTCGGCGATTGCCGAACTTGAATTAGCGACCCTGCTGGTCCGTGCAGGAAGCCGGGTCGGGTTCCTGCCGGAGTCTCGAGCCCGATCGGCGGATCTGGAATGTCATCTGCGGGGCGAACGGTTTTTCGTCGAGGTGACCGCCATGGTGGGCACCGTCGAGCGATCGCTTCGGCTCGGCGAGGAAGCCGCAGACTACGACGCTGAGTCCGAGGACAAGCCGCCTACATCCGAACAGATTTTCATGGATGCGCTACTGGCGCGAATTGCCCAGAAGGCCAAGCAGCTGGTGGATTACTGCGCGCCGGTCGTTTTGGCGATTTCGGTGCCGCGACTGGACGACGACGTTCCTTCCGGTCGCTGGGCCCCCCGTCTCACCCTGGATGTGAAGTATCTCGCCGGTGCGATCAGCCTATTGCTGCCGAAGGCGCGGCATCTCAGCAGCGTGTTGATCGCGCTGTGGGAAGTCGAGCCGATGCTGTCCACCTCGGCCGTCCGGCTGAAAAACGTGGCGATCGTCGAACGGTCTCGCCAACAGGTGGGGTACCCTCGGCTGCGTCTGCTGGTTCAGAATCCCGCTGCCGCATGGCCGCTGACAGAGGGGCAACGGGAGGTGTTTCGAGGGATTTTATAGCCTGAGCGGAAAGCGGACGGTGTGAGAGCCCTTAGGCCGGCAGGGACCCCTTGAGCAGCTCCAAATTTTTGGTGACCATCGCGTCGCCGTTCGCCCGAGACACGTCAATCCCCTGATCGGCAACTTGTCGGCATTCGTCCATCCTACCCAGCTTGAGCAGCGACTGCGCCAGCGCGTAATAGGCCGCTGAGTAGGTCGGCTTCACGGTGATGCAGCTCCGCAATGCGTCTGCCGCCTCCTGCCAAGCGGCATCGTCCATGTAGGCTTTCCCCAGCCCGAACCAGGCTACGTCGTCGTTCGGATCAATCGCCAGGACTTTTTTCAGCGGTTCGATGCGAGGATTCGGCATGGGGCTCTCCTGTCTCGTGAGCGCGGCGAGCGTGGACCGTACCATGCGTTTCCGCTCATTGTCTATGGTCTTTCCTGCATGGTAGGCTGGCCGAGTTTGTGTGGCTGCGCAACGCGCGACCGTAAAGGAACCTGGTGATGGGGAAGACCGGACTCGTTTACGATCCTCGATACCTCGACCATGATATGGGACCCGGCCATCCGGAGTCGCCGCAGCGTCTCCGTGCCATCATGCAGCGTTTGGAAGAAAGCGGGGTCTCGGCGCAGCTCGCCAGAATCGAGCCGCGTAAGGCTGAGGACGAATGGATCACGCTGGTGCATCGGCCTGCCTATCTGGAGGCGCTCGCTCAACATGCGCCGGCCAGCGGGCGAGTCCCTCTGGATGCCGATACGGCCATGTCGCCGGGCTCCCTCACGGCGGCCTATCTGGCGGCAGGGGCAGCCCTGGCGGGAGCGGATGCGATCATGGCCGGACGGATGGAACATGTCTTTTGTGCCGTGCGACCCCCCGGCCACCATGCCGAAGCCGGCCGAGCCATGGGATTCTGCCTCTTCAACAATGTGGCGATTGCTGCCCGCTACGTCCAGCGTCGGTATGGGCTCAAGAAGATCTTGATCGTCGATTGGGACGTCCACCACGGCAACGGGACGCAGCATAGTTTCGAAGGCGACCCTTCGATTCTCTTTTTCAGCACCCACCAATATCCGCATTATCCCGGCACCGGCCGCGAGTCGGAACGGGGTACGGGAGCGGGGGAGGGCTATACGATCAATGTGCCGATGGAGGCGGGCGAGGGCGATGACGAGTACCGGGCGGTGTTCCAGAAGGTGCTGGTGCCGGCAGTCGATCGCTTCCAGCCGGAGTTCGTGATCATCTCCGCCGGTTTCGATGCGCATCGCGACGATCCGTTGGCCAGCATGGGGCTGACCGAAGAGGGGTATGCGGACTTGACGGCGATCGTGGCGTCTCTCGCCCGACGTCACTGCCAAGGTCGTCTGTTGTCATCATTGGAAGGCGGGTATAACCTGACGGCCCTGGCCGCGTCGGTGGAACGGCATGTTCAGGCTTTGATAGAGGCGTAATGCAGGGTACACCCGGTTGCGAAGGGGTTGACGTTAGAGGCCGGCGTCCGGTACCACAGTCTGACAGGGAGCCGTGGGTGGCGGCTGCTCCGGCACCGGCCAGGTTGAGGGATTGTATCCAGAGGCGAAGTATTCACCGACCGAGATCGAGGAACCGATGCAACATCCATTATTGATCGACAGCGAGACGCTGCAGGGACGTCTGGGACAACCGGGGTTGGTCATCCTCGACGTGCGAGGACGGGCCGCCTACGAATTCGGCGGCCATATCCCCGGTGCGGTCCACTCCACGTGGCATGAATACAGTGATCCGAATGCCGTCGCCAAGGGGCTGCTGGATCCCGATCTCAAGCGGATTGAGCAGAGGATTCAAGCCCTCGGCATCAATCGGGACAGCGAAGTCGTGATCTATTCGAACCCCTTCGACAACTGGGGCGACGAAGGACGTATGTTCTGGATGCTGGAGTATCTGGGGCATACGCGGTTGAAGGTGCTGGATGGCGGATGGGTGAAATGGATCAACGAGCGGCGGCCCTTCGAGCACGGCGCGGTACGGACGCCCCTCGGCAACTTCACCGTGGCGCCGATGGAGTCGGCGATCGTCATGAAGGACGAACTGAAAGCGATCGTGAAGCGACCGCACCCGGACGTCACGATCGTGGATGCCCGCAGTCTCGAAGAGTACCTTGGAAAGGAAGTGTCGGGGATTCCGAGACCTGGGCACATTCCCGGCGCCGTGCATGTGGCCTGGAGCGGGTTTCTCAATGCCGATGCCACGGTCAAGGATCTGTCGGCGATCAAGGAGCAACTGGGCCACAAGGGGTTGAATCCGAAGCAGGAAACCGTGTGCTACTGCACGGGCGGGGTTCGTTCGGCCTGGTTGTATTTCGTGCTGCGCTTGGCGGGTTATGAGCGCCTGCGTAATTATCCCGGTTCCTGGTGGGAGTGGAGTCGGGATTTCGCCTGCCCCGTGGAGAAGGATTTGACCGCCCTGCAAAAGCTGTTGGGGTTGACCGACGCCCCGCCGCCTCCGGGCATGCGGCCGTCTTGACAGGGTGGCGAGCCCACTTTATGCTGAGAGACTCTTGCAAGTGATCATGCCGTACACATACTTACAGAGGAGGCAATCCATGCACACCACTATCGGACGGGGAATCGTCGCGGCCGGGATCATGATGGCGCTCGTCGGAGCGCCGTTGGTCGGGGGCGTGGCCCTCGCCGCCGGCAATAAACATCAGGCGGAAGCCGTGGAACATGCCAAGGAAGCCGTCGCTCACGGCAAACAAGGCCATGCCGACGCATTGGTGAAACATGCCGAGGCGGCCCTCAAACATGCCGAGGGGGCCATGGCCGAGACGAAGAATCCCCATGTCGGCGAGGCGATCAAGGGCTTGAAGGACGGCATCGAGCACGGCAAGGCCGGTCATGCCGATGTGGCGACCAAGGCGGTCGAAAACGCCCTGCCGCATTTGTCCGAAGGGATGTAAGGTTCGCGCGGGTGTGACTCCCGTGTACGTCGAAACGGGCAGGGCCGTCCCTGCCCGTTTTTATTTGGGGAAAGGGCGAACGGATGCGTGTCGGATATCTGCAGTTTGAGCCGGCTTTCGGCGAAGTGGAGCGGAACCTCGATCATGTCGCGGCCTGTCTGGGGTCTGTGGAGGCCGATCTCATCGTGCTCCCGGAGCTCTTCGCGACCGGGTATCAGTTCCAATCCAAGGACGAAGTGCGGCGTCTGGCGGAATCGGTTCCGGACGGGGCCACCACGCGGCGCCTGACGGAGCTTGCAGCCCGTCGCGACTGCACGATTGTAGCGGGGGTGGCGGAGCGGGAGGGGGACGATTGCTTCAATTCGGCCGTGGTGATCGGACCGCGGGGCTTCATCGGTTGTTATCGCAAAACTCATCTGTTCTTTGAAGAGACGTTGTTTTTCACCCCGGGCAACAGCGGTTTTCACGTCTGGGACATCGGTCTTGCAAAGGTCGGGGTCATGATTTGCTTCGACTGGTATTACCCGGAGGCTGCCCGTACGTTAGCCTTGCAGGGCGCGGAGATCATTGCCCATCCCTCCAACCTTGTCTTGCCCAATTGTCCGGATTCGATGGTCACCCGCTGCCTGGAGAACCGTGTGTTCAGCGTCACCGCCAACCGTATCGGTCGTGAAGCACGAGGCGGGAAGGACCCCTTGACCTTCATCGGCTTGAGTGAAGTCGTGGATCCGCGAGGCCGCATTCTCCATCGCGCCCCCCGCGACTCGGAGGATTTGTGCGTCGTCGAGATCGACCCGGCATCGGCCAGAAACAAGGCCCTCAATCCTTACAACGACCTCCTCCGGGATCGACGGCCTGCTTTGTATGAAGGGTGAACGGGCGCCAGCCGTTTCCTGCCTCTTCTTGCGTCATCCGTAGGCACGGCGTTAGGATGAAGCATGTCGCTTCCACTTGGAAAAGGAATCTTTTTGGTGGCCGCGCCGGCGTTGCGCGACCCGAATTTCAGGCAGGCGGTCGTACTCCTCTGCGAACATGGGCCGGAGGGGGCGCTCGGCGTGATCGTCAACCGCCCCACCGCGATGTCCATTTCTGAAGCGCTGCCGCAGGTCCCCATCCTCGAAGGTCAGCCGCACGTCCTGTATTCGGGCGGGCCCGTCCAAACGAATCAGGTGATGTTGCTGTATCGCGTGAATCAGGCGCCGGAAAACTCGCACCAGGTGTTCGACGGGGTCTGTCTCGGGGGAGATTTGGACATCATGGAGCGGATCCTGACGACCCGCGAGCAGAAAGAATCGTTCCGCGCCTACCTGGGGTACTCCGGATGGGGACCGGGCCAGTTGGAGTCGGAAATGCAAACCGGTTCGTGGATTACCCTCCCGGCCGATCCGGCAATCGTATTCGAGAAGGATTCGTCCCGTATCTGGTCGGATGTCTTTCTGACGCTCGACGAGGCTTCGCGGCATTATGCCGACATGCCGATCGATCCTTCCTTGAATTGACGGGCCGACCTCATCGGAAGGCCGTCAGCGGGTCAGCAACGTTGCCAAAAACCGCCCGGTGTGCGACTGCGCCACCTGCGTCACCTGTTCAGGGCGCCCTTCCGCCACAATGTGTCCTCCCGCTTCGCCGCCTTCCGGCCCCAGATCGATGATCCAGTCTGCTGTCTTGATCACGTCCAGATTGTGTTCCACCACGACCAGCGTGTTGCCGGCATCCACCAACTTGTGCAGCACGGCCAAGAGTTTCTTGATGTCCTCAAGATGGAGCCCGGTGGTCGGCTCGTCCAGGATGTAGAGGAGTCCCTGCGCCGACGGATCTTTGAGTTCCGCGGCGATCTTGAGCCGCTGGGCTTCGCCGCCGGAGAGGGTTGTGGCGGCTTGGCCGAGACGGAGATAGCCCAGGCCGATGGTGGACAGCAGGTGGAGCTTCTCGGTCAGTTTGGGAACTCCCGAAAAAAACGCCTGCGCATCGGCCACGGTCAGGTTGAGGACGTCGTGGATGGTCTTGCCTCGGTATCGGATGCCCAAGACATTCGGTTTGAAGCGCCGGCCTTCGCATTGTTCGCAGGTCGCATAGATGTCTTCAAAAAAGTACATCTCCAGTTTTTCATAGCCGTTCCCCTCACAACGCTCGCAGCGCCCTTCGGCGGAGTTGAAGGAAAAGTGACCGGGCGTCAAGCCCTGGCGAAGCGCGTCCCGCTCCGCGGCGAAGAGTGCGCGGATGTCGTCGAAGGCCTTCAGGTAGGTGATGGGATTCGAGCGCGGCGTGCGGCCGATCGGCTGTTGATCGATGAGGCGCACGCCTTTCAGGTGTTCGAGCCCCTTGATGGCCTGGAATGTTCCCATCGGCAGGGATTCCACGCGGAAGGCCCGAGCCGCCGCCCGATAGAGGGTGTCTTCCACCAGGGTGCTCTTGCCGGACCCCGACACGCCGGTTACGCAGACCAGCATGTTGAGGGGGATGCGAACCAGCAGGTTCTTGAGGTTGTGTTCGGCCGCGCCGGCGATGCTGAGGACTTTGCCGTTGCCGGGCCGACGGGACTTGGGTAGCGGAATGCTGGCTTCTCCCCGCAGGTATCGGGCGGTGATGGCCTGCCGGTCGGCAATGAACCGGTCGCGCGGGGCCGCGCAGACGATGGAACCGCCCTGTTCACCGGAGGCGGGACCCAATTCCACGAGGTAATCGGCGGCTTGCATCACCAGGGGATCATGCTCGACCACGACGACGGTGTTGCCGTGGTCGGCAAGGTCGCGCAGGATGTCGGCCAATGTGGCCGTATCGCGGGCGTGGAGACCGATGGTCGGCTCGTCCAGCACGTAGAGAGTGCCCACGAGGCGTGAGCCGAGTTGGTTGGCGAGGGTGATCCGTTGTGCTTCCCCGCCGGACAGGGTCTTCGTTTGGCGCGATAGGCTGAGGTATCCCAAGCCCACACGGAGCAGAAAACTCAGCTTGTCGTGCAGCTGGCGCAGAATGTCCTTGGCGATCTCCGCTTCAAAAGAGGGCAGGGCCAGCTGCTGCACCCAGGCGGCGGCTGCCTCGATGGTCAGATCGTTCAGTTCTACGAAGTCGCGCCCAGCCAATTTGACGAACCGGGCTTCCGGCTTCAGGCGGCTGCCCAGGCAGGTGGGGCATGGAGCGGGACTGCGATAGCGGCTTAGCAAGACCCGTACGTGCAGTTTGTAGCGTTTGGTTTCCAGGTACTCGAAATATTGCCGAACTCCCTCCACATCCTTGCCGCCCTCCCAAATGAGGTGCTGCACCTCCGGGGGAAGCGCCTGAAACGGAGTCGTGAGGTCCACGCCCCGCTTACGCATGGCGAGTAAGAGCTGTTGCTGCCACCAATCGGAGCCGGGTTTGCTCCAGGGTTCCACCGCGCCGCCTGCAAGGGATCGGCTGCGATCCGGGATGACCAGGTCGCGATCATAGTGCAGGATGTTGCCGAACCCCTTGCATTCGGGGCAGGCTCCGAGGGGATGGTTGAACGAAAACAGGAGCGGTCGGAGCGGTTCGAACGTGCGGCCGCAGCCTTGGCAACGAAAGTCCGTGCTATAGGTGCGGACCCCCTGGCCGATGATGTCGATCTGACAAAGGCCGTCGGCTTCTCGAAAGGCGGTTTCGATTGCGTCGATGAGGCGGTGGCGGTTATCGGGGCGGAGCACCACCCGGTCCAAGACCACCTGCAGCCCGCTCGGCCGGGATGCCGGGAGTGCGGCCTCGTCGTGAAGGTTGAACAGCTCCTCACCGCATCGCAGCCGAGTGAAGCCGCGTTTCAACAAGGAATCGATCAATGATCGGTCATGGCCGGGCCCGAGATCCTTTAGCGGGAAGAGCACCATCGCTCGCGCGTCAGGACAGTGAGCGAGCAACTCTTCAGTCAGTGAGCCGGGATAGTAGCCGCGCGCTTCTTGTTTGCAGGAGGGGCAGACGGGTTTCCCGATCTTGGCGAAGAGCAGCCGAAGCAGATCGGCCAGCTCGGTCGCGGTGCCCACGGTCGAGCGTGCCGTCCGGACCGGATTTTTCTGTTCGATCGCGATTGCGGGACGGACGTTGGTCAGCCGGTCGACGTCGGGACGGTTCACCTTATCGAGAAACATGCGCGCATAGGTCGAGAGCGATTCCACATAGCGCCACTGCCCCTCCGCGAACAACGTATCGAAGGCCAGCGATGATTTGCCGGATCCCGAAAGCCCCGTGATCGCCGTCACCCGGTCGTGTGGAATCCGCAGCGAGATGTTCTTGAGATTGTTTTGGCGCGCGCCTTCGATGATGAGGTCGTGAGACGGTTTCTTGGCGGGCATACGTTGAACCACCCGGAGAACTCCTTCAAGGGAAAGACCGGACATCGTAACAAGCTCGGGAATGGTCTGCAATTCGGGGCGAGAGGAAGGAAGGGCGAGGCGCTGTGACCGGTGGAGGTGAATTCGTAGAATGTCGCGTTGCCTTTTTCTGATCAAACATCACTTCAACTCACCAGACGTCAGGTCTACCTGATGCGGCCAGACATTGTTCGATGCTCGCCGCTTGGTTTCAAAGGCACATCATCGACTACAGGTCAGCCCGCGCTCTTTGACGTCTCTGAGCAGCTCCCGCCGTTCGTCGTTCAGCTAAGCACAAGCTGAGTAGGCGTACATTTCCAATCATCGTGCGCAGCCGAAGAACCTGGTAACATGTTACACGCGCATGTGGTAGCGTGAGACTAGAAGACAGTGGAAAGAGAAAATCCTATGTCCTCCGAGACACACCTGACTCCGAAAGAAAAACAGAGCCGTTATCGAAGCCGGTTGCGCCAAAAGGGTTTGCGGCCGGTGCAGATCTGGGTTCCGGACACCCGGGCTGCCGGATTTGCGGCTGAATGCCGCCGGCAGGCGCGCCTTGCGGCACGGTCTGCACAGGAAAAACCCGTTCTTGACTTCGTCTCACAGATCGCTGACTGGGATAACGGATGAAACGCGGCGATCTTGTCGCGGTCGCTGCCAAGGGCCACTATAGCGGAAAACCGAGGCCCGCCCTTGTCCTGCAATCCGATCTCTTCTCTGCGCTTGGGAACGTGACGATTTGCTCCTGACGACCGAGTTTCTTGATGCGCCCCTGTTTCGCCTTTCCGTTGAGCCCTCGCCTAAGAATGGCCTCAAGTAGCCTTCGCAGATTATGATCGATAAGATTGTGACCGTTCCTCATGACGCCATTGGTGCCCGCATCGGCTCGCTCGATCACGAGGTGATGGCCCGCGTCGACCGCTCCCTGGCCGTATTTCTCGGAATCGTCTGACGCAGTGGCGGCCAAGCGCTTCAGGGGGGCTTGCTCCAGAACGGCACGACTCGGCTCGATTTCCGTCCATTCCGCTGCCAACGCCGTAAGGACAGTCCGGGCCTGCTCTTCTTCCTTGGTGGTGGCCCTCGATTAACAACGTGTAATTCTGCACAGGAGACGCTTCCCGAGCGGCGAGTTTTCGCTCCCTTCGATGGCCTCGTTGAGGGGACAATGGGACACGGATCGAGCCAGATCACCACGGCAGAAGCCGGCCAGCTCAAAATCGTGATCCTCTATCATGACGGCAAGGGCGCGAAAGACCGGATCACGATGCTGCCGGAATCGCTCAAGGCCCCACTTCGTGACCACCTCACGCGGGTCAGGGTCGTTCACCAACGAGATCTCGCCGACGGGTGTCCGCAGTCCGCTGGACGGGATGTGAACCCATTCACGGAACGAGTGTGATGCCGATCGGCATAAGAACCTAGGAAGCACGGGCATACGGTTGCAACTCGTGGAACCAACGACACAAATCGCGTATAGTCCGTGAACGTTCGTCGCGTATTATGCGGATTGAAATTGCCGGTGCCGTGAGGCGGCGAGTCAGCCGCCGGCGGCACTTCCACAGCCATGAAGACGCAGTACTATATCGCAACAAGCCTTGACGGCTTCATCGCAACAGAAGACGACTCGCTGGACTGGCTGTTCCCGCTTGGAGACGTCAACGACACCAGCTATCCTGCCTTCATTGCCGATGTGGGTGCCCTGGCTATGGGCTCTGCGACGTATCTGTGGATGGTGCGCCACGCTGCGAAGGTTGCGGAGCAGACTGGTTCGCCATGGCCCTACACACAGCCCACTTGGGTGTTCTCTCACCGCACGTTGCCTTCCATCAAGGGTGCGGACGTCCGTTTCGTTCAAGGGGATGTTCGTCCCGTCCACAAGGAGATGGCTCGCGCTGCGGCATCCAAGAATGTCTGGGTCGTCGGCGGCGGAGATCTCGCCGCTCAGTTCTTCGACGCAGGGCTTCTCGATGAAGCCATCATCCAGGTGGCTTCGGTCACCCTGGGGAAAGGCAAGCAGCTCTTCCCGCGTCGCGTCACGAGTCCGCCCTGGAAGCTCATGTCTGTTCGCCAGGTTGGGGCAGGCTTTGCGGAGCTACGCTATGAACTCCCAGGTCGGCAGGTCACAGGCAACGCTTAACCCTCTCTCAACACGCGACCTCTGCAGCGGGCAAGTCGGCCCACCCTCCGGGCGCGTGAGCTCGAACGTTAGACCCCCAATGGGGGATCGATGACTTCATCCGGGAACGGCCCAGATTCTAGGGAAGGTCTGATTTATTCTCTTTGCATGATGTGCTAAGGGTAGCGCAGCACTGAACTGGAGGCGTGCCCCATGCAGCAACAGACGTTTGCCGAAGTCTCGTTTGAACAGTATCGCAAGCCCACCCGCCGGGAGCAGTTTCTCAACGAGATGAACCAGGTTGTTCCATGGGCGGAATTGGTAGCGGCGATCGAGCCGGTCTACCCCAAGGCCGAGGGCCCAGGGCGTCCGCCCGTGGGTGTCGAACGCATGTTGCGCCTCCATTGTCTGCAACAGTGGTTTAACCTGTCGGACCCGGCGGTGGAGGAAGCGCTGTACGACTCACACGCCATGCGGCAGTTCGTGGGGATTGATCTGGGCCGCGAGCCCGTACCGGATGAAACCACCATCTGTAAGTTTCGGCATCTGCTGGAAGCCCACCACTTGGGCGCACAGCTCTTTGCGCGGATCGGCGCGTATCTGGCTGCCCACGGGCTGAAGGTCAGCCGGGGCACGATCGTGGATGCCACGATCATCAATGCGCCCAGTTCGACGAAGAATCGCCAGAAAGAGCGAGATCCGGAGATGCATCAGACCAAGAAGGGGAACCAGTGGTATTTCGGCATGAAGGCGCATATTGGAGTGGACAGCCGGACGAAGCTGGTTCACTCAGTGGCGGCCACGGCGGCGAATGTCCATGACAGCCAGGTGTTGCCGGAGTTGCTGCATGGACAGGAGACACGAGTATGGGGCGATGCCGCCTATAGCGGGCAACGCGACATGATTCAGCACCATGCTCCCCATGCCAAGAGCTTCGTCCAGACGAAAGCCCATCGCCATCGGCCCTTGAGCGAGACGGAGCGGGCCCGCAATCGGACGAAGTCGAAGGTTCGTGCCAAAGTCGAGCATGTGTTCTTGGTGATCAAGCGGATCTTCGGGTGGGCCAAAGTGCGGTACCGGGGGCTCGCGAAGAATGCGCACTGGTTGTCTATCAGTTGCGGCTTGGCGAATCTGTATGTAGCACGCCGGCACTTGCTGGCGGCAGCCTAGCGGACGGGGGTGCGAACGGGGCGCGGGCCGCCTGACGGCGGAGGAATCCGAGAAAGGCGCTCTCGGACCAGCGGGTTCCCAGCTGATGGCCCGTCTTGATCCACCGAGAAACAGATTGCTTCGTGGAAACGCGAATTAATCAGACGTTCCCTATTTCTAATCACGATGGAGGACCATCATGACGAAGATCGCAAAGAACACGATTTGCCTTTGGTACGAACGCGATGCCGAGGAGGCTGCGCGATTCTACGCCAAGACCTTTCCCGATTCGTCCGTCGGCGCGGTGCATCGTGCACCGGGCAACTTTCCGTCGGGCAAGCAAGGGGACGTATTGACCGTCGAGTTCACCGTGATGGGCATTCCCTGCCTGGGGTTGAACGGTGGGCCCGCGTTCAAACACAAGGAAGCGTTCTCGTTCCAAGTTGCCACGGAAGATCAGGTCGAGACTGATCGATATTGGAACGCGATCGTCGACAACGGCGGCCAAGAGAGCGAGTGCGGTTGGTGCAAAGACAAATGGGGCATCTCCTGGCAAATTACGCCAATCGCCTTGACCAAGGCGTATACCAGCCCCGATCTCTCCGCCGCCAAGCGGGCGTTCGATGCAATGATGACGATGAAAAAGATAAACATCGCCGTGATCGAGGCGGCGGTTCGTGGCTAGAAGCCACTTCGCCGAATTGGCGGGGATCAAGCTCGCTGAGGCTGGTGTCAATCAATGGCGCGACCAAGGCCAGCTTCGGGCTAGCAGTGACTGGCGTGGAGAGATCGAACGCGGAATCAGCAAGTCGATTGCGGTCCTTGTGGCGTTGAGCGAGAGTTCGGCCGAATCCTCATACGGGACGTTCGAGTGGGCATACGGACTCGGAAAAGGCAAGACGATCGTTCCCCTCAAACTCGAAAGCTGCAAGGTTCATCCTCGCTTGGAGCCCATTCAATATTTCGATTTCGATGAGCGCCGCGGCGCGAACATTCCGACTTGAACCAAGAGCGCGCCGCTCGCGGCTGAGCGGCAGGGCGTGAGGTAGCGCCGCTGCAGCAAAAGTAGGAGACAGAACATGCGAACCTTCGCACAAAATCAACCTCAACAGCCAGTATCCTCCAGCTTTGCTCGGCCTAACACGACAACACCTGGGTGTGTTCATCACGAACATCCTGTCCTCTATGTGCCGCGCGCAATGGGTAATCAAGCCGTGCAACGAATGTTGCAGACTCATGTTGAAGAACCCACATCCGGATTGACCGGTACGGCATCACCTTGCTTTGGGCACGATTTTAGTCGGATCTCCATACATCCTCATGCAGTGGGAGCGATACAGACAAAGTTGCAGATCAGCAAGCCAGGAGACGAATACGAGCAGGAAGCAGACCGCACCTCAGAACAGGTGATGAGGATGCCTGAGCCACAGCTCCAGCGCGCTTGCGACTGCGGTGGAACGTGCCCCCAGTGTCAGGCGGAGGGACATAAACTCTTGCAGACCAAGCACGTCGAGACAGGCGATTTGGGACAGACCGCAGCACCGCCTATCCTCCACGACGTATTGCGCTCACCTGGTCAATCTCTCGACCCCGCGACGCGTAACTTCATGGAATCACGCTTTCGCTATGATTTCAGTTCAGTCCGGGTGCACAGCGATGAAATGGCGGCTGAGTCGGCGCGTGCACTTCACGCACTCGGCTACACAGTCGGTCGGGACATCGTGTTCGGTCCAGGACAGTATGCTCCCGAGACGCCAACGGGACGGCAACTGCTGGCGCACGAACTCACGCATGTGGTGCAGCAGGAGGCATTGCCGTCGCTCGCCGCCACCGTGCAGCGACAGACCGACCCGATGCAGCAGCACATGGACGACATGGACATGGAGATGGAGCGCAAGTATGCGAATAGCGGCGCGCCCAAAGCCCAGAGCTGCGGCCGCCCCTCATGGTGTCCGGCTGGATTCTGCTCACCTTACACAAGCGAGAAATTGGCTGAATACTATCGAAGCAAGAGAGCGTGGTGGCTGTTGGCGGGCATTTCCGCAGTCGTCGACAGCCGTGTGGTTCCATTCTGGAAGGAGTACCTGTGGGGCGGATCGGCTGCGAAAAACCTGACCGCCGACTTCGGCAAGGACTTCTCGAACTCGCCCACCACAAAGAAGACCACGACTTTCCTCACCAATGAATTGAAGAAGAGCCTTGCTGCCAAACCACTGACTGTGAGCACCACGGCATCCCTCGACATCGCTACCCTCATCCCGACAGCAATTGCGACGCTCAACGATCCGGCGAGTCCAGACCGCATGAACTTCAGCGCCCCCAGAGACATTCCGGGGAACCTCGCCGGCGACATTGGCTCGAACCAGACCACGTGCCCGGCGGGTGCTCAGCCTTCGCGATTCAATGACGAGCGCCGTGTGAGCGGTACGGTGGAGGTGGCGCGAAAGTCAGGTTCGGAGATTGTGGTGACGCCCTTGATCTCCTATACCGTCAAGGACACCGTAGATTTGTGCCCAGGCGATTGTGGGTCACCAGCTGAGCAGATAGCCACGGTGCCGCTGTCGCAGTTCGAGGCAACCGGCATCTCGGGTGATGTGCCGTTTACGGTGGACTTCCCGGCGCCGTCGCTCGGATCATTCACCATCTCTGCTCCACCGCCGACATCACCGGCACCTATACCGGCGCCGGCTTCCAAGAAGCCATCAAAATAAAGGGGGCCTCACATTAGGCCCAAGTTGTGTTGTAAGCGACCGCCAATAGACACCGCCGACACACTTCGGGCCCGACGTGCAAGCAGAAAGTAGGGGCATCGACGAAAGGACTGTATGGTCGAGCGATCTGTCTATCTTGCACGTATCGGGTATGAGGGGCCTGTGGCTCCGTCGATTGAGACATTGCGTGCGTTGCATCTGTCCCATGTCTTGACTGTG
The DNA here is from genome assembly GCA_015709715.1 of Nitrospira sp. Lineage (NCBI taxonomy): Bacteria > Pseudomonadati > Nitrospirota > Nitrospiria > Nitrospirales > Nitrospiraceae > Nitrospira > Nitrospira sp. Next base: position 3,477,638 of record CP054184.1, read on the forward strand.
CCGTTCGAAAACCTGGACATCCACCTGGGGTGTCCCATCTCACTGGAACCCTCTCATCTCTTTCGGAAGATCGTGCTTGGTCGTCGGGGTGGGTACTGTTTCGAGTTGAACGGGCTGTTTGCACTGCTGTTGGAGGAGTTTGGATTTGCCGTCACGCGACTGGCTGCTCGAGTGCTGTACGGAGCGGAGGGCGTGCGGCCGCGAAGTCATCAAATACTGCTGGTTCATCTGGGCGAGGCGCGCTGGCTGGTCGATGTCGGATTCGGCGGGCAGGAGCCGCGTGAACCTGTGCCGCTGACAGTCGGCGAGGAGCAGCCTCAGGGCCCTGACCGGTTCCGACTGGTGACGGGAGAGCGGGACGAGTATCTGTTGCAATGTGCCATCGATGGAGCTTGGACCAACCTCTATTCCTTCACCCTGGACCCTTGGCTGCCGATCGACTTTGCCTTCGCCAACTAGTATCACTCGCACGCACCGGATTCTCTCTTCGTGCAGCGACGGATCTGCACGATTCCCACCGAGGAGGGACGGAAGACACTTCTCGACAGGGTATTGAAGGTGCGAGGACGAGACGGTGCGCAAGAACTTCATGTAACCGGTGAGGAGGAATGCAAACAGCTGCTCCAGCAGCGCTTTGGATTGACCATTAATGATCGCTTGAATTTTTAGGGCTGGACGGTGAGTCGCCGTGCAACGACGCTCCATTACTCACCCGATACTTGAAGTTTTCGATGGGAGCTAGCAGCGCCAAAGCAACTGCTTTTCGGGCCGCCCTACCGCGCCAGCCATTTCACGATTCCTACGCAGGCCATATAGAGGACCATGGCGCCGGCCATGGAGAGCCAAAAGCCGACCCGCTCAACGCCGTAGATCATGCAGCCGACATAGAGCAGCCAGGGCGGGACGAACCAGAGCAGATTCTTGGCGTAGGTGACGAGGTGGTCGCTGCCGCCGTTGAGGTAGATGAGGATGAAGGTGGCTCCGGTCATGGCGGGAAAGGTGCTGGCGAAAGCGGCGAGAAATGATCGGCCTTGCGATCCGAGATAGGTTGAGACGCTGACGATGGTACCGCCCAAGAGAAAATACAGCCCGAACTTCAGCCACTCGCCCATGCCGATCCTCCCTCAGCAGCCTTCGAACGCCGCCTGCGCTTCGGTTGTGATGCGGGCGCCCTGTCCCGTGTAGCGCGGCGAAAAATGAAACACCACCAACTCCCGGGCACCGGCCTTGCGGGCCATGAGCCCGGCTTGCCTGGCCGTAAGATGGTACCGTTCGCCGGCCTTGGCCGCATCCTGCTCCGCATAGGGGGCCTCACAATAGAAAATGTCGGCGCCGCGCGCAAGGTCGACGATCTTCGCTTCGTTCTCCCCGTCGTAACGGGCATCCACGACATAGGCCAACTTCTGCCCTCGGCTGATGGTGAGGAACCGTTCGCGAACTTCGCCCAGCACGAATGTCCGCTCCTCCCGCCGGTGCTCATGGTACAGCGTGGCGGTGAAGCGAAAATCATCCGGCTTGCCTTGCCATAAATACTGTTTCACTTCCTTCAGCCAGTAGCCGACCGGAAGGCCGGCCTCGTGGAGCCGCTCTTTGTTGACGTTCACATGGAATTGTTCTTGGAGGGCATAGGCCAGGGAGGGAATGCGGTGGTTCAACGTCACGGCCTGTACCGTGAACATCGGGTCTTCCAACACGCAGTATCGGCCTGCTCCGTTCATGGAGGGGGCAGGCAGGTCCGGTGCATCCAGCCGGCGAAAGCCTTCTGTGGCCAGAAAGGTAGCCGCCCGAACCGCATGTGAGTGAAATTCCCGAACGGTGATCGAGAGTGGATACCCATCGAGGAGATTCCAGGTGTAGCCGTGAAGTTTCCCTTGAACATTGTCGATGAGGCCAGGCGGGCCGCAGAGACGCAGTTGCTTGCCTCGGCCGAGCGCGACACGGAGGAGGGTGTCGAACCCGATGAAGTGGTCCATGTGGGTGTGGGAAATGAAAATGTCGTTGGCACGAAGGAGGCGGGTCGGGCCGAGCGCGTCATTGTGGCCAAGGTCGAAGAGCAATGCGCGCTTCGACCAGCGGATTTCGACGAACAGCCCCGGATCTCCGAACTCGCCATTGACGAGGTGGCTGGAGAACGATGGATTCATGGCGGAGGTGCTACCAATTACATGAGTACCGAACGCATCACGCCGTACAACACCAGTACTTCCACCGTATGGGCGACGATGGGCACCAACAGATTCTTGAGCGTCACGTAAAGGGTCCCCCAGACCAGACCATCCCACACCGCGATCCAGTGGAGATGCTGAAAGGTTGCCACCATGAAGGGGTCGAAGGCAAACAGCAGTGCACTGATCGGTACGGCGATTCCGTGCGGCAGCCCCAGGGCGACCAAGCGACCGAGCAGGAAGCCGCGAAAGTTCAGCTCGACCAAAGTCGCGATGAGGAGGATAACCCAGGGGGCCATCAACCAGAGCGGCACCTTCGCGTGGGGTGTCTCGGCGAGGAAGCGATAGTCACTGCCCAAAAGCGGCACGATTTTGAGAATGAACAGGACGTTGAGCGGGCCGAGCAACACACCGGTGCCGATCCCCCAACTAAGGCCCTTCGTGACACGCCAGGGGAGGAGTCCAATGCGTTGCAGGGGAGCCTCGTTCAGGTAACTCCAGACGCCGAAAGCCAGGTAGGCGGACAGTTGGGGCATGAACTGGTAGAGGGTAGTCGCCTGGAGTGTCGAGGGGGAGCCGTAGTAGAGGCCGGTCGCGAGGAGGGGCAACAGCGCGAGGGCTCGAGCCCGTTCTCTTGCCGACACGGCTTCTGGGTCAGTCGAGCCGGAGGTTGTAACGTTCAAGGGTGGTGGCCTTGTTGCGGGCCAAGTTCGAGAGCGATTTGTTGTAGTCGACGATGGCTCGCAGCTCGTTGCCCTGCGAGGTGGCCAAGTCGCGTTGGAAATCGAGCACGAACCGCGTCGTGCTCAGGCCGACCTTCAAGCGCTCCTGCTCTGCTTGGAGCTGCTTCTCAGACATGATGCGGGCCGAGCGGGTGGTTTCGATGCGCTTGAAGTCGGTTTGAACTCGCCGGACCGCTTCGCGAACACCGACGATCACCTGCTGCCGCACGCTCTGCAGCGAAGATTGCGCGTTGCGCGATTCCAGCTGCCGCTTGTTGTAGGTGCTGTAGGCCGACCGGTTCCCGAGCGGATAACTGAGGACCAGGCCTGCGCCATAATTGTAAAAATCGCCGCCGAAGTTGCGTCTTGTGGAATCATCGTAATCGGCACCCAAACCGGATAACCCCATCGTGCCCTGCACCGACAGCGTCGGCAGCAACTGATTTTTGGCAAACTTCACATTCAGGTCGCTGGTCTCGACGTTCTTGGCCGCCTGGAGGATCTCGGGGCGGCGTTCCATGGCGATATCGATGGTTTCCTGCAGGCTGAGGGGTTCGAGCGTGGTAATCGGCGGGTCGGTCGGCGTCAGCCGCAGGTCCTGACGGAGATCCTCTTCAGCGGGATTGAGCAGGCGGCGGAGCTGGTCTTCCTGATCGCGAATGGCCTTTTCCGCCACCAGAATTTGTTCGACTCGCGACGCGACCGCCGCTTCGGCCTGCAACACGTCGACGATGGACATGACGCCGGCTTTCGCCTTCGCGCGATTGCTGGCCAAGAGTTCTTCCGCGGCTTTCAGCGCGGCTTGGGCGACTTTCAGGTTTTCATTGGCGAAGACGACTTCCCAGAACGTTTGTTCCACGCTGGCAACGACGGTCAAAACACGATCGAGGAACACATGTTGTTCGACCGTGGCATTATTCTGGGCGATGGAAATGAACGTGCGGTTGAGTTCCATCCCGAAATTTTTGAGCAAGGGCTGCGTCACGGTCAGCGCCAAGCCGCCGGTCCAAGCTGGATTGAATAAGAATGTGTTGGGGCCGCTGACATAGTTGCGCTGGGGACTATAGTTCAAATCGTAGTTTGCGCCGGTCGGAAGATTCTGCGTGATGTCGGCGGTGACGGTGGAGGTATTCTGGTCGAACTTGGTGATCTCTTGGAGATTGGCTCCCGTGAATCCAAGGATGGGGCGATTGAGCGGCGCCACTTGCCGGTTGTATTGCCCGTTGAGACTGATCGTGGGATCGAATTTCGCCTGTTCGATGACGATGTCGGCCAGGCGGCTTTCTTTGGTGTGCCGGCTGATGCTGATGTCGAGATTGTTTTGAAGCGCCCGGACGACGGCGTCGGCGAGTGAAATGGCTTCACGCCGTTCGGCGGGAAGAGGTTTGGTGACGTCCAGTCCGAACGCGACCGGTGTCATCCCAAGCAAGATTGCTGTCAGGCTGCCGATGGTAAGGACACGCCGTAACGTCCCGCTCGTCATAACCGCTCCTTGATCCCAGCGTTCGAAAGGACCATACTAAGAACCGTCGTTGGCCCTGGCGTGGTACCATAATCTGCGTTCGGTGTCCATGTTGCGTCTCATGAGGTGCGTGATGCGGTGGGGATGGGGAGCAGGAATGCTTGCTGTGCTGCTGAGCATTACACCAGCATATGCGCAATCTGTTTCCGGCATCCGTGGCCTTGGCGGCGGCGTGGCACCGTTGTTTGGCCTTGTGGGGCCTGGGAATCTGTATGTAGATAATCAGGGTACGCAGGGCTACATCTACAACTTCGGGAATAATTTTCAGTCCTATAGTTTTCGGAATCCGACCACGGGGCAGGCCTGGAGCGGCGCTGTGATGACCCTCGGCCCGCAACTGTCCATCGGATTGATCCAAGGGGCTAATCAGGTCGGTGCCCCCGTCGTGTTCCCGTCCCCTCCGCGAGAAACGGTGCCCGTGCTTCCCATCCAGTCGGGCATATTGGATGACATCCCTTAAGAGCTGCGCGATTTTCTGTGGCGCTTTTGTGCGGTTCTGCAAGCCTGTCACAGCCGTTCGTCACGATTTCTAAATTATCAACAGAATCCACAGGCTATTTCTTCGACTATGGGAAAGTGCTGGGGGCGATCTTCGTTCGGAAATAACCATGCAAGCGATTGATTTGTTAATCATTTCTGGCCGTTTGTCGGTGATGTCCTCTGGAATGCTGCCGAGCGGTATGCTGCTTGCTCTGATCGTTGGCCGTCCCACTCCTTGCTCCTGATCCGAAAGAGACGACAAAAACTGCGCTGACACTGCAAAGATGTCAATTGAATCGATTGCCCGGAACAGAAAGAATGCCGAACAAGAGAGGCCGGTTCACGACATGTATGACGAAGACACGGTGTGGTATCGAGTGGCCTGTGCTGATCGAGATCAAAGGAGATTGACCGAATGAGGATTGCCCAGGTTTCCCCGCTGTGGGAGAGCGTGCCCCCGAAGTTGTACGGAGGAACGGAGCGGATTGTCTCGTACTTGACTGAGGAATTGGTGCGGCAAGGTCATGACGTGACCCTGTTTGCCAGCGGCGATTCGGTTACGCAAGCCAAACTGGAATCTCCCTGTCAGCAGGCGCTGCGGTTGAACACGGGCATCTTTAATCGTGAAGCGCCGCTCATCCAAATGATGGAGCAGGTGTTCAGCGTCGCGGATCAGTTCGATGTCATCCACTCGCATCTGGACTTCCTGGCATTCTCGCTCTCGCGCCGTTGCCGGGTTCCGGTCGTCACGACCCTGCATGGACGGCTGGATTTGCCGGAATTGGTCCCGGTCTTCCGCGACTTTGCTGAATTGCCGCTCGTCTCGATCTCCAACTCCCAGCGCAAGCCGCTTCCCTGGTGCAACTGGCAGGGCACCGTGTACCATGGGTTGCCGCAAGATCTCTATACCTTCCATCCGGAGCCTGGCAAATACCTGGCATTCCTCGGGCGGGTGTCTCCGGAAAAGTGCCCCGATCAAGCCATCGAACTGGCGAAACGGGTGGGAATCCCGTTGAAGATGGCCGCAAAGGTGGACCCTGCGGATCGGGCCTATTTCGAGCGGGCTGTCGAACCATTGCTCGACCATCCGTTGATCGACTTCGTGGGCGAGATTACCGACGCGCAGAAGAGCGATTTCGTCGGGAATGCGATCGGGTTGGTGTGCCCCTACGATTGGCCGGAGCCGTTTGGTCTCGTGTTGATCGAGAGCCTCGCCTGTGGTACACCGGTCCTCGCTTACCGACGAGGCTCCATCCCGGAAATTATCGATCACGGCGTGACGGGCTTGATCAGTGACAATCTCGATGAGATGGTCAGCCAGGTGGAGAAGCTTGGCGCGATTGATCGTCGCCGCTGCCGGCAGGTCTTCGATGAGCGGTTTACCGCGCAGCGCATGACGAGCGACTACCTCAAAATCTACCAACAGCTGGTTGCCGACGCGGCCGCATTCCCGGGGCAGACGGGCCAGCAACACGCGTCGAACCTCTAACCTACGGCGATACAGACCTCGCGGAAGGATACAGCATGGCAGAAACGTCTCAGCCCACCTCAGAGTCCACTGTCTCCGGCTGGCGATTGCTGGGTACCAAAGACTTCGGCTGCCTGTGGGCAGGCCAAGTCATTTCCCAGATCGGCGACGGATTGAACAAGGTTGCGCTCCTCTGGTTCGTCTACGAGCTGACCGGGTCGGCGCTTAAGATGACCGCCATCGGGTTGCTGCAAACCATCCCACCGTTGGTGTTCGGCCCCCTGATCGGGGTGTACCTGGATTGTCTCCCGAAGAAAACGGTGATGATCGTGGTGGACATCTTACGCGCCTTGATGGTCCTGCTCATACCGTTGTTTTACACGCTGGACATGCTGACTCTTGAACGGTTGTATGTGCTGGTGTTTCTCATTTCGATCGTCTCGACGGTGTTCGGGCCGGCGCTGGCGTCCGCCGTTCCTTCCATTGTCCAACGCTCTCAGCTTACGACGGCCAATGCGTTTCTCCAGAGCACCACGAACATCGGGGTGTTGCTGGGGCCTGCCATCAGCGGCTTGGGTATTGCGTTGATCGGCGCGCAAAACGTGCTCTATGTGGATGCGGCGACTTTCTTTGTGTCCGCGCTATGCTTGCTGCCCATCCATGTGCGGGATACCCGGAAGGTCAAGGGCATGGAAGCTCTCTCCACGCCGGTTATTCAGGACATGATGGTGGGGTTCCGCTTCGTGTTCCTGCAGCATCGGGTGGTGTTTGCCTTGATGATCACTGCCGTGTTGTACAACCTAGCGATCAGCGCATTCGTATTCTTGCTGCCGGTTGTGGCCAAGGAATTGTTGCAGGTTGGTCCCATGGAGCTGGGGTGGTTATGGTCGGCTTTGGGCGTTGGGATGCTGGCCGCATCCCTCTGGCTGGCCAGGACTCCGCAGGGTACCTTCCAGGATCGCGTCGGAAAGATCGGCCGCTCGCTGGCGATCGGCGGGATGGCGGTCTGCGCGTTGGGATTGATTCAAACTCCGGTGCTGTTCAGCACGTTTCTCCTGATCATCGTCATCGGAGGAACGACATCGCTCTTCTATCCAGTGGTGTGGGCCATGCTTCAGGAGGTGACTCCGGAACACCTGCTGGGGCGCGTGTTCACCACCTTCAGCACCGGGGGCATGGCATCGGCCATGGTGGGTATGGCCGGATTCGGCTGGGCGGCTGATGCCATTGGTCCTGCCGCAAGCTTGATCGGAATCGGCCTGCTTCTCTTACTCACGGCGATGGTCACGGTTCACGTCAGCCGGCGTGATCTGGTCACGAGCCCGGTCGTCGCTGCCTAGACCTCCTCTCTTGTGCGGGTGGGAGGCACTTCCCCCCGCACGAATCTTTTCTCATCACCCCTCGGTCCGCTTCGGCAGGAGTTGCTTTCTGTTCCTGTGTCGCGTATTCATTTTGTTCGGCAGCAGCGGACTTCGTTGATCGGAGCGGAGACCGAGGCCTGCTGGTGGGCTCCGGCTGCCGCCGACCATTCACAGCACTGGTGAGGACGTAAAAATCATGCGCATGACGCACATCGGATGTCTGACGGGTGTTCTCGCACTCGTTGGAGTGTGGGGAGTCTGGGTGGAACCTGCGGTGGTCCTGGCCGAATCGGGTGGGGAAAGCAAGGCTGATGCTCCGCCGCGACCCAAAGATCCTGACGTGAAGGCGAAGGAGTCGGAGCCCAAACTTAAAGAACAGGAGTCCAGGCCAAAGGAATCAGACACGAAGCCCGTTGAGCAGAAGCAGAAGGAACCGGAGGTGAAGGCGAAGGAGTCCGAACCGAAGGCGAAGGACGGTGAGGGGAAAGCCAAAGAGCCGGATGCCAAGCCCAAGGAGGCGGACGCAAAACCGAAGGAAGGACCTAAGCCGAAAGAGTCCGAGCATAAGGGGAAGGAATCGGAACAGAAACCGAAGGAGACGGAACTGAAGGCCAACAAGGAGGTGGAGCCGATTCCAGAGCGGCCCTGCCCGTCTCCCCAGCACGCGACGGAGGCCAAACTTTCTACGGAAGGGCCAGCACCGGCAGGGGAGGGGACGGGCGACCGTGCCAAATCGCCTGAACCGGAAGCGAAAAAACCAATGCGGTCCTCGATGGTCACAGCCAAGCTCGCGCTCATGGCCGACCCGCGGCTCTTTCCCTACGACATCGAGGTGGACATGAAGGACAAGGATCTCGTCCTCCTCGGCAAGGTGGCGCAAGAGTCGGACAAACGGGTTGCCACCGACATCGTGCGCTGTCTCGAAGGAGTTCATGCAGTAGAGAACCGGCTGAAAGTCGAAACCGACGCGACCCATGGGCTCATGGCAGAACGGGATAAGGTGCTGACCCAGTTGGTGAAGGAACGGTTTGAGAAGAGCAAAACCTTGCAATCAGTGAAATTCGATGTAAAAACCGAGGACGGTGTCGTGACCTTGAGTGGAACCACCCGATTTCAGATTATCGTGCTTGAGGCGGCGCAGGCCGCTCGCCAAGTGCCGGGAGTCCGCGCAGTGAATACCGAAGGGGTTCGCCTCGTGGCCGGAGAATAAAATCGACGCATGATCCCTCCATTTCTGAGAACCCGGTCGGCGGCCTGTTGACGTGATGGAGCCACGGCACGTGAGCGGAGAGACGGTCGTACGCCCCAACGTGAAGTGGTCGCCGCACCTGTTGACGCGCGACTTTACGCTCGTCTGGTGGGGCCAGATGGTCTCGCAGATCGGCGACGGCGTCTCCAAGCTGGCGCTGTTGTGGTTCGTGTACGCCATCACCGGCTCCCCCCTCAAGACCACCATGATCGGGCTGCTGCAGACGTTGCCGCCTATTCTCTTCGGGCCCTTTATCGGCGTCATCGTCGATCGTGTGCCGAAGAAACTTCTCCTGATCAGCAGCGATCTGATTCGGGCCCTGGTGCTGGGGGTACTGCCCTGCCTGCTCCCGGTGGAATCATTCAGTATCGAACGCCTGTATGTCATGGTGTTCGTCCATGCGGTCGCATCCGCGGTTTTCGGTCCGGCGTTGACGGCGGCGATTCCCTCGTTGGTTTCTCGTCACGAGTTCACCGCAGCGAATGCGCTCCTTCAGACGACGACGAGTATCGGCATCATCGTCGGACCGGCGTTGAGCGGTGTCGGAATCGCGACGATGAGTTCGCAGGAGGTGCTTTGTGTGAATGCGGTGAGTTACGTCATTTCGGCTGCCTGTTTTGCCTTTATCCGCTTTCCCCGCACGACCGCGCCCGCGTCCGGCGACGGTTCCTTGGCCGGCACGTTGGGCGACGTGTTGGAAGGCTTTCACTATGTGTTGCGGCGGCAGCGCATCATTTTGATGCTCATCGGCGCCGCCTCGATGTACACATTTTCCACGAGCGCCTTCAGTACGCTTTTCCCGGTGTTCGGCAAAAAGTTGCTCGATCTCGGCCCGATTGAGGTGGGTTATTTGTGGTCGGCCTTCGGGGTCGGGCTCTTGCTCGTCTCGTTGGGGTTGGTTTCCCTGTCAGCGTGGGAATTGCCCAGCCGTATACGGCTCATGTCGGTGGCAAGCCTCGTCAGCGGCTCGGCGTTGTTGGTCATGATTTGGACGTCGAATCGCCTGATGGCCGCCGTCCTCATGGTGGTGATCGGCATGGGGGCGGGAACGTTAACGCCGGTGGCCTGGGGGGTTCTGCAGGAGATTGCCCCGGCGGCGCTCCTCGGGCGCGTGCTGGCGATTTACAACCTGGGAGCCATGACGTCGGCCATCGCGGGCATGACGATCTTCGGGTGGACTACGCAGGAATTTGGGGAGCGTCCGAGTGTGTTTGGGATCGGCATCGGACTTCTGTTATCGGCGGTTGTCGCCGGCAGGGTCGTAATCTGGGTGCGAAGGAATTGGACAGAGGTGAAGCCTCAGCCGATCGCGGAGCCGGAAGCGGCCGTCGTGATGGCCACGCAACCGACCAGCCGTTGAGTCGGGTGCGGCCGATCGCACGGATCGGTGCGATCGTGCAGGAGTGAGCGCTAAATATAGGTAATAAACCGAGGAACCGAATCCTGAGAGTCCAACGACGGCAGGAGGGCTACGTGGAAGACATCATCAGCGTCAATGATCAGTTCTATATCCGAGCCAGCTCGTCGATGGCGGACAACCGGACACGTGTGCTCAAGCACGGTGAGACCTTCGGAGTCTTCGACCGATACGGCGATATTCAGCCCGTGGGCAGCGGAACCCAAGGGTTGTTTCACGAGGGGACTCGGTTCTTGTCGCGAGAGGAGGTGTTCCTCAACAACGGCCGACCGATGCTATTGAGTTCGACGGTCAAGGAGGACAATGCCTTGCTGGCCGTCGATCTCACGAATCCCGACCTCTATGAGGAGGGGCGCATTGCCATTCCTCGCGGCAGTGTCCATGTGTTTCGTTCGCGGCTGCTCTGGAATGGCGTGGGATACGAACGGTTCCGGCTTTCGAACTATAGCCTGGCGCCGGTCAAGATGAACTTGTCGATTCGGTTTGAAGCGGACTTTGCGGACATCTTCGAGGTGCGAGGCAAGAAACGTGAAAAGAAAGGTGTCTTGTTGCCGAATCTCTTGCAGCGGGACCTGTTGGTGTTGAGTTATCAGGGACTCGACGACGTTGTCCGAGAGACGAGGATTCAGTTCTCTCCTGCGCCGCACGAGGTCACCGCATCACAAGCCACGTTTGTCGTAGAACTCGAGCCGAAGGATGAACAGGTGATCGCGGTGGCGGTGGCCTGCGATGTGGCTACCGACCGACATGCCTCGCTATCGTACGATGCGGCGATGGTGGAAGCGGGGATAGCGACCCAACAAGAGCAGACTCAAGGTTGTCTCATCTGCACATCGAATGCCCAATTCAACGAGTGGTGGAATCGGTCCCTGTTGGATTTGCGCATGATGATAACAGACACGGAGGAGGGGCCCTATCCCTACGCCGGCGTGCCCTGGTTTAGTACGCCTTTTGGGCGAGACGGCATCATTACAGCACTCGAGGCCTTGTGGATCAAGCCCGAACTGGGGCGAGGGGTCTTGGCCTACCTGGCCTCCACGCAGGCCAAGGACGTGAACCCGGCGCAGGATGCGGAACCGGGCAAGATCCTGCACGAGACGCGAAAAGGCGAAATGGCCGCGCTCGGCGAAATTCCCTTCGGGCTCTATTATGGCAGCGTCGATTCTACGCCGTTGTTCGTGATGTTGGCCGGTGCCTATTATGAACGGACCGGAGATTTGGCCTTCATCCGTTCGATATGGAATCAACTTGAGGCGGCGCTCACGTGGATGGATACGTTCGGTGATCTGGATCGTGATGGGTTCGTGGAGTACGTGCGGAAATCACCGACCGGGTTGGACAATCAGGGCTGGAAGGATTCCCATGACTCCATCTCGCATGAGGATGGTTCCCTGGCTGAAGGGCCGATCGCGCTTTGTGAGGTGCAAGGATATGTTTACGATGCGAAGCTGCAAGCGTCGAAGCTGGCGGAGGCGCTGGGGTATAAAGACCGATCGAGTCAGCTTCGTCGCCAGGCGCGGTCGTTGAGAGAGCGGTTTGAAGAGGCATTTTGGTGCGAAGACCTCTCCACCTATGCCCTCGCGTTGGACGGACGGAAGCGGCCCTGCCGTGTCAGGGCGTCCAATGCCGGCCATTGCCTGTACACCGGAATTGCGAGCGAGGAACGGGCGAGGCGGTTAGCCGATACGCTCATGTCCCCGGAGGTGTTCAGTGGATGGGGCGTGCGAACACTGGCGGACTCGGAACGACGGTACAATCCCATGTCGTACCACAATGGATCGGTCTGGCCGCACGACAATGCTATGATCGCAGCGGGTCTCTCGCGCTATGGGTTGAAGGCGGAGGTGGAAAAGGTCATGACCGGACTCTTCGAGGCAAGCCTCGTCGTCGATTTTCACCGTCTGCCCGAGTTGTTTTGCGGCTTTGTGCGGAGGCCAGGCCAGGGGCTCACGCGCTATCCTGTCGCGTGTAATCCTCAGGCGTGGGCTGCCGGTTCCGCCTTCATGGCATTGCAGGCCTGTCTGGGGCTGACCATTCTCGCGGCCGAGCGCAAAGTGATCTTCAGCCATTCGATCTTGCCTGAATTCATTGATGAAATGCAGATCAAGAATCTTAGGGTAGGCAGAGCGTCATTGGATTTGCTGTTGCGCCGACACGACCTGGATGTCGGAATCACGGTGATTCGACGGGAAGGCCACGTCGAGGTCGTGTCGGTCAAGTAGGGATTGTCGACGGACGGCGAAGCGCCGGAGTCCGTCTGCCTCGACGCTATGGCGTGTCGGCCAACTGCCAGGCCGTGGCCAAGACCATGCGGGCGACCGCGAGCAGAATGTCGGCATTGACCGTGTCGGCTGTGTCGGTCGGCTGATGGAAGTGTGGATGGACTCCCCCGCTCACAATGGTGACCGTGGGAATTCCGGCTTCCTTGAAGGGGACGTGGTCGCCCCCGGGGAAAAATCCGAACACATCGACGCGATCGACCGATCCTGCCAGCCGTCCCGCCTGTTGAACGATGTCCTTTTCCAGGCCTGTTACGCCGATCGTCAGTCGCCCATTGCCGGCCGCCGCATGGTCTACGTTGAGCATCGCGACCGTGGAACGGAGCGGCATGAGAGGGTGCGCGACATAGGCGGAGGAGCCGAGTAGGCCCTGCTCTTCGCCGCTAAAAGACGCGAAGACGATTGAGCGCTTCCGCTTCGTGTGGCTGGACGCGAGCACGCGCGCGACTTCCAGTAACACGGCAGTCCCCGAGGCATTGTCGTCGGCTCCGGCAAACAGGAGCCCGCCTTGCCGGCCGAAATGATCGCGGTGAGCCCCGATCACGAGAGTTTCTTCATCTCCTGCTTGCCCCGACCCTGAAAGCACCGCCAGTACATTGTAGAGCATGCCGTCGCGCTGCTCGCTTTGCCATCGCATCGTGACGGTTACGGAGGTCCCTTCCGAGCGCGGTGCCAGCTGGTCTTGAATCTGTTGTTGTAGCCGCTGCAGTCGATCTTCTCCATCGGATCGTTCGTTGCGCAAGATGGTTGAGGCCAGAGCGGTGCTGATCCAGGCGCCGGGAATGGCCGGCCCTGGAGCGCTCAATCCGTAAAATGCGCTGGGCTTGCCGGTCACGCCGCGCCGCAGCTCGTACGGAGAGAGGATCGGGCCGACGGCAGTGAGGTATCCGACGGCACCATGCTCCCGCGCGACGCGCTCCTTCTCGGCATGGGAAACGACTTTCTCGTATCGGTCGGGTTTGCCGCGGAGAAAGAGGACGATCTTGTTCCGCACATCCAATTCCGCATACTCGTCTAATCCGCCAGCTGGGTCGGCAATGCCATATCCGACGAAGACAACCTTGGCGGTCACGTCGGCGGATGGTGAATCGAGGATGGGCAGATAGTCCGTTCCGATGGAGGCCGAAGAATCATGCGTTCCCCGAGAGAACCGAAGCAACGGGTCCTGTCCGATACTCGTGGTCGTAACCGGTGCGGCTTGGAGTTCGATTTGTCCCGGCGGCGATAGGAGGCTCTCCAACCGTTGCCTGACAAAGTCGGCAGAGGCGTGATCGCCGACCGTGCCGGTCTGGCGGCCGTTGAATGCGGGGCTACTCAGGGTACGGACATCGGCACGCATGCGGTCGGCGGAAATCGCTTCCAGTGCTTGGGCCAGGGTGCTTGGTAGAGTGAGGGGCTCTTCTCCGAAACAGGTGGTGGTCAGCAGGCACCAGGCAAAGGCGAGGATGAGAGGCCGAGAGGGGCCGACTCGGTGGAAGGTTGAGAGTCGGCGGGGGGGACGGCGAGTGGTGAACAGCATGGTCGATGCCGATAGTCAGATGGTGGTTGCAGAAGCCTTACGACTCGACCAGCGTTGGTACCAACGCCAGAGCGGAGCTTGCAGAAATCGGGGGAGCGGATAGCCGATACCGCTGATATACCCATCATCCCGATCCAAGAGGGCGAAGGCCAGACGATAGTTACGACGGAACAACTCAGTGCGGTGGTCAATCTCTTCATCGGTCATGGGAATCAGTGCTCGGACTGCTCGACCGAGGGATTCTTCCGACGAGTTCTCCCTCACGAGTCGTTCGATGAGCGCAGGCGTAAGGTGAAAAGAGCGCATAAATGACCGATCCAAAGCGGAAGGATAGGCATAAGCTCCGAGGGTGCCGGCTTGAAAGGCCCGCACTTTGTCGATCAGTCGAGGCAACCAAATGAGTCCGCCGAGAGACTCGCTCCATCGTCGAGGTGGTCGTTGACGAAGATCCATGCTGATTTGCTCGTTGGAATAGGCACGAGGGTGCAAGGGAGCCGCCCGCACTATAGCATAAGAAAACGGTCCCATTGCAGAGTGGCAAAGGCTCAAGGTACTATCGGCATGTTCCCGGCACGCATGCGGGTGGTGCTGCAAGTTAGGCGAGGAAGGAATCATGGCGGAACAAGGTAGCGGATTGTACGATCATCAATATGGACGATTTCGCGATAATCAGGGGACCCATCAGGGATATGACTTTCAGCATGGGCCAGCCGGCAATACGCCGCCTCCTGTGGTGACGTTTGCAGAGAAGCTGAAATGGTGGATACCACGCGGCTGGCGACGAAAGAAAATTCTCGCTGAACGCGACCGCTTTCAACAGGAAATCATCCAAATCAAAACGGTTCGTCCAACATCATAAGATTCGAGTAAGTGGAGGAGGCCTCCAGTGCGATATAGAACTCAGACGGCAGAAATTGTTGAACCGGTGACTCGGAAGGGGAAGATGGGGGTTGTGTGTCTCCCGAAGGTCGTTCGATGTCTCGGTATGGCTGCAGTTGTCGCCATAGTCGGGAGCAGCGCGGAAACTGCCTGGGCCGTGCCTAAAGAAACTTCCGCGGAGAAGGCGGAGCGCCTTCACCAGCAAGCAAGCCCGGGACTATTCAATGCATGGACGTTTGATCGTGATACGGTGGGCGAAGTGCCCAAGGGCTTTGTCGTCATGGCCACAGGACAGGAGTCGGGTGGAACATGGAAAATTGAGGCGCAGTCCGGGTCGCCCTCTTCACCCCATGTCTTGGTCGGTACGTCTCAGTGCGCCACCTGCGTCGAACTGCTCGTTGCGCAGGGATTTCAGTATGAATATCCCGAATTGGTCCTCCGGTTGCATCAGGGAAGTCAGGCAGTTTCAGGGCAAGTCGGGGTCGTTTTTGGTCTGAAGGATCAGAAGAATTTTTACGCGACGGTGGTCGACCTTGCCCAACAATCTATCGAGGTGGTCCGCGTGATCGATGGGAACGAGACCGTGATCGGTCGTGGTGCACTGAAGGTCAAGCCGGTTGAATGGCATACGTTGCGTGTGCAACGAAACACGATCATCAGCAAGGACTTTGTCGAGACTTTTTTCGATGGACGATTGGCCCTGTCGGTGGAAGACCAGACTCTCGGAGTGGGCCAAATAGGGCTGATGGTGCGAGGGGAAATTGCTGCGCGGTTTGATAATTTCAATGCGGCCCCCCTCTATTCCAGCCGCCCACTGTCGGCGCCGGCCGCCTATTGACGAGAGGGAACACGTCGAGTACCTGGTGAGCAATTTCACGCTTGCCTTTCATCTGTGGGTAGGATACAGTGAGTGTGCTTCATTGCGAAGGGCCTTGGCGATGAAGTAGAAGTAGAGTTACAGGGCCCGAACCGATGTTGTTTTGGGTTCTTTCCGGGAATTTCGGAAGCCAGAGCTAAGATTGCCGCTGTGTTTGCATCTTCGGCCCATTCCTTCCTCGTCTCTTTCTCGAGTCCCAGACAACACCATTTTATTCTCAAAGGAGGAACCCAATGGGTTCGAAGATTTACGTTGGCGGCTTGCCTTATTCAACCACCGAGCAGCAATTGAGTGACCTGTTCGCGGTGCACGGGGCGGTGACGTCGGCGCGCATTATCACGGACAAGTTCACCGGCCAGTCCCGTGGCTTTGGCTTCGTGGAAATGTCGGCGGATTCCGAGGCGCAAGCCGCGATCAACGCATTGAATGGGACGCAATTCGGCGGTCGTACTTTGACCGTAAATGAAGCCCGTCCGCAGGAGCCTCGCTCCGGTGGCGGGGGCCGTGGAATGGGCGGCGGCCGGCACTAAGGTTTGTCATCTCCGATCACCTATTCAGGGGCTGCCGACTGGGTGGCCCCTGCGTTTCCCTCACCGTCTTGTCCTCTCTCTGGTCCGCAGGGCCATCAGGTCGCCTGCCCCTGTTTTCCACGATAGAGATTTAGGAGTACCCTTACATGGTTTCGTTTGCCGAATTCTCCCTCAACACCTGGCTCGCTGATCGCCTTCGACAGGCCGGGTTCACCGCACCGACCCCCATCCAGCAAGCCGCGATTCCCCTGGCCCTGGATGGTCGTGATCTCTTGGCGCAGGCCAAAACCGGAAGCGGGAAGACATTGGCGTTTCTCATTCCCTTGATTGAACGAGCTGCCCGAGTTGGGTGGGCATCGGCTGGCCGAACGGCGCCTCCATTCTCACAGGCCGAATTACGGAAGTTGCCGCGAGCCCTGGTGCTGGCGCCGACCCGCGAATTGGCCCTTCAAATCGACACAGAACTCCGGAAGTACGCGCCCCCAGCCGTGACATCGTTGGCCCTGTACGGCGGGGTGCCAATTGAGCGGCATTACCGGGCGCTCCGTCAGCCGCCGTTGATTGTGACCGGCACTCCCGGTCGCCTGCTCGATGTTGCCGGCTCCCGTCACCTGGATTTGCGCGGGGTCGAGTACGTCGTCATGGACGAGGCCGACCAAATGTTGGATCGTGGATTTCTGCGGGATATCCAGCGTATTTTGCAGTTGCTTCCTTCTCAGCGCCAAACCTTGCTCTTCTCGGCGACCTTTTCACCGGAGATCCAAGCGCTGGCCGAGTCGATGCTGAACAACCCGGTACGTACGGCTGTGGATCAGGGGGTCAACACACCCTCGACGATTACCCACGCCTATTATGTTGTTCCCAATGAATCCTCGCGGGCGCAGCTGGTGCACACCTTGGTGCAGCAGACCATGGAGGGCGAACAGTCCATGGTGTTCTGCGATCAGAAGTACAAGGTGAAGCGGCTGGCTGCTCGGCTAGGCGGCGAGCCGGCCTCCGTGGGGGCGATTACCGGGAACCATTCTCAGGCCCAACGCGAGCGGACGCTGGGGGCATTTCGAAATGGACGACTGCGGGCGTTGGTTGCGACCGACGTCGCGGCTCGCGGCTTGGACGTGCCGACCGTCTCGCAAGTTATCCACTACGAACTGCCGGGGAACCCGACGTCTTATGTGCATCGAACGGGCCGGACGGGGCGCGCTGATCGGTCTGGGACAACCCTCTTGATCCTGTCGCCCCAAGAGGAGCAGGAATATTTGGCGATGGTGCGTCGCCTGCGCATTCAGACACGACGTCTCACGCTCCCACCGTTGGAGGTTTTGCCGCCCCCTGCCAGCGAGTCGCATCCTGATGGATTGCGGCGGCACGAAGGGCGAAATTACGAGACTCGTTCCCATCGCGCGGGAGGGCGCCACGATCAGCCGTCACAGGAGGTCAGGTCTGGCCAGAGGCATCGAGGCTGGCGAACGGATCGTCCTGCGGCACCACGTCGGGCTCAATAGGCGAGGCCTATTCCAGGTCAGCGAGAGACGGTCGAACAAGATCGAAGGAGATGACATTATGAGGCATGGACGAAATCTGTTGATGGCCATGATGGCGGCTATTGTGTGTCAGCTCATGGGACAAGGGGCCTATGCGGAAAGCGACTTGGCGATTGCCGACGGCATGAAGGTGTCGTTGGAGTATACCTTGACTTTGCCGGACAAGACCGTGGCTGATTCGAATGTGGGCCAGGCGCCGATCACCTTCGTGCAGGGAGCACACGAGATCGTGCCGGGCCTGGAAAAGGCGCTGGAAGGCATGAAGCCCGGTCAAAAGAAGCGTATCGATGTGGCGGCACAAGATGCCTACGGTCCCTACAACAACAAGTTGCGGCAGTCGGTCGAAAAAGACAAACTACCTAAAGACGTGAAAGCCGGGGATATTTTGCAGGCGGCTGACGGCCGACTGGTGAAAGTATTGGAAACCGACGAGAAGAAGGCCTTGATCGACCTCAACCATCCGCTGGCCGGGAAGACATTGACCTTCGACGTGAACATCGTGAAGGTTGAAAAGGGTGATCCTCCTGCAGCGAAGGAGCCCCAAACACCGTAGGATCTGAAGCGCCCCTCGGCAGGAAGTTCGGCGGACTCTCTCGATTCCTGCCGGTGGCACTCAGGCGACTCGTCCGGTTGGCCCCTCGTGCGGGTACTCAAACCCGACCCCCCATCCTCATGTTGCCACCCATTCCACCCGACTGGAATCCACTTCTCCAAAGGGAACAGTCGGGTCAAACCTATCGAGCCCTCAATGCCTTTCTCGATCAGGAGGTGGCGAGCGGCCGCACGATCCTTCCGGACCGGGCGAACATTTTTCGAGCCCTGGAATTGACGTCCTACGACAGGGTGAGAGTAGTATTGCTCGGCCAAGATCCCTATCCCACGCCAGGCATGGCCCATGGGCTGTGTTTTTCCGTCGGGCGCCATGTGCGAACATTGCCGCCATCTCTGAAAAATCTCTATCGCGAGCTTCGTGACGATATCGGGTGCCGCATTCCGAACAACGGATGTCTGGAACCCTGGGCCAGGCAAGGGGTACTCATGTTGAACACGGTTTTGACCGTTCGGGCCCATGCGTCCCATTCCCATCGAGGGCAGGGGTGGGAACCTTTTACGGACGCTCTGATCCGGTTGGTGGATGCCAAGCCGACTCGAGTCATCTTCGTGCTGTGGGGCAATGAGGCGAGACAGAAACGGCGGTTTATTACGGGACCTCGGCACGTGGTGATCGAAAGCGCCCATCCGTCGCCGTTATCCGTTCGCAGGTTTTGGGGCTGTCGATGCTTTTCTCGAATCAACTGCGCACTGGGTGAGGCGGGGGGCGATCCGATCGACTGGCAGATTCCCGATGTCGACTTGGGAACGGCGGTAGTATAGGTCTACATCTGCTGGCGCGTGCGACCCAGACGGTGCTGGGGGCCGCCTTGACGGCTTCTTCGAGAGGCTAGTACTATTACCCCCGTTTTTGTTACAGGGCCGCCACAATATTCTTGCGAGAGTTACGCTTGCGCATTAAGAGGTTGGGGCTATCCCGGCTGGGGATTGGGCTGCTCTCGATAACGGTCGTTGGAACTGCATCCGCTGAGGGGGTATTGGCTACGGAGGCCGGCCCTCCTGCACAGGGAGCCACGCTTGCCTGGCAGTATGAGGGGGAGCAAGGGTCGTCCCATTGGGGAACACTTGCACCAACTACTGCCTCGTGCGAAAAGGGTACGCACCAGTCCCCCATCAACATTCGAACTGCCTCTCACCCCCATGGTCACGATGGCATGCTGATTCAGTACCGCGCGGCGTCAGGGCATGTGGGGACGTCTCATCACACCGTCGAAGTCGATTTTCAATCAGGTGGGACGCTCGAACTCTCAGGGCGGTCCTATTCTCTGAAGGAGTTCCATTTTCACGAGCCAAGCGAACACCAGCTGAATGGGCGAATCTACCCCATGGAAGCCCATTTGGTGCACCGAGATGAAAGCGGACACCTCGTCGTCCTCGCGATCCTGATGGAGCTGGGTACGGAGACGGCGCCGCTCGCCGATGTGTGGGAGCGTATTCCGAGCGGCAAGCAGGAAGAGGTGCGGGACCTGCTGTTTAATCCGCAAGACCTGTTGCCGAAAGATCTGCATCACTATGCCTACGACGGCTCACTCACCACGCCGCCTTGCACGGAAGGCGTTCATTGGATCGTGCTGAAGGAGCCGATCCATATCACCGCTGCTCATCTTGAGCGGTTCGTCTCGTTGATCGGGCACAATGCACGGCCGGTTCAACCACTGAATGAGCGCGAGGTCGACGAGGAGTAATTCAACTACGTTCGGACCTGCTCATCACTCCTCGATAATAATTATTCCCATACGGAATCATGCCCTTATGAGGTTCTCGGGGTGTTCGTGCATTGACATGATGCCTTGCAACCTATAGGGTGACGCATGACGTACTGAGCCACGCTGGCTTTCCCCTTTCGCGCACTGTCGCTCACTCTTCTGCGCGAGTCCCAAGTCTTCGCCGCTTCGAACGCCACGGAACGCTGATCGGTCATCGCGTTCTGCAGGTACCGGTCTCTCAATTGAAACCTCGAGTCTGAGTCGGAGAGTGCTCTGCAGGACACGGTCGTGCGATCGTCGCTCGGCAAGCCGATGAATCGATGAGTCCTTTGAATCAATGAGTTCTTACGAAGGAGGAGCAGATGATGGAGACGCAAATAATTCTTTCCTGGGCGACACACAATCTACTCTCCGCCGCCGCAATTTGCTTCGGAGGCGCCGTGCTGATCATCATGCTTTATACCTATGTCCATGACTATGTAGTGTTGGGCAAGCATCGAACATGATCGTCATGGAGTATTCGGGTGTCCGGGGAGTGACACGACCAAGTCGTGCGAGGAACAGGAGCGTGGACGAAGACGCGAGGAGGGAATAGATCATGCGAATGGAACATCGTGTTCGATCACGGCCGATGGGAAGGTTGGGGACGCAGGGGGAGTGGGCCGCCGATGGTCTGGTTCAGGGTTCTGAGCCGTGCAGTCACGAGGCTCCTATGAACATCAACTCTGCCTCGGCATCCAGCCTCAAAACTCTGAACGGGATCGGCGTACATTACGCGCAGAAAATTATGGATGGACGTCCCTATCATCACCGAGAGGAGTTGTTGGACAGGGAAATTCTTCCATCGCACGTATATATACGGATCAGGAATCGACTCATGGCGACTGCGTCATGAGGGAGACGAAAGGCTCACCGCGCGATGCCTGATTGTTCGCAGGTCGATGCCCATCGTCAATGCCATCTGGAGCCGCGGGCACGTGGGCGCATTTGGCGAGGGTCGTGTGGGACTCAGGATGGTGAGGTCCACTCGATAGAAAGGCTGCAATGCAATACTCTTCTGTGTCGAGCGCCGATCGATTAGATGAGGTCTCACTCATGCTCTCTACCGCCCTCGTGTTTCTTTCCCTCGGTTTGGTGGTATTCGGCTTGAACTGGCTGGAGATTGTGACGGTGCCGATCCCCATCTATTGGCTATTCTCACTGGGCGGAATGGGACTGCTGATCGTATATCTTGGCATACGGCGCCCCAAACGAACATTCTGAGTGGTTCCGGTGACGCAGACGACCATTCCCATGAAGTTTGTCCCAGGCCCATCATCATCTAGTAAGGAGGTCCGTATGACGCGGGAACAGTTCCAGCAGTTTTGGATACAACTCCAGGCTCCCTTGAAAGCCAAGTGGGGACGTATTACCGACGCAGATATTCAGGCGATCCAGGGGAATTTGGCGACGTTCAGCGATGTCATCCAGAAACGTTATGGCGAGTTGCGCAAAGACGAGGTGCGGCTTTGGGCCGATCGGCGGCATGCACACTGGAGCGGCAACTATATTGGGTACCAAGACCCGCCACCTGCGTCATGACGGTAATCCCATGCGGAAGTTATTTCTATGCCTTGAATGCTCATGCCTGCGGTGAGAAATGGAAAGCGAACAAGAACATGAAAAAGATCGTCATCAACAAGAGTTTTGATCGGTTTTGCGTCAGCCATAAGGCCTTCTTGCGACTGCGAGAGTTGGGGCAGCCGGAGGCGTTGCAGGAGACGGACCGTGGAGCCTACTGGCACTCTGCGGCCACTCCACGTGAGCCAGCTCTCAATCAATGTGGAGCGTTGATTCCACGGGATGACAGGAGGCTGATACAGGTGGTCGAGGAGTTGGGCGAGGAGGCCAATGGCCATTGTGCCGATCTGAAGGTCATTGGGATTCCGGATGGCGTGCAATGGGTGATCACCAAGACGAACGGCAGCGAGCAAGTTAGCGAACAACATCGCACCTAGGGCTGAGCCAACCGCGTCATCCCGATCCACTAGTAGGCCCAGGTCAGCAGCGTGGTGACGACGTTTTTGCTGTAAGCATACACGGGAATGTTTGAATCGTTGAGCACTCCCTGGTATTGCAGCGCGAGCGTGAGATGATGGGGGAGCGGTTTGGCAATTTGAACGAAGATATCTTGCTCGAGGTCGCGGCGTGCAGAGAACTGTCCGGCCTCATCGGGAAACAAGACTTGCGGATGGTTGTAGTCCCGCCAATGGACCTCATAGTCGACTCTCACGCTCATGTCATACCAGGGCAGCGCCGCCTGACCGCCCACCTGCAATCGATGACCTGAGTAGGCGAAACTCGACCCGCTGGCGGCCTCCGTATCAAATTGGTATCCGACCCGAGCAATGACCTTGTCTTGTCGGAATCGGAACGCGTGGAGAAATCCCACCATATTGTTGAACGCATCGCGCGACTCAGGTGCAAACCGTACGTCGTTGTTTCCCGGTTCTGCGAAAAATTCCTTGCGCTGAAAGCGGTAGAGCAGCGTGCTCAGGTTGTCCATGCGACCCAGCCAGGGAAGCGTGACACTTGGCGGCACGAACGTCGCGGGCAGGGTGACGGTATGGCGTGCTAGAAATCCGCGAAGACCCAACAGCATGTAATCGTAGCTGTATTGGCCTCCGACCTCGTACGGCAGAGTGCGAAGGGTTCCCCGGTAGACTGCCGACAGGCCTCCCAAGTGATCTTGCAGGTTGAAGGTCCCGACGCCGCTGTTGGTATTGACGGTCTGGTAGTAGGAATAGGTGAGAGTCGACTCGACCGGACCGTTTCGATACCAGGCATAGTCGCCGCGAGCGGACGTCACGAATCCCGGTGATTGCGTATTGCGGGAGCGGAGCAGTTCTGCGACCGGGTCGTTGCTCGCTCTAGGATTGACCGCGACGTTGTCGTCGTAATATCCACCCACCGCCAATTGCAGGTGCAGCCTCCGGCTGTCGGGAACTCGTCTCGTTGCGGTGAGCGCTTCCTGAATGCGGACGGAGGCTCCCGTGATCGGAGAGTTGGGTTGGACCCGCCGTGCCGAATCCAATTCAGCCTGGGCCTGCTCGGACAGTCCCAAGATCCCCAGCGCGAGCCCTCGATAAAAGAGGGCCAGTTGACGAAGATCCGGATCGATCGACCGGTTAGCGTTCAAGGCTATGGCGGCCTCGTCGTATTCCTTTTGCTGATAGCGCAGCACACCTACGTACAATCCTACATTCTCTCGGTTCGGTTCTCGGCGAAACACCTCTTCGAGCAAGGGCCTGGCTTGTGCGTAGTTGCGCAGGGCAAAGTGTGCGACGCCCAATTGGTAGGCGGCTTCGAGGTCCGTCGGACGAAGGGCCCGGAGCGTGGTAAGCGGAGCCAAAGCCTGTTCGGCCTGGCCCCGCGCGAGATAACAGAGCGCCAGATAATAGAAGCCGCGCGCATTGCGTGGATCCAGTGAAACGGCGCGGGAGAGCAGGGTGATCGCGTCGTCATAGCGTTTACCGTCAAAGGCGAATACCCCCTCAGCCACGAGTACTTCCGCGTCCGCTACCTGGGCCATGGCCGGCGTCGGCACCATCATCGTGATGGCGAGCCAGCACAGCAGCCAAAGACAGATATGCGGTGATCGACAGGCTGAGACATTCATGTTCGTTCCAATTTGTTGGCGTTCCCCGGCTTGAAGGGCACTGGTCTCGCGTGGGAAGAGGAGCTTCCACCCTGCTTGACCTTGCGCATCTCGGGCTCCTACTATACGACACCTGTAGGCCAACTTCCGAGTGCCTGTGCCTGCAAAATGGCTCCCATCAACGATTTGCCGGAGTTGTAGTCGATACATGTGCGCGTTTTTGAACAGTCGGACGCTAGGGAGGGCTGTCTCATGAGAGCGATCATCCGGTTGCGAGCGATAGGGTGTTGTGTCGGGCTGGTCTTGCTGGCTTCGGCTCCTATTGGGTGGGCTGAGGAGTTACCCAAGCCCCTGGTCGGGCTCGCTCCAGCGAGCGGGATCGTCACGGGTATGGTCGGTGGCCCTCAGAGAATTCAGACCGGCGCGGCACCGACTCTGTTGAAGATCGGGGACAAGATCGGAGGAGGAGACGAGCTACGTTTGGGTCCGGGCGAGACGGTCGATGTGCTCTGGGACCGCCGAGCGGTGATCACCTTGCAGGAAGAGGCACGGGTTCACATCAGTGAACCCCGCCATGGGCAGACCGAACTTCACCTGCATCAAGGGGCTGTGCGTATCGTCCTGTCCTACAGCGCAGGCCGGATGACGGATACGTTGACCGTGCAGACGCCGCTGGCGCGGGTCATCAGCCGCGGTGGCATCCTGGAAGCTTCAACGGTCGGGGGAGAACAACGATCGCTCCTGGCTCGACTGGTCAATGCCGCCACGGTCGACACCCTACGTGTGTTCGAGGGGCAAGCACGAGTCGAGCCCTTAACGGGTCAGGGCAAGCCCTTTTCTCTCAAAACGGGGTCGGAAGTATCGCTCAAGCCTGAGGCCGTAGGGGAGGTGTCGGAGGGAGGCGGCGACCATCGGCCGCCGGTGCCACTCGCTGCGCGGGAGGAACATCGCAGCATGCCGAATCCGATCGCTAAGCAGATTGCCAATGCTCAAATCGGTGCTGCGTTGGAATTGGAACAGGGGTTCCGGGAGAAGTCTGCGCCAGAAAACGGGAAAGAGCTGCCGGGAAGTGGCATCAAGGGCCTGATCCTGGCCACGACGACTGGTTTGCCGGTGGTGCCGGGAGTGTCCAATTCAGTCAACGGAGCCGCCTCGGCTGCGCCTGCGCTACCGCCTCCGACTCTGATTTCCCCGGCCACCGTGGGCAATGTGGGGCCGTCTCAAGCGGGCGGACTGAATACGCGTGAATTGCTGCGGCAGATTCTGAGTGATGTGGAACGGAATGGAAAGGGGCGGGGAGGGCGAAAATAAGCGTAGGGCGTCGCTTGGGGTGAGGGTGGATAAGGGGGGCTGTATCAGAAGGAGCGACAGGCTACCGAACGGATTCTCATGACGGCTTCCTGCCGAAATGTTTTCTTGTATTGGCTCATGATGCGGCGTACGGCGGCTTCTCGTGCGGGTGTGGGGTCATAGGTCAGTTGCAACACATGGGACGTCTCGCGTTCAATCGCGCCGTCAGCCATGCGCCATTGACCTGAAGCAGCCCATGTTGTGAAGCCTTCCGGAAAGCCGGGGGCGACGTTCTCATTAAGGAATGCCGCCCACTCTGCCTTGCTGACCACGCCTCCTTGCATGGCGGTGCCGAAATAGAGGGTGTCGGTCGTGACTTGTTGTTCGCCGAATGGGCAAGGGGAAGAGGAGGAAGGGGCTTGAGGCGAAGGTGGTGTGAGCGGCGGAGCCACGGGGGACTGTTTCACACAGCCCATAGTACTTGTTGCCAGGAGTGCCAAGGCCAAAAGCGGGGTAAACAACGTCGTCACAGGTTGGGTCCGTGGAGTCAGACTTAAGGAGTGGCTACCGTTTGGTTTTGGTTGATTGCTGGGACGGAGGTTTGCTTGGGTCTTTTTCCTTCGCGTTACCCGTCACCTTCTTGAACGTATCGGCGATCGCCGGCCCGATTTTGGGAATCTCCTCTTCAATGTTCTTGACCGCGCTCTTCAGCCCCCGTCCGAGGTCTTCGAAGGTCAAGCCTTGGTTTGAACCGGCTTTGTCGGCTTCCGTCGAGTTTGCCGTCTCACCCGAAGATGGAAAACAGAGTGCGAGCGTCAATAGGCAAGCGGAGACAGAGAAGATCGTGCGCATCAGGAACCTCTTATCCTGGAAGATAGTAAATAGTATAGGTGATTCTTGACGTTCGGCAAGCGGATGCCTTTCGAAAAGATCAGCAAAGCACGCTCGAAACCGCCACGCCAGTTGACCTATCGCGACGCCATACGGTAGAGTGTCGTATCTAACAGCATTGTATCGGTCCACCAATGCTGTCCCTCTTCACTGTGGACCGCGCGATCGCATCGCGACCAGGTCCTGTCAGGAGCTGACTCCTTCCGGAATCACCCTCCCCCGGTTCTCTGATCCCGTCTTAATGCGATCACAACGAAAGGATAGTTGCGTGCAGACGACTGTGTTATCGAACTTTGATGCCCTCGGTTTGTCTCCCACCCTGTTGAAAAATTTGGCCAAGGCGGGATTCTCCGAGCCGACCGCCATTCAGGCGCAGGCCATTCCGCATGCCCTCACGGGACGGGATGTGTTGGGCTGCGCCCAAACAGGCACAGGCAAGACGGCGGCCTTTGTGATTCCGCTTTTGGAACGGCTGAGCGGCACGCCCAAGGGGCAGCCCCGCGCGCTCATTCTCGCCCCGACACGGGAATTGGCGATTCAGATTCAAGCGACGATCGATACCCTGGGGCGTGATCTCCAATTGTTCGCGACCACCCTGGTAGGCGGGGCCGATATGCAGGCGCAGGTCAGAGGTCTGCGGCAGCGTCCCGATATCATCGTGGCCACGCCGGGGCGATTGCTCGATCACATGTGGAACGGCACGGTCAGTCTCCTTGCCATGACGATCCTGGTGTTGGATGAGGCCGATCGCATGCTCGATATGGGTTTTGCACCCCAGATCAACCAGATCTTGGATGCCATGCCGGAAGAGCGGCAAACCCTCCTCTTCTCCGCCACGATGCCGACCGATTTGGCCCGCTTGGCACAAGCCAGTGTGAAGAACCCTGTTCGTGTTATGGTCGCAAAGCCTGCCACCACGGCTGATGGCGTGGCTCAGGCCGTCCATCACACGTCCCATGACCACAAAAATACCCTCCTGATGTCGATGCTCAAGACTGACTCGGATTCAGTATTGGTATTTGCGCGTACCAAACATCGCGCTGATCGGCTGGGGCGCTTGATCGAGGCTGCCGGACATCGTGTGGCTGTCTTACATGGTGGACGGACACTGCCGCAACGCCGTGCGGCACTAGAAGGGTTTCGACGGGGGACCTTTCGCGTGTTGGTGGCGACCGACATCGCGGCTCGTGGCATCGATGTGGCGAATATCGGCCATGTGATCAACTACGATGTGCCGAATTGTCCGGAGGACTATGTGCATCGTATCGGGCGGACGGCGAGAATGCGAACCACGGGACGGGCCACGACCTTCGTCACGGCTGAGGATCACGAACAGATGCGGGCCATTGAGCGACTGTTGGGGCAAGCGGTTCCTCGTGCGGGAAACGGGTTGGCCGTGGCCAACGCCTCTCAGCCCGAAGCGGCGGGTGGTCCGCGACGTGAGCCGCCTCGCCGCCGTCGGCGGAGCAGTTCCGCTCGTGGATGGAGACAGGCTGCCGACGGGGCTCCGCAGAACGAGGGCGGGGAGACTGCCAACTGATCAGTTGAAACCAAGGGGCGAATGAGGCAAGCAACACGTAGCTGAGGCAAGGGAGGGCATAGCGTGAGTGACGAGAGACATGACGGGCCGCGACCGGCGGGACAGTGGGTGCGAATTCCTGACGGCACGATGGTGCAACATCGTTTGGATGGTCAGAAGGGGCATATCGACGGGCTGACCGAAATCGTGATGGGACCGACCAGGAATCCCGATGGACGCACGCAATACCGGATCAACGTCGGTAAGGGAGACCGGGTCCTCATCGCCGAGGAGGACCTGTTGATCGTGACCGACGCGGAAGGTATCGTGCGGATGGCGAAGGAGAAGGGCGAATATCGGTCCTTGGTCAGCAAGCAGCTACGAGGGCTGTTCGGGGAAGACCGGTTCATCAAAGCGACGTAAGCTTCTTGAATCGATGACGGAGTCCAGGGCCTCTGTCAGTACAGAGGCTCCTGGGGTCCCCATCGAAGTCCCGCTAAGTCTGGATCCTCTCCCTCACTTTTGGGCGGACGAGCCATCTTGTCGGCCTTGCGCTGAACACGCCTGGTCTCTTTTTCTCGCTGCTTGACCTGCTTCGCTTTTTCGCGATCGCGTTTGGCGATCGTGGTTTTGCCTATTCGTGCGATGGTGCCCTCCTTGTTGTCTTACTCCTCCGATGGGCGATGTCGCCCTCGTCCGGTTCGTCCCACTGGGCGCAGTGTCTGTTCGGAGCGGATGCGAGTGTCCTCTCCGATTCCCACACTGGCAAGCGCAGTGACCTCGCGGCGGATTTGATCCATGGAAACCGTTTTGGATTCGAGGGCGGGATCGATCAAGCCAAACTGCGCCCACGAGATTCTCAGTTTCGGGCCCGCCGTCTTCTTCTTCTGCGCGGATTTTCTCCCACGCCGGACGGATGTCATTTTCATCAAACAATCCTTTCGTCAAACGATAGGACGACGACGTCTGGACCCTAGTCGGGTCCGTGGGAGGAACCGCCGACTTCCCGAGTGTGGCGGTTCCTAATTTTGAAAAACAACCGTGGCCGTAGGAACGGAAGGATCAGAGTTGCAATCGTGCGTGAGGGGCGAAGACACGCAACGCGGCGGATACTCGGATAATAGCTCGTACGGTGAGTGAGGGTACCATGCGATGACGCTGCCGGTCAAACAGGTGAGGTTCTGTGTTTCTCACCGTGCAAGCCGGAGGAGTCGAGACGCAACGCTGTGGTGGGAAGATTTATTGCCGGGAGCCGGCACCGGGCAGTCTGTTTGAAGGACGCCGGATGCCCAGCTTCCGCAATCGGCTTCTGAGGGTTTCAGGATTCAGACCCAAGAGCTGGGCGGCGCCCTGCTCCCCATAAATGCGCCAATTCGTTCGCTCCAAAATATCAACGATATGTCGGCGTTCCAGGTCGCTCAAGTTGGCCGGATGCTCCTGGCGTGTGTCCGGTGTGGCCTGCGTGCCGGGCAGCAGCACCTCGTCCACCGTCACATGGGACGAGCCCGACAGGATGACGGCCCGCTCGATCACGTTCTGCAACTCCCGTACGTTTCCAGGCCAGTGATAGGCCAAGAGCCTGGCGAGTGAGCGAGGGTCGAACGTGAGATGCGGGCGCCTGAGTTTGTGTCCGATCTGCGCCAAGAAGTGCTGGGCCAGAAGATGAATGTCTTCCCGGCGTTCCCGTAGCGGTGGAACGTGAATCGGGAAAATGTGCAGGCGGTAAAACAGGTCGGCGCGAAAGGTGCCTTGCCTGACAACGGCTTGCAGGTCAGCGTTGGTGGCCGCAATCAGCCGAACGTCCACTGCGACGGGCTGACTGCCTCCCAAGCGGTCGACCATTCCATCCTGCAAGACCCGTAGCAGTTTGGCCTGGGTTTCCAAGGGCATATCGCCGATCTCGTCGAGGAACAGGGTCCCGCCGTGCGCCAATTCGAAACGCCCGGCTCGACGCAGTTGCGCTCCGGTGAATGCCCCGCGCTCGTGGCCGAACAATTCACTCTCGATCAGCCCCGAGGGCAGGGCCGCGCAGTTCACGCGGATAAACGGTTTGTGGCTCCTGGTGCTCAGATCGTGCAGCGCCTGCGCCAGCACTTCTTTGCCGGTTCCAGTCTCCCCAAGCAACAGCACCGTCGTGTCCGTCGGCGCGACGGCCCTGACAAGGTCGACGACCTTCGAAAAGGTCGGAGAGTTGCCCACTACCAGCCGTAGGTTTCGGCTGGCTTTGACCTCCTCGGTGAGATACTCGTTTTCCCGTCGCAGCTGTTCGCTCAGCTGCTTGATCTGTTCATAGGCCAGCACATGGTCGATGGCATAGGCGATCTGCGTGGCGACCTGTTGGAGAAATTTACAGTCCTCCGGGTCCGGTACGCCGGGCTGCACGCTTCCGATATTCAAGGTGCCCAGGCAATGTTCGCGGACCAACAGGGGGAGATTGATCATGCGACCGAGCCCCTCGCGGACATAATAGTGGTCTTCCCAGAAGACCTGCTCCTGCTGCAGATCACCCCGGATGTGGAGCCGTCGATTATCGTACACCCATCCGACGGCGCTGCCTTCTCGTGGGATGATGCTGTCGTGCGCCAGGGCCGGCGTCGCCATGTTGGTAATGACGGCGTAAAACCGAAAGGAGTCGGAGCTGGATTCGTAGAGCGTAATGCCGGCCCGATCCCAGGGGATGACCTTCTTGATCTGATCGGCGATGACGCGCCACAAGCTCTCGATGTCCCGCTGGGAATTGAGGGCATTGGTGACTTCGAGGAGCGTCTCAAAATTCAGGGTGGCGCGTTGCATCATGAGTCAGAAATTGGTCCAGAGTTGAACAATGCCCCAGTCTTGATCAGTGGACGTGCCGAGCTGTCGCCCGATGTAGGGGCCGGCGAAGAAGTGTCCATAGATGACCGCCAGAGAAATTTTTCCATCCGCGAACATGTGACTCCATGCGAAGTCGATCTCGTCGCCGACGTGCGTCGTGTGATTGTCGGCTCGCGAGAAGACCAACGGCCCCTGTGATCCACGGTACCAATTGTCGCGTGCGCTTGCCAAGTACTTGCGCAGGGCCCAGATCTCTACGTGATCGCGCGCCGTCGGACGGAATTGGAAGTTGACCTGCGGCTGGACGCTGTTGCGCCAGGCGCCGTTGAGCATGTAGCCGACGTGAAGGAAGTTCGTCGGGAAAAAATTCTCGAAGGTGTTGGCGTTGCCGCCGCAACTGCGCGCCTGGGTGCCGTCCGACGTGACGCAGTTGCTGTCGCCGTCGCCGGACGCGTAGTCGAAGCCGATCGCAACCCGAGGTTTCCAGGCATGCCGGTACCAGGTATGCCCCAGCCACGTGCCGGACGCCCAAGCGTTGATCCGGAGGTTGCGTTGATTGTCGCCGCCGAACCCGTCCGCGGCGCGGCCGAACTGATAGGCTGTTTCATGTGCGAAGTCCCAGTTCCCGTCCCTGACCTCGATCCGCATGCCCACCATGTGGCGCAATTGCGAGGCCGATTTCGCCAGATACTGACCGGGGTTCGCCCGCTCCGGCAGTCGATTGGAGTAGAGGACATAGTAGGGCTCCACGACCATACGCGGGAGACTGCGGATCTGGTTGTAGAAGACGACGAGGTCTACGTCGCTGCCGGCATCCGATGCATGTTGCGCCAGCGCCGGATTGCAAGTCGACGAGGATCCCGGCTCAGTGTCACAGGTTAACAGGTTGGGGGTCAGACTTCCTCCGGGATGCCCCTGCCCCACGTCCGTTTCGGAGTTCCGGAACCAACCCAGTTTGAGGTCGAAGTCGGTCTTGGCGTAACTCAACATGACCCCATCGTGAGAATAGCCGGTGTTGGCCCAATCGAAGTGCCCGAACAAGCGTTGGTTACCGAAGACGACATATTGCCGGCCGATCTTCACGCTGAGTCCCTCAACGCCGACAAGATTGCGCACCAGGGCGTAAGCTGCGCGAAGTCCCAGGCGGCAGTGGCCGAGACGTGACGTGGCGCACTGGTGATTAGCCGCATCCCCATCCGTGGATCCGGTCGGCCTCCCGCTGCCTCCCCAGGTAGCGGAGTCTTGCAGCTCTACGTAAAAGTTGAGGTGAGGCGAGGGGTCGTATCCCAGCCCCACTCGCGCCCATTGCTGGACGAAAAAATCCGCGGCGTTGCGGCCGCTGTGAGCCGCCGAACCAGAACCGGAAGGGGCGAGACTGTTACAAGCGCCATTGACCGGCGCTCCGCCGCCGAAACAGACGCTGTTCCGCCATTCCGGCCTGACGCGAAGATCGGCCCGCATCCAAAAATGTCGCAGATCAAAAGCGGACCAGAGGGGCGTCGAGGCGTCGGCCACACCCTCGCTCTCCATGTCCGGCGAGAGCGGAGCGGGCGAAGAGGTCAGCCCGGGAGACGCCGGCCCGTAGCGAATCGGTCCGACCTCAGCTTGGGTGGCGATCGGCGCCAATCCGGAGACGACCATCGCGACAAGGACGGCCAACAGGAGCCGTACGCTGCACTGGGACATAAGGCGAGGCCTCGAATCCATCGGAACATGGGAATCCTCCCTTCCCCCGTATGGGGACGACGGGTCGACCGCTCGCCCCGGCGAGCCGCCGACCCGTCGGCTGATTCACTGTTCGCTGAAGGCAATCGACCTTAGAAACCCATGGCCGCCCGTTCTTCCATGTTGCGCATGAACTCTTCGTGCTTCAGCACCTCGTCGGCGCCCTTGGCGCGGATGTGGCGATCGCGCGCATGGTACTCGTCCGGTGTGACGCGGTAGCAGAAGTCCCACAAGGCGTCGGCACTGTGGGAGTCGATGCCGCCTACTCTGGCCTCAAGCATCACCATGAGCTGGTTGACGCCGTCATAGGTGGCGCGTCGGTTGCCCGCACGATAGAGTTCTCGGACCTTCCGCATCTGGTCGACGTAGGCTTCGAAGTTTCCCGGTATCAGATTCTTTTCCGCCAAGGTCTGGTATGTGACCACTTGCCCCAACAACTCCTCGGCCCAGGCTTGCGATTTCTGGTTGCTGTTCCACATCACGGGTTCAATGCCGTTGGAAAATCCTTGGGCTGTGGACAGCCCGAGGAACGTGATCCCGCTGGCTAACAGGGCTGCGGAAAAAAATCGGATGGTTCTGCTCATGACGTCCTCCTCCTTGAGATCTATTCGGCGCGGTGCCGATTGAATGGTATTGGTTGCTGTATATTGTGATGCTCTGCTGCTGGTTCATATAGCAATGGCCGTGCCGTTTCGCATCGGCGAACAATGATTGACAAATTATTGATTTACTGTGAAAAAAACAGGTGGTTGCGCTTGGGGCTCTGTTTTGGGCGAAGGTGTCCGTTATTAGGAACGGTGTAGTTCGTGAAATAAAACGGTAACGGTGGCGACAGCGGCAAAGACGAGCAGGTCCCTGCTGATGGGAAGGATGGCAAGCAAGCAATGAATCTGGCGTGGTATCCGTACCTGATGTTTTGGGGAATCGGCTTATTGTGTTTCGCAGTGGAGTGGTGCTTCCCAGCCCGCCCGATTCGGTATCGTGCGGTGTTGTGGCGGGATCTGTTGGCGTTGGGACTGTACAATCTCTCGTTTCTGCTGGTTGTGCAACTGACGGATCGTATTCCCATCCCCTCCTACCTCCCCGTTGCCCTCTACACGCTGCCGACGATCTTCAAACTGATCCTCTTTTATCTTGTCGAGGACTTCGGGCTCTATTGGGTCCATCGGCTCATGCACACGAGGGCGCTGTGGCGGGTGCACCGCTGGCATCATTCTCCCACCTCCCTGTATTGGTTGGCCGGGATTCGGGCGACCATTCCCCATATCGCTCTCTTCAACCTGACCTACGTCGCGGCCCTTCCCCTCCTGCACGACGCATCCGCCTGGGCTTTTCAATTCATCATGGTTGAACACATTGTGCGAAATAACTGGATGCATTTGAATGTCACCTGGCGATCCTCTAGGTTGGAATGGATCTTCGTGACTCCTCGGTATCACCACATTCATCACAGTAAAGACCCGGCCCATCAAAAAAAGAATCTAGGCGCATGGCTGACGATCTGGGATCGGTTGTTCGGCACCTATTATGATCCCGACCAGATTCAGGGAGACCTGTCCTTCGGCTTGAGCGAACGAGTCGCGCCTGCAAGGCTTGTGATAGGTTTGTAAGGCCTCTCTCTTCTGTAATGCGGTTTGAGCCAGTCACTATGCCGATATCGGAACAGGGGCAGGGTACAGTCGGAACTCTGCCGGGTCCGGAACTATCCGTCATCGTCCCTACCTTCAACGAACGGGACAACATCGTCCGGTTGGTCGATCTCCTGGAATCCTGCTTGGCCGGGGTGCGTTGGGAATTGATTGTGGTGGACGACGATTCGCCCGACAAAACCGTCGACATCGTGCGTAACCTTGCCTGTGCCAACCGTCACGTGCGTTGTGTGCAACGGATCGGCCGCCGTGGACTGTCCTCTGCCTGTCTCGAAGGGATGTTGTCCAGTTCCGCGCCGTTCCTGGCCGTGATGGATGGCGATCTCCAACATGATGAACGGCTCTTGCCGGAGATGCTCAGGCAGCTCAAACAGGGGGGATATGACATCGTCATCGGAAGCCGGTATATGGCCGGCGGAAGTATCGGCCAATGGGGAGGTTTTCGCGCGCGGACAAGCCGGTTGGCGACCTTTGTGAGCCGGCCCTGGGTTCCGGAGGGACTCACCGATCCGATGAGTGGGTTCTTCGCTTTACGGCGTGACACCTTCGATCTGCTCGTTCGGCGGACGTCCGGGCTCGGATTCAAACTGTTACTCGACTTCTTTGCGTCGTCGCCTCGTCCGCTTCGGTTCAAAGAACTTCCCTTTGAGTTCAGAACTCGGTACGCCGGGGAAAGCAAGGTCGATGGTCAGGTGGTGTGGGAGTACTTCATGCTCCTGCTCGACAAGTCAATCGGCCGATTCGTGCCGGTGCGACTGGTCGCGTTTGCCTTGGTCGGCGGATCGGGGGTGGCCGTGCACTTCGCCTCGTTGCTGCTCTTGTATCGCGGCTTATCCTTGCCCTTTGCGTGGGGGCAGACGCTCGCGACCTTGCTGGCGATGACCAGCAATTTTGCGCTGAACAACCTCATCACCTATCGCGACCGACGGCTCAGGGGAAGGCACTGGGCGCGAGGATGGCTCTCGTTCGTGCTCGTGTGCGGCCTCGGCGCGATCGGGAATGTGGGGGTAGCATCCTATCTGTTCAGGCGAGATCTCCACTGGGGCGTCTCCGCGATGGCGGGCATCCTCGTGGGGACGGTGTGGAACTATGCCGTGACCGCTTCCTACACCTGGAAAGTCAAGGCCCGGTAGCGTGGGTCACGGTTGGCGCTCAGGGATCCGGTACAGCACGAACTCGTCGCCTTGGGCGACCGGAACGAAGTCCGATGGTACCGGCGGACGAAGAGTCTGGGTGCGGCGCACCATTGCGTACTCGTATTGAGTGCGAAACCGGTCCCAAGGAATGGGAACGGCTTGGGCCAGGAATTCTTCCACGGTCAGTAGTGACCGCATCGCCGCGGTCAGTTGCACCGGCTGTTGGCCCGGCGCCGTGAACAGATTGGACACAAAGGTTGATCGGCGGATGATACCCCAACAGGACAGATTGACCAGCGGTCTGGTCTCGGGAATCCTCGAATCCCGAGGCGAGTTGGCATCGTACGAAGTGAGTTTAATCGCGGACAGCAGCCGCGTCCCCTCCGGCAGTCGATCGAGCGCCGCGATAAATTGGCGATAGTGGCGATTCGTCTCCAGCCACCCGTCGGTAATCACCGCCATCCGCAGCACAAACAGCAGGCTCAACGCCAAGGCCACGGGAGCAAACCAGCGCCGGCGCCGCTCCGCCCAATCCGAACTTGCGATCGCCAGGAGGATGACCACCAACGGCATGCGGATATCGACGACCGCCGTCGTCCCGATCGATGCCGGCATGGCCAGTGCCGCCCCCAGCGTCGTGGCCAATGGAAGGTACATGGAGGGGCGCAGGGACCACCGTTGTCGCGCAAGGCCCACCCCGATGAGCCCCGCCAAGAGCATCACGGTCAAGCGATCCAACCCCTGATGTTCCGTGCGGAGTGTTCCCTTGAAGGCCTCGACCTTGGTGTTCAAGGGGAGAAATGTCACTGTCGGTGACGGGGGTAATCCGCGGAGCCAGAACGGATAGTCTGAGGGCCCGGTTCTGAACGTCGGCGAAAGGGCTAGCAGGATCAGCGGTAAGACGAGGGTCGGGAGCGCCTTCACGAGCGAGCTATCCATGACCTGAGTGCCGGTGTGCCGGTCGTTCCACCAGGCGGCGCATTCGTGAGACAGCACGACGAGGGCGAACACACCAAAGGCGAACAGATGGGCGAAGAACAGCATGACCGCGAGCACGGAAAAGAGCGGCACGAGCAGGCGCGCAGACCGATCGCGGAGCATGATCCAGAGGGCGCAGGTGAACAGGGCCAAGCCGAGGCCGAATAAATAATTCAGGAATCCCCAGAGGAAGACGCTGTTATAGAGAAAGAAAAATGCCAAAAGGGGCCAAGGCGACCATCGTCGATGGAGAGCGGCATGCAAGGCCATTGTGCCGCCTACCAGGAAGGTGAGAATCAACCCAAGAAAGGTTTTGCCGGCTGTTTCGATCGAGACAAGCGCCAATAGCGGCGGCAGGAGGAGGTCGATAGCAAGGTTGGGCAGGAGGTCCCAGTGGATTTCATAATACTGCCGCAAGAAGGGCTGCCGCCCGCCGTCGGCCAGGATGTGAATGCGAGCCATGTGGTTCGGATAGTCCACCAGCGGCGGGATGTCCACCAGCAGAATTGGGACCAAGGCGATGAGGAGCAGGACTCCGGCTGCGCCGAGAATGCTCCGGCGGAGAGCGCTGTTCTGTGGGATGTCTATCGAGTGCCTCCCTGATGTGGCGGCGTCCTAGCGGAGCCCGTTCTCGCTGAGACTGACGAACTGCCTGCGGAATCCCACCACCTTGGCCAGGTAGTCTCGGGTTTCCTGATAGGGGAGCGATGAGCGGAGGCGATCGTAAAGGGCGGACGGCTGCAGTCGGTTGATTTGATCCACTGCTGCGCGCTGATCTTTGGAGAAGGTCTTGAAGACATTGCCGGCGCCGGTATTGTAAGCGGAAATGACGCAGTACTCCCGCGAGACCAGGTCCGCCACGTCGTCCAGCTGGCTGTAGGTCAGCACATTGAGGTAGGCGGTGCCGAGTTCGATGTTGTTCTCCGGATCGAACAGGTAGTCGCGAGTCGGGGCCTTGTCCTCACCCTTGGCCTTGCGAAAGGCATCACGGCCGCCGCTGGTGGGAACCAGCTGCATCAAGCCATAGGCCGGTGCCGAACTGACCGCAAAGGGATTGAAGTTGCTTTCTGTGCGGATAATGGCGAACACGAGGCTTGGGCTGATCTGGTACCGTTCAGCAAACTGTGTGACGGTTGTGCGGTACTTCTCGGCCTGCTTATGCGAAAAGTTCGACACCATCGGAATGGTCACGAGATGGGCGGTCTTTCGTCCGTCTTCCTGATCCACCTCCCGGGTGCTCGGGCCCTTGGCGAGCAACGAGTCTGCGAATTGCTCGGCTTCCGACGGCGTGCGCAGGGGTTTGCCGGCTTGATCCACCACCAGGCCGAGGAGGTATGGCTCCTTGTCGCTGGTCAGGGTGATTTCCTTATCGGTGAACAGATCGACACTCCGGGGATCGTTGGGTGTGAGGAGCGTGGTCACGACCGCATTTTTCAGGCTCGTTCGCGGATCCTTGTCGTCGAGCGTTTCGATGACGATGGTGCCAGCGTCGAAATCCACGATCGCCCGGCTCCGATAATTCTGTGTGTATTTGACGTACTTCTTCTGCTCGGGGAGTTTGACCTCCTTCTGCCCCCACTTCTTGCCGACCTCACCGCTCAGGGCCGCCATGAGGGCTTGGAAATCTCGCTGAATCGCTCGGAGATCCCGTAGCAGGGCCTGCGGATCGCGCCCATACTGCTCGACTCGACGCTTGGCAATGTCGGCCGGGTCCTTGCCCCCGACGATATCCAGGACCGTTCGTCCGGTATTGCTGCCGACGGCCCGTTCAGCCGCGCCCAGCATCTTGTCGGCGGTTTCACAGCCCGAGAGCAGCAGGGAAAGAGTCAACCCGAAGAACAAGGCAGGAAGTCGCCTGGCATGCATGGGCCGAGTATACAGAAGGAGCCTAGGGTTCGAAAAGAGAAAGTCTGGATCGGGGAGCGCTGGGCCTAACTTGACGCCTTGAATAGCCGGTCGGTACCATGATCGACGGCGTCTTCTAATTGCCCGAGAGGTAGGAAATGGCTTTGAATGGTTGCGACACGAAACCCGGACGGAACCGACGTGAAGACAGTCTCGCCCGGGTTCTCTTGACGACCGCAATCGTGGCCGCTCTGTATATTCCTCTGCCGCACCTCGCGTCCGCGGAGCAGACTGCGACGGAGGCCGTCCGCGGGACGGTCCGGGAGGTCCTGTATGTGCTGTGTGAGTTGCGCGATGCCAGCCGCACGGCGCAACGGCAGTGGGAAGTCGAGCAGATCGTACGCCGCAGCTTCAACTACGAAGCGATGGCCCAACGCTCGCTGGGAGAGGCCTGGGAGGGCCTGTCCGCACCCCAGCGCCGGCAATATGTCCGCCTCTTTGTGCAGCTCTTGCGTGACGACGTGACCGATCGGCTCCGGGATTACTCTGCGGACCGCGTGGCCTACCTGTCGGAGGGAGAAGGCGATGCGGTAAGGGAGGTTACCACGGCGCCCGCCGGGGTAGAGGTCGATACGCGCATTGAATTTCAGGTGGTGTGGCGCTCCGGTTCGTGGCTCATGGATGACATGGTCGTCGATGGCGCAAGTCTGGTCGGGCGGTACCAAGCCCAATTCTCCCGTATTCTCCGAGACGGCTCCTTTGCTGAACTCATGGAGCGTATGCAGCAGCGCGATCTGGTCGCATAATCGAAGGCCCACAGGACCGGTTCGATCGCGAG
The DNA here is from genome assembly GCA_015709715.1 of Nitrospira sp. Classification (NCBI taxonomy): domain Bacteria; kingdom Pseudomonadati; phylum Nitrospirota; class Nitrospiria; order Nitrospirales; family Nitrospiraceae; genus Nitrospira; species Nitrospira sp. Next base: position 3,516,287 of record CP054184.1, read on the forward strand.
CCTATGCCGTGGCTTTACATGCCACGAGACCATATTGGTGCGCGCGAATGAGAAGCTTCTGACGGTTGGCAACACCCAGTTTGTCGAAAATGCTGGTGAGATGGTGACGCACGGTCGTGCTGGATATGGAGAGGCGGTCTGCGATGGCTTTGTTGGAAAGTCCTTGGCCGATGAGCACGATAACTTCATGCTCCCGTTCCGTCAACACATCGGGGCATGAGAGCGTGCCTGCTGAGGCGTCGGCGGGCTGCGCTGCTGCGGTCGATGTAGGGTGCGCGCCGGTTATGAGGAAGTTGCTTGCCGGTAGGGGTGGGGGGCAGCTGCAGAGGTATTCAATGGTGGCAAGGAGCACCACGGCTGGCTGAACGTTCAAGACGATGGCATCCGCTCCGGAAGACAAGGCTTCCAATGTGCGGTACTTGTGCTCAATCCCGCTCAATAACACGAGTTTTGTCTTCGGCACGGTGGTCTTGACCTTTCGAATCAGGTCGGGAAGGCTGCTGTCCGGTTCAGTCTCGATCACCAAGGCGTGCGGGGGCTTGTGTGTCAAGCTGAGTTCAGCATCAGCCGTGCCGGCCGCTTCCCAGAGCAGCTGGAGGCGAGGCTGGGAATTGATGACAGTTTGAAGCCCCAGGCGAACCAGATGGTTCTTGCTGATGATGGCTGCGGTAATCGAGCGACCCTTCTCCTCTTGTCCGCTCATGTGACAATCCTTTCGATGACGACGTCCTATCGCGGTGTTCTCCGCTCAGCCGACCGGCCCTGCGGAGGCTGACGGTCAGACCATCCGCTCGCAACGAATTCCCCACGTGGTCCTCAGCACCTCCTCCAGCGGGCGTCCCAAGCACGCATGATCCGAGGATTTCTGGCTTGGTGCGACGGAACGGTCGCTGCTAGACAGGTTACCGGTCGGTTGAAGGAGGCTCAACACCGGCGCATCGGGGCAGAGGGCTTTGAGCGCGCGTAATGTGTCGGAGTCAGGAACTCGGTCCGTGGCATCGTCGGACCCGGCCCGTACCAGGATGGCGCCTGGTTGCAGTTCTCCGAGGTCCTCCATCATGGATTCCAGGCTCCTGGTTAACACGGCTTGATACCCGCTGGTCGCGAGGCAATCGGCTAGCTCAAGCCCGAAGTGCCAGTCGGGGTCGACAATCATGATGCGGATTCTGGCGGTTCGATGGCGGTGGTTCATGTGCGGCCTCCTCCTCTGGGCGTTGACCGGTCCCGCGCACTCATCGGCGACGTACCGGGTTCCTCCGCTAAGCCTCACCGGATTCCCGTTCCAACGAGCGGGGCGGAGATCGGTGGGTTGTGAATCCAGCATGACTGGCGAGTTAGGAGTACCGAGTTGGCAGGGAAAGTACCATCACCATCGACGCAGTTTCTCGGTCGATGATTGTCGAGATGGGTTGTCATCGTCCGTGCTACGTAGCGCAGGAGGGCGGACTGGGGAGGAATGCAGGAACGGCAGAGGTCAGTTGATCAGCCGGTTAACTAGCCGGTTTTCGATCGCGTAGTGCGTGAGTTCGGTATTGTTCTTCAGCTGCATCTTTTCGAGAATCCGGGCTCGGTAGGTGTTGACAGTGCTGATGCTCACGCACAAATCATCGGCGATGTCTTTGAGACTTTTCCCCACGGCAATGAGACACATCACCTGATACTCGCGGTCCGACAACTGTTCGTGCAGGGGCTTTTCAAGATCGTGCTCGAGATTGAGTGCCAGCAGCTCCGCAACCGACGCGCTGACGTACCTGCCGCCCGCGATGATCTTGCGGATGGCTTGAACCAGTTCCGTGGGTGCGCTGTCTTTGGATAGGTATCCTGCGGCGCCGCTCCTCAAGGTGCGCAAGGCCAGTTGATCTTCCGGATAGGCGCTCAGCACCAAGACGGGGAGCTTGGGGTAAAGCTGTTTCAGCTCCTTGAGCGCCTCCAGACCTCCCTTGCCGGGCATTCCCACGTCCAGAACCACGACGCTCCACTGCCGTTTGCGAAGGTGCTCCATCATCTCCTCGGCGTTCTGCGCCTCGGCAAGGACCGAGCAGTGGAAGTGTTCCGACAGGATCTGCTTCACCCCGTGACGGACGACGGCGTGGTCATCGACGATGAGGATTTTCATGATCGAAACCCCTTCGCGTCATAGCGGCTGATGGAAAGCCTCTCAGACGGCGTTAATCGTTGGATGCGCCTTCTAGTGGAATGCGGAGCGTGACGGTCGTACCCTCTTCGGGGTTCCGCTCGATTTTAGCTTCCCCTCCCAGTAAGAGAGCACGTTCGCGCATGCCTACCAGACCCAGCGAATGAGAGGCGGAGATCTCCTCGTCCGTGATGCCTCGCCCGTTATCGTGGACCTGGAGTAACAAGTTCCCCGTGTGTTCCTGCATGGTAATCGCGGCTTCGGAGGCCCCGGCGTGCCGGGCGATATTCGTCAAGACCTCTTGAAAGATCCGAAAGACACCGGTTGAACGATCGACCGGAAGGGTAATCGTCCGGAGGTAAATGTTCAGGATGCACCGAATGCCGGTCCGGTTCTGGAATTCACGTGCCTGCCACTCGATGGCCGGAATAAGGCCGAGCTGATCCAGGACCACCGGTCTCAGCTCGGTGGCGATCTTCCGTACGGATTGCATGGTCTGGTCGACATGGCCGATGATCGAGGTGGCCCGTTCATGGAGGTCCGATCGTACATCGGCGAGTTGGTCGCGCAGGAAGGCCAGTTCGAGTTTCACACCGGTGAGGGCTTGTCCTAGCTCGTCGTGCACCTCGCGCGCGATTCTCGTCCGTTCCTCCTCGCGGACGGATTCCAGGCGTCCGGTCAGGTTGCGTAGACGCTCTTCCGACTCGTGGAGTTGTACTTCCGCGCGGGTGCGCTCTTCCTCTTCATAAGCCAGGGCGACGAGGTGGCTGGTGGCGATGGCGAACATCCACTCATCCTCCATCCAACGGCGCGGCAGCCCGATATGTTCGTGACAAAGGACGCCTTCCAAACGGCCGAACAGATAGAGGGGGATATCCATCATGGAGGTCACACCCTCCGGCGCGTCGCCGCCATACAGCTGGGCGGTGCGGGTATCCGTGGCAAGGTCGTCGGCGGCGATCATTTGCGAGGTGCTCAAGAGTTGAAAGTAGACCGGGCGCGACGCCACGGGGATGGGGGTGCCCTCGAGATGTCGGTCGCGGCTCAGTTCGTACTGATCGATGCAGTGGAGGGCGTCACGTGGCCCATTGTAGCGCCACAGGCCGACCCGTTCGATCTGAAGGGTTCTGGCGACCAGCTCGGTAATATGCCGAAGTGTGCCGGGTAGGTCGGACCGTTGAAAAATCCGGTTGCGTGTGAAGTCGGTCAGTGCGGACTGCTGTCGGACCAGGCGAAGAGCTCGTCGGCTCCGTTCTTCCTCGATGCGTTTGCGGACGGTGATGTCCGTCGCCATGCCACAAACGGCGTCACATTCCCGGCGGGCGTTAAAGAGGGGGAACTTCACCACCATATAGGTGTGCGGGCCGTCGGGATGCGTGGCACTCTCCTCGAACTCCATCGGAAGTCCGGTCGTCAGCACCTGCCGATCATGCGCCTGCCAATTTGAGACCTGGTTCGCGGGAAACAACTCCTCGTCGGTTTTGCCCCGTACGTCCCTATCCGACAGCTGAATGGTTTCCTCGGTCTTCCGGTTGATCTGCAGGTATCGGCCTGAAGCATCCTTGAGGAAAATCAAGATGGGGCTGTTATTCATGATCGCTTGAAACCGTTCTTGGCTTTCCCGCAGCGCATCCTCCGTCTTCTGCTGAGTCGTGATGTCGCGGAACACCGCGACGCCGCCTTTGATGTGCCCGGACGCCCCACGCAGAGGCCGCGCATTGACGCTCAGCCACCGTCCGTCCGGGCGATGATCGTTTTTCAGCAGCAGGATCACATCATTGAGCGACTCACCGCGGATGGCCCGCACCAACGGCAGTTCCTCGGGGGGATAGGGAGTGGTGCCGTCGGGCAAGAACAGACCGAAGTGCGAAGACCACTTGCTGATGCCGACGTCCGACGGGCCGCTGCCGATGATGCGCCCGGCGGCAGGATTCCACACCTGAAATTCGCCGGTGTGATCGGCGACCACGACGCCGTCGGCGATGCTGTCCAGCACCGATTGCAGCAAGGTAGACTTCTGCCTCAGCTCAGCGGCCATCCGTGCCCGCTCCAGGGCGTAGCGAAGGGAGCGCTGGAGGAGAGGTCCTGTGACTTGTCGCTTGACCAAGTAGTCCTGGGCCCCCTGCTGGATGAGCTGCAAACCGAGCGCTTCATCTTCCAGACCTGTCAGCACCACGATGGGAGTGTGCATGATCGCCTGACGAATGGCCGCCAGCGTGGCGAAGCCTTGGCTGTCGGGCAAGGAGAGGTCGAGTAGAATGAGGTCGATGCCACCGGCCTTGAGACGGCTGGTGGCTTCGCTCAATCGACCGGCCTGGGTGAACGTAAACCGGCGCGGCGCGACCTCCTCGAGCAATGCACGCAGCAGCCTGGCATCACCCGGGTTGTCCTCCACCAACAGGATGTGAATGTTGGCCTCGGCCATCGTGCTAACCATTCGCCAGGGGGAGGACGACGATGCCGAGCCAGAAATCTTCGATCGACCGCACCACACGGATGAACTGGTCGAGGTCGACCGGTTTCGTGACATAACAATTGGCGTGCAGATTATAGCTCTTCAGGATGTCCTGTTCATCTTGAGAGGTCGTCAGCACGACGACGGGAATGCGTTTGAGAGACTCGTCGGCCTTGATCTCCGCCAGAACTTCACGACCGTCGCGCTTGGGAAGGTTGAGGTCGAGCAGAATGAGATGGGGACGCGGCGCATGGGCATAGGGGCCTTGCCGCCGAAGGTAGGCCAGAGCTTCCATGCCGTCCTTGGCGATGGTGAGATTGTTGATGACCTTGGCCTCTCGCAGCGCCTCTTGCGTCAGGCGGACATCGCCGGGATTATCCTCCACCAACAGAATTTCGATCGGTTTGACCAATTCAGGGACCATGATAGGGGGGTTCCTTTCTCACCTGTGGAGGGGATGCGCGTCCCGCAACGTGAACCAAAAGGTGGCGCCTTTGCCCGGCTCGGAGTCGACCCAGATGCGGCCTCCGTGCCGTTCGACGATCTTTCGGCAGATCGCCAGGCCGATGCCGGTTCCAGGATATTCATCGCGATTGTGCAGGCGTTGAAAGATCACGAAGATGCGTTGGGCAAATTGTGGGTCGATGCCGATGCCATGGTCCTGGACCGAGAGCAGCCAGTGGTTCTCCTGCCGCCGGGCCGAGAGATGGATACGCGGCGGCTCCTTCCCGCAGAACTTGATGGCGTTGCTCAGCAAATTTTGCAGGAGTTGCCCCAACTGGCGTTCATCGCCTTCTATCGTCGGCAAGGGGTCGTGTGTGATCGAGGCGCCGCTGTCCTTGATGGCTCCGGTTAAATTGTTCAAGGCGGTGGTCACTACCGCTTCGAGCGACACCGGTTCCCAGGATCTCCCTCCGGTACCGACACGAGAATAGGCCAACAGGTCTTGTATGAGCTGTTGCATGCGGAGCGCGCCGTCGACGGCGAAGGCGATGAATTCGTCCGCTTCCGTGTCGAGTCGCCCCTTGTAACGTCTCCCCAACAATTGTGTGTAACTGCTGACCATGCGGAGGGGCTCCTGCAGGTCATGGGAGGCCACATAGGCGAATTGTTGGAGGTCCGCGTTGGATCGTCCCAGTTCCGTTACCGAAGCTTCCAATTCCTGCCGCGCGCGAATCAGGTCATTTCGTTCCCGTCCCAATTGCCAGGAGGCCCAGATTCCATATCCGGTCAGCGGCAGGATCAGAAGTACACCGATCGCGGCCACGGTCCATACGAGTCGATTGACGGGGGCATAGATCTGGGCGCGGTCCAATCGGAACAACACCAACCAATCGAATCCCGGGTAATCTCCGTAGCCTTTGGTCCAGGCATAACCGGTGACGATGGCGTGACCCCGTCGGCGATGAGTCCCCTCCGTGAATCCTGGCTGAGTTCGTTCCGTCACGGCTTGGGCTTGAGAGGGTAAGTCCAACTTGACCGGACCGCTGGCTGCAGTGACTTCGGGCTTTTTTTCGTCAAGGACGACGCCCTGCCGATCGAGCAGCCCCCAATCGTAGGCCACGTCACCATACCGCAGCCGCCCCTCCTGTTCGAAGATGGAGCGCAGATGGTCGAACGGCACTCGACCGACTACCACGCCAAGAAACGCACCCTGGGGACTGATGATGGGAGCTGTGAAGCTGACGGCCATTTTGCGATGGGAACCGCTCAAGGGCTGGAGAACTTCGGCGTGGGGAACTCTGGTTCGTTGCACGAGGGAGAAGGAGGCGGGATTCAAACCCTCGGCTCCTTCCGCGGGAAGCGTATCCGTGGCCGCTCGCAACCGCCCCTGCGCATCGGAGACACCCAGCCACGAGTAATAGCGATAGAGTCGTTTATACTCCAGGAGGCGGGCGGTCTTGTCTTCTACGGACCCATCTCGAAGAACGCCGTCGTTGGCGAACAATTGAACGTCGCCATACCGTTCGAACATGACTCGATCAAGCGTGTCGGCGACGGCCGCTGCGTTCATGGCCAGTTCCCGGCCTCGTTCCGACACCAGGACAGCCCGCAACACAAAGAGGGCATACAATCCCAGGACGCAGGCGATGAGGAAGCACAGGAGGAGTATCAGCGGCAGGACCCGCACGCTCCAGCTGGGTTTGACCGTTTGAAGGGGAATCGAGGGGACTGTGTTTCGTTCCGCGTCATCCATGACAGCCATACCGTCAGGGTGTCAATGAAAGGCAGGGGCTCATCATACGCTTCATGGCGGACGAAGGTCCATCGTGATTGACTCCTGCGCCGCTTCCGCGTAGGGTCATGGCCGACAACTTGGGCGAAGCTGAATGATACCTAGGCTTCAAAACCTAGGAAGTATACACGGATGACATGATAAAATGTTGGTGATTTCCGGCTCGGTGACGATTCCGGATGGGGAAATCGAACTGTCGGCCGTTCGCTCGCAGGGGCCGGGCGGGCAACATGTCAATAAGGTTTCGTCCGCGATACACCTTCGTTTCAACGTCGTCGAGTCCTCCCTTCCGCCGCTGTACAAAGCTCGGCTGCTGGCCCTGCGAGACCATCGCCTCAGCCGAGAGGGGGTGATCACGATCAAGGTGCAGGAGTTTCGGAGCCAGGAGCGAAACCGGGCCCTCGCGTTGGACCGGCTGCGCGAACTGATTCTGCAGGCCACGCGGTCGCGTGCGCCGCGTCGCCCGACCAAGCCGACCAAAGGTTCCACGCAACGGAGGTTGGAGAGCAAGGCAAAGCGGGCTCGGGTGAAATCGCTGAGAGGAAGGCCAGCCGAGCAATGATGTCGAATGTGGCTAGGTGGCGTGGCTCCGAGCCCCGGCTGAAGCCTGGGATGACGCGGTTCGAAGCGAGGAGGCGAGCCCCACCTTCCAGAGCAGGTAGATGACCCATTTCGAGGGATCGAAGTTGTACCACAAGGGTCCGTTGCGGTAGTCGCTCGGATAGGTGTGGTGATAGTTATGGTAACCCTCGCCGAAGGTCAGGAGCGAAACCAGCCAGGAGTCGCGGCTTGAATCTCCCTTGCCATAGGGTTGCGCGCCCCAGATGTGGCAGACCGAATTGATACAAAAGGTAGAGTTGAGCACGGCGAAGGTCCGTCCGACGCCGGCCAGCATGAATCCCCCGAATGCCCCGTGCCAGCCGTTGTGGATGTAGCCAATGACGAGGGGCAGCGCCAATCCCACCAGCACAATGAGGACATAATTCCGGTGTTGCCACATGGCCACGCGGTCTTGCATGACCCGTGAGCCGAATCGTTCGTCGGCACAGGGCACCGGATCGAGCAGCCAGCCGCAGTGGCTGTACCAAAAGCCACGCTGGGCGTTATAGGGGTCTGCTGGGTCGTCGCAATGGGCATGGTGGCGCAGGTGGTCCGCAGTCCATTTGGCTCCTGAATTTTGGAGGGCCCATCCACCCGCGACCAGCAAGCAGGCCTTCACCCAGTCCGGACAGTCGAAACTACGATGGGTCAAGAGCCGATGATATCCCACAGTGATGCCCAGGCCGCTGATCACGTAGAGGACGGCGAACATGGTCCAGTCCAGCCAGGAATAGCCGAAGATGAACCCGTAGGCCGGAACCGCCACCATTGAGCCGATGACGACCGACCAAAAGAGGAGATAGGTCCAAAATTTGTGGTGGATGCGGTTGACGACATCAACCGGAACCGCGCTGTGGGACGGCCGTTGCACCCCCTCACAATAATCAAGCGTCAGGGTTTTCGCAAGTGTCTTTTCCGGCCTGGCAGGCCACGGTTCCGCAGCCGGACGTCCGCTCCGGCGACGACGCGGTTTTCGCAAATTGATTCTCGAACGCAGGGGGATGGGATACAGTGGCGACACCGATACGGGAGGGTACGTATGGAGACCATCGGCGCCCCGGCTTCGTTCCCCATCGACTTGCGGCAATATCCACGCGTGCGCATTCCTGCGCCGTTTGTCTGCTCGCTCTCGCGGTTGGGGCTCGCCAAGTGGCTGATGCGCGGCGGCCATGATATCGGCGTTGTGTTCGATGTCTCGATGAAGGGGGCCAAGGTGATGAGCGAGGCCGGGATGCAGCGCGGCGACCGCCTGTCGGTCAGCCTCGCCCTGCCCAACCAAGCTTCGCCGATGTTGGTGGAGGAAGCCGCGGTCCGCTGGGAAAAGGATCAGGTCTATGGATTGGAATTTGTCGCGATCTCTCCAGTGGCCGAAATGCGGCTGAAAAAGTTTATGGCCCTCACGACCAAACCCGTGATCTAGGGTGGCTCTCGCTCCGATCGATTCCCGCCGCAAGCTGAGATTGCGCTCCATGCCTTGTTTCCCTACAATACCCTCCCCATTATCACACCATGTCCAGAACGAAGTCCCGACACCACCGGCCGCATCACCGGCTCTACCACCCCCTGTACTGGCCGACCTGGATCGGGTTGGGCCTCTTCCGCATGCTGGCGCTGCTTCCCTATCACTGGCAGTTGGCGCTCGGACGGCAATGCGGCCGCCTGTTGCACAGTTTGCTGACGAAACGGCGCGAGATCGTCCGGATCAACTTGTCCCTCTGCTTTCCTGGCCAGGGACAGAAAGAGCGGGACCGGGTCGCCTTGCATTGCTTCGAGTCCATGGGCATGGGGGTTGTGGAGATCGCGCTGGCCTGGTGGGCGAAAGATCCTCGTGATCACTGCGCCTGTGCCATCAAGGGTCTGGAACATATCCGGGAGGCGCTTCAGCGTGGGAAAGGCGTGTTACTGTGCGGCGCTCATCTGCATACGGCCGAACTTGCCGGACGATTCATGTCGTTGGAGCAACCGGTGGCCATCGTCTATCGACCGCAGAACGATGTGGTGGCGGAAATGGTGTCGAGCCGGTGCCGCAGCCGCTACTATTCCGAGCTGATCCAGCACCGCGACATGCGCGGGATCCTGCGGGCGCTCTCACACAATCGCGTCGTGTGGTATGCGCCGGACATCGATGCAGGGTCGAAACGGAGCGTGTTCGCTCCGTTCTTCGGTGTGCAGGCGGCTTCGCTCACGGCGACGTCGCGTTTGGCCAGGGTGAGCGGCGCGGCGGTCATCCCCTGTTTCTACTATCGACGGAACGACGGCACGGGGTATGACATTGAGGTGGGGGAGGCTCTCGACCACTTTCCGTCGGGCGAAGTGTTGCAGGATACCGTGCGCATCAACCACCTGATCGAGGGCGCCGTCAGTCGAGTCCCCGAGCAATATTTCTGGCAGCATCGTCGATTCAAGAGCCGTCCGCCCGGCGAGCCTCCCATCTATAAAAAATAACCATTCTCCCTCTCCCGTCTGATCCTCGTAGGAGCGATGCGTCGCTTCGGTAACGTCTTGCCGAATGCGTGGAAGTGTTCGGTCCTTCTCCGCCTGTGGGTTATACTGGGCTGCCAGACGTTCAGATCGAAAAGCAGCAGCGCCATGGACCAGATCGACCAGGTTCCTGACAAGGGCATCGACCTCCGCCACCATGCACGCTGTGCCGTTCCGCCGACCTGCCTGCTGTCGTTTCGGCGGTTTGCACCGTCCCTGGCATCGCAGGGCGATCCGGAAGGCGAAGGGCTGGTGCTCGATCTCTCGATCGGGGGGTGCAGCATTCAAAGTGAGGCGGCGGTTCAGCTTGGTGATGCCTTGACCGTGATTTTGTTGTTGGCGGGCGAGACCTCTCCCATCATGGTCGATTTGGCGTTAGTACGTTGGGCTGACGGTTCACGCTTCGGACTGGAGTTCATATCGATGGGAACGGCCGAATTGCAGCAGCTGCAGCGGTTTCTCGTCAGCGTTGAAGGCCGCGGCTGATTCGCACGGCCTGCCGCATCTTCCGGCGGAGAGGACGATGGAAGTTATGAAAAATCTTCGAAAGTCGCGCCGCGTAGCGGTTGATTGTCGATTGGCGTTCAACGGGGAGGATGACATCTCGGGGGAGGCGGAGGTCGTAGATCTTTCCTTCACCGGCTGTATGGGCAGGTCCGAGCAGGTCATGCAACCGGGAATCCAGATGAAGGTCTCTTTGTTTCTGTCCGACGGGCATGACTGGCCGGTTCGAGTAGACGAAGCGATCGTGAGATGGGCGAGGGGCGGGGAGTTCGGCATGGAGTTCGTCTCCATGCGGCCGCCGCAACTGCAACGCATCCAGCAATTTCTCATCAAGGCCAAACCGCTAGGAAGAGGCCCGGACGAAGCCTGACGGCCACGGCATTGCTTTCATTCAAACGGTTCTCCTACAATTTCGCGACCGTGGGCTGACTTCCTTTCCTCCGGAGCTTGGTCGCATCACATGGTCGAGCGGGTGGGACGCACCATCATCGCGGGTTACGCGTACCTGGCCGATTTAGCCGCGCTGTCTACGCAGGCCTGTTTCGACTTGGTCCTGCCGTCCAAGCAGGGGCGTCGCGAAACCCTACGAGTGCTGAGCAGGCAGGTTCTGTTCACCGGCGTCGATGCCCTTCCGGTGACGACCGTCATTGCCCTCCTCCTCGGCATCATCATCATTACTCAGGCGGGAACGCAGCTGCCTCGACTTGGCGCCGGTGGGCTCGTGGGGAGCATCATCGTGGTGACGGTCATTCGAGAGCTCGGTCCGTTGCTGACGGCCTTTATCGTGGTCGGCCGATCCGGCACGGCCATTGCGACCGAGCTGGGGAATATGTCGGTCACCCGGGAGGTCATGGCGCTTCGGCTCATGGGGATTCCGATCAGTCGATTTGTCATCATGCCGCGAATTGTCGGGATGGTGCTGTCGATGATCTGTCTCACCCTCTACTTCGATGTGGTGGCGGTGCTCGGTGGGTATCTCGTCGCCAATGCAGAGCTCACCATTCCCCTCTCAGCCTTTCTCGACGGCGTGGTCAAGGCGCTCTCCTCGACGGATGTCGTGTTGACCGTTCTGAAGGGAGTGGGCTTCGGTGCCGCGGTAGCGGCGGTCTGTTGCCGCCATGGGCTGGCGGTCGGATCGTCCTTCACCGAAGTCCCGCAACAGACCACGCGGGCGATGATCAATTCGATCGTGTTGTGTCTGGTCATCGATGTCCTGATTACGGTGCCGCTGTACCTATGACGGAGATGGCGCTTTGGTTCGATCGGGTGGCGATGGTGTTGACCGGCAGCCGCTTTCGGCTCGACCTGAATGTGCGGATTGAGGCCGGAACGTGTGTGATCCTGGTAGGACCCAGCCGATCGGGCAAAAGCGCAGCGATGGAACTGGCTGCGGGCGTGGCGTCGCCTGAATCCGGTCGGGTGGTGATGCTGGGGTATGACTGGGCGCAGCTGGAGGAGGAGGCGAGGATCCTCCTCCGGTCTCGGGTGGGGGTCGTTTTGCAGCAGCCGGGACTGCTGAGCAATATGACGCTGTTCAACAATGTCGCGTTGCCCCTGCGGTATCACCGGCCATCGATGGCGGAAGGGGAGCGGGAGCGTCTGGTCATGTCGCATTTGGAACGGTTGGGAGTGGCAGAGAGCCTGGACCGGTTTCCGGCCGACTTGAATCAAGGCGAGGTGCGGCGGGGCGCTGTGGCCCGCGCGATGGTATTGGGCCCAGAGGTGCTGGTGCTGGATGATCCCGTCGCCGGTTTGGATGCCGAGGCGGTGCTCCGGCTGAGAACCTATGTGAATCAGGAGCGGGCGGTCCGTTCCTTGACGGTCGTTGCTGCCTTGCGCGGATACTCTCCCTTCATGGAAGAGGCAGACCGCCTGTTGCTGCTTTGCGATGGGCTGGTGGAGGCCGATGGTCCGCAGGTGAAGGTAGCGAGCGAGGTGTCCGACCGGTTTCAATCGTATGTGCAGGAAAGCTTGGCGAGGGAGTCGGGTTCTGAGCTGAAGGGATAAACAAGAGCCATGCATTACTCCCATCGGTTGTCGAGCGGGCGCGTGGCGCAGATTGTGGGAACGTTCGTGCTGATTCCGGCATTGATTCTGGTGACGGCGGCTTTCTGGATGTCCAAGACCGAGCATCTGTTTTCGCCGAAGTATCACCTCAAGGCCAGCCTGAGCAAGTCCTACGGCCTGGAGCCGGGGGCGCCGGTCGTGGTGTCCGGCATCAGGATCGGACGAGTGGAGCAGGTCGACCTCAACGATCGTGGAACGGTCGATGTTCTGCTGCGGCTGTTGACGCGTTATCAAGAGATGGTAAGGGACAATTCAGAATTGCGCATCACCAAGAGCGGCGTGCTGGTGGGGCAGACCCAAGTGGAAATCGGCATGGGTACTTCCACCAGCCCTGTCCTGCCTGACGGTGCCCCCATCCATGTCGTCGAACCGCGAGATATCGGTGACCTCGTCAATGAGGTCGAACCGGTCTTGGCGGCGGTGAAACAGACGTTGCTGCGGGTCGACCAGATGACACAGGATCTTCAAAGCGGGCTCCAAGCCGGGAACAAGGCTCTTGAGCAAGTGGCCCAAGCGACGAAAGACCTGCCTGCGGTCGTGGCCTCAGTCCAGCGCACGGTGGGGTCGTTAGAGCAGACCGCAACCGCCCTTCCGGCGATGACCGGCTCGGTCAAGCGCACCCTGAGCATGGTAGATCGAGTCACGGCCGATGTGCAACACACGACGAGTCAATTGCCGGCCTTGTTGGACAGTACACGATCGACCTTGACCAGCGTGAAGCGTCTGTCCGATTCGGTTGAAGAAGTGAGCCAGGAGTTGCTCCCGGTCGTGCAGACGGCGCAGGTGACGTTGGCGGACCTGTCTGTCCTGGTGCGAGGAGCGAAACAGACGTTTCCGTTCAACCGATTTGCCCAAAACGCCGGGCCTCCTCCCAAAGACCGGGCCTCGCCCGCTGCTCCCACGCTTCCCAGCTTGCGAGGCGATCAGATCCGGCCATGATGAAGCTGTCGCTTGCCGTTGGTCTTCGCTGGTGCTTCCTAACGGGATCACTATTCGTCGGCTGCACGGGCCCACCTCCATCCCCTGGACTTTCCGAACAGGAGCCGAAGGCCTCGCCGGTGCAGGCATTGCGCGAGCAGGGCCATCGATGGCTCGCCAAGGGGGACCTTGGGCGGGCCGGGGAGTTCTTCCTGTCGGCTCGACGGATGGCGGAACGGCTTGATGACAACCCGAGCCTCATCGGTGTCCTGCATGACCTGGGAGCTGTTGCTTCCGGGCGAGGGGATGGAGCGTCCGAACTCGAATACCAGATGCAGGCTTTGGCCATTGCGCAGGCATATGGAAATCAGGCCCTGCTGGTTGAAAGCCTTACCACTCTGGGAGCGGCGCGGCATCGAGTCGGACAACCGGCTGCCGCCGAACAACTCTACCGGCAGGCTTTGGAACTGGCTCTGCGGACGGAGGATCGTGCGGCTGCGGCGGCGTTGCGGAACAATCTAGGCTTGTTGCGGCTCGAGCGGGGTGATCCCGAGCAGGCCGAAGCCCTGTTTCGCCAGGCTTTGGCTCTCAATGAGGCATTGGGCGATGGGGCTGGGGCGGCGAGCAACCACGTCAACCTGGGGTTGGCGGCGGAACGGCGACAGGCGTATGACGCAGCAGAGGGCGAATACCTACAGGCCTTGGAGTCGGACAAGGCGGCGGAACGCCAGCCTGAGATTGCGGCCGACTTGCTGCGGCTGGGCCGAGTGGCCGGTCGCCAGGGGTTCCACGATCGCACCTTGGACTACTCGAAGCGAGCCTACCGGAGTTACTCTGCTCAGGGAAACCTTTTGCATGCGAGATCGGCCTTGGCGCAGGCCATGGAGGCCGCGGAACGGCTGGGGCGGAAAGAGGAAGTCCTGCGCCTGGAACGTGAGTTGAATGGGCCGGCGGCTGTTTCTCGACCGAGATAGGACCTGTGCGCGATCGAGCACAGGCGGGATGGTGCTACTTGATGGCGACGGCTTTGACTTCCTTGTAGGTGGTGTGGCCCTGAAGGACCTTTTCGATGCCGTCTTGGACCAACGTCGTCATCCCTTCTGCCATGCCGAGTCTGAGCATTTCCTCGGTTTTGGCTTTGTTCTGAATGAGCCGCTTCATGTCGTCGGTTCCGAGCAACAACTCATGGAGGGCCACCCGCCCCTTCAAGCCTGATCGATTGCAGACGTCACAGCCCTTGCCGCGGTACAGGCGGAACGAGCTGTCATACACGATCCCGCGCTTGTCCCAAAACTCTGCCCCATACCCCTGTCGAAGTTCCTCGAACTCTTCCTGGGACGGTTGATAGGCTTCCTTGCAATCCTTGCAAATTCGTCTCGCCAACCGTTGGGCCAGCACGCCCAACATGGCATCGGCGAAGCTGAAAGAATCGCATCCCATGTCGAGCAAACGGGTGATGGTTTCGACGGCGCTGTTCGTATGGAGGGTGCTGAGGACGAGGTGGCCCGTGAGGGAGGCCTCGATGCCGGTGTCGGCGGTCTCTTTGTCGCGCATTTCACCGACCATGATGACATCCGGGTCGGCTCGCAGGAAGGCGCGCATCGCCCCGGCGAACGTGAACCCGATTTTGGGGTTCACTTGAACCTGGCGCAGCCCATATTGCGTGATTTCAACAGGGTCTTCCGCCGTCCAAATTTTGATGTCCGGAGTGTTGATGTAGCCCAAGACGGAATGGAGCGTGGTGGTTTTCCCGGATCCCGTCGGGCCCACGCACAGGATGATGCCGTAGGGTTTCGCGGCAATATTTTTGATCTCGCGCAAGTTCCGCTCTGAGAATCCCATTTTTTCCACGGGAATCGGTTCGCTCGCGGCGAGAATACGCATGACGACGTCTTCGTTGTATCCGGCTGTAGGAATCGTGGCGACGCGTAACTCGATTTCTTTGTTGTCGCCGAGCTTGAACTTAATCTTGCCGTCCTGCGGTTTGCGTCGTTCGGCGATGTCGAGACTGGCCATGATCTTCAAGCGCGAGACAATGGCGCGGCGATAACTCGGGGGGATCTTCATGTACTCGAAACAGTCACCGTCGACTCGAAAGCGCACGATGGTGTCGCGTTTATCGCCGTACGGCTCGATATGAATGTCGGAGGTGCCTTGCCGGAAGGCATCGGCGATGATCTGGTTCGCCAGGCGCACGATGGCATTGTCGTTTTCGTCCAGCCCTGCCGTTGAGGCGTCCTCCGCCGCCTCGGCCTGTGCTTCGTTCACCAATTCGCCGAGAATGTCGGAGACATTCTCGTTCAGTTTGGTGCTGGGTTCCGGCGCACCGCCGGTGCTCGTGAGAAAGAGGGCGATATCGCGCCGCAGGCTGACGGCAAAGCGAATGTTCAGGCCGGGGAAGGTACGTTTGATGTCCTGAACGCGATCCAGGTCACCGGGGTCATCGGTGAGAATTTCAATCGCCGATCGGTCCCGCTTGAGCGGCATCCAGTGATTTTTTTTTAAGTAGTCGACGTTGAGGTTCTTCAGGAGTTCGATGTCGGCGATGGTGCGCTCGTTATATTCGATGTAGGGGCACTTGTGAAATTGGGCCAATGACTTGCCGAGATCCGCTTTGGGGACTTTGTACTTCTCGATCAACAAGGATTCGATATCGGAAGTCCCCTTTTTGGCTTCAGCGAGTGCATTGTCCAAGTCGTTCTGACTGATTTTGCCGGCCGTCAGTAGATAATCGAACTTCGACGGGGCTTTCTTGGATGTCTTGCGAAGGCTGTAGAAGGCGGTCCCGAGCGACTTGGCGATTTCCGCGACACATTCCTCATCCTTCCGCGTGAAACGACCGCCGCTTTTTTTGTTCAGCAGCTGGATCACACCCATTAGGAACTTATTCTCGGCTACGATCGGATAGGTGAGGACCTGTTTCGTCTTGAAGCCGGTGCTCTTATCGTAGGCAGGGTCGTGTGTGAGCGCGGGGTGAATCACGCTCAGTTCCGCTTGGCTGTATGCGTCTCCTACGTTCACTGGTCGAAGGTATTTCGCGCAGAACCCTGCGAGGCTTTGCTCGGTAATCGGAATGCGCACTTCTTGCACGGCATCCAGATGCGGCACTTTGGAGAAAATCTCTTTCTTTTCCGCGTCGACCACGAACAGGGTGAGATCTTCTGCGTCGAAGCATCCCAGGATCTCATGGCGGAGGTCGAGCAGGATCTGATCGAGATCGGAGGCGGCGAGAATTTGTGAACTGATTCGCTTGACGTTTTCGGCGAAATTGGATTTGAGGGGCGTGTCGGCAACACCGGGAAGCGGAGGTTTGGGCTGCATCAAGTGGTCTCCAGCAGCAGATCGAGCGTGGGGCGCCGTATGTTCGTCAGGGTGGCGATGCCGATGGTAGCCATGGGTGTATGAAGCGGGACACAGGCTTCGATCGCTTCTGTGGGGGTCAGTGTATCGCAACAAGGAGGCAAGGCAAGCAAAACGAATTTTCCCAGAGCGGGCGTTCGAGAATCGGGGCGGAGAAGACCGGTAGGGGATCAGGTTGCGTCCGTGATCCACGCAGAGAGAGTGGCCAATACCTGATCAGGAGCGGTTTTGATGGTCTCGCCGGTCTGGCGACGTTTCAATTCGACCTGACCCTGGGCCAACCCCTTATCGCCGATCACCAAGTGGTAGGGCGCTCCGATGAGATCCGCGTCGTTGAACTTCACGCCGGCTCGCTCTTCGCGATCATCCCACAGGACTTCAATGCCGGCCTGCTGGAGGGATTGATACAGCTGCCCGGCGAGCTGTGTCACCGGTTCCGATTGGCTGAGCGGAAGCAAGGTGACATGGAAGGGAGCGATGGGGAGCGGCCATTTGATTCCCTTGGCATCGTGGTTCTGTTCGACGGCTGCAGCTGCGACCCGGCTCACGCCGATTCCATAACAACCCATGACGGCGAACTGTTCTTGGCCTTGCGCATCTAGGAACGTCGCCTTCATGGCTTGGCTGTATTTGGTTCCCAACATGAAGACATGTCCGACCTCGATGCCCTTGGCGGTTTTCAAAATCCCGTCTTTTCGCGGAGAAGCGTCTCCGGCCTGTGCATTGCGGAGGTCTGCGAATTGTGCGACCGTGAAGTCCCGATCCCAATTGGCGTCGAAGAAGTGGGTATCGGCTTGATTCGCTCCCACGACGAAGTTGGCCATGGACTGAACCGTCCAGTCAGCCAAGATTCTGATCTGCTTCAGCCCGACGGGGCCGACGAAGCCGGCCGGCGCTCCGGTCAGGCTTGGAACGCGTTCCGGCTTGACGAGTTCCACATCGGTGACGCCCAGGAGACGTTTGAGCTTGATCTCGTTGACTTCATGATCGCCGCGGACAAGCACGGCCACGGCCTCAATCCCCGTGTCGTACAGCAGAGTCTTCACCATCTGCTGGGGGGTGATCTTCAAAAAGGCAGTGACATCCTCAACCGTCCGGCGGTTCGGTGTCTTCACGGCGGTCAGCGGGCGGCGCGTCTCTTCGTTGGAGGCTTCCGGCGGCAGGACTTCTGCCCGCTCCACGTTGGCCGCATAGGTGCCTTGTTCACTGTAGACGATGGTCTCTTCGCCCGTCTCGGCCAGCACCATGAATTCGTGCGACGAGGTGCCGCCGATCAAGCCCGTGTCGGCCTCTACGGGACGGAAGGTGAGGCCGCAACGTGTGAAGATGCGGTTATAGGCCTCATACATTTTCTGGTAACTCAGTTTGGCCGCCGCTTCGTCCCGGTCGAAACTGTAGGCATCTTTCATGATGAATTCGCGTCCGCGCATCAGGCCGAAGCGGGGGCGGATCTCATCCCGGAACTTGGTCTGGATCTGATAAAAATTGAGCGGCATCTGGCGGTAGGACCGAACCTCGCGCCGGAACAAATCGGTGATCACTTCCTCATGCGTCGGTCCCAGGCAGAAATCCCGTTCGTGGCGATCTTTGAAGCGGAGGAGTTCTTTGCCGTAGAAGTCCCAGCGTCCCGTTTCGCGCCAAAGTTCGGCGGGGGAAGCCACCGGCATCAGCACTTCTTGGGCGCCGGCACGATTCATTTCTTCGCGGACGATGCACTCGATTTTTCGGAGCACGCGCAGGCCCAGCGGCAGATAGGTGTAAATGCCGGCGGCAACTTTCCGGATCATGCCGGCTCGCAGCATGAAGCGATGGCTGACGGTTTCAGCCTCGCCTGGATCTTCACGGAGTGTTGGGATAAGGGTTTCGGAGACGCGCATAGGTCAGGGAGCGATCAAGCGTTCGATGTCATTCCAGAAGGCAAAGATCATGATGCCGACAAGGAGCACCAGCCCCACCTGCTGCGCCAGCTCCCTCTGCCGGTCCTCCAACGGTTTCCGGCGGACCGCCTCGATAAAGAAGAAGAGCAAGTGCCCGCCGTCCAGAATCGGGATCGGCAAGAGGTTGAGGACGCCGAGGTTGATGCTGAGCATCGCCATGAGAAACACCAAACTTGAGGTGCCCTGTTCGGCCGCGTCACCGGCGGTCTTCGCGATTGTGAGCGGTCCACCGACGTTCTTCCGGGAGATTTCGCCCGTGATGATCTTGTAAATGCCCACGACGGTCAGTTCGGTCCAACTCCAGGTTGCTTGGGCCCCGAGCAGCGGAGCCTGGAGCGGATTGTTCGTCTGCAGGACGGTCTGGTTCTGGGCCGAGATCCCGATCTTGCCGACTTCGACGGCCTTCCCATCGACAGTGGTTTTTTCGGCCATCGGCGTCACCGTCAGGGTCTCTGACGCGCCCTTTCGGAGGATATCGAACTGCAGCGCACGGTTAGGGTTTTCTCGCACAAACCCGGTCATCTGAGACCAGGTGTGAATGTCATGGCCCTCGATGCGTACAATGCGGTCTCCGGCTGCCAGGCCAGCGCTCTGGGCACGCGATCCGGGAATGACGGCCGTGATGACTGGAGCCCGCTCTTCGACGCCTAATTGGTACACGACGACCGGTTTCCCGTTTTCCTCCAGAGTGGTTTTGCTGGGCGTGACCAGCGTGGTCTTGATTTGGCCGCCACGCGTGAAATCGAGAGTGAGTTGCCTGCCGTTACTTTGGGCGACGGCCTTCAGCAGTTCGGCGCTGGTGGAAATTTCCTTCTCGTTCACCCGGATGACGCGATCGCCCGGTTTCAAACCGGCTTGGTCGGCAGGGGACCCCGGCAGTACCGCTTCGATCTCCGGCACGATATCCTTGAAGCTTGGGATCGGCAGGGTGTACCCCAGTCCGATGTAAGTCGTATAGATCAAGTAGGCCAGAATGAAGTTGAAAATCGGCCCGGCGGCAACGATGAGAGTTTTGCCCCATAACGACTGGTGAGCGAAAGCCCGTTTCTTCTCTTCGGGCGTGACGGTTTCGTGTTCATCCTCCCCGAAGAGTTTGACATAGCCGCCCAATGGCACCACCGAGAGCAGGTATTCCGTTTCCCCGATCTGGCGCCCGAAAATCTTCGGTCCGAATCCCAGCGAAAACTTGAGTACCTTGACGCCGACCCAACGGGCGGCCAAGAAGTGCCCCATCTCATGAAAGGCAACGAGTACGCCCAAGACGACCAAGAACGGCAAGGCCCAATGGGTCAAGAGCGAGACGAAATCAGGCGACCACGCAAAGGCTGTTCCCACAACCACTCCTTGGGTTCAGAGTATTACCGTGTCAACGCGTGTACCAGGGACTCGGCTTTGTCACGCGCCCATCGGTCGGCTTCCAACGCGGCCTCCAAGCCGTCGATTGGACGGGGCGCATGTGCTTCCATTGTACTCCGAATGATATCAGGAATATCGAGAAATCGAATTCCATCCTGGAGAAATGCGTCCACGGCCACTTCGTTGGCGGCATTCATGGTCGCGGGCATGGTGCCTCCAATCCGCAACGCCTCATACCCAAGCGACAGACAGGGAAACCGATCGTGGTCGGGTTTGAAAAAGGTCAGCTTGCCGATCTCGGTTAGGTCCAGCGACGGAAGTTCCAACGGCATTCGCTCCGGGTAACGCATGGCATAGGAAATGGGTGTCCGCATGTCCGGAAGACCCAACTGCGCAATCACCGATCGGTCGCGATACTCCACCAACGAATGGATGATGCTTTCGCGATGGACCAAGACTTCGATATGGATTTCCGGGATGTCGAACAGCCAGCGTGCCTCGATGACCTCCAACCCTTTGTTCATCAGGGTGGCGGAGTCGATGGTAATCTTCGCCCCCATCTTCCAATTCGGGTGTTGGAGCGCGCGTTCGGGACCGACCTGTTGCAATTGCTCGCGTGAACAGTCCCAGAGCGGTCCTCCCGAGGCTGTCAGGATGATGCGCTTGACGTCCTCCCGCCGATGACCTTCAAGAGATTGGAAGATGGCGCTATGTTCGCTGTCGACCGGGAAGATGCGGACGTGGTGTTTCTGAGCCTCTGCCTGCATCAAGGCTCCGGCCATGACCATCGGCTCCTTGTTGGCGAGGGCGATCTGTTTACCCGCCCGAATGGCCGCCAAGGTGGGAACGAGCCCGGCACCTCCTACGATAGCCGAGACGACCAGTTCGGCCTCAGTTGCCTGGGCGACCTCCGCCACACCGCCGTTCCCCGCGAGAATTTTCACCGGCAGATCGACACAGCGGTCCCGGAGCCGTGCGGCGGCCGACTCATCGGCGAGCGCGGCAAGCGCCGGGCGAAAACGGCGGATCTGCGTTTCGAGTTTCTCGTCGTTCGAGCCGGCGGTCAGACCGATGACGCGAAACTCCTGTGGGAATCGCTCGACGATGTCGAGGGTGTTCGTGCCGATCGAGCCGGTCGAACCCAGGATGACGATGTTCTTCATAACGTGCTCCACAATAGTCGGATGAAAATTCGTCATCCGGAGATGGCGAACATGACATAGTAGTAGAAGGCCGGACCCGTGAACAAGAGGCTATCCAAGCGATCGAGCATGCCCCCATGTCCGGGAATCAAGGCGCCGGAGTCCTTGATGCCCGCCCCGCGTTTGATGGCGGATTCCGCCAGATCGCCCACGAGGCCCGCGAAGGTCAGTCCGATGCCGAGCAACAGGCAGTCCAGCAGGGACATGGCGGGAAGGAACCAGGAGCGGGCCGCGAAAGCGAGGGCAGCGGCCAATACCATGCCGCCGGCCAGCCCTTCGTAGGTTTTCTTGGGGCTGATCACCGGGGCGAGCGGATGCCGCCCCATCGTTTTCCCGACAATATAGGCTCCGGTGTCTCCGGCCCAGGTGACGAGCAGGACGAAAAAGATCAACGCCACTCCGTCGGGGAGGGCTCTGATGAGCAG
This sequence comes from Nitrospira sp., assembly GCA_015709715.1. NCBI lineage: Bacteria > Pseudomonadati > Nitrospirota > Nitrospiria > Nitrospirales > Nitrospiraceae > Nitrospira > Nitrospira sp. The sequence goes on from CP054184.1 coordinate 3,537,962, forward strand.
GAGATAACTCAAGGTCAGGCCCAGGTAGAGCGCTCCCATGACCAGAACCATGCCGTCGGCCAAGGATTCGCGGAGGGGTTTGGTCGTGATCAGGGGCATGCACAGGGCCATGATGATTGTGCCGAGGAGCACGGTGTGGAGTGAGAGCAACGCAGGCCACTGTACGCTTCCCAGCAAGAGGCCGGTGGCACCGACACCCAGCCATCCCCACCAGGGCCAGACCGCCGTACCGAGGTGAAGGCGGTAAAACTCTCCGACCGCCACCATGCCACAGACCGCCACGAGGATGAAGAATGCGAGGGGGCCAAAATCGTGAATCAGGACGTAGAGGAGCGGAAGGAAGACGGCGGCGGTGAGGACTCGGCGCACGGCCTCAGACGATGGGCGAGGACGAGCCGGATCCATACGCTTCTGCATCGGCTCCTCGCACTGGATAACTCCCGGTTTCACCACGAAGAGACTAGGAGGAGACGCTGCTGAGTACGCGCCCGAATCGCCGCTCGCGCCGCTGGTATTCGATCAGCGCGACCAACATTTCACGCCGCCGGAAGTCCGGCCAGAGCGTCTGGGTGAAGTAGAGCTCCGTGTAGGCCAACTGCCATAGTAAAAAGTTGCTGATACGGGTCTCGCCGCTGGTGCGAATCAACAGATCGGGGTCGGGGAGGTCGTGCGTGTACAAGGCCTGTTGCATCGTACGCTCATCGATTTGATCCACGGAAAGGCGTCCTGTCTGAACCGCTCGGGCCAAGTCCTTCGCTGCATCCACAAGCTCGGCCCGGCCGCCGTAGCTGAGGGCGACATTGAGGGTCAACTTCGTGAGGTGCGCGGTCTCCCGCTCCGTGGCACGTACAATCTGCAACGCGGCCGGGGGAAGGGCGGAGACCCGGCCGATGGTTTGAAACCGTACGCCCTGTTCGATGAGGCTCGATCGTTCGGTGGAGAGGTAATGCTCCAGCAGCCCCATCAACGCTGAAATTTCCTGTGCCGGCCGGTTCCAGTTCTCCTGAGAAAACGCATAGATGGTGACGATCTTGATCCCGAGTTCGAGGGAGAGGGTGATGAGTTCACGAACGGACTTGATGCCCTCTTGGTGACCGGCAATACGCGGTAGCCCGCGCAATTCGGCCCAGCGACCGTTCCCGTCCATGATGACGGCAAGATGTCTTGGGAGCAGTTCCGGTTCGAGTTTCGCGAGCAGATCCGAGTCAGAGGCGGGATCGATATCACTTGATCGAGAATCGTTCATAGAACGGGGCGTTTACCTTGTTCCGTTTCAGATATTCTCCGAAAAATTAATGCGAGTCTAGCGGTCGGGTACGCCAAAGTCAAACAGTATTTCCAGATTTCGCTGTATTTGCCTGCGGTTCGATGGCCTGCGCATTGCGATGGCGGAAATGAGTACGTTATACTCCCCCGACACAGACCGAAGGAGAACTCCATGGGACAGGAGAACGCCGTTGCGCTCGGCCGGTTCGGCATGACGGATCGGGAGGTCGAGCAGGCGCTGGGACGGGTCAAGGTCTCCAGCGTCGACTACGCCGACCTCTACTTTGAATATTGCCAGTCCGAGTCGGTCTCTATGGAGGAAGGGATCGTCAAACGGGCGGCGAAGAGCATTGGGCAGGGGGTCGGTGTTCGGGCAACCGTCGGCGAGAAGACCGGATTCGCCTATTCTGATGAATTGACCCCTAAGGACCTGAATATCGCGGCGGACACGGCACGCTATATCGCCGATTCCGGCCAGCTGTCCGCTCCGATCCCCGTCACGCAACAACCAGCTCCGGCCCGGAATCTCTATCCGCATGACAGGGCCGATGTGGAAGTGGCAACGCGGGATCGTGTAGCGCTCCTGAATGCGATCGATGCGGAAGCTCGTCGCTACGATCCTCGCATCAAGAATGTCCTGGCCTCCTACAATACCGAGTATAAGGTCATGTTGGTGGCGACCTCCGACGGAGTGATGGTCGGCGACATCCAACCGCTGTCGCGACTGCAGGTCACCTGTATTGCGGAGGAGGGGGGGAATCGACAGATCGGCACGTTCGGCGGTGGCGGACGGATTGGGCTGGAATATTTTCAGGCTGACCAACGGTATTTGCAGTTCGCCCGGGAGGCGGCTCGAGAGGCGATCCTCAACTTGAGCGCAGTCGAGGCTCCGGCTGGAGTCATGCCGGTCGTGCTGGGGGGAGGTTGGCCCGGTATCTTGCTGCACGAGGCGATCGGACATGGGCTGGAGGCGGATTTCAACCGCAAGAAGACTTCGGCCTTTTCCAATCTCGTGGGAAAGCGCGTGGCATCGGACGTCTGCACGATTGTGGATGACGGCACGTTGCCGTTTCGTCGGGGCTCCTTGAACGTGGACGACGAGGGAATCCCGACCAGTCGCACTGTGCTGATCGAACGGGGAATCCTTCGCGGTTACATCACCGATAAGTTGAATGCGCGACTGATGGGCATTCCCCTGACCGGTAATGGGAGGCGCGAGAGTTATCAGAGTGTGGTCCTGCCGAGGATGACCAATACGTTCATGTTGGCCGGTGAGTCGGACCCGCATGACATCATTAAGTCGGTGAAGAAGGGGCTCTACGCCGTGTCGTTCGGCGGGGGCCAGGTCGATATCACCAACGGAAAATTTGTCTTCTCAGCCAGCGAAGCCTACCTGATCGAAGACGGACGTATCACCAGGCCGGTCAAGGGCGCAACGTTAATCGGCAACGGCCCGGAAATTTTGACCAAAGTATCCATGGTCGGACATGACTTGAAACTTGATGAAGGAATCGGCACCTGTGGCAAAGAGGGGCAATCGGTGCCGGTCGGTGTCGGGTTGCCGACCATTCGCATCGATGAAATCACGGTCGGCGGAACGAAGGCCTGAGCCATGACCCAACGGATCGGCGAACAGGACTATACGACGATTGCGCAAGATCTTCTTGGCCGGGCGGTGAAACACGGCGCCACGGCGGCGGATGTGATGGTGGCGGACGGGGAAACCCTATCCGTGCAGGTGCGCATGGGGGCCGTCGATCGCTTGACCAAGGCGCGAGAGAAGCGGCTGGGGCTGCGGGTGTTCTTCGGGCAGCGCTCGGCTAGCGCGTCGACCTCCGACTTTTCCCATGACTCCCTCGACCGGTTCGTCGGTGAAACCTGTGCCTTGGCCCAGGCCGTGGTGGAGGATCCGGTGTCGGGCTTGCCGGACCCGGGACAGTATGCAGCGGACTCGCCGGACCTGACGATCTATGACCCCACGAAGCTACAGACCGATCAGCAGATCGAGTTGGCGCTGCGCGCCGAACGGGCCGCATTCGACGCCGATTCGCGAGTAACGAACTCGGAAGGCGCCGAGTGTGATTCGTCCTCAGGCCGTGTCATCCTGGCCAACAGTCATGGATTCCTCGGACAGTATGCCAACAGCAGCTTTTCGCTCTCCGTGTCGCCGATCGCTTCGGATGGCGCCGGCATGCAACGGGACTATTGGTACGGGGTGGATCGATCGTTCGCCAAGTTAGAGAGCCCGGAGAGGATCGGCCGCGAGGCCACGCGTCGGACCGTCAGAAAGTTGGGGGCTCGGCGGGTGCCCACATGCTCCGTGCCGGTGATCTTCGAATCAGAAGTGGCGGGTGGGCTGCTCAGTCATCTCTGCGGAGCCCTCTCGGGTTATGCGCTCTATAAGGGCGCCTCCTTCTTGATCGGACAGCTGGGCCGGCAGATCGCACCGGATTTCGTCACCATCTACGACGATGGTCGGATGCCTGGCGGTTTGGGCACCCGCCCGTTCGATGGTGAAGGCTTGCCCACCAGGAAGCAGGCCGTGGTCGAGCGGGGGCGCTTGAAGAGTTATCTGTTGGATACCTATTCGGGGAAAAAACTCGGGTTGCCTTCCACCGGTAATGCCTCCCGTAGTATCGGAGAAAGTCCGTCAGTCGGGCCGACCAATTTCTATATGGTGCCTGGTATGACAAAACCGGAAAACATCATCGCCTCCGTGAAGCGCGGTCTGTATGTGACCGACCTCATCGGGTTCGGGGTCAACATGGTGACCGGGGACTATTCGCGCGGGGCGAGCGGCTTCTGGATCGAAAATGGGGAATTGGCCTATCCCGTGGAAGAGATCACCATTGCCGGGAATCTCAAACAGATGTATGCCAACATCGAAATGATCGGCACGGACCTGGTGTTTCGCGGGCGCGTGGCGTGTCCCACTGTCAAGCTGGCCGAGATGACGATTGCGGGGAGTTGAGAGTCAAGGAGGCAAGGGAATGCGATATCTGTGGGTCGCGCTGCTACTCGTGATGTGTCCGCTTGCGAGTTTTGGAGGCGGGTTTCAAGTGACCAGTGTTTCGGTGAAGGAGCAAGGCGCAATTGGGAACGAGCATGTGTTCAATGGATTCGGGTGTAGCGGTCAGAATATCTCCCCGGAACTGCGGTGGGAGCACGCGCCGAAGGAGACCAAGAGTTATGCCGTGACGGTGTACGATCCCGATGCGCCGACTGGAAGCGGGTGGTGGCATTGGGTGCTGTTCAACATTCCGGCGGACGTCACGTCCCTCCCGCCAGGCGCCGGCAAGGGAGACGGTACCGGGGTGCCTGCGGGGAGCATCCAGAGCATGACCGATTTCGGACAACCGGGGTATGGCGGCCCCTGCCCGCCGCCGGGCGACAAACCCCATCGGTATATCTTCACGGTGTACGCGTTGAAGGTGGACCAGTTGCCCCTCAAGCCGGAAGCCTCCGGTGCGATGGTGGGATATTTCCTCAATCAGAACGCACTGGCGAAGGCCTCGCTTACGGCGACCTATGGCCGCTGAGCACGTCGACGCGTGACGATCTCGTTGCGATTTCTTCATAAAGGAACACAAGACCATGGCGCTTGATACGGCATTGGGCAAGACGATGCTCCAGTTGATCACCTCTCGCTATGACGATCGGCATTGGAGAAAAAAAATCGAGAAGACGCTGAGCCTGCCTCAAAGCGGCGTGGCGGATGAGCGCCAGCAGCAGATCTTCATGTACCTGAAATTGGGGTTGAAGGCGTATAAGTCGCGCCGGGCCGATCCGGACTCCTGGATCCTCGGCGGTTATGCGACGAAGGAAGTCATCGATCGGGCGAAGTTCCAGCCCCAGGCAGTCGGCCCTAATCTGTCTGCCGAAGACGTTGCGTTTCTCGGTGTGGATCCCGGTCCTGAGATCGATGAAGCTTGGTGGGAGGAGATGCTGGTAGCTTGGTTTGAGGTGCCCGAGGAAGAGGGTGCTTCGGACGAAGGAACGGAAGCTGCCCCCTCTGTGGCCGAATCCGACAGCAATCCTGCTCGAGCGTAGCGGGTTATGGGCCGAACAAGTCCATTTGTTGAGCGGACGGTGTCGGCGGTTCGATGTGCAACTTGGAGACTTCGGTGGGAGTCCCGCTTTCCTCTCTCGGCCGACGATGTCGGTCGAGAAACTCCTTCAACTTCTGGAAATCTTCCCGCAAGGGCGTCAGCAGCGTTCCTTGGTGCAGGGCCGCCGCCGGATGCAGGAGCGGAAACAACACGAACTCCTTCAAGTGAAAGGCCTGCCCGTGTACTCGCGTAATTCCCACCTTCCGTTCCAGCAAGGTCTGGGTGGCCCAGTTTCCCAGCGAGCAGACTAAGGTGGGGCGGATCAAGGCGATCTGTTGGAGGAGAAACGGCTTGCAGGTTTCGACTTCGATCGGTTCCGGGTCCCGGTTGTTCGGCGGGCGGCACTTGATCACGTTGGCAATGTAGATATCCGAACGGGACAGCCCGGCCGACTTCAACAGGTCGTTGAGGAGTTGTCCTGCCGCGCCGACGAAGGGTTCCCCCTTCTGGTCCTCATGGTACCCCGGCGCTTCTCCCACGAACATCACCGAGGCCTGCGGGTTGCCCACGCCGAACACCACTCGGCTGCGACCCAGTTTGGCGAGGGGGCATCGCTGGCAATTCTCAAGCGATTCGGCGAGGGCTTGTAAGGTGGTCGGAGTAGATGACATCCGCATTTCCTTCGAATTGAGAGCCGCATCTTAGGCATCGGTCCCTCTCTTGTCAACGCGGAGTACCTGGGCGCTCGCCGTATTGGCAGTCGCTCTTACGTCAAGGCAGCATCGGCTGCCCGTTGGCCGCTCAAGACGGCCGATTCCAGATTGGCTGGCCAACCGGTATCGGTCCAGTCTCCGGCGACGAAGAAATTGGCGAATGGGCTTTGGGCGAGCGGGCGGCATTGCTGCGCTCCCGGCCGGGGGGCGAGTTGGGCTTGAGGAATCTGAAACACCTCCGTCTCGAGCAGGGGAGGGGCTGAGGGCCAGGAAAATGCCGATACCGCGTCACGAAGGGCCAAGCGCACCAGGTCTTCCTTCGGCAGGGCGAGCAGACTCGGTTCATCGATCGCGGTTGCCCACACAACGGACGAGTCTTCTTGCCGCTCGTTGTCCGCGTGCCGAGTTATCCAATGGAAGCTCCGACGTTCCATCAGGACCAGCTGTGTTTGCTCGATCGTTTGGGCCAGGTGTAAACGCACGAGGGCCAGCGGGACCTCCAGCAACCGTCCCAACTGTTGGAAGTAGGCGTAGTGGGTCACGATGCGTTCCGGGAGAAGCGGCGTCAATTTAGAACGTGGCAAGGCGCTGATATAGCAGTCAGCGCTGACCGTGCTCCAGTCTGCCAGTTTGACTCCCACGACACGATCCCGTTCGAAGGATATTTGCGCGGTGGGGCTGTTTACCAGAACCCGAACCCCCATTTCCTCCAACCGTGCGGCGAGGGGGGTCACCAGGAGAGAGGCAAGGCGGACAGGCGGGAGAACAAGCTTGGTCGCCCGTGCGCCGGTCAAGAAGCAGCGGCGTAGCGTGCGCATGAAGAGGTCGGCGGAAGCCTGAGAGAGGGCGGCGCCCAGGAGTAAGCGGGCGAGGCTGTTCCACAGCCCCTGCCGGGCGCTCTCGGACTGGCCGATGCTCGCCAGCCACTCATCGGCCGCCCGCCTGTCCAGACCGCCCGGCAGCGGCGGATCCCGTTCCCACGTGCGCTCCAAGAACGAAAGGAGGTGCCATCGGTCTCGCATCGAGAGGCCTTGATAGAGCGTGGTGCCGATCAAGGTGTTGAGTGGAGAGGGCAAGGGGAGGTGCAGGAACTGAGTTCGAGCCCCGTTTGCCTGCAGAAATTCAAGGGGTGTGTGCCGAAGGCGGCGAAGGAGCGAACCCTTGCCGAGCTGGTCGAGAAGCGACCACGTGGCGTGGTGGGCGTCCAACAGGAGAGGCGAGGAGGTTTGGGACAGGCCTCCGCCGAGGTGCGCGCTCTCTTCGATGATGGTGACGGCGAGCCCGGCGGCGGCGAGTCGGAACGCTGCGGTCAGTCCGGCGATGCCTCCGCCGAGGATCAAGACCGAGCGGTTCATGAAGTGGACGATGGAAGGCGAGACTGCAACCAGACGCCGGCGGCCACGGCCAGCCGATGACTGGGCGAGAGGCGGATACGGTCGCCCAAGACCTGGTAGTTGGATTCCTCGATGCGGCGCAGGATTCGGCTGTAGACGCCGCGCATGATTTCCGCCACGGTCAAGGCCCGTCGTTCGGAGGCTGGAAGTGACGACAGAGCCCTTGCGGCTTTGGCGTAGAAGTCTTTGGCTCGGCCGACTTCAAATTTCATTAGCTCCGTAAACTCCGGTGCGTATCGCCGCTGCAGCAAGTCTTCCTCCCGATACTTGAAGCGTGCGAGGTCCTCCTGCGGCAAGTACACACGGCCGCATTCGGCGTCACCGCCGAGGTCTCGCAGAATGTTGGTCAATTGAAAAGCCATCCCCAGATTGACGGCATAGTCCTGGGCCCGGGGCGAGGTCGTGCCAAAGACATGGAGACAGATCAGTCCCACGACTGAAGCCACGCGGTAGCAATAGAGCGAGAGCGCCTCGAAGGTCTCATACCGTTTGGTCGAAAGGTCCATCTCGACGCCCTTGATGAGTTCTTCGAAATAGACTCGTGGTATCCCCAAGGAGCGAGCGTGGTGGGCCAGGCTGATGGTGACCGGCAACGACGGCGTGCCCTGGTAGGCCGCGTCCAGTTCCCGCCGCCAGCGCGCGAGCTCTTCCTGCGGATGACTGCCCGGGGGGGGCTCGTCGACGGCGCTGTCTACCGCTTTGCAAAAGGCGTAGACCGTGTACATGGCTTCACGGCGAGCCTTGGGTAGAAACAGAAACGAATAGTAGAAATTACTCCCGCTCTTTTTCGTGAGGTTGGTGCAGTAGGCTTGGGCTTGTGCTGGCGTCATCGTTAGGTCTTTACTGCGGTACGGGGGCCGCGATGGGGAGTCGTTCAATGCTGAGGGGCAACTCAAGGCCGAACCGGTCGGGATGGAGGATGGCGGCCAACTGTTCCACTCCGGCGACCAGTCGCGGGCCGGGGCGGCTGAAGTACGCTTGGGCATCGGCCAAGTAGACCTGCCCTCGCTGCACTGCCGGCAGCCTGTTCCACTCCGGCCGGTCCGTGAGGAGGCGGAGTTCGGTTTTGGTCCGCTCTATGGTAAAGCCGCAGGGCATGAGTACGAGCACATCGGGAGATGAGGCCTGCAGTCTGTCCCAACCGATGCGTTGCGATGGCGTGCCGGCGGTGGCCAGCACGTCGAGGCCGCCGGCGGCTTCCACCATATCCGGCACCCAGTGACCGGCGGCATATAATGGGTCTAACCATTCCAGGCAAGCGACCTTCGGCCGGGTTCTGTCCGGTGGAATGGCGGCACGGACTGCTTCAAGTCGTCGACGCAGGACCGTGGCCAGTTGAATGCCGCCCCCTTCCTCGTGCAGTGCCCGGCCGATCGTGACCACGTCTTGCACAATGTCCGCAAGCCTGGAGGGATGGAGCGTGAGGACGCCAGGGGGCGGGACGAGAGCGCTGGTCACACGGCTCAGTTGTGATGGGGTTACGGCGCAGACGTCGCACAGATTCTGGGTGATGATCAGATCAGGCCGTGCGGCAAGCAGTTGCTGCTCGTTCAATTCATACAGCGTCCCAGTGCTGGATACGTGGGCGCGAACCTGCTCGTCGATGTGGGCGCTCGACAACGAATGGCTGTCGATGCGAGGCCGAACGATCACGGGAATGGTTCCCAGGCTCGGTGGATAGTCGCACTCATGACTGATGCCGACGAGATTCTGCTGGAGGCCCAGCGCCGCGACCACTTCGGTCGCTCCCGGTACGAGTGAGCAAATTTTCATCCACGTCCTTGAAGCGGGCCCCAGAGACGCGACTGAAGTTCCGAGAGCCTCGTGTCTGCGAGTGAATGGGTGATGGCATCGGCCTCACCGAGATCCTGGACGGTGTGGGTGTTGGCGACCGCCAAGACCTTCATGCCTGCGGCGCGTGCCGCCCGGATTCCGGGAAGGGAATCTTCGATGGCCAGGCAGTCCTCCGGCGTGAGTGCCGGAGACGCGGTTCGGCGATTCAGGCCTTCCATGGCATGCAGGAACGGATCCGGGGCGGGTTTGCCCCTGACAACATCCTCGGCGCTGGTGATGTGGTGAAAGGCCTTTCGAAAACCGGCTTCCTCCAAAATCAATTCGATTTCATGGCGAAGGGCACCGGAGGCAATTGCCAATGGATAGTGGTCGGCCGTCTCGCGGATCAGCTCGCGGACTCCCGGGAAGATCGTCAGGTGGTTCTGCACGGCCTTCAGATAGGCCTGCGCCTTCCGGTCCATCAGGTCGGCCAATAGGGCGGACGTCACGTCACGGTCGTTGGCGCGCAGAGCGGCCAGGAAACAGCCTCGGTCGTCGAATCCGAGATAGTCGGCATAATACTCGGTCTCGGTCAGGGTGATGCCGATATCGGCCAAGACCTGACGGAGAGCGGAAAAGTGCAGCGGTTCAGTGTCGGCAATGACGCCGTCGAAATCAAAGATGATCGCTCGTAGCTCGCTCATGCATCCTGTTCTTGCCGGTGGTGCGACGTGGATAGATGCCCGCAGGTCAGGGAAGGGGCGCCGCATTATAACAAGGGAATGCGGGGGAAAAAAAGCCGACGGCCCGCTCCGGTGGGGAACGGGCCGTCGGATGGAGGGAGATGGACTCGATCGTCAGCGTTTCGGTTTTAAACTGCGCTCAGGCAACCATCCCTTTCGTCCATCCTGAGTCCGTACGGCATAGATCCAGCCCTTTTTGTGATATTCGCCGTCCAGCACCGTCACGGTGGTGTTGGGCTGAACGGTGACACTTGTCTTGCTGCCGATCGAATCATAGAACAGCGGGATCAAAGCCTTCGGGCGTGAGGTGTCCGCCGCTACCAGTACCCGTTGTCCTTCCGAGAACCGCGGGCCGGCGATATGCGTGATCGGGGCGGTAGGTTTGACCACCGGCTTGGAGGACGCAGGGGCGACGGGAGTGGTGGTAGCAGCCGGAGGAGGCGCAACGGGTGTGAGTGTCGGCGGTGCTGCTGAGGACGGCAGCGCGGGTGCCGGAGGCGTGACGGCCTGAGGAGGCGTCGGTGTGTCGACCCCGGACGAAGGGGCAGATGCAGCCGCTTGAGTCTGTGCGGCCGGTGCTGGTGCCGGGGGCGGCGTGGGGGCGGGCGCTTTGGGTGGCGGGGTGTGGGCGACGGGCTGAGGCGGTGGGGCGCTGCTTCCCAGATAGGGCTCCAGCAGGTGCATGGCTCCGTCTGGGTCCATGGCCACGTACCCGATGCCTCCGACCAGAAGGAAGAGTAAGATCCAAAGGAGCGGGCGCTTTCCGGACGGTTTGGGTTCCGGCTCCGGTGGCGCCGGAGCAGGCGGTGTCTCCCCGAGATCGTCCTCCGTGAATTCCAGGTCCGGGTCCGGCTGAGTCGCGAACAGGAGCTGCCAGTTTAGCCACGCACTGCTGCTTGCGGGAGCCGCTGCGGAAGACACCATCGTGAACCTCCTTCTCGCCACCATGCCACGGACTTTCGCATTGATGATTAGGTACTTACCACTGCCCTTCGAACCTGTCAATTTTGTTCCGGAAACCAGGGTGTGGGTGACCACGGCTGCATCGACATCCTGACATGCGAGGACTTGCAACTTCGAACATGCGCGTTGCAGAATCCCTGCTCATCTATCGCACGGGGTCCTATGAAATCGTATCGCGAAGAACTCTGGTTCGAGACGAACACCAGGCGCGCGTATCTCAACATCACAGAGCAGGTGGAGGCCGCCGTGCGGAAGAGCGGCGTGCGCGAAGGGCTGGTGTTGGTCAATGCCATGCATATCACGGCGAGCGTCTATATCAACGACGATGAATCCGGGTTGCTCCGGGATTACGATGCGTTTCTCGAACGGCTCGCCCCGCACGAGGCCTCGTACCGGCATAACGAGACCGGCGAGGACAACGGCGACGCACACATCAAACGCCAGCTCATGGGGCGGGAGGTGGTGGTGGCGATCACGGGCGGGAAACTGGATTTCGGGCCGTGGGAACAAATTTTTTACGGCGAGTTCGACGGTCGACGACGCAAGCGCGTCCTGGTCAAGATCATCGGCGAATAGCAGTCGGGACTGCCTTCGCGCTTGCCACGTCTTGGAAAGTTTGGCAACATGGACGACACGATGAAGCGAGAGCGTGCGCGGCAGGTTTACCATAACGCGGGAGGTCGGTCATGCTAAGTTGGTCGAGACCCGATCCTCTGACTCGCGATTTGATCCACCTGATCAACGCCCGGCGCCATGATCATGGCGATACCGAGGCCGCCATCGACACGCTCCAGGCGTTCATCGAACAGGGGCGTGAGCAAGATCTCCTGACCGTGCTGGCGGCGCTCGATGAAGAGATGGCGGAATGGATGTTCGATCTCGTGGCCGAGGCATCCTGCAGCGTGATCATGGACAGTTCCTCGGATGAGAAGGGGAGCTATGCCGTGATGGCGGCGTTGGAGTTACCGCTGCAGGCAAACTTGGGGCAGCCCCTTCGATTGAAGATCGACCCCATGGTGACGGCCGAATTGCTGCATCGTCACCTGCAAATCCCTGCCGGCGCGGTGGTGCGGGTCGAGCCACGGTTGCTGACCGACGCCACGCTCGAAGGGTTGACGCTGCAAATGCTCAACGAGCACCTGGCGAATATTGCCGATTCGCAGCGGACGCCCGCCATCGCCTCGCGTCTGTATCCGCCGGTGGAAAACACCGCGTTCCTCTTCTTTGAGTTGATCGGCATGCCGGATCCCGGGTTGCCCGATTCCTTGGAGGAGCCGGAACGTCGGGCGTTGCTGGAAGGGCTGGTCGAGCAATGTGCCGAGTTGGCGTTGGCGCCGGACACCTTGGAAGTGCCGGTGTATGCGTCCTACGCCCTGTTCGACGCGCAGAACGCGGTGCGCCTCCATCGGCTGGCCGACGAGACCGCCGCCGTGTGGCGAGATCTCGATCCTATGGTGCGAGCCCGCACCATCGTCCATTTGCATACTCAATGCGGCAACGGTGTGTACATGCCAGTCTGGACCGATCTCTTCGACCCGGAATTGCCAGAGGACCACGGCCCGGTCTGGACATCGCCCGATGTGTGGGTGTTCACCGCGGATCTGCCGATCGAATGGCCGGGCGAAATGTTGACGAACCGCTTGCTGGCCGAAGGCTGCACACGCTTCGAAAACCACATCGTCGAGACGCCGGACAACTAGCTAGTCGTAGAGGCGGTCTTTCGTGGGCGACGGCAGGAGGAAGCGCATGGTGACTCCGGCCACTTCCAGCACGTCTCCATGGCTCAACGGATGCTCATGCGGGACGAGCCGTCCGTTGAGCAGGATGCGCCGTCCGCTTTCCGTGGGACTTACCAGATATCCGTCGGATCGTCTGCTGATGGTCGCGGCGGCTTTCGGTGCGAACCAGCCGGTCAAGAATCACCGCGTCATCCTGAGCGCCGATAAGAGATTTCGGCTGCGTCAAACGATAGTGCGGCTGCGCGGTCCTCCCCGATAAAATTTCAATGACACCTGCAGGCGAAGCGGGTGCCTGCTCGCCTCTGGCGAATCCCTCTGTGAACGGTGGTTGAGCGATGGTCGACATATCACGGCTCGCCGTCTCCTCCGTTCCGTCCGTGCGGTCGTCAAGGAAGATCAAACGGTGGGTGCCGATGCGGATACTGTCGGCATCTTGCAGGTGGCGCCGGTCGACCTTCTGTTCATTCACGCTGATGCCGTTGGCACTGTCGAGGTCTTCGAGAATCAAAACGTTCTGCACTTGGACGATACGGGCATGGCATCCGGACACTGCGGTATCGTCCAGACAGAGGTCGTTGTCCGGCTTCCGCCCAATGGTGAAGGGCGTGCGGGAGATCCCCACTTCCCGTGTGGCACGCTGCGGTCCCTTGACGAGCAGCAGCGGGAACGGTTGACGGTGATGAGGCAGGGAACTCAACACGGGTCTCCTAACGCGCCAACGCTTTGGCGACTTCCCGAAGGTCGGCGGCCATGTCGCCGGCGTGACGGTAACGATTCTGCGTATCCTTCTGCAGGGCTCGATCCACGATGGACTGCGCGCGCGGCGGCAGGTCGCGACGGTATTTGAGCAGCGGAGGATGAGCGGCCTTCGTGATGCGCGCGACAAGCGCGGCCATGTGGTCCGCCTCGAACGGCTTTTCTCCGGTGAGGAGTTCGAACAGGATGACGCCCAGGGAAAAAATGTCGGATCGGTGATCCACCTCCTGACCGGCGACCTGTTCGGGCGACATGTAGCGCGGAGTTCCCAGCATCATGGGTGCGTGCGTGGCCGGGTTGCCGGGCGTCTTGGCGATACCGAAGTCCATGACCTTCACCAGCTGCGGTTTCGCAAGCATGATGTTGTCGGGTTTGATGTCGCGATGCACGACATCCCAGCCGTGGGCATAATCGAGGGCGTCGGCCACGTCCGCCATGATCTGCAAGACCTGGACGGCCGGTAGGAGCGTGGGCTTCCGGCAATGGTAGCTCAAGAGCGTCCCTTCCAAGTATTCCATCGCGATGTAGCCGAGACCGTTCTGCTCGTCGGCATCGTAAATTGTGATGATGTGGGGGTGTGACAGGCGTCCGGTAATTCCAGCTTCGCGAAAGAAACGCTCGCGAGACTGCTGTGCCGCTTCGGCCTCGTCGAAATCCCGGAACCGCAGGGTTTTCATGGCGACCAGCCGCTGCAATCTCGGATCCTTCCCCAGATAGACCACCCCCATGGAGCCCCGACCCAGTTCCCGCACGATCTGATAACGACCTAAGGTGGTTGGTACGCCCTCGTCCTGCGGTGGGGACGACGTGGCCAGCGCCGTGCCCGACGGGCTCGTTTGTCGTGCTGTGGCATGGCCGTCTCGCTTGCGTGGGGTCCGTACGAGGGTTCGCCTCAATGCTCCGGCGTGGCGCGCTCCGGCCACGGTCAGCCACATTGCCGAGCCGATCAGAAGACTCGCCATGATCCAATGGTAGAGCGGCAGCCGCGGCGAGCCAAGGACGGGAACCCAGTGGGCCTCATAGGCTTGCTGAGTTCCTATGACGATGAGCAGGAGCGCGGCCGGGAGCACAATGGCACGCATGAATGGGCTGCCCTTGCTGCTGTCATGTAATGCGCCTTTGGCTCGTGTTGCGAGTCTCCAAATCATCAGCAGACAGATGCCGTCGGCGAGCAAGCGGACGGCTTGTCCGGCGCTCATGCCTAGCGGAGGCACAAAGGTGTGGTTGAACGGAGGGACTGCCGCCAGGAAGCTGCCGGTGAAGGCCGCCAGTGCGATGACGATGAAAGATGAGCCGAGCCAGCCCCAGGAAGTTGTCATGTGGTGGAATCTTGTGCGGCTGCCCCCAGTGTAACGGAAGGCCGAGCACTGTCAACGAAACGGGGGATTGGCGCAGGAATCGTGCGGGGTTTATGACCGGCAGACCTTAGGCGGCGGATGCTGCCTGGCGCAGCGGCTCAAGTAGTTTCTCGGGGACCTTCAAGCCGCCTCGCCCGATTCCGACTTCGATGTCGGGTTTGGTCAGGCCATGGAAATCGCTCCCTCCCGTGACGAGAAGATCGTGCAGCTTGGCGAGTTCCAGATACTCTGTGGTCTGGCTCGGCGTGTGGGTGCTGTAATGGACTTCAATCCCGCCCAACCCCTGGGCCTTCAGTTGGCCGAGCAGGGTCCGAAGGCCTTCGGCAGAGGTTCGCACCCATGTCGGGTGGGCTAGGACCGGGATCCCGCCCGCTTCTCGAATCCACTGCACGGCCTCCTCCGGCTCCGGCAACTCACGGTCGACATAGGCCGGTCGCCCATTGGCGAGATACCGATCGAAGGCTTCCTTCGCGGAGCTGACGATCTTTTTCTCCATCAAGACTCGGGCGATGTGAGGACGGCCGACGGATTCCGTGCCGGCGAGCGCGCGCACCTCGTCGTAGGTGATGTCGATGCCCAACTCATTCAAACGTTGCACGATGCGGGGATTTCGTTCATGGCGGCCGGCGCGTAACCGGGCCATGCGCTCGTTCAGGACGGTGTCGCGCCAGTTGATGAAGTAGCCCAGGATGTGCAGCTCGCTGCCTTGGAAACGCGAGCTGATCTCAACTCCGGGCACGACCTCGATGCTCAATTCCTGTCCGGCAGCGATGGCCTCCGGAATGCCGTCGACGATGTCGTGGTCGGTGATGGCAAGGGCGGAAACGCCGGCCTGTTTCGCAAAGGTCATCACCTCGCGGGTTGAGAAACTGCCGTCGGAATGGGTCGTGTGGAGGTGCAGGTCGATGCGACTCATGGTTGGGTTTCCGGCCCCGCTTTCTGCGCGACAAGTCGCGCGGTATAGGATGGCTCCTCGCCGTGTCCTCCGTCATGATCTCCCTCATCGTAATGCAACAGGCGCAGAGGAGACGTCAGGCGCAGCAGTTCATTCTGCGCCAGACAGAACTCCCAGCGACGGGGGTGTCGGCGGCGGAAGTAGTTGTCGATCGTAAATGTCTCGTAGAGTAACACGCCGTTCGGTTTCAAGGCTTCCATCAACAACGGAAACAGCGGACGGTGCAAATAAAAGCACACGAGCACGGCGTCATATTGCGCCTGGCCGAGATTCGGGGGCGGATCCTGTTCCAGATCCAAGACCTGCGTCGTGAGTCCCGACAGGTGCCGAGCTTTCGCGACGGCTTCCAGCGAAGCCAGCGCATCCGCGTCGCGATCGATGGCCGTGACCTGTCTTCCTTGCGACAGCAAGTACAGCGCATGGCGACCACGTCCTGCAGCCAGGTCGAGCACCGAGCCCTTGGGAATCCGTTCGAGTTGTTGGAGTAAGAACGGCGAGGGCTGGGGTTCCAGACTGTGGGCTCGATGGGCGGCGCGACGTCGCTCGAAGCGCACACCGACCGAGCCAGCGATCATGGCCAGCGGGGCGTGCAGCTTGCGAATCCAGATCCGCACCCGGTCGACGGGAAATTCATCGAACAGCAGGCCGATGGCCCGTTCCGCGAAATGTTCCAGCAGCCGACAGTGGAGCGACCTTCCGAGAGCGACTAATCTGTCCGCCACGCGGGCGTAATCGACCGTGTCTTCGAGGCGGTCCGAAAGAGCCGCGCTGTCCACTGCAGCCTCGAGTTCGAGGTCAATGGCGATCAACTGCGGTTTGCGGCGCTCTTCGTCCGTGACGCCGCAATGGCCGTAAAACTCCAGCCGCTCGATGACGATACGTTCCGGCATGGCGGCATTGTCCTGGAAGGACTTTCAGACTGTCAAGCAACGCGAGGCACAGGAGGAACGTTGCGGGGAGGCCCGGCCTCAAAGCCGTGGTCGCTACATCAGGTTCCGGAGAAAGGACCGGCAGGTACGCCAGCTGTAGAGGCTCATCCCGCCTGCCGCCGCGCTCAAAGTAATCAGGATACCGAGGTTCGGCGGGTCGGCGAACAGCAACCGCCACCATTCGATCAGCGCCAGGGCGTTCAGGCTCAGCGTGAAGAGCAACAGCTCTTCGATCACCGAAGGGCGCACGTCAAAGGGCGTCGGCTTCGCATGACAGGGGCGAGCCGCACGAGGCCGCTCGATGTGAGCGCGTGGGGTGGAGGAGAAGGACGATCGCGAACAGGATGTCATCATCGGGGATTGTAAGGCAGGCGAGTCGCTCCACCTAGAGAAGAACGAGTTTAGGGCAGGGGATGCAGGAGGCCCTCGGCCACGCCGGCTTGCGGCTGGCCGCCGACGATGAGGTCCTTATCACCGAGGTGAGAGGTCTGGATGGTGGTCACGCGGAGGTGCAGTCCTCCGGGGACGAGGCGATACTCGAAGAGGGCCGTTTCTTCTTGTTGATCCAGGTAACCTTGGCTCGCCCGTTCAAACGAGCCGACGATGCCGACGGTCAGGCCGTCGTCCGTCTTCTCCACGCGCTGCACCACCAGGCGCTGCACGCCTCCACCAGGAGGTACATCCTCCACGGTCTGGCCGACCTGGCTAAGTTCCACCTGGCGGGGGATGCCCCGGTTATTCGTGTAGGAGTAGAGGGGATACCCGCCTGGACTGAAGTCGATCTGAATCTCAGTCTGGCTCCCGTCTGCGCCGGTCAGGACCCCTCCCCATGCGCCCTTCAAGTCCGCCGCTTCAAGGCCGGCGGCGGACCCTAACAAGAAGAGGCCCCCTAGCAGGAGGCAACATCTCGATGCCATAGGTTATACACTGAACGGTTCTTGCCGTAGAAATCGTGCCACAGCACCCAGCGTAAAGAGGTTGGGCGTCTGGCTGGCTGGCAACCCCGCTTTGATTGCAGCATGGAACTTGGCGTAATTTCCGCGGAAGGCCCCCTGGTTCCAGACCCGCAACAATTGTTCGGTAAAGGCGCCGTTGTGCTCACCGTCCAAGGAGGTTTGGTTGTCCTGGCAGCCGGAGATGAGAATGACACCTGGATTGAATTTCTTCACGATGGCGGTGAGCCGAGGGCTGACGGCCACTTGGGCCAGTGCGCTGTCGGGGTCCGCGATGGAGGCCTTTCCAGCCGCGTTGGCCACGTCCCGCTGAAGCTTGTCGTAAAAGGCCTGGTGTTCGCGATAGGTGCGGAGGCCGACGGCCAGCGGCATCATTTTCGAGCGGGCGTTCGGAGCGGTCGGGCGCGGCTCGGCGGCACGGGCCACGGTGCCGCTGTGGCAGCTATCGGATAGGATCAGGATACGAACGCCGACGGCGAAGCGGCTCAACTCGAAGTACAACTCGTCGTCGATCAATTGGCCGTCGTACAGACACCAGGTTTCATCTTTCTTGTCGGGTTCTTCGCCGGTGACATCGGGCACTTGCCCGCCGTGGCCTGAATAGGTCAGGAAAAAGAAGTCGCCCTTCTTGAGTTGCTTGGCGGCTTTTTTCATCGCAGCCAGCACAGCGGTGCGGGTTCCCTTCTTCGTCAGCAGGATGGTGGGTTTCATGCCGCGCGACTTGGCGACGGCCGCCATGTCCTTGGCGTCGAATTCACAAGCCGTCAGATCACCGCTCCAGCCTTCATAGTGGGCGGGGCTCACGGCATTCAAGCCGATGTGCAGGGAGAGGCCCTTCGGTTGCTTGCTCGATGAAGTGGGCGCCATGGTGTCCTCCTGGGTCGATGTTCGGCCTCCGTCGGCGACACGGTAGTCTTTGGGACGACATCTGTCAATGGTGGAACGGGTCACTCCGGGCCGACTTCGTACACCAAGGTGACAGTCGCCTCCACCTTGACCTCACCGGCAAAGATCGGCGCGTCGGCGGACGCCTCCATTGCCATCATCGAGCGGGCCATGTGCGACTGCGGGCGTACGACCTGACTGTCTTCGCGCGCGCTGATCAAGCGGAGCAGTTTGACCTTCAACGCGCCGCTCAACGCCGCCGCCTTCTCCCGCGCCGTGGCCGCAGCCTGTTTCAGCGCCGTGAGTCTGGCCGGTTGCTCGTCGCGGAGCGCCCAATGCAGGCCGTGGAACCGGTTTGCCCCCGCAGTCAAGGATTCGTCGATGACGGCCGCCGCCTGCTCCGGGTGGTGGAGTTCTACGGTTACGCTGTTGCTGACGCTGTAGCCGATAATTTCCGGCGCGGCGGACGGGGGGGCCGTCGGGCGTTTGGAGAGGGGCCGGTAGTGCGGCGAGACGGTAAACGACGACGTTTGAATGCGCTCTTTCGGGATCTGCAAGGCCTGCA
Source organism: Nitrospira sp. (assembly GCA_015709715.1). NCBI lineage: Bacteria > Pseudomonadati > Nitrospirota > Nitrospiria > Nitrospirales > Nitrospiraceae > Nitrospira > Nitrospira sp. Next base: position 3,557,003 of record CP054184.1, read on the forward strand.
GCCGCTCCACCACTTTCTGCATCACGCGGCTGTTCTGTCGTTGGGCATCAGCCAGCGATTTGCCGGCGGTTTCCACGGCGAGCGTCACGAAGGCCGTATCCGGCGTCGACGCCAGGTGGCCGCTGCCGGTCACCGTGAGCGTCGACAAGTCAGGCATCGCTTCGTTCTGTGCCCGTACGGAGAGTGGAAGCAATAACATCACCACAAGCAGGCCCAGCAGTTTCATGTTGTGTCCTCCATCGGCCCTGATTCTGCCCAGCCGAGCGTACGGAAGCAAGACCGTCACGCGATGGCCGCGATGCGGTCTAGGTTTTCTCTTTCTAGAGCTGGTAGGATGGGGGTGCGTCGTGATGGGTCTTCGACCTCGAACGAAAGGATCGACAACGTGAATAGTCATAAAGTGTTGGCAGCCATCATCGCATTGTCCCTGGTCGGGGTGCCGACCCTCTCCTTTGCCAAGGCACGGGGCGGATCGGGAGGAGGCTTCTCCAGCGGGTCGCGCGGCGGCAGTTACTCCGGTGGCATGGGCAGCCGAGGCTCGCGCACCTATCAGGACAATGGCGCGAAACCGATCGAGCAGTCGACGACGGCGCGGCCCTCGACGGCGCCGCCCCCGTCCGTTGCGTCAGGCCCCGCGTCGCGTCCCGCACCCGCCTCGCAGGGATCGTGGGTTCAGCGAAACCCGTTGCTGGCCGGACTGGCCGCCGGTTTGGCGGGCACGTGGCTGGGGCATATGATTTTCGGGGCGACTGAGAGCAGTGCCCGCACGACCGAGGCTGGTGAGGTGGTCGGCGACAACGGCCAGGCGTCCGGAGGAAACGGCATGCTGCTGTTACTCATGGTGATGGGCGTGGGTGGATTATGGTGGTTCATGCGGTCGCGCCGCACGCCTGCGCCGAATTTTTCCGGCCTGTCGCGAAGCAGCGCCGTGAGTGGGTCGTTGCTGGTGGAATCCTCGCGAGTCGGGGTGGGGAGCGTGGCGGAGGAAGAAGAAATCACGTCTGTCGACAAGGCGGCCTTCCAGCAGGCCTTGCTTGACATCCAAACGGCTTGGAGCAACCAGGACGTCGCAGCCTTGCGGCACCTGGTGACGCCGGAAATGTTGGAGTACTTCAGCACCGGGTTGGCGGAACAGGCGAGTGAAGGTGTCGCCAACCACGTGGAGGATGTGGTGCTTCAGGAGGCGGCAGTTCGGGAGTCTTGGCGCGAGGGCGCGACGCAGTATGCCACCGTGAGCCTGACCTGGACCGCCCGTGACTATACTGTTTCGTTGACGAAGCAGCCGGGGGAGCCTGGGTACGTCATCGAGGGAAATGATCAGAAACCGATCGTCACAACCGAAGTCTGGACCTTCATGCGGTTCGGTAGCGGGAAGTGGTTGCTGTCGGCGATTCAGCAGGTGGCGTAGTACATCGCATAGGGCCGCAGGCCGCAGGGTCGATAGAGCGAAGGATACGACGGGGGCAGTCACTCACGTGGCTGCCCCCGTGCTGTATCGGGCTAACGCGCCTTCGAGGGGCGGACTCGCTGTTTCGTGCGGGTCGGTTCGTGGGAGAGGACCCGTTGCGTCTGTGCAATCGCTTCCAGCAGCTGTTTCCGGTCCTCTTTCGATGTCATCGCACCGGGCAACCGCTGGAGGAAGCTCTCTGTGGCCTCCAGCAAGGTCTGTAACGCCGCTTCGATTCCCCTCGGCATGGCCCGCCTTCTCCTGGGCCCCACGTAAACCTGCGGAGCTTCAGGATTGTCTTTTTCCAACTCCGGTCGTCTCGATCGAACCATGCATCCTCCTGAATGTGAACCAGGAATCACTCTACCGGATTCACCCGGGTGTTTGCATGTCCGAAGTGAGCGGGCCCAAGCGGCTGAGAAAGCCGACTCTCCCTTGTGGGCCTGTGATAGAGTGGGCGGCGACTTGCCATGACGGAGCGTCGCCGGCGATGATCGAATTTCATTGGATGTCACGTGGCTGCACGTGGGGAGCGGCGCTCCTGCTCGGCCTGTCGGTCGGTTGTACGCAAGCGGCTGTCTCGACGCCGGTGGTTTCGCGGGAGCCGGCGCCACCGCCGCCGAGTACGGCCGGCATTGCGACGTTCGACTATTGGCGTGACATCCACCCGATCATCGAGCGGCGCTGTGTGGTCTGTCACGGCTGTTATGACTCTCCCTGTCAGCTCAATTTGAGCGCCTACGAAGGACTCGCTCGCGGCGCGAACAAAAAACCGGTCTATGACGGCACGCGTCTGCTGGCCGCCGAGCCGACGCGTCTGTTCGAGGATGCCCATACGGTGGCGGCCTGGCGGGAAAAGGATTTCTTTCCGGTCCTCCAGGAACAGGCGCAGGCGACGGTGCAGGAGCGTCGCGCAGGGGTCGTGGCTCGTTCCCTGCTGCTCAAGCAGGCCCACCCGCTTCCTCCAGATCCGCTGTTGCCGGACACCTTCGATCTGGGATTGGATGCCAAACAGCAATGCCCCACCGAGTCGCAGTTCGAACGTTTTGCCGAAAAACATCCGCTCTGGGGGATGCCCTACGGCCTGCCTGGGCTGAATGATCAAGAACATCGCATCTTGATGCAGTGGATCGAGGAAGGGGCGCCCTACCGAGAGGCGAATCAGACCGCGTCGGCTCTTCCCGTACAGGTGGGGGAGTGGGAGACGTTTCTGAACGGCGAGACTCCAAAGCAACAATTGATGAGCCGATATCTCTATGAACATCTCCACCTGGTTCATCTGTATTTCGACACTCGTCAAGACGGGCGGTGGTATCGTTTGGTGCGTTCGCGTTCGGCGCCCGGTCAACCGATCGATCTCATCGCCACGCGCCGACCCTATGACGATCCTGGCGTGTCGCGCGTCTACTACCGGCTCCAACCCCTGCGAGACAGCCTGCTGGCCAAGACGCACATTCCCTACGCGCTCAATCCCCTGCGGATGCAGCGCTATCGAGAACTGTTTCTCGATGCCCCGGACGAGGTGCGTGCCGTGCCGTCCTATGAGGTCGGCGTGGCCTCCAATCCCTTCGTGGCCTTCCGTGATCTGCCCGTTCGTTCCCGCTACCGATTTCTGCTCGACGATGCGCTGGTCTTCGTCATGCAATTCATCAAGGGGCCGGTCTGCCGCGGGCACGTCGCCTTGGATGTGATCGACGACCGCTTCTGGATCTTTTTCGTGGACCCCGACAGCGGGGCGCTCGATCAGAAGGAAGAGTTTCTGGCGGAGAACAGCCGGCACCTCTATATGCCGACTCCGGAGGGCGCGAGCCCGCTCGGCCTGATCTCCTGGCTGAAGTACTCCCGCATGCAGGACGAGTTTCTGAAGGCAAAGCAGGCGTATATCGAACGGTTGAATCTCCGCGACGAGGCGTCCGACCTGTCGTTCATATGGGATGGGCGGAGGGAGAACCGGAACGCAGCGCTCACGGTCTTCCGTCACGCCGACAGCAGTTCCGTCGTGCAGGGCTTGGTCGGAGACGAACCGAAGACGGCTTGGTTGTTGTCCTACGATCTGTTCGAACGGATTTACTACCTGTTGGTCGCCGGTTTCGACGTCTATAGTTTTGCCGGTCATCAGCTCGACACGCGCCTGTATATGGACTTTCTGCGCATGGAGGGGGAATTCAACTTCTTGCTGTTGTTGCCGCATCAGGAGCGAGAACGGTTGAGGGATTTCTGGTATCGGGATGCGCCGCAGACGGTCAAGGACTATGTCTATGGCCGGGATATCTCCGTGCGGAAGGAGAGCGGGATCCGGTATCGGACCAACGAGCCCAAGCGCGAGCTCTTCGGCCTGTTACGGGAGCGGTTGGGCGAGGCGCTGAATCAGGCTTACGATGTGGCCCACGAATCGGATGCGGAACTGGCCGGTCCGCTCCGCAGGTTGGCGCAGGTGAAGGGGCGGGCGTTGCAGTGGTTGCCCGAGGTGGCGGTGCTCAGCGTCGAGGGCGGAACGGCGCCGGATACGCGGCAGGATCGTCTCTTCACGCTGTTGCACGACAACGGGTTTCTGAACCTCGCCGCGCTCTTCGATCCGGAATCCCATCGCCTGCCCGACGAAGACGGCCTCACGGTCGCGCGGGGAATCGTGGGGGCCTATCCCAACGTGTTCTACCGCGTCGGGAAAGCGGAACTCCCGGCCTTCATCGCGGCGGTGGCCGGCCTCACCAGCGAGGATGACTATCGCCGGTTCGCCTCGCGCTACGCCGTGCGCCGCACCAGTCCGCAGTTCTGGCCGCACAGCGACGCCGTGCAGGAGACCTACCGGCGGCTCGACCCGATCGGAGCCGGATTGCTGGACTACAACCGGTTGGAAAATCGGTAGAGAGGTCGTGCTTCTTGGTACAGGAATTGTTGCGCGGCTTGCCGGCGGCAATAGCCTCCGATACCCGCCCTACCGCGATGTCCTGATAGTGGCGGCTTGGGTGCGAGCACCCTTGTCTTCGGACGGGATCGCAGCAAAACGATCGCGCCAGGTATCCTGTTTGGCGAAGGTCAGCGTCCAGAGTTCGTCTGGGCTGGGATAGTTCGGCCATTCGCCTTCCTTTCCCGTCTCCAAGTCGATGCCATAGAGCCCTTGGCTTCAATGACGGCGAGCTTGTAGTTGCGATAGACCAGCACATAATCGGCGATCCGCGGTTTCGACCTCCGCCCCAAGCCTTCGATGCGGCCAAGCGTGATGGGTACTCCCCCACAACAGGCGGCTTCCTTCCACCACGCCCCACCCCGCCGCCTTGAGCGCGGGATCGATATGCTCGGCTCTGGTGTCGGCTTCGTTCATGTCAGATTCCCTGAGCCAGCATGTTCATGATCAGGCGGATCACCGTGTCTTTGTGGGATGGGTTTGATTCGGCCACCAAGAGCGCCAATGCCGCCAGCCCGATGTCGTTGATCACCGGTTGCCCGGTCGGGTCAAGAAGCCGACCGTTGCGATTCAGAAAATCCACGAACAGAAACGCGCCGCTCCGCTTGTTGCCGTCGGCAAAAGGGTGATTTTTGATAATGAAGTACAGCAGGTGGGCGGCTTTGGACTCCACGCTCGGGTACGCCGGCTCCCCGAACACGCTCTGATCGAGATTCCCTACATAGTAACGAGGCGAAGGCCTCTTCCCGTTCCTGAGCAAAGAGCGTTGAAGCCTCGCCTCGCGCCATCAGGTCGGCCTTGAGTCTTGCCAGCGCCGCGCGCGCTTCAGGCAAGGTGAAGATCGTTCCACCGGGCGTCGTTGTCGGTTCAGTCAGGAGCCCTTCATCGTACCGTTGCAACAGCACAAAGGTCTGCGTGTAGCGGGTGACGATGTCGACCAGCCCGCGCCCCATATCTGCCTGCAGCTCCGGGCTTCGCACAGCCTTGCGCACCAGTTGCAGCGCTGCCTCCAGCTCGCGGGCATTGGTCTCGAATCGCTGGCGGTTGAGGGTATAGCCCTGGGTAAGATGCTCGCGCAGGATACGGGTGGCCCATTGGCGGAAGCGAGTTCCCTGAGGGGACTTCACCCGATAACCTACCGAAATGATGACATCGAGGTTATAAAATCTCACCGGTTTATCGGAACCAGCAATGTGCATATTTTGCACATTGCTCTCCTCCTCTAACTCGCCCTCTGTAAAGACATTGCGGACGTGCTTGGTGATAACAGAGCGTTCGCGCCCGAACAACGTTCCCATCTGTTCCTGCGACAGCCAGACGGTGTCACGCTCAAGTCGGACTTCGATGCTACCGCTGGTGGTTTCGTAGATGCTGATCTCGCTCATGGGAAGATCCCGTTCACAGTTCTCCGCTAAAGGCTTGGTGTAGCAGCGACTTCTTCAACTCGCCCAGCGCGGTGAGCTTTTGCAATTTGCGGAGACTAACGGACGCATTGTCAGTATTGGAGAGAAAGGTATTCTTGATGACCACGCCGCCGCGCCCGCCTGCCTTGAGGCTCTTGATGAAGTGTTGCAGGAACGGAAAGGCTGTCTCGCTGGTGCGGATGGGAAAGTTCTGCTGCACTTCCTTCCGCTCTTTACCGCCGAAAGGCGGATTGGCGAGCCCCACGTCGTAGCGGTCCTTCTCCTGAATGTCGGCGAGGTTTTCCGTGAGCGTGTTGGTGTGGATGATGTTCGGCGCTTCGATGCCGTGCAGGATCATGTTCATGATTGCGATCACATAGGCGAGCGACTTCTTCTCTTTGCCGTAGAAGGTCTTTTCCTGAAGCGTCTTGCGGTCTTTTGTCGAGAGGTCGCCCTTGGCGGTCAGATAGTCGTAGGTCTCGCACAAGAAGCCCGCCGATCCGCAGGCGCCATCGTAGATTCGCTCGCCGAGTTTCGGCTTGACCATCTGCACCATGGCGCGGACGAGCGGGCGCGGAGTGTAGTACTCGCCGCCGTTGCGCCCGGCGTTGCCCATGTTCCGGATCTTGGCTTCGTAGAGACGGGAAAGTTCGTGCTTTTCTTTCTGTGAGCGAAAACGCAGCTCGTCGATGTGGTCGATGATCTCGCGCAGGTTGTAGCCGCTCTGGATCTTGTTTTTGATCTCGCCGAAGATTTCGCCGATCTTGTACTCGATGGTGTTCGGCTCGCTGGCCTTCTGCTTGAAACGGTGCAGGTAGGGAAAGAGCTTCAGGTTGACGAACTCCGTCAGATCGCTGCCGTGAGGGCGACATTGTGATCGAGCTTGCCGTCTTTGCCCTTCGGCCCAGCCCAGCCCAGCTTTCCCAGCGATAGGGCTTGTCCAGGATGAAACGGTAACGCTTGCCTTCCAGCCTGGCCTCGTCCGCCTTGTCCTGCTCCAGCGCGTCGAGGTACGTCAGAAACAGCAGCCACGACGGCTGCTCGGTATAGTCCAGCTCCGTCGTGCAGCCGGCTTCTTTCCAGAGCACGTCGTCGATATTTTTGAAGGCTTGTTCAAACATGTCGGGCAGCTCCGCGACGGCCGGCATTCGGTCTGTGCGCGTCGTATCTTAAGCGAAAGCAATGGGCGTTTCTACGGGTGGGGAGACCGGCGGGCTAGGCCTGGACTTCGCGGGAGCGTGGGGCTTTGGATGGCGTCGGGAGGTCGACCGGTTTAGCCTTCGGTGCGGCGTGTCCGGCGTCGAGCAGGATGGCGACGAGCATGTCGCTCATGACGTTCACGCCCGAGCGGGCGCGGGCGATGATCCAGTCCACCGTCATGATGAGGGGAATGGCTGCGATGATGACCTGGTCGGGGAGGCCCGCGGCGACCAGCACCAGCGGCAACACGATGAGTCCGGCCTCGGGGATGCCGGCCACGCCGGCTCCTGCGATGATGGAAGCCAGCACGATCAGCACTTGCTTGACCATCGGCAGGTCGAAGCCCAACGCTTGGGCCAAGAACAACGCCGCCATAGCCTCATAGAGCGTGATGCCGTCGTTGTTGAGGTTCGTGCCGACGCAGGCCGCGAGGCGCGACGATTGCGGCGACACCTCCATGCGGTGCAGACATTGGAGCGTGACCGGCACTGTGGCCAGGCTGCTGTTACAGGAGACGGCGGTGAGGATCGCGTCGGCGCCTTGGCCGAGATAGACCTTCGGCGACTTCTTCCCGGCTACCCAAGCGAGGAGCGGGTAATAGATGAGGGCGTGGACGGCCAGGCCCGCGAGCATGGCGACCAGGAAGATCCAGAGTACCGAAAAGACGCCGATGCCGGCCTTACCCACCACCTGAGCCACGACGCCGAACACCGCGAGCGGTACCACGACGATGATCCATTCGAGAATCCAGACGAGCCATTCATAAATCCGCTCGATAATGCGCACCAGCGCGTTGACGAATCCCGTGGTTTGGTTGGTGCGGCTGCGCACCAGTCGCAAGGTCGTGCCCAGCGCCAAGGCCAGAAGGACGACGCCGATGATGTTGTTGCTCGAAAAGGGGTCCGTGATGGTGCGGGGGATGTAGGACGCCAGATACTCGATCGGGCTCTCCGAGCCGGCCTGCACGTTGGCCAGCACCGACGCCGAAGGTGTGGTGCCGGGCACGAAATGGAGCAGTTCGTCGACGTGGCCGTACCAAGAAAGCCCAGGTTGCCACGTGTTCATGATGAAGAGTCCGATCGCCATCGCCACGGTGACGTTCACGAGGCAGATCACAAGCAGCTTGCCCCCCTGCCGTAATGGAATGGTGGTGCGGATGAGGGCGTCGAGGATGGCGAAGAAGATGAGCGGGATGGCCAGGGTCTTGAGCAGCGTGACGACGAACAGGCCGAGTTTGCCCAACTGGGCGTTGCGCAGGCCGCCCAGGTAAGGCTCCTGTCCGAACAGCACGCCCAGCAGTCCCCCGCAGAGCACGGCGATGAGCACTTGCGTGTAGAGGGGCAGCGGGATCAGGCTGGGTGTCGACTTCATGTCGGTGTCAGCGGCGGTGCTGCCGGGCGGTGCGACCCTAGGCTAAAAGTTCCCGGCCTGCACGACATCCTCCAGGCTGTTGATGTCGAGCCAGTGGCCGGCGGTGTAGAGAACCCGGATCGGATAGTTCCGTTTCAGTAATTCCTGCAGCAGTCGCGGGATGCCGGCCTTGCGGTTCTCGGGTTGGGCCAGGAGTTCCGCGATGACGCCGGTGAGGTAGGTGGCCGCGGCGGGAGAGACCTTGAGGAACCCCATCCACACGCCGTGAATGGCCTCCTTGGGGGTGCTGTTTCCGAGTTGCTTGAGGTAGATCTTGGCGTTGAAGGCGCGGCGCGAATTGGGAAGACTACATTCGGTGAAGCCGCCCAAGCGCGCGTAGCTGCTCTGCTCCTGCCAGTTGCTGTCCACGAAGATGATGCAGTCGTCGGTTTCCTGGCAGAGCGTCTGGGGAATGTATTTGTTGAACAGTACGTCGCCATAGGACACGATCGTGCTCTGCGCCGGGCCTTTCCGCGCGCGGAGCGCTTTCAAGAGCGAGGCCAGTTCGCCGGTCTCTGCGAACTCATCGTTGTCGACATAGGTGAGGTTGGGGAGGGTGACGGCCTCTTTCTTGTACCCTCGCACGACCGCGATGTCCTTGATACCCACGGCATTGTACGCATCAACGATGCGCGCCAGGATCGGGACGCCCTGGATCTTGACCATGGTCTTGGGCTGTTGTTCGGTGAGCTCGCCGAGTTCTTCTCCGCGCGAGGCGGCCAATACGACGGCGGTGGTGCCTTCGGCGCCGCGGGGCAGGTAGCGCTCCTCCGCTTCCTGGAGTTCGGCTGCGTTCTGCAGGCGAAAGATCTCCGACACCGGCGCGACCTTGTCTTCGATCGAGAGCAGATGTTGCTGCTCCTTTAAGGTGCGGGCGGTCTTCTGCATGGCGGCCACGGCCGACCGTAACAGGTGGTTGGCCCAGATCACCATCGAAAAGCCATGTTGCCGGAACACGTCGGTGGGGGTGGCGTAATATTTCGTCGGCACGATGACGACCGGGCAGCGATTGCCCCATTCCTGTTTGAAGGCCAGGATCTCATCCGGCACGGAGAGGGCGCTATGGATCAGGATGCCGTCGGCTCCGGCTTGGTGGTAGGCCTCGGCGCGCCGAAGGGCCTCCGCCAAGCCCCACCCGCAGATGAATGCCTCGACACGCGCGATGATGCAGAAGTCCGGATCATGCTGCGCGTCCTTGCCCGCCTTGATCTTGCCGCAGAACTCCTGCATGTCGGCCAGGGGTTGAGCGCCCCCCTTGATGAAACTGTTGGTCTTGGGGAACAACTTGTCCTCGATGCAGACCGCCGCGATGTTGCGCTGCTCCAGTTTGCGGACCAGCCGCTGCATGTTGTTGAAGTTCCCGTAGCCCGTATCCCCGTCCAGCAGGATGGGAATCCTCGTCGCATCGGACATGAATTCCAGGTTTTCCAAGACCTGGGTCCAGCTGGCTTCATTGTTGTCCCGCACGCCGAACTGGGCGGAGATCGAGAGGCCGCTGGCCCAGATGCCGCGGAATCCCGCCTCCTGGACGATCCTCGCGCTCAAGCCGTTGTGGGCTTCGCAGATGAATTCGAGCTGCTCGGAGAAGAGGAGTGATCTAAATTGGCGCGAGGTGCTGAGGCCTGCCGTCGAACTCATGGATTCCCTTCCTTGTTTCCGCCTGTTCCGTCGATCTGGGTGGCAGAATACCCGTTTTCGCGAAGAGAAACCACCGGGAGGACAGGCGTCCCGTCGCTTAAGGCGGCGACTCGGTCATGGAGGGCGGCGGCGATGTGACGGTATCGCTCCGGGCCTTGGGGAGGGCCGTCGAGGAGGTCTGGGCTGAGCGAAGCACCGAAGCGGATGGTCAACCGACGCGGATGGACACGCCGACTGTCGGGCGGCAGCGCCTTGAAACTGCCCTCAACGAACACCGGGAGCACAGGAACCGGATAGGCCGTCAACAGCAGGCCGATGCCCGGTTGAAAGGGTTGGAGCCGTCCGTTCCGCGACAAGCCCCCTTCCGCATACCACACGAGGGTGTCCCCGCGACGTAAGGCTGCCCCGGCGAGCGCCAGGTCGGTGAGCGCGGCGGTCGATTGGGCGATGGGAAGGATGCGGGTCGCGCGGCTGACGAGTCGCATCGGTAGGTTGCGGAACATGAAGCCGGTCCATCCGCCCCAACTGGTCCGCTGCAGGCGCTCCGGTGGCAAGGCGGCGAAGAGGGTGGGTGGATCCAAGAGACTCACATGGTTGGGAGCGAGGACGCAGGGACCTTGCGGCGGCAGGTGTTCAAGCCCCTGTACTTCCAACTGGAAGAGTACGCGCATGAGCAGGCGATCGATCCGGTGCAGGAGCTGGCCAAGGGTTCTGAAGCACCAGCCTCTCGGGGCGAGCCAGCTTCGTTGCCAGGGTGACAACAGCTGATCAGGATGCTGGAGTTGCTCCACCGGGTCCACACCCGCATCGGCTGCTTCGGTGGCTTCGGCCGCTTCGCGCAGTAAATCGCGCACGATGCCGATGCGGGCGATCCTGTCCAGTGAGAGGTCGATGCCGATGCGATCATGCAGGTCCAGCGTCAGCGCCATCCAGTCCATCGAATCCAAGCCGAGATCGAGTTGCAGATTGCTGTCCGGGGTCAGCCGCCGATCGGGAAAGCGTCGCGTGAGCAAGTCCCAGGTACGTGCCACGATGGGGTCTTCCAGCAGTTGGCGATCGTCGGGTGTCATCTGGTCCACGGCAATCGGGGCCCTGCGTAGGCCGTCCGTTTCGTCGGCGCGAGAGGCCTCCTCGAATCGAGCCGCCAACTTGTGCCGCTGGATCTTGCCCAATCTGGTCCGCGGCAGGGGATCGACGCTGACGACACACTCCGTGAGTCTGGCATAGGAAGGGAAGTCACGAAGGGCTGTATCCAAGTCTGCGCGGATGGCCTTGCGCATTTCATCGGCCTGGTCCATCGACAGGGCTTTCTTGCGTGGAACCACGATTGCCACCAGGCGGCCCCCATAGAGCAGAATGGCGGACTCGGCCACGGCGGAGCCCTGATCCATCCGCTCCTCGATGGACTCCGGCCAGACCTTTTCGCCGCCGGGCAGGGTGATACGGGAGGAGGCGCGCCCGACGATGTGGAGCCGACCCTGCTGATCCAGGAACCCCAGGTCTCCCGTTCTGAACCAGCCGTCTGCGGTGAAGGCCTCGCGGGTCTTGTCGGGCAGGTGCAGATAGCCGGCGAAGACGTTCGGTCCACGCGCCTGGATTTCTCCCTGGTTGGTCTCTGGGTCGTGGTCGGCGATTCGGAGGTCGACGCCGGGTAACGGGCGTCCAGCCGAGTCGAACTGCCGCCGGCCCGGCCCGAAGAACGTGAGGATCGGCGAGGTTTCTGTGAGCCCATACCCGGAGGCGATCTGCCAGCCCAATCCGGCCAAGTTCCATGACAGGGCCGGGTCTAACGGGGAGCCGCCAGAGACGAGCGTGCTCAGGTGCGGGGCGAAACGCCGGTGGAGCGGCGAAAAGATGTGTGAACCGATGCGTATGCCCGTCCAGCGAAGCAGGGTCACGGAGCCGCGGAGCATCAGGTGGAACAGGGCTGCGGCGATAGAGCCCCGCTCACGGAAGGGCTGTTCGATGGCCTGGAAGAGGGCCGACAGCAGGCGTGGGACGGCGACGAGCGCGGTAACCCGTCCTTCTCGCAACGCGCGCCGCAGGTGCGGGCCGGTCAGCGAATGCGGGAGGACGATCGTGAGGCCTTGAGCCAACGGCGCCAGCAGTCCGACCATGAAGGGATAGACGTGGTGCAGTGGCAGCGGCAGCAGCAGCCGTTCGTCGGCCCGGTAGACCCGTTCGTTCACTAAGGCGTTGAGATTGGCGAGGAGGTTGCGATGGCTCAAGGGGACCCCCTTGGGGCGTCCGCTGGAACCGGAGGTGTAGAAGAGTAGGGCGTGGTCGTCTGGCTGCGCCGTCGGAATGGCCGGTGGTCCGCTGCGAGGGGAGCGTTGTCGGTTCTGCGGATCCCCCTCGTCGCCGTCCAGAAACAGGGTCGCGAGGTGTTGCGTGTGGCCGAGGGCCATCACGCGCTTGGCCAGGGTGTGGGTCGTGAGGAGCCGACGAGCCTCGCTATCCCGGATGACGTGAGCGAGGTCGTCGCTCGGCATCTGCGAATCGATCGGGACAGGGACGGCCGCTCCACGAAGCAGCGCCAGGAACGCGATGATCCAGGCCGGACTGTTCGGCGCATAGAGGAGGACGCGTTCGCCCTTCTGCAGACCGGACTCGATCAAGACGGCGGTAAGCTGATCTGCTTCTTGTAGCAGCCGGCGGTACGTCAAAACTTCAACCGATTGTTTGTGGAATGCAACGAGGGCCTGCTGGCCTCCGTACGATCCGAGACCCTGTATCAGCTCGATGAGCGTCACTGCCTCGCGGTGATGGGAGCGCATCCGTTCCTGGGGCATTGCGTCGTGTTCCATGAGGGCTTCACCTTACTGCTTGCGCCCTGTCGGCTCAAGAAGATCGTGGCTGGTTTCCCTTCTTGACTCCCATTTTAAGCGGCTCCTATAATTCGGCGCTCGGATGCGATAACCGGCTGATTCAGCGCAGAGAATGGCAGATTTCACGCACTTCAACGAGTCGGGACGGGCGCGGATGGTCGATGTTGGAGCCAAGGCTTCGACCGAACGACTGGCCTCTGCCCAAGCCGTAGTCTACCTTCAGCCGGAAACCCTTGAAAAGATTCAACAGGGTAAGATCGCCAAAGGCGATGTGCTGGCGGTCGCGCAGGTGGCCGGCGTCATGGGCGCGAAGAAGACGCCCGACCTGATCCCGATGTGCCATCCCATCTTGCTCACCAGTGTAGACATCTCCTTTGAAGAACGGGCGCAACCGGATCGGGACGGTCGCTGTTCCATCACCATTACGGCGACGGCCAAGACCACCGGCCCGACGGGCGTGGAGATGGAGGCGATAACCGCCGCCTCGGTGGCAGCCTTGACGATCTATGACATGTGCAAGGCCGTGGATCGCGGCATGAGTTTCGGCAACATCTGTCTCCTGACGAAGTCGGGAGGCAAGTCCGGCACCTATGTCCGGTCAGTGTAAGGAGTAGGGAGCGCGATGGTGACCGTACGACTCTTCGGCATGACCAAGATGATGGCCGGCAATCAAGGGACCTTGACCCTGGCGCTCCCTGAAGGACGGACGGTCAAGGACTTGGTCGCGGTGATCGCCGCGGGTTATCCGCAGATCGGTGAGCTGCTGCACAAGAAGAAGGTGCTCGTGTCGGTGAACCAGGAGATCGCACCGGAAGATCGTGATGTGAAGGACGAAGACGAAATTGCCCTGTTGCCCCCGTTCGCGGGCGGCAGTCGATAGGAGTCCCATGAGTCTCGAACAGGTTACCAAGGCTGAGCCACCCGTCACGGACGATGACGCCCTGTTGGTCCGCGTGCAGCGGGAAGACTTCTCGCTCGACGAGGAGCTGCGGCGCGTCAAACAACGGTCCAAGCGGATCGGCGGCATTGCGATGTTTCTAGGGACGGCCCGTGATCGCTCCAAGGGGCGCGATGTGGACGGCATTACCTTTGAGCATTACGAAGGGATGGCGCAGAAGCGATTGCGGGAAATTCGCGAGCGGGCGCTGAAGGACTTCGATGTGATCGAGGTGCTGGTGTTGCACCGGTACGGCGAAATCGCCATCGGGGAGAACATCGTGCTGATCATCGTGGGGGCCGAGCACCGCGCCGAAGCGTTCCGGGCCTGCAAGTGGGCGATCGACGAACTGAAGCAGATCACGCCGATTTGGAAACTCGAACACACCCCCGAAGGCGAGGTGTGGGTCGAAGAGCATCCCTAGCCTCCGATGCATGATGGACCAGCGCGCGCTCGATACGGCGGTTCCCATGATCCACGACCGGCTGGGGCGTCCCCTGCGAAGCCTGCGCCTGTCGGTGACCGATCGCTGCAATCTCCGCTGCAAGTACTGCATGCCGGAGGACGAGTACGCTTGGCTGCCGCGCGACACGATCTTGACCTTCGAGGAGATGGCCGAACTGACGGCAGTCTTCACGGAGCTGGGTGTGGACAAGGTCCGCCTCACGGGCGGAGAGCCTCTGTTGCGGCGGGACCTGCCGCGGTTCGTGCGGCAACTGTCCGAAAATCGCCGTATCACCGAAATTGCGTTGACCAGCAACGGCGTGCTCATGGCCGACCAGGCCGCCGATCTCTCCTTTGCTGGCTTGACGCGTGTGACCATCAGTTTGGATACCCTGCGCGCCGACCGGTTTCGCGCCTTGACCAAGCGCGATCTCCATCATCATGTGTTCGACGGCATCAAGGCCGTGGTCCACGCCGGGTTCCCCTCATTGAAATTCGATACGGTCGTCATCAAGGGCTACAACGACGACGAACTCGTCGACCTGATCGAATACGGCAAGACAGTCGGTGGAGAAGTCCGGTTTATCGAATACATGGATGTCGGTGGGGCGACGGACTGGTCGATGAGCCAGGTATGCTCCCGTGCGGAGATGCTGGACCTGTTGGGGCGTCATTATGGCGGGGTGACGCCGGTGTTCGAGCACAGCGTCGCGCCGGCGGAGCGGTTCATGTTGCCCGATGGGACGGTCTTCGGGATCATTCCCTCCACGACCACCCCGTTCTGCCGCTCCTGCGATCGCAGCCGGCTGACGGCGGACGGCATGTGGTACCTCTGCCTCTATGCGAAGGACGGACTCGATCTGCGCGCGCCGCTACGGGAAGGCCGTTCGCGCGACGAACTGAAGGCGATGATCACGGCGGCCTGGCAGGGACGCACGGATCGCGGCGCCGAGGAGCGGAAGGCGCTGGAACCGTTGGGCCTGCGGGAGCAGCGTCTCATCGAAATCGATCGTCTGCGCGAGGATCCCCACCTCGAAATGCATGCGCGGGGGGGATGACCCCGCCATGTTCGACTCTCAGACCCTGACCATGCTTGGGCTCGGTTTCGTGCTGGGGCTGCGCCATGCCCTGGACGCCGACCATCTGGCCGCCCTGTCGACGGTCCTTGCCGAGCGTCCGTCGGTGCACGCGTCGACTTCCGTCGGGTTCTTCTGGGGCCTTGGCCATACGCTTATGCTTCTCTGTGTCGGTACGGTGCTTTTGGCGCTGAACCTGACCATTCCGAACTCGCTCGCCACAGCCTTCGAGTTTGCCGTGGGGATCATGTTGGTGGCGCTCGGGCTTTCACTGGGTCGCCGGATCTACCGGGAACAGTGGCACCTGCATCAGCATGAGCACGATGGCCGCGCGCACGTGCACCTCCATAGCCATCACCTGCAGCACGACCATGCCCATCGCCATTGGTTTCACGGTTCGATGCGTCCATTGTTGATCGGCATGGCCCACGGTCTCGCCGGTTCCGCGGCGCTCATGTTGATGCTGTTGTCCACGGTGACGGGACTGGGGCAGGGCATCGGGTATATCGCCGTGTTCGGAGCTGGGTCGATTCTCGGCATGGTGGTGATGGGTGCGGTCTTGAGTCTGCCGGTCGTCTGTTCTCTGGCGGTCGGGCCACATGCCTACCGAATCGTGCAGGGTGTGGCCTGCCTGGCGAGCATCGGGCTGGGAGTGGTGATGATGGTGCGGATCGGCTGGGGCGGCGGGTGGACCTAGATCTGGAGCGCCGGCATCGGTCGTTTCACCTGCAGGGCGTGACTGCGATCGGTTCGTGGGGCTGCCGTCAAATCTGTGTGCGCTGTTCGAAGTTGTGTGCTATCCTGCCGCGCAGTGCAGCCGCCGAACGAACCAGCATGTGGGGAAACGCGTAGGCCGGATGGCATTCACATAAGGCCCGAGCGATGAAGGTTCGGGTCTTGGGATGTCACGGCTCGGCGCAGCTGGTGGAAGGGGAGTGCGGCCCCGTGCCCTGTGGGACCTGCGGCTTCCTGGTGAACGACAGTGTGGTGGTGGATGCCGGGACGATCGGGTCGCGGTTGTATCTCGACGAACAGCGGCGCATCCGGGTCGTCCTGCTGACACACCTGCATTTCGACCACCTTCGTGAGTTGCCCACGCTGGCGGATAATTTGGTCGGTGAGACGGATGCCCCGGTCATCATCGCCTCCATTCCCGAGGTGCTTGAGGGGTTACGGAAACATGTATTCAACGGCGCGGTGTATCCCGACTTTTTTCGTCTCCCCGCGCCGGACCGACCGGTGTTGACCATGCATGCCCTTCAGCCTGGCCGGGAGGATCGGTTGGCGGACTTGGGTGTGACGCCGATTCGCGTGAACCATGTCGTGCCGACTGTGGGCTTTCTCCTCCGTGATGGTCATCGGACGCTGTTGTACAGCGGAGATACCTATGTCACCGACGAATTGTGGCGGGTGGCCAAGGTGGAGGCGGGCCTCGCGGCGGCTTTTATTGAAACATCGTTCCCTAACGAGTTGGATGACCTGGCCAGGGCGGCCAAACATTTGACCCCGCAGTTGTTGGCCGGGGAGTTGGCCAAATTGGACCGGCCGCAGGTGCCGGTCTACGCCTACCACTTGAAACCGCGGTTTCGCGAGCGTATCGGCCAGGAACTCAAGGATCTGGGCATCGAGGGGTTGTCCGTGCTGGAAGAGGGCCAGACCCTCCTACTATAGGTGAGCAGCGATGGCGTGGTTTAAAAAAGGAAAGACCCAAGAGCCGGAGCCTCCGAAGCGATCCAAGGCGACGGAGGGGATGTGGTTGAAGTGCAACCACTGCCGGGAGATCGTGTACCGGAAGGAAGTGGATCGCAATAACAAGGTCTGTCCGAAGTGCGAATACCACTTCCCGATCTCGGTCCTCGAGCGGATCAATCTGCTGGTCGATCTGGGCACGTTCAAGGAGTGGGACGCCGAACTGGAGCCGCAAGATCCCTTGTCCTTCCAGGATACGCGTTCCTACAAGGACCGCATCAAGTCCCAGCAGGAGAAGACCGGCCGCAAAGACGCCATGGTCATTGGCCAGGGGGCTATCAACGGGCGCAAGGTGGCGCTCTGCGTCTTTGACTTCGGGTTTATGGGTGGCAGCATGGGGTCGGTGGTGGGTGAGAAAATTTGCCGCGCCGTCGATCGCGCGCTCGACGCGCGGCTGCCCCTCATTCTCGTGACGGCGTCGGGTGGGGCCCGCATGCAGGAAGGTATCCTCTCGCTCATGCAGATGGCCAAGACCTCCGCGGCGGTGGCCAAGTTGGGCGAGGCCAAACTGCCGTTCATCTCGATCCTGGCCGATCCGACATTCGGGGGCGTGACGGCCAGCATTGCGATGCTGGGCGACGTGATCATCGCGGAGCCGAAGGCCCTGATCGGCTTTGCCGGTCCACGAGTCATCGAGCAAACGATCAAACAACAACTACCCGACCAGTTTCAGCGTGCGGAATTTCTGCTCGACCATGGGATGATCGACATGATCGTCGAGCGCAAGCAGTTGAAAGAGGCAGTCAGCACGCTGGTCGGCCACTTCTAGCCGCCGGCGGGTCCGCGAGCAGCCCGCCGGCGTCAACCACACGGCACAGATTCCATGACCTATTCCGAGACGGTGGCGTTTCTCTATGGCTTGCAGCTGCATGGCGTGAAGTTGGGGCTGGAGACGATTCGCGCCTTGCTCACGCGCGTGGGTGAGCCCCATCGTCGGTATCCGGTGATCCACATCGGCGGGACGAACGGCAAGGGGTCGACCGCGGCCTTGACGGCGTCCGTGCTGCAGGCCGCCGACTACCGGGTTGGACTCTACACCTCGCCGCATCTGATCGACTTTCGCGAACGGATTCGTGTCGGCGGCGCCATGATTCCCGAGGCTCGTGTCAGCGCCATCGTGGAGGCCTTGCGCGCAGCCTCGGCTCCTGATTTGGCCCCGACCTTCTTCGAGTTCACCACGGCGTTGGCGTTCCTCTACTTTGCGGAAGAGCAGGTCGATGTGGCGGTCTTGGAGGTCGGGTTAGGCGGGCGGTTCGATGCGACCAATGTCGTCGAGCCCCTGGCGACCGCGATCACCACGATCGGTTTGGATCACGAGGCGTACCTTGGCTCCACGTTCGAGGCCATCGCCTTTGAAAAGGCCGGAATCATGAAACCGGCAATCCCGGTTGTGATCGGCCGCATTGGGGGCCCCGCTCGCCAGGTCATTGAGGCGGAGGCGTCGGCCCGTCGCGCCCCCCTGGTTGCGTTGGACCGTGACTTCCGCTACCAGGGCCGATCGACGACGGATTGTGCGTATCTCGGTATGGCCCATCGATATGAGCACCTGTCCTGTCCGTTGCGGGGGCGGTTTCAACTCGACAATCTGGCCTGCGCCCTGGCCTTGATCGAACTGGTTGGTGATCGAGAACTGGTGGTGTCTGAGCATGCCGTGCGCCAGGGGGTACGGCAGGTGGCTTGGGAGGGTCGGCTGGAGGTCGTGGGCGAGGCCTCGACGATCTTGCTCGATGGTGCCCACAACCCGGCCGCTTCGGCGGTGCTTGCTGACTATCTGGCCGAATATCGGCAGGCGAGGCCTGGCATAAGGGTCTGCCTGGTATTCGGCATGATGCGTGACAAACATCCGCGCGAGTTCTTGGCTCCGCTGCTGCCGCTCGTCGATCGGATCATTTTGACCCAGGCGGACCTGCCGCGCGCCATATCCGGTTCTGAGCTGCATGCGCTGCTTCGTGAGTATTGTCCCACTGCTCAGGTGGCGGCAACGCCGGCGGATGCCTGCGTCCTGGCCAAGCGTTGGGCAGGACCATCCGATCTCATTTGTGTCACCGGGTCTCTGATGCTGGTCGGCGACATCAAGGCCCATCTCCGAGGGTGCTCCCTCTCACCAGTTCGTGGTTGAGATGGGGCCGGACCGCAACTCGGCGACAGGGCGACGGTGGGTGATTAGTCGGTACCGGGTCGCCTGCCTTCTGACTCTCCTGTGGGTTCTTGTCCTCCCTCACGGCTCTGCCTGGGCCCAATCCACGGTGACGGCCCCGTCGCCGACCAATCAACGGCTCCATGTGACGGCCGAACGCATCGATCATCTTCAAGAACAAGACGTCTATGAGGCGGATGGGTCGGTCGTCGTGACGCAAGGTCCTTTTCGGTTGACGGCGGACCATGTGACGATCAAAACCTTGCCGGGCACCCTGGTCGCCACGGGCCATGTGCACCTGACGGACCCCAATTCCGATTTGAAGTCGGAACGGCTGGAGTTAAACGTGAATACGGAGGCGGGGGTCGTCACCCACGGGTCGATGTACATCAGACCCAGCAATTCGTTTTTCACGGGGCGCGTGATCCGACGGTTGTCCGAAGATCACTACCGCATCAAAGAGGGCACGTTCACCAACTGCGATGCGAAGGACGGCGAAATTCCCGCCTGGCGCTTCAAATTCGACGATCTGGATGTGAATACCGGTGAGAGTATTGCGATGAAAGGAGCGTGGCTCTGCATGCGCGATACGCCGATCATTCCCGTGCCGACCCTGACCTATCCGCTCAGCCATCGACGTAGCGGCTTTCTGATCCCGACGCCGGGATACGACAATCGGTTCGGGTTGCATTATCAGCAGGGGTATTTCTGGGCAATCAATCCCAGCCAGGACATGACCATCTCGCCGTCTTACTATTCGAACCTCGGGTACGGCAGCGACCTGCTATATCGTTATTACCTGGATCGACGGTCGCGAGGTCAATGGTTCGCGAGCTTCCTGCAACAAACCCAGCTGCCCAATGTGTCGGGAGTGGATCAAACCGCCTCCGATGAACGGCGGTTGCGGGGGATGATTACCGGCCAGCACGTGCAGCAGGTTACGGAGACGCTCCTGGTCCGCGGCCAGGCGTCGTTTGTGTCGGATCGGCAGTACTTGCAACAACTCAGCAATTCGGGCGCGCAGCGAGCCTCGCCCAGCGGCGAATCGACATTACTGGCCACCCAGCGTCTTCCCTACGGCAGCGCCTACTTCCTCGGGCAATATCTCCAGCCGCTCAATTTCGGCGGCCCCGATACGTTCCAGCGGCTGCCCGAGGTCGGGTATGTGTTGCCGAATACTGCGCCGTTCGGCATGCCGTTCCTGTTGAACCTCGACAGCAACTTCGTGAACTTTTATCGCGAACGGGGCTTTGCTGTGAACCGGATGGATGTGATGCCGGGCATTACCACCGATGTCATCGATGTCGGGCATGTGGTCGGCCTGACCCCGCATTTCAAATTCAAGGAGGTGTACTACACGCGCGGCATAGAAGAAGCGAGTCCCCTGCATCGAGAGACCTTCTGGGCTGCGGTGGATGCGACGTCGAGGTTGAGCCGTCGCTTCTCCGGAAGCGATGGCGGCAGCTTCCTCCATACCATCGAACCCAGCGTGATGTACGAATACGTACCGGGCAGCGACCAATCGAAAATCGCCCAGATCGACCAAGTCGACGACATTCCGAAGAAGAACCTCCTGACCTATGCTCTTCGCACGCGGTTGCTCGAGCACCAGATCAACGGGCAGAGCTTCAACTGGCTCGATCTTACCCTGGCGCAGAGTTACCATGTCGGTGCGGTTCAGACTCGTGCACGCGAATTCACCCCCGGTGTGCTGCCGTTCCTGGGTTCCTTGACACAGCCGCTGCAACCGGCGACGGTGGAGGTTCAGGGGCGTAAGATGTCGGACCTCTGGATGCGGGCGGTGATCGGGAATACGGCGCCGGAGTTTTTTCGGCCGCCTCGTCTCGACAATACACTGGGGCAAAACGTGGCCGGCGGGCAGATCCTGCCCCCGACGAATTCCTATTTGACGGTGGATGCCTTTCTGGATCCTTACCGAGGAACCTTCAGTCAGTGGAACACCGACCTTCGCGTGCAGCAGTCCAACTATTGGTATGTCGAGGTCGGTCAGCGGTACAGCCGGGATGGGAACCGTGTGCGACGAGGTGATATTTGGAATCCGATCTCGTTCAACGAAGTGTATGCGCCGACGGATGAGATCCAGTTCGTGACGGCCGGCGGCGGATTCCGCACACCCTGGGGCTGGACGGTGGGTGCGAAGGGTTATTACGATGTGAAGGGCGGCCGCAGTCCGGAGTATGATGTGGTGGCCCTCTATCAAAACCCCTGTAAGTGCTGGTCGCTGGGGTTGTATTACCTGCAGTTCCCGGATCGGCAAAGTTACTCCTTTATGTTGAGTATGACGGGCATCGGCTGGACCGAGAACTTCGGCACGATCGTGGCCAGAACGATCTTAGGGCCGTTGCTGGTCGGCGACCGTGGTTTGCCCTGGGCCGCTCCCGGTGGTCCCTATGGGCGTACCACCAGCGGCCTGCCGGCTCAGGAAATGCCGATGGGACGGTACTGACTCGGTCGACTGGAGGCAGGACAGATGACGCCATCAGAGGTGCGGCAGCCCAGAGGATCATGGTGCCGGCTCGTGACGATGCACATGGTGCTGGTGGGCTGCTCGGTGATCCTGGGCATGGAACCATCGGAAGCGTGGGCGGTGGAGCGACTCTCTCACCTGCAACGCGCGAAAGTGTTCCTTCAGGCCGGAGACTATCGGCAGGCGTTGGAAGCCTGTCAGGCTGAGGTGCGTGACAGGCCGTCGGCTCGTAGTTATGTGTATCTCACCTACGTATACCATGCGGTGAACGGGTATCTGGAACAGTTGGCGGCCACCGATCAATGGGTGCGTGTCGAGCACCTGTACCTCAATCTCGCGACGGGGCGACCGGAGGATCTGGTCGATCCTCCCGATGTGTTGGCACGCATCGCCAAGGAACTGATCCAGCAGGCGGTCCAGCGGCAATCCGATGTCACGGCCGCCATGGCGGCGCGCTTGGACGAAGCGGTGGTGCAGCGTCTGTGGGAGGAACAAACAGCGTGGCGGAAGGCGCGGGCGGCCGATTGGTGGGCCGGTGTTCCACTCGAATGGCACTGGGAGCGCCCGTGATTTGACTCTCCTCAAAACGCTGTTATAGGATGACAAGCTCAGCTTAAATCCGGATGTTGTCAGAAGGAGGCGCGTCGTGGCAGGTGATGCATTGAAAGTGACCGATACGACTTGGGACGAGGATGTCATGAAGTCGTCCGAGTTGGTGATGGTGGATTTTTGGGCCGTGTGGTGTGGACCGTGCCAGATGGTCGCCCCGATCGTCGATGAGTTGGCGAAGGAGTATGCGGGGAAATTGAAGGTCCGCAAACTCAATACCGACGAAAATCCGGAGATTGCCGGACGATATCAAGTGATGAGCATTCCAACGATTTTGTTCTTCAAGAATGGGCAGGCCGTGGAGCGATTAGTGGGGGCGCGACCCAAGCGTCAGTTCAAGGAAACCATCGACCAGCTGTTGGCTCAACATTCGGGCTCCGCATAACGCGAGACCGCAGCGGAATGCTGACCGAGCTACGCATTGTCAATTTCGGCGTAATCGAGCAGTTAACCGTTCAATTCGACTCCGGTTTCATCGTCTTTACCGGTGAAACCGGAGCCGGTAAGTCCCTCCTCATTGATGCCGTGACCTTGCTTGTCGGCGGGCGCGCTTCCAGCGATCACATCCGCGCCCAGGCCGAAGAAGCGGATCTCCAAGGGGCCTTTGTCCTCCCTCCCGGCCACGCGATTCTCCGGCTGCTCGTGCAGAAGGGATTCGCCCGTTCCGGCGACCGAGACATCCTGGTACGGCGCGTCATCTCCAGAACCGGTCGAAATCGAACTTATCTCAACGGCAATCTCTGTCCGGTCCACGTGTTGGAAGAGTTGGGCGGTGCGTTGGTGGATGTGCATGGACAGCATGATCAACAATCCCTCTTGTCCTCGGCCGCACAACTGAGTGCGCTGGATTCTTTCGGCCGTTTGCAGCCTCTTCGCCGGGAGTATGAGACTGCGTACGACACCTGGCGCGAACGTACGGCCGAATACGAGCGGCTGACCCTGCAGATCGCGCAGCGTCGCGAGCGGGAAGAGCTGTTACGCTTTCAGTTTCAAGAAATTTCGGAGGCGAGGGTTGAGGCAGGGGAAGAGGTGTGCCTAGAGCAGGAACGACCGCGATTGGTGCATAGTCAGCAGCTCGGTGATTTGGCGGAGCAGGTGCACGAGCTTCTGTATGGCGGGGAACAGGGGATCGTGGGCCAGCTGGCTGCGGCGCGCAAAGCGCTGGCGAAGATGCAGGCCATTGATGATACGACGGCAGAATGGACGAGGGCGTTGGATGAGGTTGCGGTACCGTTGCGCGAGGTGGCGGACCAAATCCGCCGCTACCGAGACCGCATCGACTCAAATCCGGCGCGTCTCGCGGAAATCGAACAGCGGCTCGATCGGCTGCACCGCCTGACGAAGAAATATGGGGGCTCGGTGGAGGCGCTGCTGTCGTTGCAGGACACGCTGCGTAGTCAATTGGCGCAATTGGATGGGGCGGACGCCTCACTAGAGGAATTGGACCGCTCGGTGGGGCGGGACTTGCGCCGGCTTCAGGAGCTCGGTGCGCAGCTGACGCGTCAACGACGGGAGGCCGCCAGGCAATTGACGGGACAGGTGACAAAGGAATTGGGCGCATTGCGGATGGAGCGGACCCACTTTGACATAGAGGTCTCGCCCTTGTCCGACGGCACAGGTTTCGGGCCGGTCGGCCGGGATGTGGTGGCGTTCCTGTTTTCGGCAAATCCCGGCGAGCCGCTCAAACCGTTGTCACGGGTTGTTTCAGGAGGTGAGCTTTCTCGGGTCATGTTGGCGTTGAAGACTGTGCTGGCGGAGACTGATCAAGTACCGATTCTGATTTTCGACGAGGTCGATGCCGGCGTGGGCGGAGCCGTTGCGGAGGTGATGGGGGCTCGTCTTCGCGAGCTCAGTCAACACCATCAGGTGTTGTGCGTGACCCACTTGCCACAGGTGGCATCTCAGGCCCATGTGCATTTCCTGGTGCGGAAACAGGTTCGCCAGAATCGGACCGTGACGGAGGCGCGCTTGTTGACGCCCCTCGAACGAGAGGAAGAGGTGGCGCGCATGCTGGCAGGTGTGACGGTGACGAAAAACGCGCGTGCGGCGGCCGCCGAGATGATCGGCAATGTGAAGGGCCAGCGGTCTCGGTCGAGTTAGGAGGCGGGAGAGCCGGCAGGGGCGGTGGCGATCGCCAGCGCGGGCAGTGAAGATTTGCATTCTCGCACGACCCGGGCAAAGATCTCCGTGAGTCTCGGATCGAACTGAGTGCCGGCCCGTTGAGTAATGCGCAGGATTGCCTCTTCGATAGCACACGGCTGATGGCCGGGGAGGTCCACCGTCAGGTTGTCGAAGGCTTGGGCGATCGCGACGATCCGTGCGAGCAGCGGAATGTTCTCACCGTGCAATCCCTGCGGGCTCTGTGCTCCGTCAAAGCGTTCGTGGTGATAGGCGACGATGTCGCCTACCTCGGCCGGGAATCCAAGCGGGCGGAGCATCTTGGCACCGATCTCACCATGCTTTCCGGCCGGTGTCTGATCTGTTACGGCCTCATCCTCCTGGGCCGAATATTTGTAATCAGGGACACGTAGTTTTCCAACGTCATGCAGAAAAGCGCCCAGCGCGAGGGCCTTCTGTTCGGCGTGGGAGAGATTCAATTGGTTGGCCAGGAGCGAGGCATAAAAACTGACGCGGCTACTATGGTTCAACAGTTGACGATCTTTGGCTTCCAGGAGATCCGACAGCAAAGGAATCAGCACGGCGACGTCGTCGCCGGACGAGGCGGCATCCGGAACCGCTTTCCCTGCGAAGTAATTGGCGCGTAGGTCTTTCCACGCCTGAACCGTTTCAGCCTCTGTGCCCCACAAGGCCGTGGATAGCTTTAAAAATGATCGAAGGTAATCCAGCCGATGTTTCTTCTCCAGCGTCTGATTGATCAACGTGATGAGCTCGGTCACGTTGAATGGTTTCAACAGGTATCCTGCCGCCCCATGGCGAATGCCTTCCATCGCCGAGGTCAGGCTGCCGTAGCCGGTGATGATAATGACTTCAATGTCGGCGTAGTCCTGCTTGATATCCTGAAGTAAATCGAGCCCCTGCCGGTCCGGCAGTTTTTGGTCCAATGTGATGAGGTCGATGTGCTGTTCTTTCAGCACGTGAAGCGCGGATCTGGCATTGTCTGCGGTATAAATTGTGAAAAACGGACGGAGGATGACCTTGAGCGCATCGCGCGGCCCCGTTTCGTCGTCGACGACCAGAACGGAAGGCTTTTCGCCTCGGGGATCCTGTGATGCCTGAGTTCTCACTCGGTCGCTCCTGGATGCACGGCCGGCTTCCAAGAAGGAAAGCGGTAAAACTCGTACCGCTCAGGTACTTTCCCTAAACAAGGCATATATAGCAGGTCCTGTTTTCTCACGCTACCAGATATTTGCGACAAGCCTGTGCTCTTCGCATGAGTATCAGGTGATGGATGCGCACATGCGTCAGGCTGTCTGATTGTTGTACGCCGCACGGTGTCATTCCTGCGTCGCCGCAGTGTCCGTAACCGGCCCGTTGTCTGGCCGGCTGATTCCCAACGTATCCATGCGGTACTTCAACATGCGACGACTGATGCCCAGCATGGCCGCCGCATGGGTCTGTACGTAGTTCGTACGCTTCAAGGCGTCCAGAATGATGTCCCGTTCGAACTCCATCACCGCCTTTTCCAGGGAAAGGCGTCCAGCCAGTGTGTCGTCCCGTAGGGAGGTGGATCTGATGTCGGTACGTAGGATGTTGGGAAGGTGTTCGGGGGTGATGGTCTGCGACCCCTTCGACCAGATGAACGCCTGTTCGATGATATTTTCCATTTCGCGGACGTTTCCAGGCCATGGATAACGTGACAGCAGTTCCAACGCGTCCTTGGTGAATTCCTGCGGGGCGCGGTGTTCTTCCTCGATGCGCTTCGCCAAAAAATGTTTTGCCAGCAGGGGAATGTCCTCGCCGCGCTCGCGCAGCGGCGGTAGGTAAAGGGCGATGACATTGATGCGGTAGTAGAGGTCCTCGCGGAACTGCCCTTTGCGGACCATCTCGTCCAGGTTTTTGTTAGTGGCCGCGACAATACGGACGTCGACCTTGATGGACTGTACGCCGCCGATTCGGGTGAATTCGCGCTCCTGTAAGACGCGGAGGAGCTTGGCCTGCGTGGTGGGACTCAGGTCCCCGATTTCGTCCAAGAACAGCGTGCCTGTATGGGCCAGTTCGAACTGGCCTACACGTCTTGCGGTGGCATCGGTGAACGAGCCCTTTTCATGCCCGAACAGTTCGCTCTCGATCAAGGTTTCGGGCAGGGCGGCGCAGTTGAGAGCGACGAAGGGGCGTTCCTTCCTGCCACTGTTATAGTGGATGGCCTTGGCGACGAGTTCCTTTCCGGTTCCGCTTTCGCCGGTCACCAGCACCGTCGTCCGGCTATCGGCCACCTGTTCGATTTTGGCATAAATTTCCTGCATGGCCGGACTCTTGCCGATCAGGTTGTGAAAGGCATAGCGTTGCGCAACCTGCGCGCGCAGCTGCCGAACCTCTCGCTCCAGTTCACGGCTGTTCATCGCGCGATCAACGACGATCCGTAGTTCTTCGACGTCAAAGGGCTTGGACAGGTAGTCCGCAGCTCCCAGTTTCATGGCATCGACCGCGGTCTTGACCGATTTGGTGCCGGTCAACATGATCACGGGAACCGAGTGATCTTCGGCTCGCATCGACTGGAGCGCCGCCAGCCCGTCCGTGCCAGGCAAGACGACATCGAGCAGTACCAAATTGGGAGTGTCTTTTTTGAAGACCTGAAGGCCTTCCGCCGCATCCGCGGCCTCAAGAATGTCATAGGTCGGTTCCAGCACGGTCTTCAATGAAGCGCGAACGCGCGGCTCGTCATCCACAAGCAGTACTCGTTTTTTCATGTTACTCCAGTGCTGCGACGACTGTGTTGTAGTCGGCAGAGGCGGGGAGAGTCACCGTGAAGGTAGATCCCACGCCGACTCGGCTTTCGACCAGGATGTCTCCGCCGTGTTCGCGGACGATTTGATGCGCAGTCGTGAGCCCGAGCCCGGACCCATCACTCGCGCTGTTGGTATGTTTCGTCGTGAAAAAGGGATCGAAAATATATTCCAGATGCTCCGGTGCAATGCCGCATCCCTGATCCTCGACCTGTACCTGCACCCAGGGACGGCCGGCTTGGAGCGTGAGCGCTGTCCGAACGGTGATGTGGCCTTGTCTATCCTGCATGGCGTCCAGTGCGTTCAAGAGGAGGTTCAAGATGGCCTGCTTGATCTGTTGTCGATCGAGAGAGAGGACCGGCAGACAGGAAGCGAGGGATGTGCACAGAGGGATATTGCGTCGTGCCGCACTCGCCGACACGAACCCTATGCAGGAGGACACGAGGTCGTTGAGATCCACTGCGCCGGGTTGTGGGGGCACCGAGCCGGCGTAGTCAAGGATCTCGTGGAGCAGGCTCTCGATTCGATGAATATCTTCGATGGCGAGCTTACTGAATTCCGTAATGAAGACCGGATCCTGGTGGCGCTGGGGCGTCAGCTGTACAAATGTCTTAATGGAGGTGAGCGGGTTTCGGATTTCGTGAGCGAGTCCTCCAGCCAGAATCTCCAGAGAATGCAGTCGATCGGTGCGTCGCATCAAGGTTGTTGAGCGGTACGAATGGTGCTGTGCCAAGTGATGAGCCAAGGCCTGTGAAACGATCGAGGCCATGGCTTCTGCGAGCGCCGATGCCTCTTGCGCGACGGTTGTGGATCGGCGAGGGCCGAGGGTGCAGAAGCCGAGCAGACCGGCCTTGATTCTGAATGGTATGCAGACGGCGGCATCCAGCATGCTCAGGGCGAGGCCGATCGGGGTTTGAGGGACTGACGTGCGCAATCGTAGGCCGGGGTTGTGGTGGAGACCGAGGATGAGTGGGTGGTCGGACGCGACTGTGATGGGCATCGCTCCGGAACTCTGTCGTATCGCCTTGGCCACGAGGCGGTAGTGTTCCGGGTCTGATTCGCGTACCCACATGGCACCATCCGGAAGCCCGAGTTGATGAGAGAAGGTCTTGACGACACAGTCGCCGAGTGCGGAGAGATCGTCGGCCTCATTTACGGCTTCGGCGAACCGAGCGATCGTTTGCAGCAGATCCATGGTTTCCGAACGGGAACTGAGAATTCGACTGTGGGCGTGGCGTGCCATGCGTGATGCGGCGGAGTCAATCAGTGATCGCGTGAGGCGGCTTGAGGACGTCACCCGATCGATGCGGAGTTACAATCAGTAGGCGGAGTATATCGGCGCCCTCTCGTTTCAGCCAGCGGAATCGGGTTTTTCAGCGACTACGAGGAGCACCTGTCCACCCAGAGCGCGGGTGAACCGTAAGGGACAAGGTGTGAGCGGGGAGAGGCGCGCAGTGAGGAGGGTCTCATCGAAGGTATGGAGTTGCCCGACACGAAGGGCGTGACACCATTGCGCCATCAGATCAAGGGTACGGCGAGCGTCTCCTGTAAACTCATCGATTCCCCGTTCGTGGAAATATGGGCGACAGAACACGGCGAGATCGGCGGTGTCGGTCAGCACACCGGCGACGAGTTTTCCGCCCGGCTTGAGTAGTCGAACGAATTCTCGGAGGGCGTGCAGGGGAGAGGGAGCGAAGCTCAACGAAAGATTGGCGACGATACGGTCGAAGGATCTGTCGGCAAAGGGGAGGACCTCGATCGACGGAGCAAGCACCCAGCTGTCTGCGATGAGAGTTGGAACAGGGCGGGATCCGGCAAGCAGGTCACCTGCAGCGCCGAGTGTGCCGAGCGCGGCGGCTCTCGCCGATTGCAGCGCGGAAACCGAGAAATCCAGGCCGACGTATCGAATGGACTGTGGCTGCAATTGAGGTCGTGCGCGCAAGCGATACAGGCAGTTGAGAAATAGCAGTGTGACGAACGAATGCATGCCGCATCCGATATCAAGCAGCGCGACGCCCTCCTCAAACGGTTGGGAACACTGATACAGGTCATCAAGATAGCGCCAGTAGACCGGCAAGTCGTCCAATCTCGTCGTGAGTTCAGTACGGGCGGTGTAGAGACGGTTTCGAACAACGGCGTCGGGCCCATACCGGGTGCAGAGGAGATCGCGTTCGAAGCGTAGGCGAATGCCGGTGCTACGCGAGAGACTGGCCATGGGAATTGAGAGCGACGTGCCTGGATGGCCCAAGCGGCAGAGCTGGGCGAGTCGTTGCCACTCCCTCACGGACTCGTCGGATGGAGCCCCCGAGGCAAGCAGAACCGTGGACGGCACCGAGATGCAGCTGCATCGGGGCCCAAGCAGGGTGAGGAGTTCGTTGAGCAACTCCGGCGGCGGGCTTGGAATGGAGCGTTCCGTGTGAACCGCGGCGTCGGTCATGAAGATAATGTCGGTCTCGGCGCGGCTTCCATGCTCTCGAAAGACGGTGGCATCGCCGTAGTGTCCGGCAAGGGCATCAGCTAAAAACTGATCGATGGCGAGTGGAAGCCCTAACAGATTCCCGGAGCCGAACCGTACTCCCGACTGATACTCCTGGAGAATGTTTCGCTGATGGAGTGCGGTCAAGCAGTGCTCCAGGTCAAGGGTCGGGTTAAGCAGCAGAAACCGATTTGCACGCCTCTGCCAGTCCCGTCGGCGTACTGCGATTCCTGCTGATAAATCGGACGCGAGTAGGGTGAGTGGAGCGTCGGGCCACTTGTCATGGGCGAACGCCAGAACAGCATCGAGATCATCTTCCAAGGAGGCGTATGTCGTGTGTGCGGGATCGCCGTCACTGAGACCGATGTGTCGGCTATGGTCGTAACGCAGGACTTGAATCCCCTGACTAGCTAGGTAATAGGCGAAGCGGACATACGCCTGCTGCGTGTGGCCATATCCTGGGCTCAGCACCACCATCGGAAGCGCGGCGGTATAGGCCTGTTTAGGCCGATCATGGTTCAACACCAGTGTGTGTCCGACTCGATTGCGCACCAGATGGGTCGTCGTGACGACCGGTGGGTCTGCCGCAGGCTCAGCCAGATCAGGAGAGGTCGCCAGCCGCGGTGCCATGATGTGGTGAAGGTGCCGCTCCTGAGTGGAGGAGAGCCGTTCGAATCGCACTCCGAGGTGGATGCGTTGGGCCTGTCTCTGTTCGCGGGAGGCTGCAACCACTCCATGGGCGCGCGTCCAAATGATGCGGCCTGCCCAAGGCTGCTCCAAGGAGTCCGTGGTCGGCGGAGGCGATGCAGTGATGAAGGCGCCGACGGGTATGAAGCGGACCGTGGTGCGATTCATCCAGGTTTCGGGCCGATCGAACAGTTCGATACAGGCGCCGTCTCGCCCGAGGTTTAACATGAGGCCCCGTGCGCGCCGTTGCCCATGGTCGGGATGAAACACATCAATAGGAACGGCGGATGTCACCCGAATCGTCTCGCGCCGATCGGAGGAGATCCTCTGCAGGATTGGGTTCGGGGGCAAATGAGATGCGGAAGTGGTCGTGCGCGGAAGAATCAGCGCTTCGAACGTGACGGCAGGGGCGCCTTCCCGCAAGGCGTCCAGTAGCGAGAGGAGCACGGTCCGATCTCGGTCGTCGGCGAGGGTGAAGGAAATGACGAGGTCTTTGATAGAGGGGAAGGTGAGGCTGCCTGAGGGCAGAGGGCGTTCCTGAACGACTCCCTCGAGCTCCAGAAAACTGACGGGAGTTCTAATCACGACATAGGCCGGCTGAAGGTGGACGGAACTCGCCAGATCGCGAAGGGTTAAGAGCGCCCCCCCGGCGCTCATATTCCGAAGGACACCGCGCAACATCGTGGTGCCGACCGAAAATTGTACGGGAATGGAAAACGACCTTCGCGGAAAGCGTCGGCGGTCCGGTGGCGTGGGGAGCACGTCTTGTGATCCGGACTCCTGGGGTGCGGCGTTCGAATCTGAGCGATCATGGGGCGCGGAGGCTGCTTCTCCACCGGCCGGTGAGGGCAACATCGCTTCCGGGGCTTCGGGGATTCTGACCGTGATGACCAACTCCTGTCCGAGAGCCTGTTCGAATTGGATGGTTCCACCGTGGGCCTGGACGATTCGATGAGCGCGCAGGAAGTCCTCGGGGGGAAAGCTGCCTTGATGAAGGGGGCGAGCAGGGATGTGCTGCTTTGGTGCGGAACCGGTGATCTGGAAGGAGGCTGCCGTCTGGATGGTTTCCCGGCCTTGCCGGTCCCCGCCCAGACCGATCGGGTACCCCGCTAGGGTCGTGGTTTCAGTTTGTAAATGGATCCGGGTGTTCGTGTCAGCCTCTCTGAAGGGAGCGTGCGCGTAGGCCAGCAGGACGCGGACGAGATCTTCGAGTGCTTGACGAGACCCCAGGACCATCGGAAGGTGAGGTGTGAACTGACAGACGAGCGACAGTCCTTCGAGTTGTGGGCTGTCGCGCATGGAGTCGACCACGGACTGCAGGATTCCCGTGAGGTCTAGGACGTCCATTCCGTCCGGTCCTGCGAGAGCGGCGAGTGCCAGCCGGCGATTTAGCTGGGAGGCGCGGGAAGCCTGCGAGATGATGGTTGTGACCTGCTGTTCAATCTGACGGTGTTGAAGCGTCTGGAGCAGGCGCTTTGAATCCTCGATTAGCGAGGCAAGAGGTTGATGCAGCTGTCGTGAAACCAGCGCGGCATCCTGAAATCGTGCCAAACGGTGATCGGCCTCGTGCAGTCGTGATTCCAGTGCGGCCATCCGTTCCAACAGGTCTTTTTGGGGCGAGAGGTCTCGCAGCGCACCGATGGTGCCGACGTACCGTTGTGTATGGTCGTAGAGCCCCTTTGCGGAGATCTCCACGGAGACGGTTGTGGTCCTGTCCTGTGGTGAGGCCTTGCGCAGCAGCACCAGCTCCTGTCGCTGGGTCGAGCGTCCACCTGCCCGTCGTTCCCCCACGTGGTAGCGAGAGGTCCCTGCCTGGGCCGGCGAAAGCACGACGGAAAAATGTCGTCCGGCAAGTTCCTCAGGTTGGTAACCAAGGAGGGTTGCTAGGCCGAGACTCACATAGATAAAACGGCCCTCACGGTCGAGTTCAAACAACAAATCGTTGAGGATCTCGGTGATGCGGAGGTGCCGCTGAAAGGTGTGGTCTAATTGAGTTTGAAGGGTTCGCTTCTCAAGCGCCTCCTGAACCGAAAAGAGCAGTTCTGTCACGAAGGCCGCCGACTGCTTGAAAAGGAGAAAATCCGCGCCCTGCCGGATGGCTTCAAGGGCCGTCTGTGAGTCGTTGTGGTTCGTTTGCAGGAGAATGGCTGCAGCGGGAGCGGCACGGCGGATGCGGGCCAGCAGATCGAGGTCCTGGCCTTTGACTATGTTGTGGTCGAGGATGATGATCTGCCAGTCGTCTCTTCGACTGAACGTCAGGCCCTCTTCCGCGGTGTAGGCTGCTTCGATCCGGCAGGCACCGAAGAAGCCCCTCAAGCTGGAGGTGACCAGCTTGATTTCGTCCGGACGGTCATTGATGAGGAGGATGCTGAGGGCCAAGTCAGGTCGTGGCATGGATACTTATCTGTTCCAGGTATGACGACGTCCGGTCCGGCGCCTCCCACCCGTTCACGAGTTCGGTATGGAATGAGGCGGCCGTAGTGCGCACGGGTGTTTCAATAACATACAGATTTTCTGGAAACACAGTCCGCAACCTGAGGGGAGCGCGTTACTTCGGTAGGGGGAGGCTGACGGCGCGGATCAATCAGCGGGCCTGTAGACAGACTCGGGTTCGTCTTAAAGTGCGCGACGAGGGTTGGTCCGCCGAGGCAGGGGGAGAGAATGAATGCTGGTCGGGGAACGAATCTGCTAGCGGGCCGCGACGTTGTTTTGAGGTTGTCCGCAGGTTCCCGGAGTCATATAGAGCAGGTAGTTCCCCATTCCATGCTGGATGTTCGGATTCTGAAGGAGATGATGGTGCACCATCACCATTTCATAGTCATCCGATTTGGTGACCGTGAAACCTTTCGAATTTTTGTACACCTGATGGGGCTGGAAGTCTCGGAACGTGCCGTCGGCTTCCACGTCGGGAACGGTTCGCAAGAGGGTTTCGTTAGTGGTCTTATTTTCGAGCGAAATCATGAGCAATTCATCGTGACCGTGGGGGTAGGCAAACTTGACGCACCCGTCGATGTTGAATTTGAGCGGGGCTGACAGAACTGATACACCGGGCCTGATCTCGATTCCCTCATCGGTTTGATCCGGCCCCCGTTCTCCAAATTTGGAATAACAGACGATGTTCACGCCGACTTGATAAACCTCCATTTCCTGCACCTTGGCGCCTTTCGGCGCAACATACATGGTGAACCGAGCCATGACATCCTTAGTGGGCGGTGCCTTATGGTAGAAGGCTACGATGGACATGAGGTTCTGCCCCTTTGCCAGCTTGACTCCGTACCCTTCGGGAAACCGGGCCTCGGTCATCTCCAATCCCGCACCGGCGAAAAACAGCGGCTCGCCATCACAGGAGACACTGGGTTTATCGTTGTTCAGCATGAGAATGTGGTGCAGATAATTCTTGGGAAGCGGCCGGCCGTCTTTGGTGAAGACCTCCGACTTATACCCGATCATGTAGGTGTCTTCCGGCAATTGAAACACCTTCTTGGGCATGCTGGAAGCCAACTCGCCGTCGTGGCCGGTGGGGAGGTCGATCGGACCGAAGGTGAGTGCGATGGTATTGTCGTCGATGGTGATTTTCGTCTCGCCCAGCGTCGGCATGGTCGGAATCGCATGGTGGTCATGCCCCCCATCGGCAGACACCGAAGCCGCTAGCCCCAACAGCATCACCATCGACAGCAGTACCCGATTCATGACCTCTCCTCGTCTTGACGCACCGCCCGTGAGCGGTGAGCGTCGCTCTTGAGAACGTTTGTTGTTAGTGTTATCGGGCCGGCGGCGGCGTCAGCCGTTTCCACACGTAATTGCCGCCATGTTCTCGAGGCGGGATATTGTTACGACTTCCGACACGCACATACCACCACATGCCTCTGGCCTGAGTGCCGTCTTCGGAGAGGACGACGTCAAACCCACCTTCACGATCGTTTCCTGTCTGCTTCCAGGTTCCCTGCCAGCGGCGATCTTTGAAGCTGGTCGTGGAAAACTGTCCGCCCTGCCAGGTATAGGGGCCGTTACCCTGTGCATCCAAGGTGGCCACATACTTCTTGTTGTCTTCGACTTCCGTGACTTCCCATTGGCCGCTGAGGTCGACGTGATCTGCCGGGCTCGGACTCTCCGATGTGCGGTGGAGTAAGGCGGCATGGTCCGCAACAGCGGTCGCGGTCTGGCTTCGGGGCTGTCGAGTCGATTCGTGCCAGGACACGAGCACCCACCGATCTCCCCTTCGTTCCATGACGCCGGTTTCGCGTAATGGGAGCACCATGCGTTGAGCGGGGTCTTCGGCACTGAGATAGCGGATGTAATCCAATTCCATCGCGAACCAGGCAACATCCCCTCGGGTCCACATGTGAAGGCTGGTAATGGGAATTTCCAATCGGACCACCGAGTCGAACTCGCTGCGCATGTCGTCCGCGAAGTCCGACCATCCGAGATACGTGCGCCCGTCGATGGTGTAGCCGATGGCATCGGCATCCTGGGACATGTACGTGGACATGGTGGCTAAATCGCGCCCCGCGTTGGCCCGCACCAGCGTGCGCAGGGTGGATTCGGGGTCGGTAGGGGCATCGGCCCAGGCCGAGGAACATGCGAGCATGCCCGCGAGAGAGAGCAGGACGATTCCCCGCCTTCCGCGAGACCATCGGGATTGCAGGGAGGAAGAACAAAACTGATGTATCTGTTCAGAGAATAGTTCCATCGAATACCTCGTAACTTTTCGAGGCTACTCTGTGGTTCCGGATGGTGTCAATGTCTATTTGTCGGGTGCATGACTCTCGGAAAATCTGCAAGCTACGACCGTGACATTGTCGATGCCCCCTGCTGTCAGAGCGGCCTGGATCAGGGCCGCAACGGTGTGACTCGGTTGGTCCAGGTGAGGACTCACCAGGTCGAGAATCCGCTCATCGTCCAACATTTTCGTCAGGCCGTCGGAGCAGAGCAACAGCAGGTCTCCAGGTTGGACATCATGGATGAAGGTGTCGCACTGGACGGTTAGTCCTTGCCCCATGGCTCGGGTCAGCACATGCCGGTCCGGATGGGTAGCCGCCTGCGCCGGGGTGAGGAGACCGTCGCGCAGATATTCTTCAACCAGGGTGTGGTCGCGGGTCACCTGAGTGATGGCGGACGGTCTGAGGAGATAGGCGCGGCTGTCTCCGACGTTGGCGATGATGAGGCGCGGAGGCGAGATAGGCAGGAAGTGCGCCAAGGCCAACGTGGTCCCCATGCCTCGCAACGACGGATGGTGGTCGACGTGCGTCAGTATGGCCCGGTGGGCGTGGGCGATGAGTTCCGTGATGCGCCCGATGACCTGCGGCAGTAGCAGCCGGCCATCGGCGCTCTCGGGGACGAGGGTTGAACCAAGGCGTGCGACAGTTTCGATCACTAACCGGCTGGCAACATCCCCTCCCGCATGGCCTCCCATCCCATCGGCCACGGCCCAGAGCCGGTGCTGATCATCTACGAGTAGGGTATCCTGATTGGTCGCACGTACCAAGCCGCGATCCGTTTGTCCGAAGGTTCTCCAGGTCCATTGAGGTTGCAGCATGCCGGCCATCTCCTTTACCGCGTCGAGGGGAACGATGTCGGCGTTACAACCGCGGGGCCATAGCGTGCGGCCAGTTGGTCGTACAAGAGGTTGGCCAGCGGCTCGAGGTTGCGGGTGTCTGCAGCGTTGTAGCGGACGAGTCGATCCAACGCCTCCTGATCTCCTGCCCGGTGCCGATGCCACAGGCGGACCGCCTCCAATCCGTCGAGGTCTTGGAGGTCTGCGGATCGTGAGATCTCCAGTTCACGCTCGATGCGTTTGAGCCCGCCCTGCAGACCGACGCGCCTTGCGGCAAAGCAGAGATCGAAGTGGGGCACTGTCACTTGCAATCCCGGAAAGCAGGCCTGCAGATAAGGCACGTCGAAGACGGTACCGAAAAACGTAATCAGCAGGTCGGCCTGGTCGAGTTCGTCTTGCAGGGCGGCTCGGCTGAGGGCCTCGCCGTGGATCAAGGTACGCATGTAGCCCTTGCGATAGAGCCCGACGACGGTCACCTCTCCCTCATGGGCTGAGAGGCCGGTGGTTTCAATGTCGAGGTAGAGGGCCTGCGCCCCGAACGTTCGAAACAGCCGCCAGTGATCGCGCGTGTGAAGGCAGCGGGCAAAGTATCTGGCGTTCCGCCGATCGAGTTCCTCTTGGGCCGTAGCCAACTCCGCGTCATACAACTCCTTCCGGGGTGCCGACAAGCCAGGCAGCTTGACCTCACGGCGAAAGGCAGCCCAATCGACGATCCCCTCCTCCCAGAGCCGCCGTTCGGTGGAGGGGCCGATGCCTTTCAAGTGGACGAAGGTCGAGGTCAACATGCCGGTCGATCGAATGGAACTGGCGAGGGATTGTAGCCTTGATTTCAAGGGATAAACAAGTTAGAGTCCGCGACTGATGCGGGGTTTCGTTATGTTCGGATCGAAAGAACGGTCGAGTTTGGTGAGGATGCATGACCACGAATGGCACTGCAAAACGGATCAGAATCAAGGTGGGGGGAGTGCAGCTCGAGGCCGAGCTCAAAGGCACCAGGACGGCGGAGGAACTCTACCGTGCCTTGCCGGCCGAGGGGCCATTGAATGTCTGGGGCGAGGAGTTTTATTTTAAGGTTCCGGGCGTCAAAGATTACCGTGAAACCGCCACGACCCAAGTGAAAGTGGGTGACGTCGCCTTTTGGGGAGCCGGGCAAGTGCTGGCAGTTTTTTTCGGGCGGACCCCCATGAGCATGGGCGCCGATCCGGTTCCAGCCGACCGAGTCAATGTCATCGGTCGCGTCTTGGGTGATGCGGCCATGTTGCGGCAGGCGATGAACGCGAGTTCGATTCGAGTCGAGCGGATCGAGTAGGCTGGGCCGAAGATCGTATCCAGGAGGGGTTGCGACCATGCGGTTGGCAAAAGAACGCATCCACCATATGGCGGATGCCCTCGTCTCCAGGCTACAGGGTCTCGGGTACCTGGAATTGACCGGAGATCGCAAGGCTTTGCGGGATGCACTGGAACAGACCATGACCGAGGAACTCGGGGTGGAAGATCGGTTGAACGCCGAAGTGCGTCGCATGATGCAGCCCTATGAGCGAGATATCGAGCAGGGAAAAGTGGACTATCAAAAGATGTTCACGATGATCAAGCAAAAGCTCGTGCGGGAGCGGGGCATCATCCTCTGACTATCGCCATGATCAGTGACGACAAAGCCAGCCATCTGGCCCACCTCGCGTTGGGCGCCCTCAAGAAAAGCGCCCACTGTCGCCTTACAGAGGAGGACGGCAAGGTGTTGCGAGAGATCAAGCGGGTCTTGGCGGCGGAACTGACCCTGGAAGCGGAGATCGATCGGAAGGTGCGGGCGAAGTTGGCGTCCTATTCCCGTCGGATCGTTGAAGGAAGCTCCGAATGGGACGTGATGTACCGTAAAACATTTGAGGAAGAGCAGAAGAAACGCGCGAAACCATAACGAGAACCAGAGGGGCCGGCCATGAGGCCGGAAGAGGTGATAGCGATGCACGTCACCAAGTGGATCGTCATGTGTGCGGCAGTCCTGTCAGTGCAGGCCTGTACCCACTCCAAACCCAAGCCGCTGATGCCGCTGGAGTTGGCCTATGGAGCCAATGCCCAGGCGATTGCGCTGAACACCCAAGGGACCCAAGCGTTCCAGTCGGGACAGTTGCCCGAAGCCAAGAACTATTTCGGACAGGCTATCAAGGCGGCGCCGGATTCAGGCCAGGCCCATTACAATTTTGCCTTGGCTTTGAATGCGCTGGGCGAGACGGAACAGGCTCGTCAGGAGTTCATCGAAGCGGCCAACCTGGCTCCCGGGGACAAGGTCATTTGGGACTCTCCCGCCCTGCGGCCGTTCGGCAGCCCGGAGGCGCCGAAAAAGGCGATGCGCGAGCACCCCTATGGAACACAGCGCCCGATGATCGGCAGCGGACCTCGTTAAAAAGAGGGCAACGATGGCAAAGGGAAAACAGGATATGGCACAGGAGCTGGAAGTGGGTGCGAAGGCCCCGGATTTTTCCTTGCCCGATCAGGACGGCACGTCCGTCTCGTTGAAGAGCTTCAAGGGAAAGCAGGTGGTGTTGTACTTCTACCCCAAAGACGATACGTCCGGATGCACCAAGGAAGCCTGCGATTTTCGCGACAACCTGGCGCCGATCAAGAAAGCCGGGGCGGTGGTCTTGGGGGTCAGCATGGACGGCAAGGCCTCACACCAGAAATTCATCGCCAAGTACGGGCTGCCCTTTGCCTTGCTGAGCGACGAGGATGCGTCGACCTCCAAGGCCTATGGCGTCTATAAAGAAAAAAGCATGTACGGCAGGAAATATTGGGGCATCGAACGGAGTACCTTTGTGATCGATGCCGAGGGCCGTATCAAGGCCCTGTTTAGAAAAGTGAAGGTCCCGGGGCATGTCGACGAAGTTTTGGCTGCACTGAAGGTATAGAGTCGCTGGGGCGCAGGGGACCGTGTTCATGGATCCATTGGAAAAAACGTCCCATGCCTACAGCGCCGCCGCCCTCTCCCTCGTGCCGGGTCTCGGGCACCTCTACATCGGAGAAAAGCGGGGCTGGCCCCTGTTCCTCGCTGGGCTGCTGTTGATCTTCCTGTGGCTCTATATCGCCTCCTTCGCTCTCGTGCCCCTCATCGGACTGATCCTGCTCTGCATGGGCGATACCTATCTGACAGTCAACCGAGACCGCGGGCTCTTCACCTGACAGGTGCCTAGGTCTTCTCGGGAACTGGAGATTCCATGACAACGTGTCGTGCGAGGCTGTGGCGGTCGGTTGTGCCGGCCCTGCTCATGTTGTCGACCGTCGCGATGGCTGAAGCAGGTGCGCAAGCCCAGGCCGCTTCCATCACCGTGGACGATGTGTTGACCCTGCCGAATCAGTCGGTCCGAATCGAGGCCCGAGTGGGTGAGGGGACTGTCGGTGGGGGCTCGGCGTTGGGCGGTATCGCATTACGGTTGCGGGTCGACGGGGCGGCCGTGGCGACCGCCAAGACCGACGACAGGGGGCGTGCCTCGTTCGACTTTACGCCGAAGATGCGTGGCAACCATCCCATGGTCGTGGAACAGGGCGAGTCCTCGGGGAGTGACGCGGGCACGACGGCCAAGGCGACCCTGTTTGTGTGGGAGCGTCGGCGTCCGATTCTGTTGGTGGAAGTGGCGTCGCTCGTCGAAGCCGGCGGGGGGGGCTCCGATGTTCTATCGACCAAGCCATCGGCCGATGCGGCCGAGGAACTCACTCGCCTGTCGCAGTACTATTACAATCTGGTGTATATCCCGCGCGGGGAACAGTCCTCGTCGGATACCCGGGCCTGGCTGGAAGCCCACCAGTTTCCCACCGGCCTGGTCCTGATGCCCCTCGCCGGCGGATTGGGTCCAGCGCTCGATTCGTTCAAGCAACAGGGGTGGACGACGATGAAGGCC
Source organism: Nitrospira sp. (assembly GCA_015709715.1). NCBI lineage: Bacteria > Pseudomonadati > Nitrospirota > Nitrospiria > Nitrospirales > Nitrospiraceae > Nitrospira > Nitrospira sp. The sequence continues at coordinate 3,596,782 of CP054184.1, forward strand.
GGCATCGGCCGTACGAAGCTGTTTGCGGAAACCTTGTTGCAGCATCGCGTGGACGTGGTGCTCGTGCCGGAACCACCCAAGGGAGATTTGCCGCGCAAGGCTAAGGCTGCGAAGGATTGGAAGGACGTGCGCAAGAAACTGTAATCATGCTATCTTCAGCGCCCGACAGGGTTTGATCTCATCGAAGGAGCAGGAGCCGGTTATGTTGTTAGAGGGAAAAAAGGGGTTGATCATCGGGGTGGCCAACAAACACAGCATCGCCTGGGCCATTGCGCAGGCCGCAGCCCGTGAAGGCGCGCAGTTGCTGTTCAGCTACCAGAACGAACGGTTGCGTGAAAACGTCGAGGAGTTGGTCGGTACGCTGCCCGGCGCCGCTTCTTGCGTCTGTGATGTGGGAGACGATGCGCAAATCGAAGCCTTGATGACCGCGGCCGAACAGAAGCTGGGCCGGTTGGATTTTCTGGTTCACTCGCTCGCCTTTGCGCCGCGGGAAGAATTGACGGGAGAATTTCTCAACACGACTCGCCAAGGGTTTGCGACGGCGTTGGACGTGAGCGCCTATTCGCTCGTGGCCGTCACCAGGGCCGCCGTGCCGTTGATGACGGAAGGCGGGTCGGTCGTGACCTTGACCTATCTCGGCAGCGAACGGGTGGTGCCCCACTACAATGTGATGGGGGTGGCCAAGGCTGCGCTTGAAGCGACGGTACGGTACCTCGCCCACGATCTCGGACCGAAGAACATCCGGGTCAATGCCGTGTCGGCCGGGCCGATCAAGACCTTGGCTGCCCGCGGCGTCTCGGGGATCAGCAAAATGGTCGACCACCATCGGGCCTTTGCCCCGCTCCGACGAGCCACCGAGCAGGGGGAAGTCGGCGACACTGCCTTGTTCCTGGTCAGTCCGTTAGGTCGTGGCATCACCGGAGAGGTGATCTACGTCGATGGGGGATACCATATCCTCGGGTCGCTGGCGTCGGTCGATTAACGGGTCGGCCCCGCTGTCGGAAACATCCGTCTCAATCACCTGCCGTCGTCTGTCCTTTTGCAGGGGCGGCTGCTGCGCGGCAGCCGCTCGGTTACTCCTGTCCATCGTGGCCCTTCTCTGCCTGGGATTGGTAGAGGAGGGCCTGTCCGGCGAGCTATCCGACCGTGAGGAGGACGGTCTAGTCGGGCCGGTCCGTTCCGTTGAAACCAAAGAAAGCCTGTTGGTACAGATCGACCGCTACGATGCGCAGGGGCGGGTCGTCGAGCGCATGCAAGGTGGCCTGGACACCATGCCCGGCTTGTGGCCGTTGCGCTTTTCCTACCACTACGATCAGACCGGCCGGCTGCAGTCCGAAGTGGTCACGGATGCAAAGGGTGATCTGGTGAAGGAAACCCGCATGGCCTATGATGCGCGCGGCCATCGCTCTGCGGAGGTGGCGGCCTGGGGCGACGGGACCTTCGAAAACGCGTCCCTGTATGAGTACGACCAGGCGGGCCTGAAAATACGCGGCCTCCATTACAACGCCGTGCAGGTCATCAACCGGAACCTGTTCACCTATGATGAGCACGGACGGGTGATCGGCGAACGATTCGAACGCAACTACCGGTACGATGCGGTAGGGAATCAGGTCGCCACGTCGGATCGTTTCGACGCGGGGCATGCGTTGGTCCTCACCTATGACGACCAAGGACGAGTCGGGACTAAGCACGTCTCGGATTTGCGAGGCCGACGAGAGGGGCGGTCGGAGTTTCGTTACGACGACCATGGCAACCAAATCGAAGAAGCCTTCTACGATGCTCTCGGACGCCTCACCGACCGGAAGACCTATCGCTATGACTATGACGCGGTCGGCAATTGGACCAAGGAAACGTTCGAGCGGTGGGAATCGGTCGACGGAGGCGAACGGCTCAAGCAGGCTCACGTTCGCGAACGTACCATCGTCTACCATGACGCGACCTGCAAGTTCTCCCCATCACCAAGTCCCACCCCAGTCGAGCGCCGCTGAGGTCTGTTCGGCACAGGCCGTTCTGTGAACGGTGACGGAGTCGCCCGGCAGGATGCCTTCGGTATGGATCTGTGGAGCGGCGAGATCCGGCCGATGTCCATGCTAAGATGTCTCCACCATGCCTCCTTTTAAGCTCGAAGCTCCGTTCAAGCCCTGCGGTGATCAAGGGCAAGCCATTGAAAAATTATCGGCCGGGGTGCTGGCCGGCAAACCGCATCAAGTGTTGCTCGGTGTGACCGGATCCGGCAAGACCTTTACGATGGCCAATGTCGTCGAGCGCGTGCAGAAACCCACGCTCGTCCTTGTCCACAACAAGACTCTGGCCGGGCAACTCTACCAGGAGTTCAAACAATTCTTTCCACACAATGCCGTCGAGTACTTCATCAGCTATTACGACTACTACCAGCCGGAAGCGTACATTCCGCAAAGCGACACCTATATTGCGAAGGACGCGTCGATCAACGACGCGATCGACCAGATGCGCCATGCGGCCACGACGTCTCTACTTCAACGGAACGACGTGCTGATTGTGTCGTCGGTCTCCTGCATCTACGGCCTCGGTTCGCCGGAGGTCTACCACGACATGCTGGTGTATCTGGAAGAAGGCCTGGAGACGCGACGCGAAAAAATCCTGGCCAAACTGGTGGAGATTCAGTATGCCCGCAACGATGTGGATTTCCATCGCGGCACCTTTCGGGCGCGCGGCGATGTCATCGAGATTTTTCCGGCCTCGTCTGAAGCCAAGTCAGTCCGCATCGAATTGTTCGGCGACGTGGTCGATGCGATTCATGAGATCGATCCGTTGACGGGGAAGTCGCTAGGGAAATTGCCCAAGATTGCCATCTATCCGAACACGCATTACCTCATCGCGCCGGATCGGTATGAGCGGGCGATTACCGGGATCGAGGAGGAATTAGAGGCGCGTATCGCGGCCTTCAGGAAGACCGGGAAACTGGTGGAGGCCCAGCGGATCGAACAACGGACCAAGTACGATCTCGAAATGATTCGCGCCATGGGGTATTGCCATGGCATCGAGAATTATTCACGCCACCTGAGCGGGCGTGCGCCGGGAGAACCGCCGCCGACGTTGTTGGACTACTTCCCCAAGGACTTTCTGTTGATCATCGACGAGTCGCATGCCACGGTCCCCCAGGTGGGCGGCATGTACGAGGGCGACTTCTCGCGCAAACGGACGCTGGTGGAGTACGGATTTCGTTTGCCGTCCGCCGTCGATAATCGTCCGTTGAAGTTCGCTGAGTTCGAACGGATGCTGAAGCAGGTGATTTACGTGTCCGCCACGCCGGGGCCGTATGAACTGGATCATGCCAAGGGCGAGGTCGTCGAGCAGATCATTCGTCCGACCGGCTTGATGGATCCCTGTATCGAGGTGCGCTCGGCGAAGGGGCAGGTGGATGATCTGCTGGCCGAGGTGCGGGCGGAAACGGCCAAGGGCCATCGTGTGTTGGTGACGACGCTCACGAAACGCATGGCTGAGGATCTCACGGAATATTTCCATGATTTGGGCGTGAAGGTGCGGTACCTGCATTCGGACATCAAGACCTTGGAGCGAGCTGAAATCATTCGCGACCTCCGACGTGGGATATTCGACGTGTTAGTGGGTATCAACCTCTTGCGGGAAGGCCTGGATTTGCCCGAGGTCAGTTTGGTGGCCATTCTCGACGCCGACAAGGAAGGGTATCTCCGTTCGCATCGGTCACTGATTCAAACGGCAGGGCGAGCGGCCAGGAATGCCGAGGGGCGGGTTATTTTTTATGGGGATGTCGTGACGGATTCCATGCGGGTGGCGATGGAAGAAACGGCGCGCCGTCGCCATATCCAAGAGGGCTACAACCAGATGCACGGCATTACGCCCGCGAGCATCAAGAAGGGGATTCCGACACTGGAGTATGCGACGGCAGAACTCGACTATGTGCAACTGGATTTGGCGGCTGAGACGACGGCTATCTATGAGCCCGAAGAGGATGTCGCACAGCTGATACAGCGACTAGAGACGGAGATGAAAGCGGCGGCCAAGAAATTGGAGTTCGAACGGGCGGCCGAATTGCGGAATCGGATCAGGAGCCTGAAGTTGAAGGGCCTTGAGTTGGCACCGTAAGAGGAGTCGGGGCGAATGGCTTACATCTGTTTGTAGAGGTAGGCGCCCAGAAACATTCCTAAGACACTCAGTAAGCTGACTTTGATGCTGAAGCCGAATGTCAGTTTGAACAGTACCAAGTCCAGGGTGAGGGGGGGATTGATCCCGGGTGAGAAGTTGCCTGCGAAGATGTTCTGAATTGCACCGTTTGGAGCCATCACGCGAAGAATTTCTCCGAAAATCCCGCCCAGCATACCGCCGATCAGGATAAAGATCAGCAGGACGCCGACCGATTTTCTCATCCGATGTCTCTCCCCGGGTTTTTTTTATAGATGGACGGCACTACGTAGGCCGACGTTGCGCACCTTATCGGAAGCGGAAATTGATGTCAACAAAATGCATGCCAGCGGAGAAGGTGCGGAGAATCGTGGATCTCAGTCGCAGTTCAACCGTCGACTCCCCAGGCTTCAACCCGCTTTCCGGGTGTCAGCTGTGTCCAGCCGAACGTCTTGACTTCACAGCACCCGGTTCTATAGACTGCCCGATGCTGTTTTTCTAGTCTTTTCGAGGCGATCGGAGATCTGGCTCGAAACCGGCTTCGATGGCCTTTTTCTTTGGTGATTGGTGCTCGACGCGCTGAGCGAAAAATTCGAACGGATCCTCAAGAAGCTCCGGGGGCAGGGTGTGCTCACGGAGGACAACATTGCCGAGGCGTTGAAAGAAGTGCGCTTGGCGTTGCTTGAGGCTGACGTCAACTTCAAGGTGGTCAAGGATTTCCTTGAGCGCGTTCGCGAGAAGGCGGTCGGCCAGGAAGTCTTGAAGAGCCTGACCCCAGGCCACCAGGTCGTCAAAATCGTCTGGGATGAACTCCGCGGCATGATGGGCGGAGAGCGGGCGGGGATCAGTCTGGCCTCCAAGCCGCCGACGGTCGTGATGATGGTCGGCTTGCAAGGGGCCGGTAAGACGACGACTTCGGGCAAATTGGCTCGACTGTTCAAGGGCCAAGGGAAACGCGTCTTGTTGGTCGCGGCCGACCCACGTCGACCGGCTGCAGGTGACCAGTTGGCGAGCCTGGGGCGTGATCTTGGGATTGATGTGCATCGGTTTGATCAGGTCGATGCGTCACGCGCCGATGTGGTGCGCATTTGTGAGCAGGGGGTGCAGCGCGGCCAGGAGCAAGGGTATGACGTGGTCGTGCTGGATACCGGCGGACGCCTGCACATCGATGACGAGTTAATGGCGGAGCTGGTCTCCGTCAAGCAGGCCGTGATGCCCCACGAAGTGCTTCTGGTGGCGGATGCCATGACGGGACAGGATGCCGTCAACATGGCCGGCCGCTTCGACCAACAGGTCGGAGTGACGGGGATCATCCTCACGAAAGTCGAAGGCGATGCCAGGGGCGGAGCCGTGCTCTCCATTCGCGCCGTGACCGGCAAACCGATCAAGTTTCTCGGAATGGGGGAAAAGCTCGATGCGCTGGAGCCATTTCATCCGGATCGCATGGCCTCGCGCATTCTCGGGATGGGCGATGTCCTCTCCCTGATCGAGAAGGCGCAGGAAACATTTTCGCGAGAAGAGGCGGAGGCCGCTCAGAAGAAACTCACCAGCAGCACCTTTACGCTGGAGGATTTCCGTTCCCAGCTGGGGCAAATGAATCGGCTGGGCTCGTTCGAACAGATTTTGGGGATGTTGCCGGGCGGGCAGAAGCTGAAAGACTTGGCGAACAGCGGATTGCCGGAAAAAGAGATGAAGCGGGTTGCGGCTATGATCGACTCGATGACGCTGCGGGAGCGCCGGGACCATACGCTCATCAACGGCAGCCGAAAGAAGCGCATTGCCCGCGGCAGCGGCACCAGCGTGCAAGAGGTCAATCGGTTGATCAAACAGTTTTTGCAGGCGAGGAAAATCGCCAAGGTCATTTCCGGGTCCGGCGGCCGACGTCAGTTGGCCCAAATGCTGCGTGGGATGTGATGCCCGGCGGGACAGGTTCGGGACGGACGGGTCGGTAGGGGGATTGTCAACAAGAGCGCCGGTCGATGTGACGGTGTGTTCATTCAAGGGAGGTCAGCGTGGCAGTTCATTTACGGTTGGCACGGACGGGGCGGCATAAGCGCCCGATGTATCGAGTGATCGCGGCGGATTCCCGCAAGCCGCGGGATGGGCGGTTCTTGGAGATCTTGGGCATTTTCGATCCGCTCAAGAACCCGGCGGTGCCGGAGTTGAAGTCGGAGCGGGTCTTGACGTGGTTGCGGCATGGGGCGCAGCCCACCACCACGGTGCGGACCTTGCTCAAGCGGCACGGCGTGTGGAAACAGTTCGAGACCGAAAAGGCTGCGAAGTCCAAGTAGGATGGCCGTGGCCTGATGGTGTGACCATGCACGATCAGGCGGATCTCGTCACGATCGGGAAGATCGAACGGTCTTTCGGCATCAGAGGTGAAGCTCGCGTTCGTTCGTTGACGGATGTGCCGAGGCGGTTCGAGCAACTGGGGGCGGTGACGCTCGTCGGGATGAAGGGCCGGACGATTGACACGAGGGTGACCCATGTGCGGCCAGGCGGCTCGACGTTGATCGTCGGCTTCGAGGCCTTCACCACGCCGGAGCAAGTCGCCGAATTTCGTGGCGGGCTCATTCAGGCTCCGCGTGCAGATTCGCCGACATTGCCCGCTGGGCACTATTATGAGTGTGATCTCATCGGGATGGTCGTGCAGGATGAGGCGGGGATGGTGCTCGGTCGGCTGGAGGAAATTTGGCGCCTTCCCGACCATCAAGTATTTGCCGTCAGGCAAGAAGGAAAAGAGACATTGATTCCGGCCGTCAAGCAGGTTGTCGTGGGTGTGGACGTGCCAAACCGGCTAATGACGGTTCGGCTTCCGAAGGGATTCGAAGACCTCTAGATGCGTTGCGCCGTTCTGACATTGTTTCCGGATATGGTGACCCCGGCTTTGGGGCAGAGCATCCTGAAGCGAGCCCAGGAAAAGGGGGTGCTGGAGGTGTCTGTCCAAAACTTGCGCGACTTCACCCATGATCGTCACAAGACGGCCGACGACACCCCCTACGGGGGCGGCGCCGGGATGGTGATGAAAGCCGAACCGATCTTGCAGGCCGTCGACGCCCTATGCGAAGCCTACGGAGTTTCTCCCGCACGGGAAGCCAGGATGCGGATTGTGCTGCCTTCTCCGCAGGGCAGACCCTTTTCGCAGGAGGTGGCGAAGTCTTTGGCCGAGGAGACGCGGCCGATCGTCTTTATCTGCGGGCACTATGAAGGCATCGATGAGCGGGTCAGGCTTGCGCTGTGTCCGGAAGAACTTTCCGTCGGGGACTATGTCCTGACGGGCGGAGAGTTGCCTGCGTTGGTCATGATCGATGCGGCGGCCCGTTTGGTGCCGGGCGTATTAGGTGACGCCGCCTCCGCGGCGGAAGAATCCTTCACGGAGGGGTTGTTGGAATATCCCCACTACACCAGACCGGCCGAGGTGCGCGGTATGTCGGTGCCCGAGGTCCTCGTGTCCGGTCATCATGAAGTCATTCGGCTGTGGCGACGCAAGGAGGCGTTGCGGAACACCTATCTGAAGCGACCGGATCTCTTGCGAGACCGCGCGCTCGGGCCTGAAGATCGTCGGTTGTTAAGCGAAGTCATGCAAGAAAGTCGTGTTCAGGTTTCAGCTCGTTGAGAGGAGGAGGGATATCATCATGAATCGGCTAGAACGGATCCAACGATCCTTGACCAGAAAAACGGCGCCCAAGTTTGAGATCGGGGATACCGTCCGTGTGCATGTCAAAGTCGTTGAAGGCGAAAAAGAGCGCATTCAGGTGTATGAAGGGGCGGTGATTGCGAGAAAGGGCACCCTGAACAGCGAAACCTTTACAGTTCGGAAGCTGTCCTATGGCGTGGGGGTGGAACGGACGTTTCCGGTTCATTCGCCCAGTGTGGCGAAGGTTGATGTCGTGCGGCAAGGTCGTGTTCGCCGTGCCAAGCTGTACTACCTCCGCACCAAGAAGGGCAAGTTTGCCAAGGTGGAAGATCGCGAGTTCACCGCCGAAAGCAAAGCACAAATTGCCGCCAAGGCGCAGGCACAGCAAGCGGCGGCAGCCACCGAGGCGTGATCGACGGAATCTAGTTGTTCGTCTGACTGACACCAGGGCAGAGGCGCACGTTTGCTGGGAACTCCGAGCCTGACAACTTGGGGCCCCACCGAAGACTTCGAGGGGGAGGCCAGATGCTGTGGGTATCGGTGCGTCGCCGGTCTGGATGAGGCGGGACGTGGCCCCTTGGCCGGTCCCGTCGTAGCGGCCGCGGTCGTATTGCCCCGCCGCTGTCGTCTCGTTGGGCTGAACGATTCCAAACAGATTTCCGAAGCGGACCGTCTACGGTTGTTCGATGAGATCGTTCACCGGGCGGTCGGCATCGGCGTCGGTGCAGCCTCCGAATGGGAGATCGATCGGCTGAACATTCTGGAAGCGACCAAGTTGGCGATGCGGCGTGCGCTGGGGTCGCTTCCTTCCCCCCCGGATTTCCTTCTGCTCGATGCCGTGACGCTTCCGGGGATTCCCGTTCCCCAGCGCTCCCTCATCAAGGGGGATGGCCTTTCCTGTTCCATCGCCGCCGCGTCGATCATCGCCAAGGTGACGCGCGACCGGCTCATGGTCGAATATCACCGCTGGTATCCCCAATATAATTTTGCCGAACACAAGGGGTATGGCACTCCGGACCACCTGCGTCGTCTTCGACGGCACGGACCCTGTCCGATCCATCGCGCGAGCTTTTCTCCCATCAGCCGACTCGAGTCCCGTTCCAGTCAACTCTTCTTCGCCACCGATGATCCACAGGCGTTCGAGGCGGCCGATGCGTGACCAGCGCCGCCTAGTCGGTGATGAGGGGGAGGGACAGGCCGAGGCCTATCTGTGCGGGCAGGGATTTCAAATTCTCGGCCGCAACGTGCGGTCCCGGTTGGGCGAATTGGATCTCGTTGCCGAGGATCGAGGCGTGGTGGTCTTCGTCGAGGTCAAGCGGCGGCGGAGTGGAGCCTTCGGCGGGGCGGCTGAGGCCGTCGACGCGCGCAAGCGTGCCAAGCTGATTCGATTAGCCGTCCAGTATTTGGCCACGCATCAGCTGCAGGATCGCGAGTGCCGGTTCGACGTGGTGTTGATTCAGGATGGGACTTCGTTGCGGCATATTGCGAATGCGTTCGACGTCGCGGGGGATGATCTGCGATGGTAGGATGAGAACCGTGCGGTCGACCGTCCGTCGTCATCCATGATTCAACTTTTTCACGTGTCCAAATACTACGATGGGCGTCCGGCACTGGCGGATGTGACCCTGGAAGTCGACAAGGGGGAATTTATTCTCCTAATGGGGCCCAGCGGCGCAGGGAAGTCCACGTTGCTGAAGCTGCTGATCGGAGCGGAGCGTGCCGATGATGGGCAGGTCTTCGTGCAGGGCCGCAATCTTTCGAAGCTCCGTTCCTCCGACATTCCCGCCTTGCGCCGGAAAGTCGGGGTCGTGTTGCAGGACTTCCGGCTGCTCCCGAAGAAGACGGTCTTTGACAATGTGTCGTTGCCGCTGTTGGTTCAGGGAGCACCGGCACAGGAAATCCGGCGCAAGGTGACGGAGGCGCTGCGCGCCGTGGGATTGGACCACAAGAAGGACCTCTTCCCTCCTGGACTGTCCACCGGAGAGCAACAGCGAATCTGTATCGCGCGCGCCATCGTGAACGGCCCGATCGTGCTGCTGGCCGACGAACCAACGGGAAATTTGGATCCGGAGTTGACGACGGAGATCATCGAACTCTTTAAGGCCATCAATGCCAGAGGCACGACCGTCATGGTGGCTACCCACGATCCGCACGTGTTGGCCCAAGTTAATCGCCGCGTCATCACGCTGGAGCGGGGCAGGATCGTCTCGCACGAGGGAGGGCGTTCGTGAGGCGTGTGTTCTATCTCCTGCGAGAAGCCGTCGCGAATATATTGACGAACCGCACGACCACCGCCGTGGCGGTGGCAACCACGGCCTTCACCTTCGCCTGCGTAGGGGTGTTTTTGCTGTTGTATGTGAACGTGCGGAGTATGGCCGCCTCCATCGAGCAGGACATCCGCGTCATGGTGTACCTGCTCAATGACGTGACCGCCCACACGACTACCGAACTTGAGCAACAATTAAAAGCCGATCGTGCCGTCGCGGCGGTGACATTCTTGTCGAAAGAGCGGGCTCTGGCGGACTTTCGGAGGCAATATCCCGCCGAGTCCCGTCTTCTCGAAACGATGGATAAGAACCCGTTGCCGGCGTCGTTTGCCGTGACGCTGGCGCCGGATTCGCGCTCGGCCGATGTCATGCGCCGCTGGGTTGAGCGCGCCCGTTCCCTTCCCGGCGTGGAGCAGGTGCAATACAATCAGGAACTGGTCGAAACGCTAGGCGGGACCGTGCGCTATATTGAAATGACAGCACTGATCGTGGGAGTCATTCTGTCCGCAGCGGCGGTGACGATCATTGCCAACACGATCAGACTCACGATTTATTCGCGTCGAGAGGAAATTCAGATTCTCAGGTTGATCGGGGCGGGTCGGGCGTTCATTCGTGTGCCGTATGTGCTCGAGGGGGCGGCGCTCGGATTTCTCGGAAGCGCCCTGTCCTTGGTGATCCTGCGGGGCGGGTTTGAGTTGTTTCTGCATGAAATCCGTACCGCACACCGATTTCCATGGGTGGACGGGTTGTTGACCTTCTTTTCCTTTGAAACGTGCCTGGTACTCCTGGTGGTCGGACTCTTTCTGGGCTGCACCGGAAGCGTGCTGTCGTTGCTGAATGTGCGGGAGGGCCGCGCTTGAAGCTGGGATGGATGGTGCTGTTGGTCGGTGTGCAGGGGTTGGCGCTGAGCGTTTCCATGTCCGTTTCGGCGGAACGCAAGGACCCCTATACCGACAAGATTGAGAAAGAAAAGAAGATGCTGGAGAAATTGCGCGGCACGATCGTCGAAAAGCGCAAGAAGTCCGATGAGGCGGAGAAAAAGCGCGAGTCTATTCTCCAGGGACTGCAATCCTTGGATGAGCGGCTGGTGCAGCACCGCCAGGAGCACCAGGAGATTCGGAAGCAACTTCGAAAGAAAGATCAGGAAATCCAGCAGATGAGTGTGCAACTCAGCCGGTTGTCCGACCGCATCGAAGAGCGGCGCGATGCGATCGCCGGCCGGTTGCGACTGCAGTACATCGAAGGGCGCTACTGGCAATTGAAGACCTTGCTGGCCGCCGGGTCCTCCGACGATTTCCAGCGGCGGCTCCGGTACCTGGCCGCGGTGTCCCAGCATGAGTATGACATCCTGGAAGCGCACCAGAGGGATGCGGAGCGAATCGCCGAGGTTGAGCGGAGCCGGGAGGAGGCTCGCCAGGGAATCTTGGCCGACAAGGCAACGACTGAGCGGAAGCTGGCCCAGATCCAAGGCCTCAAGAAGCAGAAGCGAGTCTTTCTGGCCAAAATTACCCGTGAGAAAGAGTCGCATGACCGGGCGGTCGAAGAGTTGGAGCGCTCCGCAGCCCGAGTCGATGGCCTGCTCAAGGAATTGGAGGCTCGGCGTCGGGCGATGGCGGCCAAGCCTCCGTCTGGAGCCGGAGGCCTGCACGCGTTACGAGGCACGCTCCCCTGGCCCACAGAGGGGCAGGTGGTGTCCTACTTCGGTCGGCAGAAACATCCCACCTTCAATACCTACGTCCAGCGGAAGGGGATAGAGATTCGCGCCGCGGAAGGGAGTAATATACGCTCCGTCCTGGCCGGGCAGGTTGTCTATGCAGACTGGTTGAAAGGATATGGACTCGTTATAATTGTGGATCATGCCAATGGGGTCTTCTCGCTCTACGCCCATGCGTCGAAAATTCTGGCGGTGGTGGGGGCCAAGGTTGAAGCCGGGGAACCGATCGGTGAGACGGGAGACACGGGCATGACGGGTGACAATACACTCTACTTTGAGTTGCGCGAGGGGGCCGAGCCTGTGGATCCTCTCGTGTGGCTGTCGAAACGATAGGACGAGGGAAGGAAGGAACCCACGTTATGGAACAGCGGCAGCGCCGACGATGGCTATATCTCTTGCTGATGGTGACGATGTTCCTCGGCATTGGCATCGTGCTGGAAAAAGGCTGGGAACGAACCGGCCATGCCTCAGAAACCTATGAGGAACTTCGCACCTTCTCGGAAGTCCTCACGCAAGTGCAGAAACACTATGTCGATGAGACAAAGGTCAAGGACTTGGTCCAAGGGGCCATTCGCGGGATGCTCTCCACGCTTGATCCCCATTCGGCCTACATGACTCCAGATATGTATAAGGAGATGCAGGTTGAGACAAAGGGAGAGTTCGGAGGTGTCGGGATCCAGATCGGGGTGAAGGAAAATCGTTTGGCCGTCATTGCGCCGATTGAGGGGACACCCGCCCATCGGGCCGGCATCAAGGCCGGGGATTTTATCACCAAAGTCAACGATGAGCCGACCAAAGACCTGACCTTGATGGACGCCGTACAGAAAATGCGCGGGCCGAAGGGCACGAAGGTCAATTTGACGATTCAGCGCGATGGAGTGACGGATCCGATGGCGTTTTCGCTTGTGCGGGATACCATCAAGATCGAAAGCGTGAAGTTCAAGGTCATCGACAATATCATTGGCTATGTGCGCCTCACGCAGTTCCAGGAGGCGACGGGTAGGGATCTGAGCCGAGCGCTCAAGCAATTCAAGGAACAAAAAGTCCAGGGCACAATCCTGGATCTGCGCAACAACCCCGGTGGGCTGCTGACGGCGGCGGTGGATGTGTCTGAGCAGTTCGTGGGGAATGGAAAACTCATCGTCTATACGAAGGGACGGGAGGGGAAGAAAGACGAGTGGTTCTCCAAGACGAAAGAAACGCTCGAAGATTCCCCCATGATCATTTTGGTCAATGAAGGGTCCGCCAGTGCTTCCGAAATCGTCGCGGGGGCCTTGCAGGATTGGGGGCGTGCGGTCATCGTGGGCACCACATCGTTCGGCAAGGGGTCCGTGCAGACGATCCTTCCCCTGGGTGACGGCTCGGGCTTGCGATTAACGACAGCCAAATACTATACGCCGAAGGGGCGATCCATCCAGTCGACCGGAATTACGCCGGACATCGTAGTGAAACTGCCGACGTCGACCGTGGCGAAGGCGGGGGAGAAGGAGGGAAAAGAGCCGGACGCCAAAGCCTTGAAAACTCCGCCCGGGAAGGATCCTTCCGCTCCTGCGAAGTCGGGCGACGAGGGAGCGCATAAGAATGGGGCGACGCCACCGGTTGAGGTGGGCGGAGACGTGGCTGTCGACGACGACGTGCAATTGCAGAAGGCCGTCGAGTTGTTGAAGACGTGGAAAATCTTTAAGGAGCTTCGTCCGTCCTAGCCATCGTCTCGATTGGCTGCTGTCGCTGACGGATGGCGGCCAGCAGGGCGGTTTCCGATCCGATAAACCCTGGTTGCGTCCGTAATAGATGAGAGGCGACCAGGGTTTCCAAATCCGCCAGCGTGCGGATATTGAGTCGGAAATACAGATAACTCACCAACGCATCGGTCAGCCCAGGCAACGTCGCCCAGCCGCGCACCTCATCCGGAAGGGGCGTTTTTAATTCCTCATAGGCTCGAATCGTTCCGGTATTTAAAAATTCTTCGATTTTCGCGCCCAAATCTCGACCGATTCCAGGGATGCTGTCCAATTGATGGGCGGCTGCCAAGTCGGCCAAATTTTCTGTGACAGCCAAAATCGAGTCGGCCGCTTTCCGATAGGCACGGATGCGGTATGGATTGGCCCGGCGAGTGGCCAACAGATCGGCCGTGGCGCGGAACAGCTGGGCGATCTTTTGAGCGTGATCGGTCATGGCACTGTGCGTGTCCTTAGGGGAGGCGTCATTGTGCGGGCAGCGGACGAGAAAGGGCAAGCCCCTTCGGGCTTCGGTTGACAAGAACTTTTCGCGTCTCATAGGATGGCGGCACGGAACAGAGGTGAGATGATGACCATTCAGGTGAACGGTGAATCGCGCGGGCTCGGGGAGGGACAGACCGTCGCCTCTCTCTTGCGGGAGTTGGATATCCGAGCCGACCGAGTCGCGGTTGAACTGAATCTGGAAATCGTGGATCGCAAGGAATTCGAGACTCGCGGCCTTCGGGACGGGGATCGAGTGGAGATTTTAAGCTTTATCGGAGGTGGGGCACGCTGACTATGGATACGATCAATGATCGTCTGGTAATTGCCGGCCGTGAATTCAAATCCCGCCTGTGGGTTGGGACGGGGAAATATAAGAACTTTCTCGAAACCAAAAAGGCCATCGATGCGTCCGGCGCCGATGTGGTGACGGTCGCGGTACGGCGCGTCAATATTACGGATCGTTCGCAGGAGAATCTGCTGGATTACCTGGATCCTAAACAGTACACCATTTTGCCCAATACCGCCGGATGTTACACCGTCGAAGATGCGGTGCGGTATGCTCGCTTGGCGCGGGCTGCGGGCGTGTCTGATTTGGTCAAGTTGGAGGTCATCGGGGACGAAAAGACGTTGTTTCCCGACACGGCCGGATTGATCGAAGCCGCGAAGATTCTGATCAAGGAAGGATTCGTCGTCCTACCTTACACGAACGACGATCCCATCGTGGCTAAAAAACTGGTCGATATCGGTTGTCCGGCCGTCATGCCGCTGGCGGCTCCTATCGGATCCGGGTTGGGAATCAGAAATCCCTACAACCTCAAGATCATCATGGAGACGGTCAAGGTGCCCGTTATTGTGGATGCGGGTGTCGGCACGGCCTCTGACGCAGCGCTGGCAATGGAGTACGGGGCGGACGCTGTTCTGATGAATACGGCTATCGCTGGGGCGCAGGACCCGCTGGCGATGGCAGAGGCCATGAAATATGCCGTGTGGGCGGGCAGATTGGCTTATAAGGCTGGTCGTATTCCGCGCAAGCTCTATGCAACGGCCAGTAGCCCTATCGAAGGGATGTTATAGCCCCCGTGATCTTCCGCGTGCGGACCGGTGCCGTGGTCCGCAAGGGGTTTCAGTCCGCCGCTATTGCTGCCTCACAAGTTCGCCCGACGAATGAATCCACGAGTCGATTTCCGTCTCTATCTTGTCACCGATCGACACCAGACTGCCGGGCGCTCGCTCCTGTCGGTGGTGGCGGAGGCTGCGCGCTCTGGAGTGCGGGCGGTGCAGCTGCGCGAGCGGGATCTGCCGACCGGCCCGCTGCTTGCGCTGGCGGAGGCGCTTCGGCAGGCGATGCCCGCGACGCAACTCTTTCTCAACGATCGTGTTGATCTGGCCCTGGCCTTGGGGGCAGCAGGTGTGCACCTGCGTGAGAGCAGCTTACCGACGGCGAGTGTGCGCAGGATCCTGTCGCCCCAGCAGGTCATCGGGCGGTCGGTCCATTCTCTTGAAGGCGCGCGGCAGGCCGAGCGAGAGGGTGCGGATTTCGTCGTCCTGGGTCCGATTTACGAGACGCCGTCGAAACGTGCCTATGGGGAGCCGCTCGGACTGCCCGTATTGGAAGCCGCAGCGCGTCGACTCCAGATCCCTGTGTTCGCGATCGGCGGTATCACAGCGGCGCGCGCGCGTGAGGTTCGGCATGCAGGGGCCATGGGCGTCGCGGTGTTGTCGGCGATCTTGGGTGCACCTGATGTCGAAGCTGCGACGTGCGAATTGCTCGCGGCGGTGGAAGGATAATCGGTACATGCGCGCTCCGATTTCCTCGCTGGACAAAATTCTCGGGCGAGTGGCGAGCCTGTCCAGTTGACCACCCTAGAGGCGGATGTTAGAATCCGGAACAGCGTGAATGCCCGTGACTGACAAGGCTTTCGAACGATTCAACGAGTGGGACGATGGCCGAATCGAAAGGGAGTTCAGGCCGACTCCGGTCCTTACGTGATTCCGTCAAGCGCCTCACCAAGTCACTGTCCGACGGGGATGGAGTCGTGACGCACAAGAACGACGAACACACCCGCGAGGTGGAAAAACTTCGTATCCAAATCCAGTCGATGGAGGAGGAGATCCGGCGGCTCTACCAGTCACGCTACCAACTTGAGCAGGCAACGAAGCAGAATGAAAAGCTCGTTGCTACGCTACAAGAAGCCAAATCCCAAATCGAAGCGCTCCGGGCGGAAGTCGAAAAATTGACGGCTCCTCCCTCCACCTACGGCATTTTTTCCAGCTTGAATATCGACGGCACCGGCAACGTGTACGTGTCCGGTCGCAAGATGAAGGTCAGCCTGCATCCTTCGATCAAAGCCAAGGAGCTTCGCAAAGGGCAGGAAGTTATTCTGAACGAGGCGCTCAACGTGATTGAGGCGCGTGGGTTCGACGTCCAGGGCGAAGTTGTCAGGCTCAAAGATGTGCTCGAAGGGAATCGCGCGTTGGTCACTTTGCATTTCGACGAAGAGAAGGTTGCCGAACTCGCCGAGCCGCTGCTGAAGGAACGACTCAGCGTCGGGGATCATTTGCTGTACGATCAGCGGTCCGGGTGCGTTGTCGAAAAGCTCCCGAAGTCCGAGGCGGAGGAGTTGGTCCTCGAAGAAGTGCCGGACGTCGACTACGAACATATCGGGGGACTGCAGAAGGAAATCGAGCAGGTGCGAGATGCCGTCGAACTGCCGTTTCTCTATCCGCACGTGTTCTCGAATTACAAACTGAGCGCTCCGAAGGGGGTCTTGCTCTATGGCCCTCCCGGGTGCGGCAAGACGCTCATTGCCAAAGCGGTGGCAAGCTCAATCGCTAAGAAGCTCGGGCATCTCAAGGACCGGCAAGTGCGCAGTTACTTCCTGCACGTGAAGGGCCCGGAGCTCCTGAGCAAATATGTCGGTGAATCCGAACGCCAGGTTCGGGAAGTGTTCAAGAAAGCCAAGGAGCGGGCGGATGACGGCCATCCGGTCATCGTGTTCTTCGATGAAATGGATGCGTTGTTCCGTACCCGCGGAACCGGCATCTCCTCCGACATCGAGTCAACCATTGTCCCGCAGTTTCTCTCGGAAATCGACGGAGTCGAGCGGCTCAACAATGTCATCGTGATCGGGGCGAGTAATCGGCAGGATTTGATTGATCCTGCCGTTTTGCGTGCAGGTCGGTTGGATGTCAAGGTCAAGGTCGGTCGCCCGGATGCCGCCGCCGCACGTGACATTTTTTCGAAATATGTCACCACCGACCTGCCGTTTGCCGAAGCCGATTTGAATCGTCATGGAGGTGATGCCACGGCGCTGGTCGAGTCGCTGATGAACACGACCGTCGATGCGATGTATGCCACCTCCGATGAAAACAAGTTCATCGAAGTGACGTACCAGAACGGCGAAAAGGAAGTGTTGTACTTCAAAGATTTCGCGAGCGGTGCCCTGATCGAGGGCATCGTGTCTCGAGCCAAGAAATACGCTGTGAAGCGAGCCATTGCGCAGGAAGGCGATGGCCTGCGGGCCGAGGATCTCGTGCGCGCCATCCGTGAAGAATTCAAGGAGCACGAAGACCTGCCCAATACCACCAATCCGGACGATTGGGCGAAGGTCGCCGGGAAGAAGGGCGAGAAGATCGTTCATCTCCGAACGATCAGCGGCGGGCCGGCCGAGTCTCGCCAGATTGAGACGGTCAGTACCGGTCATTACCTCTAGCGTGCTCAAGACGAGTTCATGAACGACACCCAGTCACACACCATGCCCCGTGTCCTCGGCACGGAGACGGAATTCGGTATTGCCAGCCGCGATCCAAACGCGGCCGACCCTGTCGCCAACTCGATCCACCTCATCGGGCACTATCCGAACCTGCCGGCTCCCCAGGCCGTCTGGGACTATGAAAATGAAAATCCGCTCCTGGATGCGCGGGGTTTCGAAGTCGACGGCGAACGGGAGCGTCCGGGGCCGGATTACAATCGGCAACTCAACAAGGTGTTGGCCAACGGCGGACGGCTCTATGTCGACGGGGCCCACCCCGAATACTCCACGCCGGAATGTACGAACGCTCGGGAGGTGGTGGCGTTCGAGCGGATCGGGGAGCAGATCGTGGCACAGGCACTGGCGGACATCACGAAGGTGCGCGGACGTGAACAGTTCGTACTGTACAAGAACAATTCCGACGGCAAGGGAAACAGCTACGGGTACCACGAGAATTATTTGGTCTCCCGTGCGGTGCCTTTCGAGCGGATTACACAGGTCCTTACGCCGTTCTTCGTCACTCGTATCATCTTTGCGGGCGCGGGCAAGGTGGGGGCAGAGAATCAGACCAGCCCTGTGGAGTATCAGATCTCTCAACGGGCGGACTTCTTCGAAACCCTTGTCGACCTCAACACGATGGTACGGCGGCCGATCATCAACACGCGGGACGAGCCGCATTCCGATCCGGCGAAGTATCGTCGCCTCCACGTGATTGTCGGCGATGCCAACATGGCCGAAGTGTCGACCTATCTGAAAGTCGGTACCCTGTCGATCGTCTTGGACCTGCTGGAAGCCGGCGCTGAGCTTCCCCATATCACGCTCACCGATCCGGTCGGAGCCATCAAACAGGTGTCTCGTGATGTGCAACTCAAGGGGTCGCTGCGGCTCGCGGACGGGACTGCGACCACCGCCATTGCCGTCCAACGGGCCTATCTGCAGGCAGCCCAGCATTTTTATGCCTGCCATGAACTCCCGCAGGTGACCAAAGATGTGCTGGTGCGCTGGGAGGATGTGCTCGATCGATTGGAACGGGATCCTCGGCTCTTAGTTCGGGAATTGGATTGGGTCGCGAAGCGGTATCTCATCGAATCCTACATGGACCGCAAGGCTTGCGGGTGGGACGATCCGCGTGTGCGTCTGATGGATCTGCAGTATCACGATGTCCGGTCCGACCGTGGCCTGTATTACACATTGGAGCGCAGCCATAGGATCGAGCGCGTCGTGTTGGACCATGAAATCGCACGAGCGGAGTTCACCCCGCCGAGCGGCACGCGCGCGTACTTCCGAGGGCAGTGCGTCAAGAAGTATGCTGCCGCCATCTACGGGGCGAGTTGGACGTCGGTGCTGTTCGATATCGGGCAGAATAAGATCAAACGCATCCCGTTGATGGAACCATTGCGCGGCACCGAGTCGCTCACAGGCGAATTGCTCGCCCAAGCGGAGACCGCGGCGGCCCTGTTGTCAAAACTATCTCATTGATCTCGACGCTTGTATGACCTACGGTCCATTTCTTTCACAGCACGAAGGGTCCAGTTTTTTTGACTTGCTCATCCGTCATTATCCGGAATTAGCACCGGGGATAAAAGGCCTTGGCGGCCAATGCCTTCCTCTGCCCTCCGATCTTTCCAGACCAGGCGGTATCCCCCTACCGCATGGGACGACCGTGCTGGCGCTGAAGTATCGCGACGGAGCTATCATTGCCGGAGACCGCCGGGCGACCGAAGGTTTTCAAATCGCCGACAGGCGGATCGAAAAGGTCTTCCGGATCGACGACTATTCCGCCATGGCTATTGCCGGGGCGGCCGGGCCCTGTATCGAAATGGCAAAGCTGTTCCAGACCGAACTGGAGCATTACGAAAAGCTGGAAGGCGTGCAGTTGTCCTGTGAAGGCAAGGCCAACAAGCTTGGCCAAATGGTGAAGGCCAACCTGCCGATGGTGTTCCAGGGATTGGTCGTGATGCCGTTATACGTGGGGTACGATCTGAAGCGGAAGGAAGGCCGCATCTTCAAGTACGACATCACGGGCGGACGCTATGAAGAATCGGATCACCATTCCATCGGCTCCGGCGGCAAGGATGCGCGAAACACCATGCGGGAACACTATCGTCCCGGTCTGTCTGAGCAAGACGCTCTCAAGGTCGGTCTCTTGGCATTGTATAACGCAGCCGATGAGGATGTGGGTACCGGCGGACCGGACTTTGTGCGAGGGATCTACCCCACGGCCAAGATCGTCAGTGCGGCAGGACTGAGCGACGTGCCGGAGGACCGTGTTCTGGCTATGTACGAAGCGCTGATCGCAGAGCGAAGGAGATCCTGAGCGATGCCGTTGCCGTATTACGTCTCGCCCGAACAAATGATGCAGGACAAGGCGGAGTATGCCAAGAAGGGCATCGCCAAGGGCCGCTCCATCATTGCGCTGGAATATGTCGACGGCATCCTATTGGCCGCGGACAATCCCAGTACGTCGCTCCATAAGGTGTCCGAGGTCTATGATCGCGTTGCCTTTGCCGGGGCAGGCAAGTATAGCGAGTTCGAACATCTGCGGAAGGCAGGCATCCGCCATGCCGACCTCACGGGATACATGTATAGTCGCGAGGATGTCAGCGCCAGGACATTATCCAATGCCTATTCTCAGAGCCTTGGCACCGCCTTCAGCACCGATGTGAAGCCCTTGGAGGTCGAACTCCTTGTCCTTCAAGTGGGTGTGAATGGACAGCCGAATGAGATCTACCGCATTTCATTTGACGGCAGCATCGTCGATGAAAAGCATTTCGCGGTGATCGGCGGACGAGCCGAAGCGGTTCAGCAGTATCTCCGGGAACATGCAACCGCCGAGTTGCCGACGCTCAAGGCCGGCCTCAGCCGGTGCCTGGAGGCGTTGGAACAGGTGGCGAATCAAAAGATCCCCACCGAAAACCTAGAAGTAGCAGTTCTCGACAGGACCCGTGCCGGCCGGAAATTTAAACGCTTGCTCGGCGCCGATATTTCCCAGCTTCTCTCCTAGTCATCCATCCGTTCATGTGTCGTTCCCCTGAGTCGGTACGCTACGCCGTGCTCTACCCGACGCGCCTTTTCTCCCATTTAGACGAGGGCGTCGTGTTGAAGCCTCAGCCCTCAGGGTGTATTCTGATACCATGCCCTGCTGAGGTTTTATCGCGATGCAACAACGTATTTTCGGTTTGGAAAACGAATACGGGCTGATCTTCTCGCCTAATGGCAAGATCTACCTGCCCATGGAAAAGGTGTTGGGCTACATTTTCGAAGGTTTGATTCCGAACAGCTGGCCCTCCAACGCGTTTTTGGTCAATGGAGCACGATTTTACCAGGATACCGGATGTCACCCTGAATATTCGACGCCGGAATGCGACAACATCCTCGACTTGGTGGTTCACGACAAGGCCGGCGAGCGTCTGTTGGAAGCCTGTCTGCCGGCGGCGGAAGAGCGATTGCGGGAAGAAGGGCTTTCCGGGGAAATCTATATTTTCAAGAACAATACGGATTCGTTGGGCAATACCTACGGCTGCCATGAGAATTACCTCATGCGCCGGGATGTGGATTTCTGGAAGGTGACCGAGCAACTGATCCCGTTTTTCGTCACGCGCCAGATTTTCAGCGGTGCCGGCAAAGTGTTGAAGGTCTCCGGTAAGCCGCAGTATTTCATTTCCCAGCGCGCGCAGCATATCCACGAAAAGACATCTTCATCGACGACCTCCTCGCGCAGCATCATCAATACTCGCGATGAACCCCATGCGGATGCGGAAAAGTATCGCCGTCTGCATATCATCGTGGGGGATTCGAACATGTCCGAGTATGCCACCTACCTCAAGGTCGGAACGGCGACGCTCGTGTTATCCATGGTCGAGGCGGGCTTCTCCGTCACGGGCATGGAACTCGAAGATCCCGTCAAAGCGATCCGAGAGATCTCACGGGATCCCACACTCAACAAGAAGGTGAAGCTGGACGACGGACGTCAAATGACCGCGATCGAGATCCAGCGGGTCTATGCCAAGCGCGCGACGGAGTTTCTGGCCTCCCAGGATCATGACCCGGTGTTGGACGACGTGCTGCAAAAATGGATCTCGGTGCTGGATCGGTTGGAAGACGACCCCATGCAGCTGATCCATGAAGTCGATTGGGTCATGAAAAAACATCTGATCCAGTCTTACATCGACAAGAAAGACTGCGGGTGGGATGATCCGCGCGTGTTCTTGTTGGATTTGCAATTTCATGACGTTAAACGCACGCGCGGGCTGTATTATCTGATGGAGAGTCGGGGCATGGCATCGCGCGTGGTTGAGGAGGAAGCCGTCCAGCGTGCCATGTCGGTGCCTCCTCAGACCACCCGCGCAAAGGTTCGCGGCGACTTCATTCGATTTGCCCGTGCGAAGAATCGTTCCTACACCGTGGATTGGACGTATCTGAAGTTGAACGGGTATTGGGAAGAGACGATTCTCTGCATGGACCCCTTCAGTGCGGTCAACCGGCGGGTTGAGGAACTCTTGTCGCAAGTGTCCGGGGCCCGATTGTATCGATGAGGCAGATGGGAAGACGGAGACAGGATACGACCATGTCGCTGCTGGATCGTTTGTTCATCATCACCGTGGTTTTGGTGGCCAGCGTGTTTCCGGTCGAGCTGTTCCCGAACAGCGCACCGGCGCAACGGGGGGCGGACGGGCAATTCAGCGGGAAGCAGGGGCAAGTGATCGTCGTAAGGGTGCCGGGAATTATGGATGCGACGGTCGTCAAGGGCCGGTTCCTGGGGCGCACCATGACGTTATTTCCGGATCCCGGTGCCGCGACCGGTTATGTGGGACTATTGGGCATCGATCTGCAGGATGAGCCGGGGGCACATGAATTGACGATCGATGCACAGATCGGTGAACAGATGCGACACTTGACCTATCAGGTGTTCGTGGCCAAGGAAAAATTCTCGGTGGAGCGATTGACCCTACCGAAAGACAAGGTCGATTTGGACCAGAAGGCAGCCGCACGTTGGAAAGAAGAGCAGGACCAGGTACGGAAGGCGCTGGCGGAAGAGTCGGGGATGCGTCTCTGGCACACGGGCTTCCTCGAACCGGTGCGTGGGAAACGCACCGGCATCTTCGGCAGCGTGCGGATCATGAACGGCCAACCGAGGAATCCCCACAACGGTGAAGACATCGGGGCTCCGTTGGGCACGGACGTGGTGGCCAGCAACGACGGCGTCGTGCGCCTCACCGTGGACCATATTTTTTCCGGAAGGGGTATCTATCTCGACCACGGCCTCGGCCTCTACTCCATGTATTTCCATCTTTCCGATGTGTCGGTGAAGGAAGGGGACTTGATCAAGGCCGGCCAAGTCATCGGCAAGGTCGGTGCGACGGGCCGTGCGACCGGGCCCCATCTCCATTGGGGAATGAAAGTGAACGGGGCCAGGGTCAATCCCTATGCCATGCTCGACCTGCCGTTTCCAAAAAACGCGGCCGCGGCCGCTGTTGTAGTCACTCCACCTTCTTCGCTCGACCGCTCCTCGCCAGCTCTTGGCGGCGATAGCCGCTAGTCGACTTTCCGGTACGATTGTGAGTAGGGGCTGGCGCATTGCGCGCAATGCGCATGTGCGGCTTCGCGGTTTCAGGGCGTCGAGGCTTGGGCCGGAGCGCCGAGGACTTCTCGAACCTTATCCGCGAGCGAGTCGGGGGTATAGGGTTTCTCCAGAAATCCCACCGTCGACCCGAACGATTCCTGAATCTCTGTCCCTCGATCCGAGTACCCGGAGGTCACCACGACCTTGATATTCGGCAGGAGTCGACGGAGCTGGGAGACCAATTCAGCGCCGGACATGCCGGGCATGACCATATCCGTGAGCAGGAGAGAAATACGACCAGGATTGGACTCCGCGATCGCGAGCGCCTCTTGGGCATTTCTCGCGGGGATGACCGTGTATTGTCGTGCGTGCAGAACGGCTTGTGCCAGCCCTCGCACCAGATCGTCATCTTCGACCAACAGAATGGTGCCGGCCCCAGCGGCTGGGGAGAGGTGAGGGAGGGGGGCGACACGTCCATCTATGGCGCCGTGGGCTCGAGGCAAGTAGATCGTGAAGGTCGTCCCCTGTCCGGACGCGGTCTCCACACCGATCGTGCCGCCGGCTTGCCTGACGATGCCATAGGCCGTCGAAAGGCCGAGTCCCGTGCCTTTACCGCGCTCTTTGGTCGTGAAAAACGGTTCGAAAATGTGGCCGAGCGTATCGGGGTCCATGCCGCAGCCCGTGTCGCGGACGGTGAGTGTGACATAGGGGCCCGGCCGAAGGGTGTCCGGCCATAGGGCGTCGGGCGGTGCGACCTGGAATTCCCGCGTCTCCAGCTCAAGGCGGCCTCCGTGGGGCATCGCGTCACGGGCGTTGACTACCAGATTCATCACGACCTGTTCGATTTGTCCGGGATCCGCGTGAATCGGTCCCAGCGTCGAGTTCAGACTCACGGACAGCTCGATATCCTCGCCGATCACCCGCTGCAAGAGGTCGAGAATATCCGTGACACGGTCGTTCAGGTTCAGCAGCTGCGGTTTGGTCACCTGATGCCGGCTGAATGCCAGAAGCTGGCGTGTGAGGCCGGCCGCCTTGTTTCCGGCTTCGCTGATCTGTGTCAATCCGCCGTGGATCCGCGAACTCGGGGGGCTTTCCGACAGGAGCAACTCGCTCCAGCTGTTGATGACGGTCAGCAGATTGTTGAAGTCGTGGGCAATGCCTCCGGCCATCCGTCC
The DNA here is from genome assembly GCA_015709715.1 of Nitrospira sp. Lineage (NCBI taxonomy): Bacteria > Pseudomonadati > Nitrospirota > Nitrospiria > Nitrospirales > Nitrospiraceae > Nitrospira > Nitrospira sp. Next base: position 3,621,252 of record CP054184.1, read on the forward strand.
AAGCGCTTCCATCTTTTGGCCCTGGCGCATGTGCCGTTCGAGGTCCTTGTCCTGAATGAATTGGCTGATTTTGCTGCCCAGGTCGGTAAGTGTGTGGAGTTGTGTGGCGTCCGGGCGCAGCACTTCGCGGGTCATGAATTCCAGGATCCCGATGATTGCCTTGCCTTTCCGAATCGGAACGGCCATGCCGCCTCGTAGGTCATGAGAGCCGGGGATAGTCGCGAGGGGAGAATCGCGTTCGAGTCGGAGGTCAGACAGCAAGACCGCCTCGCCGCCGGTCAAGGCTCGCCCGGCAAGGCCCCTGTCAGGCCGAAGCGACAAGGTGCGATAGGCTTGGACGAATGCATCGGCGGGCCAATCAGGCTGGTGCCAGAGCATCGTACAGCGCAACGCCGGGTTCTGGGGTAAGGCGGACCAGAAGGCGCCGACCGTCCACCGCTTGGCCTCACCGATGCCACGAAGGATGTTCGGCAGGGCCTCGTCCAACGAGAGCGATTCATCTAACGCCATGCTGACGGCCAATTGCGCCGCTTGGGAGGTTTCCAGCTGTCGGGGTCCGGTGATGTCGCTCATCGCGCCGATCATGCGCCGCGGAAGTGCGCCTGGGTCGCGGATGACGTAGCCGCGGTCGATGACGTCGGCGTAGGTGCCATCGGCGCGGCGAAACCGATATTCCCTCGTCCACAATTGTAGGTCGGAGCGGACCCTGTCCATCAGCTCGCTCACGACCGCGGTTCGGTCCACGGGATGCAGACGCTCTGTCCAGGCCGTCAGCGGTTCTTCCCGGCCTTGGAGGCGGTATCCGAACACGGTTTCATAGGCTTCGTTCCACCAGACCATTCCGGTCTGGATGTCCCAATCCCAAATGGCATCGTTTGTGGCGCGGCAGGCGAGGTGAAATCGTTCTTCGCTTTTCCGGAGCGCTTGCTCGACGTGGTGCCGGCCCATGGCGTATCGGATGGCTCGCCGCAAACTGTCCCCCGTCAAACGGCCTTTCACCAGATAATCTTGGGCTCCCCGCAGGAGGGCCGCTTCGGCCACCGCTTCGTCATCGAGCCCCGTGAGGACGATGACCGGCGCATCTTGCGCGCGCGCTCGTACGTGATCGACGGTGTCCAAGCCATGGCTGTCCGGCAGCGACAAGTCCACCAGCACGGCATCCACGGGACCCTCTGCGAGGCGGGCGAAACCCGTTTCAAGCCGGTCGGCCCATGCGAGCCCGGTGATCTGAGAGGACGGTTCCGTCAACGCTTCACGAATCAACTGCGCATCGTCTTCGTTGTCCTCAATGAGCAGCACGCGCATGGGTCACCTATTCACGGTCGGAATCTTGGATATGGCGCTCCAATAAAGATCGAATTCCCGCACCACGGAAATGAACCGGCTCAACGTGACGGGTTTGCGAATGTAGGAACAGGCACCCTGTTCATACGATCGCAGGATATCCTCGTCGCGTTCGCTGACTGTGAGCATGACAACGGGGATGGCTCTGAGTCGCGGATCGGCCTTGACTTCACGAAGCACTTCCAGCCCGCTCTTTTTTGGCATGTTGATGTCAAGCAGAACCATGCCGGGAAGCGGCGTCCGATGGTAGCGACCCTCTCCGCGCAGGTAGGCCAATGCCTCTTCTCCATCCCGCACGACGGCAATACGTTCGATCAGGTTGCCGTCGGTGAACGCTTCTTGGATCAGCACGATGTCGTCCTCATTGTCTTCGGCGATCAGCATCTCGAACGGTCGTATGGTCATGGTCCTACCTTCGTCAGGTGAGTCTGGGGCAACGCGAATGTGATGTAAAACTCAGAGCCTCCGCCTTCGCGCGGGGCGACCCAGGCGCGTCCACCGTGGCGCTCTGCCACCTGACGGACGATGGCAAGCCCGGCTCCCGTGCCGTCTACCTCACGGCCGACGGCCCGTTGGAACAGTTCGAAGATGCGTTCCCGTTGCTCGGGAGCGACGCCTGGGCCGCGATCCCGGACGACCAACCCCATGGCGTGGGCCTGCTCGCCCCCGTGCTCCCGATACGTGTCAATCTCGATGTCCGGCGGTGCGCCGGGGCGCGCAAATTTGAGGGCATTCGCCACCAGATTGTAAATGCCTTGGATGGCCCACGTTCGGTTGACCCGCAGGCGCGGCAGCGGAGAGCGAACGGTCAGGTGCGCGCCCGTCTCTTTGATGCGTGTGTCCAGCCGGCGGAAGACCTCCTGAACGAGCAGGTCGGCTTCGACCTCTTCGACCGGCGGATCCATGCGTTGCGCGCGCGAGAGATTCAAAATGTCGGTGAGCAGTTGGTCGAGCCGCTGCGTGGCGCGGACGATTCGTATAAGAAAGTCCCGCCCCTTGTCGTCGAGACGGCCCGCGTACCGTTCCTGAAGCAGGAGCGAAAAGCTTTCGATGGCGCGCAGGGGCTCCTTTAAATCATGCGAGGTGACGTGAAGCAGCGTTTCCAAATCCTTGTTCTTCTTTAGAATCAGGACCTCGGCTCGGCGCCGTTCGGTGATATCCCAGTTGGTTTCCAACACCAGACGTCGACCATTCGTTTGCAAGAGACTCCAACGGCTTTCCACCAAAACCTCCTGCCCCTCTTTGGTGCGTTGACGGATTTCCCCAGTCCAGCTTCCGGTCGTTTCCAGTGCGGCATGGATGTCGCTGAGCGAGCAGGGAAGTTGCGTGTGTAACAGAAGATGGCTCGCTTGTCCCAGCGCTTCCGCCTTGGTATAGCCGTACAGTTGTTCACAGCCGCGGTTCCAGTCGACGATGCCGTGGTCCATGTCCCACGCGAAGATCGGTTCGTAAGACAATTCCAGCAGCGTGCGCTGCTGTTCCAACAGCTCGTCCGCGCGTTTTCGCGCCGTGATGTCGCGCGCGATCGTCGAGACTCCCACGACGCGGCCCTTGTCATCGGTGATCGGCGACAACGTCAGGGAGACTTCAAGCGAACGTCCGCCCTTCCGCCGCCGAGTCGTTTCATATTGTTGCAGTCTCCGCCCGGTTTTCACCTGTTCGATGAGCAACAATTCCTCAATGCGAAGCTCCTGAGGAACCAGCGTCAGGATCGAGTGGCCGATCATCTCATCGGCGGGATATCCGAACATCAGCTCGGCGCTTCGGTTCCACGTCGTGACGCGTCCGTCGAGCCCCTTGCTGAAAATGGCGTCGGACGAGGACTCCACGATCGCGCCCAGCCGTGCCTGAAGCTCCTGCGCCTGTTTGGAATCATCGATGTCGGTGCTGGTGCCCAGCCACTTCACCAAGACGCCGCTCTCGTCGCGAATGGGGGTGAGTTGGGTGTGAAACCAGCGATAACGGCCGGTTGCCGCCTTGATACGGCATTCAGTTTCAAAGGGGCTCCTCTCGGCGAGCTGCCGGTGCCATTGTGTGAGGGTGGCCTGCTGATCGTCCGGGTGCAGCCGGCGAAGCCACCCATCTCCCATATGCTCCTCCAAGGGGAGGCCGGTGTAGCGGGCCCATTGGGGACTTACATAATCGCACGACCCGTCCGGAAGACAGGTGCAGATCAACTGCGGGAGGCTTTCCACCAGTTGACGGAAACGTGCCTCGCTCCGCTGGAGATCCGTCGTCGTTCGCTGACTTTGCGCGAGCTCCGCCTCAAGCCGTCGGTTGGCGAGGTGCAGGGCGGCTGTCCGCTCACGTACCTCTTCTTCGAGCCGATGATGGCTCTGTCGAAGGGCTTCATCGGCCTGTTTGCGATCGGTGATGTCGATGACAGTGGAGCGGCTGGCGACATAGTCCCCGTCGGTATTCTTGACGGCCCTTGCGTTGAGCAGGATCGGCAAGCGGGACCCATCCTTTCTGATGAGATCGAATTCCAAGTCATGCACGACCCCCTCTGTCTTGAACCGGGGAAAATTTCGCTGGAAGGCTGCAGCACCGGACGGCGTCAAGAGGTCGATATAGCGCTTCTTCCCGATCAGTTCTTCCCTGGCATATCCCAGCCAATCCAGTTCCGTCTGATTCATGGCGATGATGACGCCGTCGCGGTCGAGGGAATGGTACCCACAGGGGGCCTGTTCGTAGAGATCGCGGATCTCATCGGAACGCTTTCTGGACAGGGCCTCTCGTTGGCGGATCGCGTCATGTTCGGTCGCCATGACGGCGGCCTTGACCAAGTCCTTGGTCATGCGTTGATGCCTGACAAGCAGGTAAGCGATGATGGCCAACATGCCGATGCCGGCGGAACGGTTGAGGAGCGAGACCCAGGTCGGCACATCCTGCGCATTCGGCGAGAGGTGATACCCGAGAAAGGTGAGGAGGCTGCACAGCAGGGCCATGAAGGGGGGCGCCCAATGGGACGGGAGGCGGTAGGTCAGGATCAGAGGAATCGCATAGAGCGCAGAGACGGGAATGCCCCGTTGCGTAAAGGTATCCAATAGAAAAATAACGGCAATCAGCCCGATCAGCAGGCCGGCGAGGGCAGGGACGTTCGGGCCCTGATGCGCAGGAGAGGTTGTTTCGTCTTGGGAGGTCGGGCTAGCGGACGCGACCATCGCTCTCCCGCACAAGTGTGAGGAACACAGAGTGAAACGCGCTGATACGAACAGCGGTCATCACGGTGTGGACCATTATGCCTGGGATGGCAACGGAAGCGCAGAGCCGTTAGGACCTAGCGATGTACCTAGCAGGCTGTTGACAAACTCGCGGTTTGAAACCGTTGTATTGGCACGGCTGTAGTCACTCAGGTCTCTGAGTGGCGATTGGTCTGTCTGTTCTGGAGTGCGAGCCGTCCATTTTCTGTTCTCTCCGCCACATGTACGCCAACGACCTGCCCAGCGGCGTGAAATGTTTCGATGCTGATGTTGCCGCCTGCCTCACGTAGTTGCGTCTGCCCGTGGCGCACCGGCGAGCGACCCTATCTGATCCCTGTCGAAGCCTCGCTCACTGTATCCCAGTCGATACGACAGCTGTATCACAACGGATAATGCCTCCATTTTCTCGGGCCTCCGTATTCTGCCTCAGTGAATGAGGAATTTCATTCATGTCTGATCACCTGCCAATTCACATCAATAGGTTATGGTACATACACCATTTCATGCTGAGGCCGTTCACGATTCGGCCTGGGAATTGCTTGCGCCATTATTTGTCGGCCTATCAATGCTTGCTCGCCCGCTATCAGGCGGTGGGCAGTCACAGACGCAGTACAGAGCCCTTTCGTCGGTGTCAGTAACGAGGGAGATCGTCCGCTCGGACGATCTCCCTGTAGCGATAGGCGCATAAGCCGGACCATGGAGGATCAGGTGGGCAGACGCTGCTGCCGCGCCACGATCTTGTCCCTCATGCTTGTCATGGAGATGGGATGTGTGTGGCACGGTGAATCTGCGGACCACCTGTGGGGGCCGACGCTGTTCCGTATCGCCACCCCACCTGACAGTCAAGCCTTCCTGGCAGAGCAGGCCTGGCTGCCGTTGCTGGTCGAGGGCGGTAATCGCTGGGGGATCACCATCGGCTACTTCAGCAACCTGCTGAGCGTCCCCCTGGCCTTCCGACAGACAGATGGAGCTGCGAGTCAAAACCACCCTCTCGCCTGGTCATCCTTCGCTGCGATCCCCATCGGCTCCTGGCGGATCAGTCCGTTTCATGCATCGATCCAACGAGCGCATGAGGCCGAATTTGTGGCGAAACGAGTGGTGGGCCTTCAACTCTCAACCGCGCTCGACAGGGAAGGATCGAACATTACATTCGGCACCTCATGCACGAGCCGGTTCTGGCCACACCCTGATGCGCTCTATCTCCTGGAGTTTTCAAGCAACAGGCCGCTTACGACTCGCTTTCTGGTCTGCGATGCCAAGCCGGATGAATCCCTTGAGCCCTGCCTACAGGAGGTGATCCGATGACATCGTTACCGCTCCTCCGAGGTTTGCGTTTGCTTTGCGTGGTTGCCGCAGCCTGTTCCTCTGTCGGTTGTAAGGATTACCTCGTGGTCACCACCGCCACCAAATTCGGCCTGGAAATCTCTCAAGTGGCCAAAGAGCCCCCCAAAATCGCGCTTGGCTATAAGCGAGAAGAAACCACCATCATTCCGGCCGAGCACAGGAATACTACGTCCGGCAATGCCTCTGAAGCGCAAACCGATACCTATTCGGTCCTCGCCGAATTCTGTGTCATGGCGAACCCCTCGCTGTGGGATTTTTTCGAAGGCCTCATGTCGACAGGTCGCGACGTGCCGGACGGCCTGCAGATCCGCTCGTTTTTTGCGACCGGGATGGCGGCGGCCAAAGCCGCCAATAGCGTCCAGACCCGCCACTACTTCAGGGACAATGTCCTGGAACGGACCAGCGACAAGCGCAAGGGGAAACGCTGCTTCTAGCTGAAGCAGGACCATAGGAAGGGAAATAGCCCATGATGGCCTCATGGTCCCGAATCCACCGATGGCTGATGGTTCCGATTCCGCTCTTCATGACCGCCTGTTGCCTGAAGAATCCTGCTGTCTATTTTTCCACCGGCACCACCGTAGGCCTGGAGGCCACCCCGCCCGCCAATGAAACGCCTCCGAGCATTACGTTTGGCTATAAGAGGGCGGAGATCGCCATGGTTCCTGTGACGAAACTCGACGAGAAGCCGGCTGAGCCTGCTGGTGCAACGCGTGGCTCGCCTCCATCGCAACCAAATACTGAAAATCTTCCCGCGCCTACAACCGACGTGAAGCCGTCTGGACCTATCCAGCAAAAATCCGGCTCGCCTCCCTTCGATCGTGGATGTAGCGAGTTGCCTCCGTCAGCCTACTCTGGTTCCAGCATCGCAAGGGACGCCTACTCAGTCTTAGCCGTCTTCCACTTGGCCGTGAACTGGTTCGGTCCGGCCAAGATTGAACAGCATTTTGCAACCGGCTGCGCGGCGACGCACCTCATCCGTGGATTGACGGAGGAGGAGGAAGACAAGAGAAAAGCCGAGGAGGCCGGAAACGAAGCCCAAGAAGCGAAACGTTTGCTTAAAATCACCAAGAGCGGAGCCGACAAGCTCCTTCAACAAGCCCAAGCGCTGGAAGAGACGATTCAAAAAACCAAGGAGGACGCTGAGAAGGCCTCAGCGATCATTGACGACCAAACGTCTAACGATGAGACCAAGAAAGAGGCGAAAAAGAAGCTCCTACAAGCAGGGAAGGAAGCAACGGAACGACAAGCGACCGCGGTGCGTCTTCAATCGAACGCGGACAATATCAACCGCCTCGAAGAGGCGAAGGCAAAGGCGCAGAGTGCCATCGAAAAGGCCGACAAGGCGACAAGAACGGAGGAGGTGCGACCCAAGGCGCAGAAGACCAAGGACGATGCGACTCAGCTGGTTACGGATATCAAAGCCATGGAACAGCAGGTGTCGACCAACATGAACGACACGTGCAGAGCGCTTGATAAGGTTCTTGAACTCGGCGACGAAATCAGGGCTAAGGTGCCAGACAAGGTGACGCCTTAGGAGACCACAACATCCTGCGAACGAGACCAGGCTGCTGAGAGAGGATGCCCATGTGGAAGAAGCGCACATCTGTTGGCTATTTCGTCGTCACATTCACGCTGCTCCTTCCTGTCACCGCCATGCCGAGTCATCCACACTCTGCATACGAGCCGGATGCGGTACCATGGATCGGGATCGCGCTCTCGGGCGGAGGGTTGCGTGCGGCGGCCTTTTCCCATGGGGTCATGTTGGAGTTACGCAAGCTCTGTCTGCTGAAACGACAGGAGGATTCTACAGATTCGGACGATCACAACGGCCACACCACCCCCGCACGGTTCTCTCTGCATTATCTCGAAGACCAAGAATACTCGGATGACGACCGTTCGAGTCCTTGTGGGCGCGGTGGAGGAGCTTCGTTCCTGGAGAACGCCCGCTTTCTGTCCGGCGTATCAGGCGGCGCCATCACTGCCGCCTATTACAAGACCCATCCCGACCGTCTGGTTGAGTTCGGACAAAGGCTCAAAGACGCTCAGTTAAAGTGGAAGCTATTCACGCTGGAAAAGAAGACTCCTATCTGGCGTCCACTGGCCATGTTGGTCGCTTCGGCACTTGACACAATTTTTCAGACATTCAAGCTCCCAGTGCTTCCAATCCCGGAGGTCGAGGTGGCCCCCTTTGCGACGATGTGGCTCTATGACGGTCTATTCGAGAGCGAACAATTGGGGGCGATCTATAACAAGCTCTTCCTGGATGGGCAGAGGTTCGGTGAATTGGAAGCGCAGGCTAAGCCTGCTGAAACCCTGACGGGAGCCCTGTTCGGAGGAAAGCCGGTCAAAGCGAACGGTATAGGGCGAGCTAACCTGCTAATTAACGCAACCGACATCGCCAACGGCCGGGTCTTCACCTTCGACAAGGAGACATTCGCCTGCTTGGGTGATGTCGAGTTGTTCCGAACGCTCGACCTAGCAACCGCGGTGGCGGCATCGAGCAGCCTTCCCGGTGTCTTCTCGCCGATGCGGTTGAAATCGCACCTGCAGGCTACCGATACCGCACACATCCCCACAAACTGCCCATTGATCCTGGGGGACCAAATCAGGTCACCGATCCTGGTGGACGGGGGTGTCAGCGACAATCTTGGAGTGACCGGTCTGCTCAGGGCCATCTTTGAACGGAAAAACAGGGATCGGTTCCAAGAGGATGATTGGACCTTGGCGAACGGCCATGGCCTGACCGTTTCCTCCGGCGAGCCCACCAGAACTTCCCTCGCCACTGCAGAGGTCACGGATCTCCCCACGGCCCAAAAAGAAAACCCGAAGTCCCAAAAGGCATTCCTGCTCATCGTCAATGCCGGCGTGAGCGCCACCTCCTCACTGCCCGCCTTGGCGGGCCACATTGACGATAGTTTCGACGTCTTGATCAGGGATCGCACGGATCTGTCGCGCCTTGTCGCCCAACGATTGCTGAATAACTTCGGTTTCGGAGTGGTCGAGTTGAATATGCGCGACCTCGTCAAGAACAGCCGAGTGGTGACGAGGATCGTCGAGCAGAGCCTGGCGATTCAGAGCAAGACGAATTCCATGACCGACTCCATCAGCGAGGTCGCGCGAGCGTTCGATTTCACAGAGATGGAACGGAAGGTCCTCAGCGACCTCAACAATGTGAGCTTGCTTCCGAGCAAAGCCGAAATCGAGACCCTCGTCCTGGCGGGACGGGCGGTGGTTGCCGAACGGTCGAGCACGATCAAGCGGGAGTATGAAGAATTGGCGGACAAACAATATGCAGCGAGTTGCGACAGCATTGTCAATCCGGACCGTCATTATTGCTGGCCTATGGAGTTCGAAACTCCTCATGTGGTCGCGAACAAGGTCGGGGTGTTGCTCGATGTCCTCACAAAAACGAGCGAACACTTTTCGAAAAAGACCACTGAAAATCGATCCCTTCAATTAACGCAGATCAGAAGCCAACTCTGGGATCTGTATGCGAATGAAACTCGAGCCTTGGATCTTCTGGGGATTCAAAAAGCCTCTGCCGATCCAAACCCCTTTACCTTCATGAAATGTCGAATCAAGCAAGATATGATCATTGCTTCGGCTTTGCGCACAGGAACACCCATCGACTCAGTTCCGGCATGCGATCCCAGTGAAGGAGAGCCGGAGAAGCCATCATCCAATCCCCCTGCAACCAAACTTGCTGGCTTGCTGGATGACCTTCCGGAGAATCCAGAACTGACGGGATATGTGTTCGCATTACTAAATCCGAAATCCTCACCTGCTACGATCATGCGCGAAAAAACGGCCATTGATTCGTGGGCAGAGCGATTCATCCGACATCTGCTGACGAAGCCAGAAGCCCAAGCCGAGTCCCCATGGTATGACTATCTGCTGGCCAGATTCTCGATGCTCCTCGGGAAAACGAGCGAAGGCTTCCATTACCTCTACCGAGGGGCCACGACCTTTCCGGATGACTTCAATTTCTCCTTTCTTTTGGGCTATTACTCCATTCACCTCAACCGCGACTTTCATGGCGGGCTCGGGCACTTATTCCAGGCCCGCGAAAAGGCTGAAGCGAAGAAAAAACAAATCGATTGGCTACCTGATGCGGTTCTTAAGGATAAGCAGGTCGCCCAAAAGCGGTTCTCCCTGGCAGAGGAGTACTTTGTGCTGCAATATGCGAAATACGTCGCCCTGTCCCCTTCTCCGGTCGAAGGTCGCAGCGAGTTTATCCTAGGTGAGGACGTCGACGCATGGTTGAACCAGAACTTTCCTGATGGTCATGGCAGCAACGAGCTTTCGACATTGGCCACGTTCGCAGAGAAGTCGAAAGAAGCCACGGTGGAGGCGGTCAAAATTTCATGTCGCAGCATACAGAAAAGATTGGACGGCCTGTCCTTCCCCATAGAGATCAAAAAGGCAATAGCGGCCTTTCTCGGTCACTTCGCGCTAATTATCCCCGAGTGCCCGCCGGCCGGTAACGGCCAGCCTGACGGTTATGCATTGATCGCAATAGATGACTTGTTACGGGGCTCACCTTGCGGCGACATTCAGACCGACAACCTTCCACCCATGAGCAATGGGTTCAGAGCACGCCTCCAGGTCTGTCAAGACTTTGCCAAAGTCCGGCACCAAATCAGAGAGCTTCTGGCTCATAAAACCGCTTTACGTTACGCGCGCGCACAGGCGCGAAAACTTTATGAGTCTGGATCTGTGTCGGCACAAAAGGCGAAACCCTTCCCATATCTCTGGGAGAAGGCCGACGTCTATGGATTGATCGCTCTGGTCGATGCCATTCAGAAGGAATGCCCGCAACGCACTCCAGACATTCGAACTGCCCTGCGACTGTTCCATGTGGCTCGCGCCTCCATCGATCAAGACGACAGGCTGAACCAAGATGATGGGAATTTCGTTACGGGTGTGAAGAAACGGATCAGCCGCCTTGTGGAGGTGACAGAAGAATTCTCATGCGGCAGAGATCTCGATTAGTCAGAGAAAACACCATCACCTTCACTCGCGAGGGCGACGACTCTACCTGGTTACCAGATGGGGTTCTAGCAGTGGAGAACGCATGGCCTCGTCACAATCAAATGGAGGTGCCTCATGCCCGCGGATGCGACTGCATTACTCGACGAAATCAGGAAGCTGGCTCCCGAAGAGAAGAAAGGGCTTTGCAAGAACGTGTTGGGGGAATTCAAGGGGAAAGAAATCTACGACTTTGCCGGTCAGTTCTTCAAGGGGTTACAGCCGGACGCCTTGAAGGACGCATTGGTCGGTGCCGCCTCGAATCTTCCCGAGAAAGAAAAGAAGGAAGCCGTCAAGGAAACGGCGCGCCAGCTTTCTCGTGCGCAGCAGGTGTCAATCGGTGGTGAAATTCAACAGGGCGGAGTTTTGGCAGGACCGGGAGAGAAGACCCGCGACAGCCTCTGGCTGGTCGTCGTGTCGGCCTTTGCGTTCGTCCTGGTCGGGTCATTTATTTCCATCGCCACGGCGATGTTTGTTGCGGTACCTCAGGGAGCGGTCAAACCCGAGCTTGTGCTGACTATGTTCACGAGCGTCGTGGGTTTTCTCGCGGGCCTATTCGTTCCGAGCCCCGCAGGAAATAAGCAAGGGCAAGCCTAGCCTAGCAAGCACTTTCAGGTACGTTGAACCTCCGAGGTTCACGACGGGGTGAAGAACACACGTCACGTTTGTGAACGCCGCGGAGATGTGAACCGGCAGTGCCTCCATGAGTGCGAAGCCGGGATCCATGTTCAGCAGCCTGCCTAGAAATTCGATTCGAGACTGAACGGTGTTTTGTTCAACACCGTGGCCGCGGCGCTGGACAGGGCCGCATCCTCTGCATGGTCGAGGGCATAGATCCGAAACTGCACCAGGCGGGTGGGGAGCAGGTCCAAGAATTCTTCCAACGGTTCAGTCGAGAGTCCCTTGGTTCCGGGATCGTACACGAGGAGTGGGGTGCTGCGGGTGTCCTTGGGGTCAGGGCGCGGATCGAGAGGGGCCATGTCCACACGGAAGGGGAAGTGTTTGAGGCGGGAGGGCAGGGCCTTCTGAATCTGTTGCCGAAAGTGCTCATGGCTGGGAAAGTCCATGCCCCGCTCGACACCCTTTTCTTTCAAGACCGTGCTGTAAGCCATTTTCCATTTGACGTCTCGGCCGAGGATGTGGGCCCATTCGCGATGGAGGCGGCGCAGGGTGCTTCGTCCGGACCGCTTCCACCGGCGGACTTCCTCCAGCAGCGACCAGTCGGTCAGGGTCAGGTAATCCTCCATATGTTTGGCCGGGTTTTCGGGAAACATCCGCTTCATCGTGTCCCCGAAGATGTCGCGGAGATGAATGTCGATCGCTCGGGTCGTGCGGTGAAAGTACACGTTGGAGTAGAGGTACATCCTCGTGTTGAGAAACATCTGCAGCGCGGGCAGTCCGGTCTTGTGGATCGTGAATCCGCGGTCCGTGATGATGGTGTAATGAATCAAGCGGGTCAGATCGACGGGGCCGACCGCGACGCCGCACATGTAGGCATCGCGGAGGACATAATCCAAGTTGTCGGCGGTGTAACTCCCCGAGATGACCGGCTGCAGCAGGTTGAGCCAGCGTGGGATCCGGGAGTTATCCTTGCCCTTTTCTTTCAAGATGACGTGGGCGATCAGATCGGGGTTGAGTTCTTCGCCGCGTTCGAACGGACCGGACGGGCTTCGGCGGATTTTCTTGATGAGCGGGCCCACATGCTCGCGCACGATGATTTGACCGAGTCGCTCGTGGGACAGCCCGAAGTCGTGTAAGTAGTTGTCATCGAAGAAATGGCAAAAGGGGCCATGGCCGATGTCGTGGAGCAGTGCGGTGATCCGCAAAAATTCCTCGACGAACGGTGCCGACGGCAGGTCGGGCGCTACCTTTTTCAGAAACGGATAGAGGTGGCGGGCGAACCGGCCGGCCACGTGCATGGTGCCGAGCGAATGGACGAATCGTGTATGTTCCGCCGACGGATAGACCCAGCGGGCGCTCTGCAATTGATAAATGTAGCGGAGGCGCTGGACCCAAGGGGAATCGATCAGGTCTTTCTCCGTTCGCTCGGAGGAGTTGGGCGTCGCATAGGGAACGGTGAAAGTCACGTATTCATGGATGGGATCGGCGATCAGCGCCGATCCGTCATAGGGCGCGGGTGAATGTGCGGGAGGAAGTTTCATAGCCGGATCGTCGAGTCATCTTAACGTAGCCCGGGCGAAGGGGGCAACGCGTTGCGCTCGGCCGATGCGGTCCTCTGCCGGTAGGCGCGGATCAGGAAGAAGGCGATCGGATAGGCAAGCAAGCCACCCGCGAGGCTCAGGACGAAGCCGCCGAGGAAGAAGGGCCAGGCATAGGGCATGACCTGGTGGTAGATCCCCATAAAACTGAGGTTGCTCCAATCGAACGACGGCATCTCGCGGACGCCCAGGAGAACCGCGCCCGTCCAGTAGGTCGCGCCGAGGATCGGAATCAAGGTCCAGGGGTTATTCACGAAGGCTCCCGCAAGGAGCGCGACCGCGTTCAATCCGAAGGCCCACGCGCAGAACCCCACCATCACCATATGGAGCCCGTAAGTCGGGGAGAAGGCGATGAACACCCCGATGGCGAATGCCAGCGCCGTGCGGCGCGGGGTCTCCTCGAGCTGGAGAATCCGGCGAAAAAGGGAACGGACGTCCGTCATAGTCGTGCCGACCTGGGGTTAGCAGGGCCTGAGAAAATGTTCGTAACTGGTCACCACCAAGGGCTGGGTCGTTCCTTGCTCGGTCCGCAGCCGCAGCCCCGATCGTCGAGAGGTGATGCGTCCGATGCAGGTGAAACGAAAATCCGTACAGGCCGCCAAGCGTTCGAACCGCCCCTGTTGAGCGGCGGGCACCGTGAACAACAGTTCGTAATCCTCACCCCCTTGGAGAGCGATGTCGACGGCATCGAGTCCGCGACTGGTGGCGTAAGCGCGGCACGCCGGCGAGAGGGGGAGCGCGGCGGGAAAGAGTTCCGCGCCGACCCGGCTTTCTTCGCACAGGTGGGTGAGGTCGCCCGTCAAGCCGTCGGAGAGGTCGATCGCTGCACCGGACAACCCGTGACGAATCAACCATTGGCCCTCCGCAATGCGAGCCGAGGGGCGGTGGTGTCTCCTGAGAAGAAACCGTGCGTGCGTGGGGCGGAGAGTGTTGCTGCCCCTGCCGGCCGGCGTTCTCAAGAGGCCGAGCCCGGCATGGGAGTCCCCGAGCGTGCCCGTCACGTACAGATGGTCTCCGACTTGGGCGCCGCTGCGCAAGAGGACTCGGTGCGGTTTGACCGTCCCGGTCAAGGTAATGCTCACGAAGAGCCCTTGCGTGGAGGCGGATGTGTCGCCGCCGATCAGGCTGACCCGGTAGGGGCGGACCGCCTGCATCATGCCGCGGTAGAGGCGTTGAATCTGGTTGGTCGAGCCGGTCGGTGGGATGGCGATGGCTACCAGCATGAATCGCGGCGTGCCGCCCATTGCCGCGATGTCGCTCAGGTTGGCGATCGCGGCGCGGTAGCCGATGTCCTCGAAGGAGGACGTGGCAGGATCGAAATGTACCCCGTCGGCCAGCAGGTCCGTGGTCATCAGGGTCCACTCGGAGGCCGAGGTCCGGATGACGGCGGTGTCGTCGCCGATGCCGCGAATGACCTGCGGGTCCGATCGCCTGACCTGCGCCTGCAGTAGTTTGATCAGCGCGAACTCAGCGCGGACAGGGCCGGAGCGACGAGGTCGGCTGGGCGGCATATCAGACGATCGACGGCCTCGGGGGTGCCGACGGATGGAAGTGTCTTTTGGATGAGCCGGCGGCCCGCTTCGGCGTGGACCTTGCCGATTTCTCGGCCGGTTTCTTCGAGGTCCGGCGTGCGGGACGGGCGGCGGTTCGTCGCAGCGCGGCCTTGATCACATCGTCGACCGTTTCCACGAAGACCAACTCGATGCCCTTGAGCAGGTGCTTGGGAATCTCCTCCAAGTCTTTCTTGTTGCGCTTCGGCAGGATGACCGTCGAGAGTTTGGCCCGCTTGGCGGCCAAGATTTTTTCCTTCAACCCGCCGATCGGCAAGACCCGGCCGCGCAGGGTGATTTCACCGGTCATGGCCAAATCCCGGCGCACGGGAATCTGGGCCAAGGCCGAGGCGATGGCCGTCGCCATGGTGATGCCGGCCGACGGACCGTCTTTGGGAATGGCGCCAGCCGGCACGTGGATGTGGATGTCGTTCTTGGCGAACTGGTCGGGGGTGATCCCCAGTGTCTTTTCGCGCGAGCGTACGTAACTCAAAGCCGCCTGTGCCGATTCCTTCATCACGTCGCCGAGATGTCCGGTCAGGGTGAGTTGCCCCTTGCCCTTCATGACCGTAGCTTCGATGTAGAGCACGTCGCCGCCGCTTTCCGTCCAGGCCAGGCCGGTGGCCACGCCGACTTCGTCCTTTTCCAATTCCGCTTCCGGCACGAACTTCGGGACGCCCAGGAATTTGTGAAGGTTGTTTTGGTCGACGGTGTGACACTCGGTCTTACCCTCCGCCACCTTCTTGGCGACCTTTCGCATGAGGTTGGCGATCTCGCGTTCGAGATTCCGCACGCCGGCCTCGCGTGTGTAATGCGAGATGACATGGCGGATGGTTGCCTCACTGACACGCACGTGTTCTTCGGTGATCCCGTGTTCGTTCATCTGCCGCGGAATGAGATATTTTTGGGCGATGCCGAGTTTCTCTTCCTCGGTGTAGCCCGGAATGTCGATGACTTCCATGCGGTCGCGGAGGGCCGGCAAGATCGGATCCATCAGGTTCGCCGTGGTGACGAACATGACTTCGGTCAAATCGAACGGCACACCCAGGTAGTGATCGGTAAAGGTGCTGTTCTGTTCCGGATCGAGGACTTCGAGCAGGGCCGCCGAGGGATCGCCGCGGAAATCCATGCCGACCTTGTCCACCTCGTCCAGCATGAATACAGGGTTGTTGGTGCCCGCCTGTTTCATCCCTTGGATGATCCGGCCCGGCAGCGCGCCGACATAGGTGCGGCGATGCCCGCGGATTTCAGCTTCGTCTCGCACGCCGCCCAGGCTGATGCGTACGAACTCACGCCCGAGCGCACGGGCGATGGATTTGCCCAGAGAGGTCTTGCCGACGCCCGGCGGTCCCACGAAACAGAGGATGGGGCCCTTCATTTTTTCCTTCAGTTTCCGGACGGCCAAGTATTCGATGATGCGTTCCTTAACCTTCTCCAAATCGTAATGGTCCTCGTTTAGGACCTTCATCGCCGCCTTGAGATCAAGGTTGTCCTTGGATTTCTTGTTCCATGGCAGCTCCACCATCCATTCCAGATAGGTTCGTACCGTGGCGGATTCGGCCGTGTCGGGATGCATTTTTTCGAGACGCTTCAGCTGCTTTTCGGTTTCCTTCAGGACCTTCTCGGGCATCTTGGCGTCTTTGATACGCTTGCGGAATTCCGCCACCTCTTCGGCCCGTTCGTCCAACTCGCCGAGTTCCTTCTGGATCGCCTTGAGTTGTTCCCGCAGAAAGTACTCCCGCTGGGTCTTGTCCATCTCGCCCTTCGCCTGGGCCTGGATTTTCTGCTGCATGGAGAGGACATCGATTTCCTTCGCGAGAATCTCGCTGACCTGCCTGAGCCGTTGGATCGGATCGATGATTTCCAGCACCGCCTGCGTGATGTCGACCTTCAGCCCGAGGTTGGAGGCCACCATGTCCGCAAGGCGCCCCGGGTCTTCCAAATTTTCGATCACGACCATCACGTCGGGGATCAACACCTTGCCCAAGCTGACGATCTTCTCGATCTGCTCCTTGACGGTACGCATGACCGCTTCGGTCTCCAGCGTGGAGCCGGGCTGCTTGGTCTCCGCCAACTTGTGGATGCGCACCGAATAGTAGGGATCGTTCTGGATATATTCTTCGATCCTGCCTTTCGCGAGGCCCTGCACCAGGATCTTGATGCGCTCGTCGGGCAGCTTGAGCATCCGCATGATGATGCCCACGGTGCCCACGGAGTGAATGTCGTCGGGCTGCGGGTTCTCGACGTCCAGCGACTTCTGCGTGGCCAAGAACAACATGCGGTTGCCGGCGAGGGCCGCTTCGATGGCCTTGATGGACATCTCGCGCCCCACGAACAGCGGGAGCACCATGTAGGGAAAGACCACGATATCGCGAACAGGCAACAGCGGCAGCTGATCCGGCGGTTCCAGGTTTTGATTGCTCGAAAAGTCTTGTTCTAGCGCTTCAGCCATGAGGCTCCCATGTATCGGATGTGTGGTTTCGGTATGGTCGTTCGATGCGGGTGACGGCGCCCGTCATGCCCGGGTCAGTTGGCGGCGCGCGATCGACTCTGGCCGGAACGTCCGGTGCTTCGACGGCGGGTGTCCGGGGCCGTCGCGCCGAGTCGTTGTTGCAGGAACTCGCCGAACGACGGTCCAAGGGAAGGATTTTTCAGCGCCAACTCGACGGTCGCGATGAGGAATCCGAGTTTGTCCCCGGCGTCGTGCCGTTGCCCCTGGATTTCATGGGCAAACATCGGCGTAGTGCGGACGAGTTGCCGTAACGCGTCGGTCAGCTGAATTTCTCCGTTCTTGCCCGGCGGGGTTTTCCGGAGGATTGGGAAAATTTCCGGCGGCAGCACGTATCGGCCAATGACGGCCAGGTTGGAGGGCGCATCGGCGGGAGCGGGTTTCTCGACCAGGTCCTCGACCTTGTGCAGGCCGTTTCCGGCACGCCGGGCCGACACGATGCCGTACCGGCTGACTTCCTGGTGCGGGACTTCCTGCACGCCCAGCACGGCGCCCTTGCGTTGCTTGTAGATATGAATCAGCTGTGCGAGCCCCGGAACCGGAGCGTCGATGATTTCGTCGCCGAGGATGACGGCGAACGGCTCGTCGCCGATCAGGTGTTGGGCGCAGAGGACGGCATGGCCCAACCCCAACGCTTCGGACTGGCGGACATAACAGAAGTTCGCCAGGTTCGAAATATGCCGGATCTGGTTAAGGACCTGCCCCTTGCCGCTGCCCTTGAGATTTTCTTCGAGTTCGAGCGAGCGGTCGAAGTGATCTTCGATCGCACGTTTCCCTCGTCCGGTAATGACGATGATGTCTTCGATGCCGGATGCGACGGCCTCCTCCACGACGTACTGAATCAGCGGCTTGTCGACCAGCGGGAGCATCTCTTTGGGAGAGGCTTTGGTAGCGGGGAGAAAGCGTGTGCCCAGTCCAGCAGCGGGAATAATGGCCTTACGTACATCCATGCGCATCATAGGGCGATAGTATGTGATGGGGTAAGTGAAGTCAAGATTCGGTAGTGGGTCAGTTTGAATTGCTCTGATCTTGCGCATGCTTAAGCGGTCATGTATGCTGGAGGCATGAAAAAGAAAAAGCCATCCACTGACGTGAACGTGACCGCATTCCAGATTCTGCAATCGATTACCGGCGAACCTGCCACAGATCCACCAAAAAAGAAACCTAACGAACCCGAGAAGAATCCTGCCGCTGTCGCTCTTGGTCGTCTGGGCGGGCTCAAGGGCGGCAAGGCAAGAGCGGAAAAGCTCTCCACCAGGAAGCGCTCTGAGATCGCCAAGAAGGCCGCCGCTGCGCGCTGGAAAAATAAATGACGCTAATAATGTTTAGCGTTTGACGCAAAACATAGTTTATGGCATAGTGCCATCCAGGGCTGGACAAGAGCCGGAAAGGGGTACGCTATGGATGGCTATAAGTTGCGCGTCAAGATTGGCGATCATGAGTTCGAGGCCGAAGGGCCCGCCGATGTCGTAAAAGAACAATTCGAACTCTGGAAGTCTCTCGTAACCTCTGCTCCCCCTCCGCAAACTCCTCGTATTGATACACCGCCTCCTATTCAGCTAGAGCCGCGAAGCCCAGGCGGGCAAGCGGGTCAGGCATTCACTCCCGAGCAGCTACTCCACATCATCAGTATCGATGACAAACGAGATCTAGTCACGTTGCGCATATTGCCAAAGGGTGAGGACCGGCACCGCGAAGCCATTCTGATTGTACTCTATGGCTATCTAAAATCACGAAATATCGACGAAGTAGTAGTAACCAAGCTCAAATCATCGCTTGAGGCTTCGGGGTCTGCCCCGGATCGCGTTGACCGTGCTGCGGACCCCCTGCTTAAGGACCAGCTTGTTGTGAAGGGGGGGTCTGGTAAGGGCGGAAAATATCGACTCACAATGAAAGGTCAGGGCCGAGCGGAAGAATTGATCAGGGCGCTGTTAGAACAATTGGTGTGAATTTGAAAGGCCAACCAGGGACAAGCTGGTTGGCCTAAACCACCAATAGCGGGGTACGCTATGTTAGCCTTTCGGCTAAGTGGCAAGTTCACCATAGCAAAGTAATGCTTCGCCTGCAAGAGGGAAAGGAGGATCCGCTATGAAAAGAAGAGTTTCCGCCCCTATGCTCATGCTCACCGGCATGAGGGGCGAAAAGAGAAGAGGCCATCCCTTTAGGCTGTAGGAGGCTGGAGGGATGGCCTCATGGTGGGCCCCAAATATGTCGTTATTATCCGCCAAGACTGCCATGTTTGCAAGACGGCTCCTCGTAACCAACTTGACAATGCTTGAGCGGTCAAGCATAATACCTCCATACAGTGGAGGGAGCCATGAACAAGCTGAGCACGAAAGAGCGAGTCCAAATCATCGCCGCCTTGGTTGAGGGCAACAGCATCCGCGCTACATGCCGGATGACAGGTGCCGCGAAGGGAACCGTGCTCAAGTTGCTTGTGGATCTCGGCAAGGCGTGCGCGAAATATCAGGATGAGAAGTTGCGCGGCCTCTCCTGCAAACAGATTCAATGCGATGAAATTTGGTCCTTCTGTTATGCAAAAGAAAAGAATGTGCCGGAAGAGATGAAGGGGAAATTGGGATTCGGTGATGTCTGGACCTGGACAGCCATTGATGCCGACTCCAAGTTGATTGTGTCTTATTTAGTGGGCGATCGGAGCGCAGTGTATGCAAGGAAGTTTATTGATGACCTGGCTTCCCGCTTGGCTCATCGGGTGCAACTGACCACGGACGGACATAAAGCGTATCTCAGCGCTGCTGAAGGTGCCTTTGGTGCGGATGTCGATTACGCCATGTTAGACAAGATTTATAACGCGCCTCCCCGCGAAGGACAGGCCCGTTATAGCCCAGCCGAATGCTGCGGAACGCGCAAAATTAAGATCAAGGGCAATCCAGATATCAAGAAGGTTTCGACCAGCTATGTTGAACGGCAAAACCTTACCATGCGCATGAGCATGCGACGGATGACACGATTGACCAATGCATTTAGCAAGAAAATTGAAAACCAAGCCCATGCTGTGGCTTTGCACTTCATGCATTACAATTTCTGCCGAGTGCATCAGACCTTACGCGTCACGCCAGCAATGGAAGCGAAGGTCAGCGATCATGTGTGGAGTTTGGAAGAGATTGCCAGGCTCTTGGACTAAAGTAACGGTATTTGCCTAGGCGCGGGGCGAACCTCAATCACTTTTATGATCCTACGCTCAGTTCTAAGACCATTAATGGAATGCCAACTCTTGGTCAGCATTTCCACTTTCAAGACATCGCCCTTGGCAAATCCAACTTCTCGCCTATTCAACTTATCCAAAAAATCTTTGTCGCCCATATCAGCAGTTAAAGTTCCGTCCCCATCGGAGAATGTCCATTTCAACCCTTCATAGAAGGACGGTTTGATCACTTCCAAGTGAGCAATCCTAGATTCTTCTGTAAGAGGCTGTTCAATGTCTGCAGTCTTGGCTTTGAAGTGCTGATATTCTTCTTTGGTGATGGTCTCTACAACTTGGTTGTCGTGCTTAACTTCAAACTTATCGATGCCATCACGGTCCAACGGTTTAAGCGCACCTTCCAATGATTTACGAACTTCCCCAGAGTTGTATAGCTTCACCACGGATTGTGAGACTGTCAGAGTTGAATTGTTTATATAAATGGTTACGTTGCCTGCCTGGTCTGGCTCTACTTTGGTCACCTGCCTGCCGTTAATCCATTTAACCAGTTTTATCAGGCCTGTAGTGGCTCCTCCCGCCAACCCAAGCAATGCTGCTAATTGAGTGGCTGCTGTTACTGTGTCTCCAAGTAAAAATGATTTGGTTTGAGTTAATAGGGTTTGAACGACCTCTAGCCCGATATGAAATGATCCTGGCTCAAACTCGGCCTTGACGTGAACTGAAACTTGCGCATCGCTGCCATTCAACAACTTGTTGGCATCCTGGCACAGATCACCAATGGCTAGGAGAGCAGGGGCAAGTTCGCGCACATCCATGGTTCCGTTTGCCAAAATCGGACCATCGTAGACAACCTCTATTGTTGCTGTGCTCATAGTAGCTGGAGAATATCAGAACATGAGCCGGATTCAAACTGACCCACTACCCAAGATTCGGGCGCCGGGAAACTCCTTTACATTGAAAAATGTGGTCAATATAATCCGAGAGTTTGTGAGTTCCTGCGGGTCCGTGGTGGTGCCATGAATGCGGCGGCTTCGGTGATGTCGAATGCGACCATCGGTACGTCTCGATCCGTGGTTCGAGGACCTCGCGTGAGGGCGCAGACACGGCATGTAACGGTTTCCTATCTCGAGGTCCTGTGCAACCAGTGCCTGCATTCCCAGGCGGTACAGAAGGATTGCGGTGATCAAGGCGGGAGGCAGGCGGGGGGCGCAGGTCGTCATGCTCTTCCTGGTGGCGCTGTGCATGTGCGGCGTGTGGGCGCCGCTTCCCGCGCAGGACGGCGCGCCCCTGGTCACGTCGGTCGCTATTCGCGGACAGAAGCGCATTGAACTGCCGGCGATCCAAGGGCGCCTGACCCTCAGGCCGAATGACCGCTACACCGCCGACGCGATTCGCGAACAGGTCAAGATCCTCTACGGAACCGGCTACTTCGAGGACGTGCAGGTGGAAACGGACCCCGGCGCCACCGGCGTGGCCGTCACGTTCATTGTGCGAGAGAAGCCGTTCATCACCGAGATCGTCTTCGACGGGAATCAAGAGTTGAGCGACGACAAGCTCAAAGAGAAGATCACGATCAAAAGCCAGACCTTCCTCGACCAGCAACAGGCGAAAGAAAGCGCGGAAAAAATCAGGCTGACCTATCAAGAGGACGGCTTCTTCAATTGTCAGGTGATTCCCGTCATTCAGACCGTCGACGAAGACCGCAAGCGCCTCACCTTCTTCATCAAGGAAGGCACCAAGGCCAAGGTACGTCGCGTCAATTTCGAAGGCATGCGGTCGGTGACCAAGCAAGAGATCTTCAAGGTGACGGCCACTCGCGAGTGGATTCCCTGGTACGGCCTGTTCACGCAATTGAAGGTGCCGTCGTTGTTGTCGGATGCGGGCGTGCTCAAGCGGGAAGAGCTGGGCAACGACATCGAGCGGATACGGGAGGTCTATCTGAACAAAGGCTACATGAACGTTCAGATCAGCCAGCCGACGGTGGAACTCAGCGAAGACAAGAAGTGGTTCGAAGTCAGTTACGCCATCGTGGAAGGCGAGCCGTTCATCGTGCAGGAAGTCGGGTTCCGCGGCAACACCGTGTTCGAGGATCACGAATTGCGTGAAGGCCTGAACATCAGGCCGGGGGAAATCTTCCAGCGGGCCAAGATTCGCAGCGAGATCACCCGGATCACCGATCTCTACGGCGCCAAGGGGTATGCCTTCGCCGACGTCGTGCCGAACGTGACGCCGGACAACAAGGCGCACACCGCCACGATCACGCTCAACGTCAAGGAAGGCGAAATGATGCGGATCCGCGAGATCCACGTCAACGGCAACGACAAGACCCGCGACAACGTCATCCGCCGGGAGCTGCGCCTGGACGAGCAGGACGTCATCGACACCCTGGCCTTGAAGCGCAGTTTCCAACGGCTGAACAACCTCAACTTTTTCGAGACCGTAGAAATCCTCCCGCAGCAGGTCGACGTCGACAAGGTCGATCTCAACGTGAAGGTCAAGGAAAAGCCGACGGGACAGTTCAGCATCGGCGGCGGATTCAGCACGCTCGATAAATTGGTCGCGATCGCGGACATTACGGAAGGGAATCTGGGCGGCAACGGTTGGTTGGGCCGGGTCCGCGGCCAGTTGGGCCAGCAACGGTCGTTAGGCTTGGTGACGTTCCGCAATCCCTACGTCAACGACTCCTACAATGCCCTGCAGCTCGACATCTACCGCACGATGACCAACTACATTTCGTATTTCGAGTCGAAGTCCGGAGCCAGCGTCACCTGGAGCCGATGGTTGTCGGAGTATGTGAACGGCAGCGTGAGCCTCTTCGGCGAACAGTTGGAGTACCGCGACCCGCAGGCAGGGTTGTGTCCGGACCTCATCCCGCTCATTTGCCGTCAGTTAGGCACGCAGTCATCAACCGGCGTGCGCACCTCGATTTTCAGAGATACGCGGGACTATTACCTGGACCCTCGGACGGGGTGGCGCATCAGCGTGGGTGTCGATTATGGAACGCCCGCGCTCGGCGGCACGAATCACTTCTTCAAATACTATGCCGATGTCGTCAAATATACGCCGTTGATCTACGATACCCGGTTCTCGGTGCGCGTACGATACGGGGCGACGGAGGGAATCGGGGGCCGGCCCATTCCCTTGACCGAGCGCTTCTTCGTCGGAGGCATCAATACCATGCGCGGATTCGTGTTCGGACGCGCCGGTCCCGTGACGCCGTCCGGATCGCTGTTGGGGTCCGCCAAGGAGCTCATCTTCAACAACGATTTCATCTTCACCATTTCATCCGAGGCGAAATTGAACGGGGTGTTCTTTTTCGACTACGGTAACGGGTTCGACGACAACGAGCCGGTGACCTTCAAACTGCGAAGCGCCGTCGGCTTCGAAGCCCGGTGGATTTCTCCGTTCGGGCCGTTGCGCGCAGCCTACGGACTCAATCTCGATCCGCGCCCCACCGAGCGGCAGGGAGTCTTCGAGTTTACGATCGGCTCGCTGTTCTGACAGGATGGTTTGGGCGGCGGAGAAAGGAACGAACGGTATGAGTGGAGACAGCGACGAACGGGGGCGACGGCGAGCGGCGGGGACGCGACGGGCCTGGCTGGGCCTGGCCATCCTCCTTCTGCTGCCGTGGGTCGGCGGCTGTGGCGCGAACCAGTCGTCCGTGTCGCCGGCCATGCGGATCGGCGTCGTGGACCCGCAGCGGCTCTTGAATGAAACCAATGCGGGGAAGAAAGCCAAGGACATGCTGGCCGCCTTCACCAAGAACCGCCAGGCCTTGATCGAGCTGGAGGAAAAAGAGTTGCGCCGCATGGAAGAAGATTTCATGAAACAAGGCAGCGTGCTGAGCGCCAACGCCAAGCGCGAACGCGAAGAACAATTCCGCCGCCGCATGGCGGAGTATCAGCAGAAGGTCCAGGATTTGAATCGCGAAGTGCAAGACAAGCAGAAGAGCGTGTTGGACGATTTCCGCGACAAGATCGAAGCGCTTTCCGGCCGGGTGGCCAAACGGATGGGCCTGCAAGCGATCTTCGATCGTGGCCGCGGGGGGCCGACGCTGTATTTTGAAGAGACGGTGGATGTATCGTCGCAGGTCATCGAGGAATTCAACAAGGTGTACCCATGAAGAGGAACTCCATGAAGGGACGGAACGGGGGGATGGCCGTGGTGCTGGTGGCCGTAGCGGCATGGTTCGCCCAATCGGCCGAGGCGGCGGACCGGATCAAGGTCGGCATGATGGATCAACAACAGGTCATCGAACGCACGGTGGCCGGGAAGCGTGCGCTGGAAGAACTCAAGAGTTACTCCCTGACGCGCCAGAAGATCATCGATTCAGATGATCAGGAATTGAAACAGCTGGAGAAGGATGTCCAGGACCAGGCGCTGTCCGAGGAGGTTCGCAAGGAAAAGCAGGACCAGTTCCGAACCAAGCTTGAGGCGTATCAGCGCCGAATCCAGGACTTCAACCGCGAAGTGCAGGAGAAGCAGCGCGCGATGGTGGCGGAATATGCCCAGAAGATCCGCGCAGCCGCCGAGGCGGTCGCCCAGAAGGAAGGGTACGCGGCCGTCCTCGATCGGGGCAGCGAGTCCACCGTCAAGATCGTCATCTACGGCCATCCGTCGGTCGACCTGACGGAACAGATCATCAAGGAATTCGATCGGCAAAACAAATAGCCGATCGAGGCAGCCATCTACCAATGCAGAGGAGGCGGGGCCGATGTCAGTGATGGACAACGTGCAGATTCAATCGATCCTTCCCCACCGGTATCCGTTTTTGCTCGTCGATCGGATCCAGGAGCTGGATCCCGATCGACGGATCGTGGGGATCAAGAACGTCACCATCAACGAACCGTTTTTTCAGGGGCATTTCCCGGGACGGCCGGTCATGCCGGGCGTCTTGATGCTCGAAGCGCTGGCGCAGGTCGGCGGCGTGTTGGCGTTCAAGTCCCTGGGGAACGTCGGTCGCCCCGTGGTCTATTTGACCGGCATCGATGCGGCCAAGTTCCGAAGGCCGGTGGTGCCGGGCGATATCCTGCGTCTGGAGGTCGATGTGGTGCGGAAGCGTCCGCCCTTCTGGAAAATGCAGGGCAAGGCCTTCGTCGACTCCGAATTGGTGTGCGAAGCCGAAGTGACCGCAATGGTGACGGACGAAAAGGCCGACAAGTAGGGCCGGATCCGGCCGAGGTAGGGCCGGGCGGGAATGAACGGGAACGGCAGGGGGGCGACGGGGCCGTGCGGCGAGCCGGCGGACCGGGCCACAGCCTGCGAGAGGGCGAGGAGGTGTGAGTGAAGATACATCCGACCGCGGTGATCCATCCTAAAGCCGTGCTGGCGGACGACGTGGAAGTGGGGGCTTACTCCGTCATCGGCGAGCATGTCCGGATCGGCGCCGGGACGCGCGTGTTGTCCCATGTCTCGATCGACGGGTGGACGGAAATCGGCGAGCGGTGCGAGCTGCATCCCTTCGTGTCGGTGGGGGGGCCGCCGCAGCACATGCAGTACAAGGGCGAGCCGACGAAAGTCATCATCGGTCACGACAACATCCTGCGCGAGTATGTGACGGTCAATCGGGCGACCGTGCAGGGGGGTGGCGTGACCAGTCTCGGCAACGCCAATTTCCTCATGGCTTATGTGCATGTGGCGCATGACTGCCATCTGGGCAACCAGTTGATCCTGGCGAATGCGGCCAGCCTGGCCGGCCATATCACGATCGGCGACCACGCCATCATCGGCGGGCTGTCGGGCATCCACCAGTTCGTGCGGATCGGCGCCTATGCCATGGTCGGGGGCTGTTGTGCGCTCGGCCAGGATTTACCTCCCTTCATGAGGGCGGCAGGCGGGTACCGCGCGCGTATGTACGGTTTGAATTCCATCGGTCTGCGGCGCCACGGGTTTTCGGCGGATCGGATTTCCCTCTTGAAGCAGGCGTACGAGTTGTTGTTCCGCTCGGGGCATCGCGTGGGGGCGGCGGCCAAGCTGGCCCGCGATACGTTTGCGAACAGCCGGGATGTCATGCAGGTGGTCGATTTCATGGAGGGCACCAAGCGGGGCATCTGCCGATCGGTCGGCAAAGAACAGGAAGGGGACGAGGAGTAACGCCGTGGGGCATCAAGGTGAAGCAACCCAGGTGGTCGAGGACTTGCGGATCGGCCTCATTGCGGGCAACGGCCGGTTTCCGATCATCTTCGCCGACAATGCCCGCCGGTTGGGCTACTTCGTGTCCGCCGTCGCCCACGAGGGAGAGACCGAGCCTGAATTGGCCCGGCACGTCGACCGTATCCATTGGATCAAGATCGGGCAGTTCAACAAGTTGATCGAGTCGCTCAAGGGCGACGGTATCCAGGAAGCCGTCATGCTCGGCGGCATCAAGAAGACCCATGTGTTCACCACGGTTCGTCCGGACTTTCGGGCCCTCGCGCTGGCCGCCAAATTGATGTACCTCAAGGACGATGAAATTCTCCGCACGGTGGCCGATGAACTGGAGGGGGAGGGGATTCGGATCCGCGAGTCCACCTTCGGGCTGCAGGGTATTCTGGTGGAGGAAGGAACCTTGACGAAACGCGCGCCGGACAAAAAGGAGTGGGACGATATCCGGTACGGTTGGGAGGTGGGCAAACAGATCGGCGCGCTGGACATTGGCCAATGCGTGGTCGTCAAGGATCGTGTCATCGTTGCGGTCGAAGCGGTGGAGGGGACCGATGGGGCGATTCGACGGGGCGGAGAGTTGGCGCGCGAGGGGGCTGTCGTGGTGAAGCGGTGCAAGCCTCAACAGGACCTTCGCTTCGACCTGCCGGCGGTCGGGCCTCGCACGATCGACGTGATGGAATCCGTGAAGGCCTCCGTGTTGGCGTTGGAAGCCGGTCGCGGCATTCTCTTGGATCGGGAAGAGACCCTCGCGAAGGCGAATCGCGCCGGAATCGCGATCGTCGGGCTGGCATGAGCGGGAGCCATCACGCATGCTGAAGCCCCTGCGGGCCGGAGTCATCGGTGTCGGCCATTTGGGGCAACACCATGCCCGTCACTATGCCGGCCTTCCGGGAGCCGTCCTGGCGGGCGTCTGTGATGCGGATGGGGCGCGTGCCAAGATGATTGCCGACCGGCATGGGGCGCAGGCTTGGACCAGTCTCGACGAGCTGCTCCGGCATGTCGATCTCGTGAGCGTGGCCGTTCCTACGGTGGCGCATTTCGCCGCCGCCAAGGCCTGTCTGGAAGCCGGCAAACATGTCTTGGTGGAGAAGCCGATCGCCGCGACCGCGACGGAGGCGAGGGAACTGGTTGAAACCGCCGCGCGCCACGGATGCCTCCTGCAGGTCGGGCATAGCGAGCGGTTCAATCCGATCATGCAACAGATGCGGTCGTACATCGAGCGTCCCGCCTTCATCGAAGGCCATCGACTAAGCCCGTTCGGCGAGCGCGGCACCGATGTGGATGTCGTGCTGGACTTGATGATCCACGATCTGGACCTGGTGTTGTCCTTCAACCCGGGGCCGGTGGAAGAGGTGCGCGCGGCGGGTGTCCCCGTCCTGTCGCCGAACATCGATATTGCCAACGCCAGGATCGCATTCGCCGGGGGCTGTGTGGCCAATTTGACCGCCAGCCGCGTCTCGACCAACCGCATGCGCCGCCTCAGGGTGTTTCAACGCGACCGGTACGTCTCGATCGATTTTCAAACCAGGCAGGCGGTCGTCTCGCGCCGTGTGCAGGCCGGAGGGGCCAAACCGACGATCGATATCGAGCCGTTCCAGGCCGGGAATGAAGAACCCTTGCGGTTGGAGTTGGATTCCTTCATTCGCGCCGTGTCGACCGGTTCGCGGCCTGTCGTGTCCGGCGAGGACGGAGAGGCTGCGCTCAATTTGGCCGGGCGCGTGCTCGACGCTATCGGGCAGTTCACGCAACGCCATGCGGCAGCCGAGCCGGGCTCGTGAAGGGCGCCATGCCGCGCATTCTCATCGTGACCGGCGAAGCTTCCGGCGATCTGCATGGAGCCCATTTGGTCAAGGCCCTCAGGGACCTGGCTCCTTCGTTGCAGGTGGTCGGCATCGGCGGCCCGCTCATGCGGGAAGCCGGCGCGGAAGTGGTGAAGGACATTCCGCAACTCGATGTCATGGGGCTCATCGGGCTGTCCGCGGTCAAGGCGATGGGGCAGCGCATCTTGCGAATCAGACGATTGATCCAAGGTGAGCGCTGGGATCTGGTCGTGTTGATCGATAACCCCGGACTGAACTTTCATTTTGCGCGGGTGGCCAAGGCCTGCGGACTCAAGGTGCTCTATTATATCGCCCCGCAGATTTGGGCCTGGCGGCGAGGCCGCATGCGCTGGATCCAGCAACGTGTGGACCATGTGCTGGCGATTCTTCCCTTCGAGGAGCCGCTCTACCGACAGGCCGGCGTGCGCTGCACCTTCGTCGGCAATCCCCTGCTCGACGAAGTGGCCCCGACGTACGATCGCGAGGGCTTGCGGCAGCAGTTCGGCGTCTCGCATGCGGGGCCTGTGATCGCCCTCTTTCCCGGCAGTCGCAAAGCCGAATTGGAGCAGCACGTGCCCCTGCTGCTGGAGACGGTGAAGCGTTTGGCCGAGCGGCATCCGACCATGCAGTTTCTCCTGGCGCAGGCCTCGTCGATACAGGATGATGTGTTGGAGGGGATGCTGCGGAACAGTCCGGTGCCGATCAGGGTGTTTCGCCACCAGTCCAGCGAGATCATGGCCGCGGCTGACCTGGTCATCGTGAAGTCCGGGACGTCGACGTTACAGGCGGCGGTGGTCGGCACGCCGATGGTACTGTTTTACCGGGCGCCGTCCTGGGTTACCTATCGCTTGGCCAAATGGTTGATTCGTGTTCCCTGGATCGGGTTGGCGAACCTGGTCGCGGGCAAGGGGATCGTGCCGGAGCTGATTCAGGACGACGCCACTCCCGATCGCTTGGTGCAGGAAACCGAACGGTTGCTGCAGGATCAACGAGCCTATGAGGAGATGAAGAGCGCCTTGTCGGCGGTGCGTCGCGCCTTGGGCGAACCGGGCGCCTCACGCCGGGCGGCGGAAGCAATCGTGGCTGAGTGTCGAGCATGAAACAGTACCTTCGACTGCTCACATATTTGAACCCCTATCGGTTCCGTCTCGGAGCGGCGTTTGTGTGCGCGGCATTGGTGGCTGGGCTCTCGGCGGCCTATGCCTGGCTGGTACGGCCTGTGCTCGACGGGCTCTTCATCAGCAAGGACGAGAGTCTGCTGATGGTGCTGCCCATTGCCATCCTGCTGGTGGCGATTCTCAAGGGCGTGTTCAACTACGGCCAGAATTACCTGATGAATTACGTCGGCAACCAAGTCATCGGCGACATCCGCGAGCAACTCTTCACCAAGATGGTGCGGCTGCCGGTGCGTTTTCACGATACCAATACCTCGGGTCGGCTGGTCTCGCGGGTCATCAATGACGTGAACCAGATGGCCAATGCCATCGCGGGCGTGCTGAAGGATCTCTTCCAGCAGGGCTTGACCTTTCTGGCCATGATCGGCGTGATCGTATACCAGAACTGGAAGCTGGCGATGGTCTCGATGATCGTCGTTCCGCTGTCCGTGGTGACCATGGTCCGGATGGGCCAACGGTTGCGCAAGTTGGCCACGCGGGGGCAAGAGCGCATGGGTGACATGGCCTCCACGCTTCAGGAAGCCCTCGCCGGGATTCGCATGGTGAAATCCTTCGGGCGCGAAGAGGAAGAAGCCAAGCGCTTTCGCCAGAGCAACGATGCCTTCATCTATACGACGATGAAGGCGATTCAGGTGTCCTCCTTGGGTTCCTCTCACATGGAGGTCATCGGCGTGCTCGGCGTGGCCGGCATCATCTGGTACGGCGGATACTTGGTCATTCATGACGAGATGACGCCCGGCGCCTTTTTCTCCTTCTTGGCCGCCATGTTCATGGCCTTTACGCCGATCCGTCGGCTGTCCGGCGCGAACAACACCGTGCAACAGGCGCTGGCGGCGGCCGAGCGGGTGTTTGAAGTGCTTGATCTACCGACCGAGCAGGACGCCAACGGCGGCCAGACGGAATTGCCGACCATCTCGCGCTCGCTGGAGTTCCGGCAGGTGGCGTTTCAGTACGAGGGGCAGGCCGATGCGGCGCTGAGCGGCATCGATTTGACGATTCGGGCCGGGGAAGTCATCGCCTTCGTGGGCAGCAGCGGCAGCGGCAAGACGACCCTCGTGAGCCTCTTGCCACGGTTTTATGAGCCGACCGGCGGGACGATCCTGATCGATGGGGTGGATCTCCGCACCTGCACCCTGCGCTCGGTGCGCAGCCAAATCGGGATCGTGTCGCAGGAGGTCATCCTCTTCGACGATACCGTCCGGAACAACATCGGCTACGGCCGGCAAGGTGCTACACCGGATGAAGTGATGCAGGCGGCGCAGTTGGCCTATGCGCATGAGTTCATCGTGCGCATGCCCGAGGGCTATGACACCCTCATCGGCGAACGCGGACTCAAGCTGTCCGGCGGTGAACGGCAGCGTCTTGCGATCGCCCGGGCCATTCTCCGCGATCCGCCGATCCTGATTCTGGACGAGGCCACCTCCGCGTTGGATACGCAGTCGGAGCGGATCGTGCAGATGGCGCTGGCCAACCTGATGAAAAACCGCACGACGTTGGTGGTGGCCCATCGCCTCTCGACCATTCAGAACGCCGACCGTATCGTCGTCTTGGACCGTGGCCGAGTCATGGAGGTCGGATCCCACGAAGAACTGCTGCGGAGAGGCGGGATGTACAGGCGGCTGCATGCGATGCAGTTTGCGGAGGCGCTCCCGGAGTGAAGACCCACCAGACGAATTCCGTGCGAACGGAGCCATGGCTGAAGCGTGCGGTGAATGCGCTCAAGATCGCCGTGGTTCCGCCGGTCGGGTACACCATCATTCGCCTGCTGGGCCGTACGATGACCATGCGCAGCGAAGGCATGGAGCATGTCGATCGGCTGCTGGGACGGGGACAGCGGATGATCATCGCCTTTTGGCATGCGCAGCAATTGATGATGCCGCTTGCCCACCGGGGCTTCGAGGCCCATGTGCTGATCAGCCGCCATCGAGACGGTGAATTGATCCGGCGCATCGCGGCGCGCTTCGGTCTTCACGCGGTGCGCGGCTCCAGCACCAGAGGGGGGGCAGAGGCCTTTCGCGAGCTGATCCGCATCGGCCGGGCCGGGGGGAATCTGGTGGTGACCCCGGATGGCCCGAAGGGGCCGCGCCAGGTCGCCAAGGTCGGCGTGGTGCAATTGGCGAGGGCCACCGGTTTACCTATCGTGCCCATGGCCTTTGCCTGCTCAAAAAAAAACTCTTCGCGAGCTGGGACCGTTTCCTCCTGCCCTATCCCTTTTCGCGGGGCCTCTTCCTGCTGGGCCCTCCCCTCGTCGTTCCATCGGAGGCGTCTTCCGATGAGTTGGAGTCGGTGCGCCTGAGGTTGGAAGAGACGCTGAACCGCATGACGAGCGAGGCCGAGGCGGCGGTCCTGCGGGCTGATTCCTGATGTGGTACCTCCTGTACAACGTGCTGCTGCTGGCGGCATCCCCTGTCATCCTGCTGGTGTTGCTGGCTAAACGACGGTGCCGGCGCGGTTTGCCGCAACGCTTGGGCCTGGCGGCGGAAGCGGCTACGAGCGGAACGTTCGGCGCTTCGATCCCGGTGATTTGGATCCATGCCGTGTCGCTGGGGGAAGTCGTGGCGGTTGCCCCGCTGGTCCGGGATCTGCGCCGACAGTATCCCATCGCTCGGTTGATCGTCTCGACGGTTACGGAAACGGGCCGGGAGGCCGTCGAACAGCGCCTGGCGGGCGTCGCTGAACACCGGTATGCGCCCCTGGATTTCCCGTGGGTCGTCGAGCAGGTGATCGATCGCCTCCGGCCCAGCCTCTACATCTTCGTCGAGACGGAACTCTGGCCGAATCTCCTGCGCAGCCTGCACCGGCGCCACATCCCGTCGGTCTTGGTGAATGGGCGTCTGTCCACACGCTCGTTCAAGCGGCAGCGCCTGCCCGTGATACGAGATTTCTATCGGTCGATGCTACGCATGATCAGCTGTTGTCTCATGCAGTCGGAGCGTGATGCGCAGCGGATCATCGAACTGGGGGCCGATCCTGCGTCGGTCCGGTCCACCGGCAACATCAAATTCGATCAGCCGCTGCCGCAGGCCGGCGCGGCCGGACAGCTGTTGAGCAGGGCCTCGCTGGGAATCGCGGAGGAGGACCAGATCCTAGTGGCCGGGAGCACGCATCCGGGGGAAGAGGAGGCGATTGTCGCGGCCTATCGGACCCTCAGCAAGGAATTTCCGCAGCTCCTCCTGATCCTCGCCCCGCGCCACATCGAACGCACGCCGCAGGTCGAACAGTGGCTCAGGGCCCAGGGGCTCGCGTTGTCGCTGCGGAGCCGTGGCGGCTCCCTGCCGCCGGCCGGCAGCGGGCCGCGGGTGCTGCTGTTGGATAGCAGAGGGGAGTTAGCGTTGATCTATCGCGAGGCGGTGGCGGCCTTCGTGGGCGGAACCTTGGCGCCGATCGGGGGCCACAATTTGCTGGAGCCGGCAGTATGGGGGAAACCGGTCCTGTTCGGGCCCCACACGGACCATTGTGCAGAGGTTGCCGCGCTGCTCACCAACGCGGGCGGCGGCCTGGTGGTGCAGAATGAGGCGGAGTTGGCCCAAGTCCTCCACAGCTTATTGCGCGATCCCGTTGCGCGGCAACGGATGGGGCAGGCGGCGCAGCAGGTGGTGGCGGACAATCAGGGGGCCCTCAGCCGAAGCGCGGAGATCATTGCGACGTTCTTGCCGTCGAGAGAAAACTCGGTGGCGGGAGGATGCGAGGCGGCGTCACCGGCCGTGGGGCGGCCATCGTGACCGGGGCGCAGATGGGGCTGCGTCGGGGATCTCCCTGGCACTGGATGGGCGCTCCATACGAGCTTGCGGCTCGGATTCGAGTCTGGTGTTATGAACGGGGGTGGTTCCGAACGAGAACGTTGCCCCGTCCCGTGATCAGCGTGGGAAATCTGACCGTGGGGGGCACCGGCAAGACGCCGGTCGTGATCTATCTGGTCGAGCGATTGATGCAGCAGGGGCGGCGCGTGGCGGTACTGAGCCGCGGGTATCGGCGGCGAAGCCGGGTGCCGCGGCTGCTCGTGTCGGATGGCAATCAGGTGCTGGTCGGGCCGGAGGAGGCGGGTGACGAACCCCATTTGATCGCGAGTCGTTGTCCCGGTGTCGTCGTGGCCGTCGGTGCGGATCGTCATGCCCTGGGGCAATGGCTGTTGAGCCGGCTGTCCGTCGACTGCTTCGTGCTGGATGATGGATTTCAACATCTCGCGCTCCATCGCGACGTGAACCTCCTGCTGCTGGATGCCACAGACCTGGACGGCCTGCAGGCGCTCTTGCCCATTGGACGGCTGCGCGAGCCACTGACGGCGGCGGCTCGGGCGAGCGCGATCCTCATCACCAGAGCCGATCGCGAGGATCAGGTGGAGGCCCTGTGGGACTACGTGCGTGGCGCCAACGGTGGCTTGTCTTCACCCCTCCGGGTAACGTTCCCCGCCGATGGCTTTCGCCGGGTCGGCTCCAACGAATCGCAGCCGTCCTCTCGATTTCGCGCGCGCAAGGCGTTTCTGGTCAGCGGTATCGGCAATGCCGGGTCGTTCCACCGGCTGGTGGCGTTGCAGGGCCTGATCGTAGCGGGGACCTGGGCCTTGGCCGACCATGCGCACTATACCCAGGCTTCGGTGGAGGCGGTTCGAGCCAGAGCCAAGGCCTGCGGCGCGGAGTTGGTGGTGACGACCGAGAAGGATGCCGGCAAGGTCGCCCCCTTCCTCACGGAAGGCGAGGGCTGGTGGGCGCTGGCGCTCCGGACCGAGATCACCAGCGGGCGCGAACGGCTGGATCAGCTGTTGGCCCTGCCGTTTCCGCCGCCTTCGAAGGAGGGCCATGCGTAAAGAAGGGGTACGCCGCATCGTCGTGCGTGGACCGAATTGGCTCGGCGACGCCGTGATGTGTGAGCCGGCTCTGAGTCAGGTGCGGACGCTCTTTCCCCTGGCCGAGATTACGTTGCTGGTCAAACCGGCCATTGCCGAGTTGCTGGCCCAACATCCTGCGGTGACCAAGACCCTTGTGTATGACGACAAAGGCCGCCACACCGGTCTGGGGGGAAAGTGGACGCTGGCTGGGACGCTGCGCCGCCATCGGTTCGATCTGGCCATTCTCTTTCAGAACGCCTTCGAGGCGGCATTGATTACGCTGCTTGCCGGAATTCCTCGCCGATTCGGCTACGGAACGGACGGGCGGAGCTTGCTGTTGACCGACCCCGTGGCCGTCCCGCCGCGGACCAGCGGACGCCACCAGGTGGAATACTATTGGGATCTATTGAAACCGCTCGGGGGAACGGGTACAGCGCCGGCTCCGCGTCTGTTCGTCACGGCGGAGGAAGCCCTAGCCATTGCGCGCCGGCTGGCCGAGGCCGGGATCGGTCCGGCGGACCTCGTTATCGGCGTGAATCCCGGCTCGACCTATGGGCAGGCCAAACGCTGGTTGCCTGAACGGTATGCGGCGGTGGTGAATCGCCTGTTGCAAGATGTGCAGGGGCAGGAAAACGCGCGCGTCGGTGTGGTCATCCTAGGCGCCAAGGGTGAAGAACAGCTGGGGCAGTCCATCGCCGAACAGATCAAGACGCGCACCGTCGTCTGTTCGGGACAAACTTCGGTGCGAGAATTGCTGGCCTTGGTGAAACGCTGCCAGCTGTTTCTCACGAACGACACGGGACCGATGCATGTGGCGGCCGCCTTCAAGGTGCCTCTGGTGGCCGTATTCGGTCCGACTGACTGGCAGACCACCTCGCCCTTCGGCGTGGAGGCACAATTGGTGCGGCAACCGGTGTCTTGCGCGCCCTGCCTCCTGCGGGAATGTCCTATCGATCACCGCTGTATGACCGGCGTGACGGTGGAACAGGTCTATGAGGCGACCAGGCGGCATCTCCCGCTCGCAGCGCCGCAGCAGGCGGAGTCGAATGGGGGCTTCCCTGACGAGACGCGTCGTCCCCTGGAGGGAGTCACGGTGTTTTTGGACCGCGACGGCACCTTGAACGTGGACAGCGGCTATGTGAAGTCGGTGAACGAGTTGCAGATCTTGCCCGGAGTGGGGGCGGCGCTGGCGCGGCTGCAGCGGGCTGGAGCCAGGCTGGTCGTGGTGACAAACCAGTCGGGGGTGGCTCGGGGCTACTTCGGCTTCAAACAGCTGGAGGCGATTCATGCCGCTTTGCGATTGGGGCTGGCCGTCGACGGCGTCACGCTGGAAGGCCTGTATGTCTGTCCCCACCACCCCGACGATCGATGCGGCTGTCGAAAACCTGCCAGGGGCATGGTCGATCGGGCCGCGGCTGAGTTGCAGATCGATTTGAGCCATGCCTATGTCGTCGGCGACAGCGCCCGCGACATCGAACTGGCCAAGCAGGTGGGCGCCTGCGGGCTTCTCGTCATGACCGGTCCTGCGGGAGCGGAGGCACTGACGGAGCTGACGGCACGTGGACTCGCGCCGGATGCCGTCGTCGAGGCCCTGCCGCAAGCGGCGGACTGGATCATGAGCCATGCAACCAAGCGGGCCGCGACCCGGAGCCACCCGTGAACGGTGGTCTCCTCGAACGCGCTAGGGCCAATCCCACCCGGCGACTCCTCTTGATCAAGCCGAGTTCGTTAGGGGATATCGTCCATGCGATGCCGACCCTAGCCGCCCTGCGCGCCCATTTCCCTCAGGCCGAGGTGACCTGGTTGGTGAAACGGCAATGGGCCCCGTTGGTCGAGGTGATTCAGGGCGTCGATCGGGTCTGTATGGTGGATCGAGGCGTCAGCGGATGGTTGGGACGGGTTCCCGGACTACGCGCTGCGCGCTACGACCTGGTCGTCGACCTCCAGGGCCTGTTCCGGAGCGGCGCCATGGCCTGGTTGACCGGCTGCAGCCGACGGGTCGGATTTGCCAATGCGCGGGAAGGGAGTCCGCTCTTTTACACCCATAGGGTCGCGGTGCCGACGACCGCGATGCATGCGGTGGATCGGTACCTGCTGGTCGCGGAGGCACTGGGAGCCGCGCGTCCCGCCGTTCCATCGTTCCAGTTTGTCGACCGTCCTGAGGATCGGCACAGGGTGGACAGTCTGCTTCGGGACGGGGGGCTGCCGAAGGGGACGCCTTGGATTGCGATGAACGTGTCGGCACGCTGGGAGACGAAGCGCTGGCCGGCGGCTTCCTTCGCCGACGCGGCCGACCGGCTCGCTCAGGGCCGAGCCTTGCCCGTCGTCCTGATCGGGGGACCGGCGGAACGGGCAGAATCCAAAGCCGTGCTCGACCGCATGGGAACGAAAGCAATTGATCTGACCGGACTGACCCCTGTAGGCTTACTGCCCGGTTTACTGCGGCGCGCGGCCCTGTTGGTAACCAACGACTCCGGTCCGATGCATATTGCGGCGGCGGTGGGTACGCCGGTGGTCGCCCTGTTCGGCCCCACCGATCCGGCTCGAACGGGACCCTATGGGAGCGGGCATGCCGTCCTCTCGCATCAGGTGGACTGCCGTCCCTGTTTTCGTCGAGACTGCACGCGTGCCGTGACGCTGGAGTGTCTGACCGGGGTTCGGCCGGAGCAGGTCGTGCAAGCCGCCGAAGCGCAACTGAATCGGGCGTCGAAGGGACAGTCATCGTGAAAATCGTGATTGCGGAATCCAGCACAGCCGTCGGCGGGCAGGAGCTGGCCGTCTTGCTGCATGCCGAGCATTTGGTGAAACGCGGGCATCAGCTGCGGCTGGTCTTAGAGCCGCAGAGCCCCATTATGGCGATGGCGAAGGTCCGCGGCCTCCCGGTCGAGCCCTTCGTGATGCGGCAATGGCGGCTGCCGTGGTCGATCCTGACCTTTCGACAGCTCCTCCGCCGCGAGCGCCCCGACATCGTCCATGTGAACAGTTCGCGTGACAGCTGGCTCGCTGCCTTGGCGGTCCGCCTGGTTCGGCCGCGACCGAAGCTGATTCGCACCCGGCACATCTCGGCTCCCCTGACGAACAATGCGGCGACCCATTTCCTCTACCGACGCCTCTTCGATATGGTGATCGTGACCGGAGGAGAGCGGAATCGGCAGGATCTCATCCAGCGTGATGGGTTGGCGCCCGATCGAGTGGCGGCCTTCCCCATCGGCCTCGACGTGGAACATTTCTCGCCCGCGGCTCCGGCGCACGATCTGCGGGCCGAGCTGGGCATTCCGGCGCAGCACGCACTGGTGGGGCTCATTTCCTACCTGCGGGATTATAAAGGCCATCGCTACTTCGTCGAGGCGGCGGCGACGGTCCTCAAGGAGCAGCCCGGCGCGACCTTCCTCATCGTCGGGGAAGGGCCGGAGGAACACAACATCCGGGCGCAGATCGAACGGTTGGGACTGACCGCGAACGTCCGCATGTTGGGGTTTCGCGACGATTTGTTGGATGTCTTCCGGTCGTTGGATCTTTTCGTGATGCCCACCGTCGAGGGCGATACCATTCCACAGGTCTTGATGCAGGCCCTGGCGATCGGGCTTCCGGTCGTGACCACGACGACCGGATCGATTCCCGATGTCGTGGTCGACGGAAAGTCCGGCTTTATCGTGCCGCCGCGCGATGCCGAGGCCTTGGCCGATCGAATTGCGCAGTTGCTCGCCGATCCTGCCCTGCGAGCGGCGGTGGGCCGGCGAGGCCGTGAGACGGTGAAGCAATCGTACTCCCTCGACCGGATGGTCGATGAACTGGAACGTGTCTATCGGCAGGTGCTGTCTGTATGAACGAGCCTGAGACCCTCCCGCGATTTTCCATCCGCAAAACCCTGCTTTTCTGGTGGATTCTGTTCGTGGTGATGCAGAGCGCGGAACGGCTCTTCTTGCTCCGTGACGCATGGGCGCAGGAAGTGCCGAGTCTGACGCTGCTGTTCCACACCCTCGTCGTCGGGGTTCGGGGAGACTTCATTACCGCGACCTTTGCGCTGCTCTTGGCGGGGTTCGGCGCGGGGCTTTGGACAGGCCTGCGGCAGGTCTGGCTGCGGCGAGCGGGAACCGCGGGGCCGGTGGCTCCCCTGTTCCAGCGGGCGTTGCGAGGCAGCGGCACCCTCGTCGCCCTGCTGCTGTTCATCCTGTTGGCCGTGGATATGGGGTACTACGGGTTCAACCGTCAGCACATGGATTTCGTGTTCCTTGAGTACGTAGGCGATCTGCTGGCTCCCCCGGCTACCTCCCAGGGGAGCAATGCGCAGGCGATGAAACAGACCGGCGCGGAACTGGGGGAGGGGAGCAGATGGGCCGGGCGCGTGGCGCTGTTTGTGTCCATCCAGGCTTTGGGGATCGGTCTCTGGTGGTGGAGTTTCTCGACGCTCGTGGCGCCGGTGCTGGCGCGCTGGCAGCCGGGTTCCGGCTTTCAAGCGAACGCGCTCTTGTGCGTCTGTCTGGTCGGGGGTGGCGCCGGATTTCATCCCTTGGGGCCCTACGGCATCAGGGTCGCCCACATCGGGAGCACGGTGTACTACACCCTGGCGCAGAATCCCATCCTCTTCGCCGGAGAGGCCCTGCGCGTCGCTTGGGTGTCCCGTGGCTCCATCGGAAAACACAACGGGGAGACTCTGCCATACGACGAAGCCGTTCAGGTAGTGCAGCAGCTTTTGGGGCCTGCAACTGCCTTTGTGGATCAACGGTACCCCCTGGTTCGGACCATCGCATCCACGCCGGACACCGTGCGGTTGCCGAAACCGGCCAACGTCCTCTTGGTGCTTCTGGAAGGACTGGACCGCCGTTATCTCGGCCAGAGTTACGACGGTATTCAGGGTACCCCGTTCTTGGACCGGCTTCGAGCCGACAGCATCTATTTCGAAAACTTTTTCTCCAACGGCGTGCAGACCTCACGGGGGTTGTTCGCCACCCTCTGCAGCGCCTACCCGCGGCATGGCGCCGCAGCCATGAAGACGCGGTATGCGCATGACTATCTCTGCTTGCCCTCCCTCCTGCAGCGCGGCGGCTATGCGACGGAGATGGTGATCGGCCAACATCGCGACCTCAATCGGCTGCAAACCTTTCTGTCCCGCAACGGGTTGCAACAGCTGTTCGATGAGAGCGATTTTCCGCCGACCGCCGAACGGGCCGGGTTGGGGATCGTCGACGGGGCACTGTTCGATTTCTGTTATGAGCGGATCAAGGAGCGTCAGGCCGGAGATCGGCCGTTCCTGCTGGCCACGCTGACCCTGTCGACCCACCATCCCTTCGCGGCGCCGACGCACGATCCCGAAGTCCGCGCGCTGCAGGCGAAGGTGGACGATCAATATGTCGCGGCACTGCATTATGCGGACACAGAGCTGGGACGGATGTTTACGCGACTCCAGCGGGAAGGGTTGCTGCGCAACACGGTGGTGGTCATCCTGGGTGACCATGGACGGCACGAACAGGTCGGTCGCACGGAACTCGACCGGAAGGCCGGGCACTTCGCCTCCTCCCTCTTTGTCTGGATGGACGAGTCGTTACGGACGCCCGAGACCTATCGACCCCGCACCGTCTCGACGGTGGCAAGCCAAGTGGACATCGCGCCGACCCTGCTGGCTTTGAACGGACTCATGCCGGCTACGGTTGCCTTCGCAGGAACCGACCTGACCTGCACCCTCGTGCGGGACTGTCTACCCGACCATATCGCGTATCTGACGAGTGTCTACGACAATCTGGTGGGACTGGCCGGTCGTGACGGGCTCCTGCTGTATTCCTTCTTGACTGAAACCTTCCAGGCAGCCGGCCTGAACTTCGATCCTTTGGCGGACGGTGCCGAACGACTGACTGCGGCCCATGCCCGAGACTTGATGGCGCTGTACGAGGTGTCCAATCAGACGCTGGACGCCAATCGTCTCTGGTCCTGGCGGGAGTTCGGGTCACGGTTGTAACGACGACAGGCTGGGCCGGTCATGAGGGTTGCCTTTCTCATCGAACGATTGGACCCTGCCCGCGGCGGCATGGAGCGCTCTGCCTATGATTTCTTGATCGAGTTGACGGCGTTGGGAGTGGAGACGCATGTCGTCACGCAATCGGCGGTCGATGCGCCGACTGCGGTGCAGGTCCATGAACTGGGACAGGAGGGGTGGACGGATGAACTGCAGTATCGGCACTTCGTCATCCGTGCCCAACGATTTGTGGCGGAGCGGCCATGGGATGTCGTCCATGCCATTCGGCCCTGCCTGTCCTGTGACCTCTACCAGCCGCGCGGCGGTCTGGTGAAGACCGGCCAGATTCGGACCATCGCGGCCAGAACGACATTCTTGTCGAAGGCGCTGCGCCGGGTCGGCCTGTTCTTTGACGGCAAGGAGCGTCTCCTGGTGCAGCTTGAACAGCAGCTCCTGACCGGGCCCAAGGCTCCGATGGTCGTCGTGCCCAGCCACTATGTCGGCTGTCAGGTGGAACAGGAATACGGGAGCGCCCGCGTCGCCACCAAGCGGATCTTCAACGCCGTTCAGATCAGTCCGCCCTTGGGAGTGAATCGAGCGACAGTGCGTCGGCGTCGGCGCGCGGAATGGAACATTCCTCTCGACAGGCCGGTGGCTATCTTCGTCGGCCATAATTTCAGGCGCAAGGGGTTGGCGCGTGCAATCGAGGTCCTGGCCGACCGGCGATGCGTCGATTGGTATCTGCTGGTGGTGGGACGAGACGCGCCCACTCCCTACGAGCGGCGGGCCGAGCGTCTCGGGGTGGCCTCACGGGTTCGGATGCTCGGGGAACAGTCGGATGTGGCTGAGCTGTATTGGGCCGCGGACGCCTGTGTCCTGCCGACGTACAATGATCCCTGTTCCCGCACCGTCCTGGAGGCCCTCTCGTTGGGAGTGCCTTGCATCACCACGGTCTTCGATGGATCGTCGGAATGCATTACGCCGGGCGAACAGGGGTTCGTCTTGCCGAGGCCGGAGGCGGGCGACCTGCTGGCGGAAGCTCTCCGGACCCTGCGGGATGAGTCGGTCCGGCGGCGGATGTCGCGCGAGGCGGAAGGCCTGGCCGCCATGCTTTCCATGCGGCGGCATGCGGCGGAAGTCGCTCAGGTCTATGGGGAGATCGCGGCTCGCCGATCCGTCGCTCAGGGCCTGTGTCTCGTGTGATGGCAGTGACACCATTCGGTTCATCACCTGCCCCTCCTGGTTTTGAGCGACGCTCCCATTCCTCCCTTGCGTGGGTGGTGCGAGCCTCGGTTGACGATCCTGCGCTGGCCCATCTTCTGTGTGATCCGGAGACGCACCTGGCTCACAGCCCACGAATCTTCAAAAACGAGGGGCGCTGCGTCGTTGCGCTGGTGGGGGGCTATGTCATGAAGCGCTGGAGTGGGTACGGCGGCCTTGAACGGTGGAAAACCAGATGGCGCGGAACGCGCGCCGCGCGGGCCGGATGGGCTGCGACGGCGCTGGAGCAGGCCGGCGTGGCGACGGTTCCGGTCCTGGCCTGGGGGACGCGGGAGGGCGTGATCGGCGCGCCGAGTTATCTGCTGATGGCCTATCTGGCCGATGCCGTCGACTTGCGATCCTGGCAGGGCAACCGTCTGGAGATGGCCGAGCGGCTGGGAGGCCTGATCGGGTTGCTGCATGAACGGGGTTTCACCCATCGCGATCTCAAACCCTCCAATCTCCTGGTCACGCC
The DNA here is from genome assembly GCA_015709715.1 of Nitrospira sp. Classification (NCBI taxonomy): domain Bacteria; kingdom Pseudomonadati; phylum Nitrospirota; class Nitrospiria; order Nitrospirales; family Nitrospiraceae; genus Nitrospira; species Nitrospira sp. The sequence goes on from CP054184.1 coordinate 3,663,261, forward strand.
GGACGGCTGCCCGCTGCTCATCGACCTGGACGGGCTGCGCTCGGTCGGGCCGGTGCCTCGCAGCAGGGCCATCGCCGATGTGGTCAAGTTGGGGCGTCGCATGGTCGCACCCTCCAGCCTCACGCCCTCCGAGGCGTCGCGATTCCTGTCGCGTTACTGTCTTGCGCGCGGCTTTCGCGGTCGTCGAAACTGGTGGACTGTCCTCAGGGAAGAGGCCGGTCGGCACGACGAATTTCGAACCCTACGAGCGGCACGGAAGACGCGCGCTTGACAGGGGGAAGGGGGACCTGTTACGAGGCCCGCAGCCCTGTTGAAGACCGGGCATTCCGATTTTGAAAGAGGATAATCCGTCGTGAGCCATCAGCCGGTATCCGCCGTCGTCATCGCTTACAACGATGAACCCAATATGCGGGCCTGCTTGGAGACCCTCACCTGGGCGGATGAAATCATCGTGGTCGATTCCCACAGCACGGATGCGACGGCGCGCATCAGCGCCGAGTTCACCGACAAGGTCTTCCAGCAGGACTTCCATGGGTTCGGCCGTCTCCGGAACGAGGCCATCGCCCATGCGGCGCATGAATGGGTGTTCAGCCTCGATACGGACGAGCGGACGACACCGGAGTTGCGGGATGAAATACGACGGGTTCTCGATGCCGGGCCGGAGGCCGAGGCCTATTTCGTGCCGCGCAAGAATTATTTTCTCGGGCGCTGGATCAAACATTGCGGCTGGTATCCCGACTATCGCCAGCCGCAGCTGTTTCGGAAGAGCCGCCTGCGCTATCGGGACGAGCTGGTCCATGAGAGCTTCGATCTGGACGGACGCATCGGATACCTGACCCAGGCCGCGCTGCAATTTCCCTTTCGCAATATCGATCACTTTCTGCTCAAGCAGGAACGCTACTGCGACCTGATGGCGCGTCGCATGGTCGAGCAGGGACGCGCGTTTGCCTGGCACCAGCTGCTCTCGCATCCCTGCTTCACCTTTTTCAAGATGTACGTGGGCCGCAAGGGGTGCCTTGACGGCGTGCCGGGGCTGATCCTGTCGGGGCTCTATGCCTACTACACATTCATCAAGTACGCGCGATTCTGGGAACTTCAGCAGACGGCGGCGCGAAGTCGGTCGTTGGTCGCGGAGCCGGGGCGACCGTGAGGCCGGAGGTGAACGAGGGACAGACGGGCGGCCGGACGGCGACGATCGCGGCCGTGGTGATCACGAAGGATGAGGAAACGAACATTGCCGACTGCCTGGAGTCGCTGCGGTGGGCGGATGAACTGATCGTCGTCGATGCCGAAAGCCGGGATCGCACCGTCGAACTGGCGAACACGTACAGGTCGCGCGTGTTCGTGCGGCCTTGGCCCGGCTATGGCCCGCAGAAAAACTTCGGGATCGACCAGGCGGGCGCGGACTGGATCTTGATCGTGGATGCCGATGAACGGGTGCCGGCGGCATTACGACAGGAGATCGAGTCGCTTTTGGCCGACGGACCGCCGGTCGAAATCGGCGGCTACGAGATCCCCCGCCGCAATTTCTTTTACGGCAAATGGATCCAAGGCGGCGGACTGTACCCGGATTATCAACTGCGGCTGTTTCGCAAAAGTGCCGGTCGATACGATGATGTGAAGCTCCACGAAAACCTCCAGCTCACCGGACGTCGCGCGCGGCTCCGAGAACCCTTCGACCACTACAGCATGCCCACCATTCTCTTCCATGTCAGGAAGATGATGCGGTACACCACGTTGGGGGCGGAGGAGAAGCTCAAACGCACCCAGTCCATCGGTGGATGGGTCATCGCCACGCATCATCTGGGGACCATGCTCAAGACCCTGTGGCTCCGCGGCGGCTATCGGGATGGTGTGCATGGGCTGGTCGTGGCCATGTTCGCCGGCCTGCACACGTTTGTGAAATATGCCAAGGCCTGGGAACGGTTGAACGTGAAACCGCGCACATCGGTCAAGGGAGAGTCGTGATCGGGGAGGCGGGCTGGGCCTGATGCGTATCGGGATCGACGCGGCCTCGGTGGTCGGCGATAAGGGCGGAGTCGGTTGGCACACCCATCACCTGCTGCGTGCTCTGCTGGAGGTGGAGGAAGAGACGGACTATGTCGGGTACGTGCGGCCCGGGTCTTTGCGGGACGGGGAGGTGCCTGGTTGGCCGCCGCATGGACGACTCCGCTGGCTGGAGGTGCCGAAGTGGGCGATGGCTTGGCGCGGGGCCTGGGATCGACTGGATCTCTTTCATGGGCCGAACTTTAAAATGTCGACCCGGGGCCGGTTCGGCGGCATCGTCACGATCCATGATTTGTGGTTGGTGCGTTATCCGGAGTATTCGCGCAAACTGCTGGGGCAGGCCGGGTCCTCGCGGCGGGCCAAGGCGACGGCGGCTCGGGCGCGGAAGGTGGTGACCGTGTCGGAGTTTTCAGCCAAGGAGATCGAGGCCCTGTATGGGGTCCCGCGCGACCGCATCGTCGTGATTCACAACGGAGTGTCGGAAGAGTTTCGTCCCTTGCGCGATGAGCCGGGCATGGCGGTCTTGCGGGCACGCTGGGCGCTTCCCGCGGCCGGGTTCATCCTGTTCGTCGGAGGCGCCGACCCAAGGAAAAACCATCGGGTGTTTCTCGAGGCCGTGGCTCGGGTGCAGTCTCACTTGCAGGGGCGTGCGGTCGTGCTGGTGGGAGATGCGGAACATCCGCAGGGCAGTTATCGTGCGACGGCTCAGGAACTGGGGTTGGAGTCGGTGGTGCGTTGCCCCGGTCGGCTCGACCGTGACGACCTGCGACGACTCTATTCCTTTACCGACCTCTTCGTGTTTCCGTCGCGATACGAAGGGTTCGGCATGCCGGTGCTGGAGGCCATGGCCTGTGGGGCGCCCACGATCACGTCGTCCACGTCTGCGTTGCCCGAGGTGGCCGGTGACGCAGCCTGCCTGGTGCATCACGACGATGCGGAGGCCTTAGGGCAGACCATCGTGAAGGTGTTGGGTGATCGAGAATTGCAGGCGCACTTGCGGCAACGGGGTTTCGAGCGGGCACGGCAATTCACGTGGGAGCGGGCGGCTCAGCAGACGAGCGCCCTGTATCATGACCTCTGTGCGTAACTTCTGGCCCATACGGATCGGTCGCGGCTCCGATACCCCTTCGCCGGGCGGCACGAGGGACGTTCGGAACATTCTGGTCATCAAGCTCCGGCACATCGGCGACGTGTTGCTGGCGACGCCCGTGTTGCGCGCGTTGCGGGAGGCCTATCCCTCGGCGAAGATCACCATGTTGGTCAATCGTGGGACCGAAGGCGTGCTGGTGCACAACCCCGACGTGAACGAGGTCCTGTGTCTGGAGAAGGGGACGTGGGGAGCGCAGCTCGCGTTCGTGCAGAAACTGCGGCGGCGCGGGTTTGACTGTATCGTCGACCTGACGGACGGGGATCGGTCGGCATTTGTGAGTCTGGCGAGCGGCGCGCAGCTGCGGGTGGGATTCAATGCCGAACATCGCTGGCGGGGATTGTTGTACAGCCATGTGGCCAAACCTCGACCGGCTGATCGCCATCGGGTGGAGTATGATCTCTGTGCCCTCCGCGCCCTCGGGGTGGATCCGAAACCGACGACGCCCGCGGTCCATGTCACGCCGGCGGAGGAGGCCGTCGTCGGCGCATGGCTCACGGAGCAGGGCCTGGCGCCGTCGTCGGATGGCCCGTTGCTGATCCTGCTTCAGCCCGGTGCCCGCTACTCATTGAAGGTGTGGCCGCATGACCGGTTTGCGCGCCTGGCCGATCGCCTCGCCGAGCGATTTTCCTGCCGCATCTTGCTGGGCGGCGACCAGCGTGAACGTGAAGTAGCCGAGCAGGTTGCTCGCGAGGCCCATTGCGCGCCGAAGGTGGTGGCCGGGCGGTTTTCGCTGCTGCAGTTCGCGGCGCTGATGAAACGCTGCGCCTTGTTCGTAGGAAATGACGGCGGGGCCATGCATATCGCCGCCGCGATCGGGACGCCGGTGGTGGCGTTGTTCGGACCGACCTATCCTCAGCGGTGGGGGCCGCGAGGGGGACCGTCGCAGATCCTGTACAAAGGCTTGGATTGCCGGGCTTGTTATCACCCGACCTGCCTGCGGGGCGACGACAGCTGCATGCAGCAGATTACTGTCGATGAAGTCTATGCGGCGGCCTGCCGCCTCTTGGAAGACGCGGGGCCGAACGTGCGCGCATGAGTGAAGCCCAAGCATTGGTGAGCGTGGTGATCCCGGTGTTCAACGGGGCGTCCTTCGTCGCGAAGGCGGTGGCCAGCGTCCGGGCGCAAGGGGATGACGCCATCGAGATTCTGGTGGTCGACGATGGCTCGACGGATGGTACCCAGGAGGTGTTGCGAGGGCTGGAGCGCAGCCACGCCATTCGCTGGTTTCAACGCGATCACGGCGGACCGGCGCGCTCGCGTAATTACGGCATCGAGGCGGCGACGGGGCAATTCATCGCACTGCTGGATTGCGACGACGAATGGTTGCCGGGCAAGTTGGGTGCACAGTTGGCGATCATGCGACGACGGCCGGAGGTCGGGTTGGTCCATACGGATTTTGAGGTGCGGTTCGAGGACGGGACGTTGGAGGAACGGGTCTCGGCCCGCGCGAGCCGCGAGCCGATGGTGCAGGCCTTCGCCGGCGGCCATGTGGCCTTGCCCTCCACCTTGCTCATCAGAAAATCGGTTCTGGACCAGGTCGGGAGACTGGACCCTGAACTCTACGGCTCGGAGGATTCCGATTTGACCATTCGGCTCTTTCGCGTCACGACATTCGAATGCATCGACCGGGTCTTGGTGAAGAAACTGCAGCGTGGCCACGGGTACCGCGACATGGCCTTCGATGAACAGACGCATCGGGAGCGGGTGCTGACGAGCCGAGAACGGTTCTTGCGCCGCCTCGAAGGATTCTCGCCGCTGACGGCGGAGCAGCGGTCGGCCTTGGACCGAGAGTGGGCCAATTATTATTTGTTGCGTGGCGCGGCAGCCGAACGGATCGGACGGCCGCAGGAGGCCCGGGCCCATTACCGGGAGGCGATCCGCAAGGCGCCGGGGCGCGTGCGCTGTTATACGCGCTGGCTGCGCACGTGGAAGCCCTGACCGCCCATGGAAACCGTCACTTGCGAACTGTGCGGAAGCGCCTCTCACCAGGTTGTGTTGGAGCAGTATGACCTGGCCCATCGGATCACGGACGACCTCTTCACCGTGGTGCGCTGCCGAATCTGTGGTCTTCTGTTTCTGAACCCCCGTCCCACCCGCGAAGAAATCGGCGGATACTATCCCTCCACCTATTACCCCGCTGCGCCTCCTCGCCAAGCGGGCGATCTGAAACGAGCCGCCAAGCGATGGTCGGCTCAGGTGCGTCGATGGATTGCGCAGGACTTTTACGGGTATCCGATCACCGACCGCGCGCGCGGATGGCAATGGCTGCGTCGACTGCTGCTCTGGCCGGAATATCTGTGGCGCCGCTGGCGTGGGCGCGGGCTCTTGCCCTGGGTCGGCCGAGGCCGGGCCTTGGATGTGGGGTGCGGATCCGGCAGCAATCTCGTGACCTTGCAGGAGCAGGGCTGGGAGGTGTCGGGAGTGGACGCTAGTGCCGTGGCCGTGGCGCAGGCGCGCTCCCGCTTCGGGGATCGAGTCCGTCAGGGGGATTTGCTCTCGATGGCGTACGCGGACCGCAGCTTCGATACGGTCCTATTCAGCCATGTGCTGGAGCATCTCCATGGCCCGCTGCCGTTGCTGAAGGAAGTCTGGCGCATTCTTGACTGGGGCGGGCGCGTGGTGATCCTTTGTCCCAATGCCGGCAGCCTGGAGGCGCGGTGGTTCGGGCGTTGGTGGTTTCCATGGGAATTGCCGCGGCATCTGTTTCACTACGAGGAGGCCAGCTTGACGCGGGCGTTGGAGACGGCCGGGTTTCGCGTCGAGTCCATCACGACGGGACTCGGGTCTCTCTACTTCATGGCGAGTCTGGATCGACTGTGGGAGCAGCGCCTCGGCCGCCCCGTTCCCTGTCGCCGTCTGCTGGAGAAGGTGCTGGTTCGGCCGTTCTGCTTCGTGATCGGCCACCTCGGGTACGGAACCGAATTGAAGGCGTATGCGAGGAAGGACCCGCCTGCGCGACGCGACTAAGCAAAGAACGAGCGGACCAATCGCGACCAGGTCTTGAAGTTGAGCGGCCGATGGCGGAGCGAATGGCGAAAGGCTTCGCGGGCCTGTTGCCGCGCGCGGGCCCGCAAGTGATGTTTCCCCAGGTCGGCATAGTAGACGGCCCAGTCTTGAGCCAAGGCGTCGGCTTCGGGGGTTCCGGCTCGGCAGGCAGGAGCATGTTTTTCCAGAAACCGTCGACGACCTTCCAAGGCCCGCAAGGAGGGGATATCGCGCGAAGCATTGTGGCCGTAGAGCCGATGACGGTACAGAGGCTTGGCCAAGTGAATGAAGCGGCCGGGGCCATAGAGGCGAATCGCCAGGTCAATGTCTTCCCAAATCGACAGCTGCGCGTCATACCCGCCGACCGCATCGAATGCCTGTTTGCGGAACAGGGAGCCCGATGTGGCGACATCGTGGCCGCCTCGCAGCAACTGAGTAATGCTCCGAGGGTGTTTCATGGCGGCATCGTATTCGAGCACGCGATTGTGCTCGTCCACCTGATACCCATCACAATGCACGACGACTGCCTGCTCGGCCGGCTCCAAAATGGCCAGCGTCTCTTCCAGAAACGTAGGCTCCCACAGATCGTCCTGGTCGAGAAAGGCGAGGTATGGGCCCTGGGCGAGATGGGCCCCGGTGTTGCGGGCCGCGGCCTGGCCGCCGTTTTGGCTCCGACGGACGTAACGTACGCGAGGCATGGTCTGTACCAGCGCACCCGTGTCGTCGGTCGAGGCATCGTCCACTACGATGAGCTCGCGGTCGGCGCAGGTCTGCGCGAGCACGGAAAGAATGGCCTGTTCCAGATAGCGGGTGGTGCCGTTGTAGGCGGGAATGACGACGCTGACTCGTACCACGGTGAATGATGTCCTTCGGCTCCATCGGTAACACAGGCCATCGTCTCAGTCAATCGGCGTCGGCCAGGATCTTCGCCTTGACTTGCCGCAGGGCCTATGGTTCCATCGCTCGACCCGTGGCTGCCCCAACACCCTTCATAACCTCTTCGTTGTCGTCGGTCGGCCTGTCGTCGTGAACATCGTCATCGCCGCCTGGCACCTCAAGAACTTCAACGTGGGCATCGGCCGATATGCCCGAGAATTGATCGAGGCGCTGGGGCGGGTCGATCACAAGCACCACTATGAGATTTTGCTGCCGCAGGCCGAGCATCCGTTTCAGCCTCGCCCGAACATGCGCTACCGCGTGGTGCGGATTCCTCTGTTTCGCCGACGAGTCTGGGAGCAGGTGGCGCCGCTGTTGCTGGGGCCGTATGATCTGTTGCACCTGCCGTACGATTCTTGCGTGGCATGGAAGCGCGGCAAGTTGGTGACCACGATTCACGACGTGAAGCCGGTGCTCTTTCCTCAACTCCGGACCCGCGGAAATCTGAACAGCGCCATCGAGCAATGGCTGGTGGGCGACCGCTGGAGCAAGATCGATCATGTGCTCACCATTTCCGAACATTCCCGCCGCGATCTCTTGGCGCATGTGCCCTTGAGAGCCGACCAGGTGACGGTGACGCCGCTTGGGCTCGATGGCAATCGGTTTCGACCGGCGGCGCAGAGGGCTGTTGGCAAACCCTATGTGTTTTGCGTGGCCGGCTCCGATCCGACCAAGAATGTCGGTAGTTTGGTTGAGGCCTATGCGAAGCTTCCAGACTTCCTTCGTAACCGATTCGATCTGCTGTTGGCCGGGGATGTATGCAGGCGCGAGGACATTCGCGCAGCGATCGAGCGGCTGGGGTTGGGCGCGCAGACCAGATTGGTCGGCGTCCTCTCGGATGAGGAGTTAGTGTCGACCTATCAAGGCGCCACGGTATTCGTGTTTCCTTCCCTGTACGAGGGATTCGGCCTCCCCGTGCTGGAAGCGATGGGGTGCGGCTGTCCGGTGATCTGTTCGAACACTTCCTCCTTGCCGGACGTGGCGGGTGATGCGGCATTGCTGGTCGATCCGCGCAACAGTGGGCGGTTGGCCGTCGAACTGACTCGTGTGCTGGAGTCTCCGTCCTTGCAAGAGGAATTGCGCGGTCGCGGCTTGATGAGGGCCCGTGAATTTTCCTGGGACCGCACCGCGGCAGAGACCGTCGCCGTCTATGAACGTGTGGTTGCGGGAGCCGCAACGCTTCCCTGATCTGGGAGTTTCTTGACAGGGTGTCACCCCTGTGTTGTCATTTGACCCATCGTCAGGGTCGTCCACTTCAGAGAGTCGCGCCATGGGATCAACAGAAACATGTGATTTTTTGATTGCGGGGGCCGGCGTCATCGGCGTGGCGATTGCCAGGGAGCTTCGGCGCCGCCATGGGGCGAAGGTCGTGGTGCTGGAGAAGGAGCCCGTGGCCGGATTCCATGCCAGCGGCCGCAACAGCGGAGTCCTCCATGCCGGGGTCTACTACAAGGCGGGCACGCTCAAGGCCAAATTGTGCGTCGAGGGCAACCGGCGGTTGCGCGCGTATTGTCACGAGAAAGCCATTCCGCTCAACGACTATGGCAAGGTAATTGTTGCCAGACGCGAGGCGGAGCTCCCGGCCTTGCGCGAATTGTATACACGCTCCGAGGCCAACGGCGTGCGGGTGAGTCTGCTGGATCAAGCGGCGCTCCGCGAGGTGGAGCCTTGTGCCAAGACGGTGCAGCAGGCCTTGTATGTGAAAGATACGGCGGTGGTGAACCCCCAGCGGGTCATGGCGGCGATGGTCGCCGATGCGGAGCGTGAAGGGGTGCAGTTCCGGTTGGGCACCGCCTGGTTGGCGCGCGAGGGCGAAGCGGCGGTGAGGACGACGCAGGGGGACTTCGCCTACGGACATTTCGTCAACTGCGGCGGACTCTTTGCCGATCGGATCGCCCATGCCTATGGGGTCGGCCTGCATTACAAGATCTTGCCGTTTCGCGGCCAGTTCTACCGCTTGCGTCCCGAGTCCAAACTGCAGGTGAGGGGGAATATCTATCCGGTCCCGGACCTCCGCAATCCGTTCCTGGGCGTGCACTTTACGCGCCGGCCCGAGGGGGAGGTCACCATCGGACCTTCGGCCTTGCCCCTGTTGGGGCGCGAGCAATATCGGGGACTCAGCGGAGCCACCCTCGGCGATGGTCTGACGATGCTGACCTATCTCATCAGGCTCTTCGGCCGGAATCGGGACCATTTCCGTTCCATCGCCTGGACCGAGATGGTCAAGCTTACGCGAACGGGATTCTTCCGCGAGGCGGAGGATCTGGGCATCGGATTCGAGAAGTCGGATCTGCTGCCGGGGAAGGAACCGGGGATCCGCGCGCAATTGATCGATACGAGAACGGCGGATCTCCTGAGCGATTTCGTGATCGAACCGGGTTCTCGGTCGACCCATGTTCTCAACGCTGTGTCGCCCGCCTTCACGTCTTCGCTGCCCTTTGCCGAACATGTCGTGGGCATGATGAAGGTCGAGTAGGTCCATGGTATAAAGTCGTCGCAATGGTCAGAGCGTGCCTGTTCATGTTGCCTAGGGGGTGATGGATGAAGGGAGTCGTGTTGGCCGGTGGGCTCGGGTCTCGCTTGATGCCGCTCACCAAAGTCACAAACAAACATCTCCTTCCGGTCTACGACAAGCCCATGATCTATTACCCCATCCAGACCCTGGTGAACGCCGGGATCATGGAGGTCATGCTGGTCACGGGCGGCAACAGCGCAGGAGACTTTCTGAAGCTGTTGGGGAACGGCCGCGAGTTCGGCTTGAAACATCTCAGCTACACCTACCAACAGGGAGAAGGCGGCATCGCCGATGCCTTACGGTTGGCCGAGCATTTCGCCGATCAAGGACCGGTCTGCGTCGTTCTGGGCGACAACCTGATCGAAGGCAATATCGTGAAGGCGGCTGACGCCTTCCGTGCCCAAAAAACAGGCGCCAAGATTCTTCTGAAGGAGGTCAAGGACCCGCAACGCTTCGGCGTCCCTCAGCTGGAGGGCGATCGGGTGGTGGGCATCGAAGAAAAGCCGTCCCAACCCAAGTCGTCCTACGCGGTTACGGGAATTTATTTCTACGACGCGCGCGTGTTCGAGATCACGCGTAATCTACGGCCCTCCAATCGCGGAGAGTTGGAAATTACGGACGTCAACAACGCCTACATCGCGTCGGGTGAATTGACCTGGGACTTGCTGGAGGGCTGGTGGACGGATGCGGGTACGATCGAGTCATTGTTCGCGGCCAATCAGTTGGTCGCCAAAACCGGTGCGAATAGGATGGAGCGGTAAATGCGAATACTCGTGACGGGCGGCGCAGGCTTCATCGGCTCTCACCTGGTTCGTCGACTGGTGGAGGGCGGACAGCATTCGGTGGTGAACCTCGACGCCCTCAAATATTCCGGTAATCTGGCGAATCTGGCGGACCTCGCCGGCAATCCTCGGTATACCTTCGTGCAGGCCGATATCGCCGACCAGCCGACGGTGCGCGCGGTGCTGCGAGATCACCGTATCGAGGGCATCATCAACTGCGCTGCGGAAACCCATGTCGACCGCTCGATCCTCGATCCCGGCGCCTTCGCCCGCACCGATGTGGTCGGGACCGGCGTGTTGCTGGAGGAGGCGCGCCAGGCCGGCGTGCGGCGGTTTCTCCAAGTCAGTACCGATGAAGTGTACGGCAGCGTCGAGCGGGGCAGCTCCACGGAACAGGACCGACTCGAGCCGAGGAGTCCCTACTCCGCCAGCAAAGCGGGCGGAGACCTGCTGGTCTTGAGCTACTGGACGACCTACCGGTTCCCCGTCGTCGTCACTCGGGGGAGCAATACCTATGGCCCGAACCAGTATCCGGAAAAATTCATCCCGTTGTTCGTGACGAATGCGATCGAGAACGAACCGCTCCCGCTCTATGGAGACGGGAAACATTGCCGGGATTGGTTGTCCGTGTACGATCATGCCGCCGGCATCGAGCATGTGTTCGAACGTGGCGAACCCGGCGCCGTCTACAACATCGGCGGCGGCAACGAGCGAGAAAATATCACCGTGGCGGAGCAGATCGTGGCGGCCCTGGGCAAGTCGCGGTCGCTCATTCGGTTCGTGCAGGACCGCCCGGGTCATGACCGGCGCTATTCCATCGACTGTAGCCGACTGCGCGCCCTGGGCTGGGCGCCGAAGGTTGCCTTCGAGACGGGGTTGAAGCAAACGGTCGAGTGGTACCGTACCCACGAGAGCTGGTGGCGAACCATCAAATCGGGGGAGTTCAAGGAGTACTACCGACAACAGTATGCGGCGCGGTTGCAGAAGGGAACCTCGTGCGGGTCGTAATTACCGGGGCGCAGGGACAATTGGGCACCGATTTGGTGCGGTCGTTCCAGGGGCATGAGGTGACGGCGCTGGATCTCCCGACCTTCGATCTGACGGCAGCCGACTGTGTCCGTGCGATCGTGGACGCGGCGCCGGAGGTGGTGATCCACGGCGGCGCCTATACGGATGTCGACGGAGCCGAGCGGAATCGTGACTTGGCCATGGCCGTCAATGCCGACGGGACCGAACGGGTGGCGAAGGCGGCGGCCAAGGCCGGCGCTCGGTTGATCTGCATCTCCACGGACTATGTGTTCGACGGACGAGGCGCGCGACCCTACGTCGAAACCGATCCGACCAATCCCATCAACGTGTACGGTGAATCGAAGCGCGCCGGCGAGCTGCGGGCGCTGGCCTGTTGCGAGAACACCCTGATCGTTCGGACCGCCTGGCTCTGTGGGCAGAAGGGCAAGAATTTCGTCAAGACCATGCTGCAGTTGGCGGCCGAGCGGCCGCTTTTGAAGGTCGTGGCTGATCAGCGGGGTTGCCCGACCTTTACCGAGGACCTGGCAGCTATGGTCGCCCAGCTTGCAGCGCAGCCGGATCAAGGCATTCTCCATGTCACGAACGAAGGCCACTGCACGTGGCATGAGTTCGCGTCCGAAATCGTCAGGTTGGCTGGATATCAGGTTCCGGTTGAAGCGATTACCACTGCGGAGATGCCTCGTCCGGCAAAGCGGCCGGCCTACTCGGTTCTCTCGTCGGACCGACTCCACCATCTTGGATTCACCATGCCGCCCTGGCGTGACGGGTTGCAGCGACTGTTGACGGCACTCTCGGCTGCCGCCTGATTCGTTCGACTCTGCTCTACCCACTTCCCCGGTGTGCCAGACTAAGGCAATTCGGCTTCGGGCAGCCGGCGCTTCTTGTGGCCATCCCGTAATTCCACTATACTGCGCTCCCGCACCGCTCTGTTGTCTCTGCCTGCACATGAATGCGCCTATCACACAATCAGCCGGTTTCGAGGGCCGGCCTTCCCGCGCCGTCGGTGTGAGCCTCCCGGGACAGGCGCTGTTTTGGGCATTTCAGAGCGCCGTGCTGGTCGCCCTCGCCTGCACGAGTTTTTTCCCCATCCTGTTCCGGTATCAGGAGCATGCCGTTATCATCTTGTTCGTGTTGTGCCTGGGCATGTGCTGGGCGGAGCGGTCGAGCCCTTGGATCAGAACGCCCCTCGATGTCCCCATTGCAGTGTTCGTGTTGTGGGTCCTGGCCACGGTGCCGTTCGCTACGGATCCGGCCTACAGTTTTGCGGAATGGAAGAAGTTCGTAGCGCAGGTCCTCGTCTATTACTGGAGCCTGCTCGTCCTGCACCGTCGCCGACGCAGGGAGCTTCCTCAACAGGTCCTGTCTTCGTTGGTGGCAGGCGCGGCGGCATTGTCCTCCTATGCCATCATTGAATTCCTGGCGCGGGGAGGCACTTGGCGTGATCGATTCATCCGGGCCCATGCCTTTGGGTCGGATTACAATTGGCTCAGCACCTATATGGTGATGACGATTCCGGTGGTGGCCGGGTTGGTTGCCGTGGCGGCGCGAGGGCGGTGGAGAGCGGTCCAAGCTGGTGCGCTCGTGTTGACCGGCGCGGCGCAGCTGTTTTCCTATACGCGGGGGGGATGGCTCGGCCATGCTGCTCAAGGAGTCATGGCGGCGCTCATGGTCGGGGGACGCCGGTTGCTGTTGGGCGTGTTGGGCGCGATCGTCTTGGTCGGTGCCGGACTCGTGGTCGCCTCGCAGGTGGGGTTACAGAAGGATACCGTCGACTCCACGACCGTGGGCACCAGGCTCGCCGTCTGGTCGATCGGCCTGCGCGAGGTGGCGGCCTCTCCGTTGGTCGGCATCGGCTACGGAAATAATTCGTTCGTGAAGAAGTTCCCGCAGTACTCGCTGGAAAACCAGGCGGGCATCCCGGAACGCGAGCGGGTGATCCCGGCGATGCACAGCACGTTTCTCATGGTGGCTTTGGGAAGCGGTCTTCCGGCCTTGGCGGGCCTGCTCTGGATCTTTGTCGCCCTCCTCCGTCGGCTTTTGCCGGTACCCTGGGTCCCGGCGACGAGTGATCGTCGGACCTGGTTGGCGGTGGCGATTGGGTTGGCGGTGCTCGGATTCGGTGTGCGGAATTGTTTCGACTATATGTTCATGGGCAGCCTAGCCCATGTCTTTTGGTTGCTGGCCGCCGTCGGCGTGACCCTGACCAATCCGACGTGGCACGACCTGGTCGCCGGGAGGGACGGGGAGATCCGCACGGAGAGCAACAGACGCCCGGACACATCCGGCACGGGCCATGCGGGAGTGCGAACGACCACGGCTTGACAGGACCGGCGAGATCGATCAAAAGAAGACGGACGCGCATGTCGCGCCGGACGGAGAAAGCCGAGATGGGCTCGTACAGCGGCAGCATGATCACAGTGGGGCGCGGGTGAAGGCACTGATAACCGGGATCACCGGTCAAGACGGGTCGTACCTGGCCGAATTCCTCCTCGCGAAGGGCTATGATGTCTATGGCATCATCCGTCGCTCCAGTTCCTTCAATACCGCCCGCATCGACGGCATCTATCAAGATCCGCACATCACCGACGCCAAATTGCATTTGCTGTACGGCGATCTGAACGACGCGAGTTCTTTGAATAAGGTCTTGCGCACGATTCGCCCGGATGAAATCTACAATCTCGGGGCGCAAAGTCACGTTCGGGTCAGTTTCGACATCCCCGAATATACCGGAGAGATCACCGGCCTGGGGACCGTCCGGCTGTTGGAAGCCATCCGTGAATCAGGACTGCGCCCCAAGTTTTACCAGGCCTCTTCGAGCGAGATGTTCGGCAAGGTGCTGGAGGTGCCGCAACGGGAAACCACCCCCTTCTATCCCCGTAGTCCCTATGGCGCGGCGAAGGTCTATGCCCACTGGATCACCGTGAACTACCGTGAAGCCTACGGGCTGTTCGCCTGCAACGGCATCCTGTTCAACCATGAGTCGCCGCGCCGTGGCGAAACGTTCGTCACGCGCAAGATCACCAAGGCGGCGGCCCGCATCAAGTTGGGGCTGCAACGGGACCTATTTCTCGGCAACCTCGAAGCCAAGCGGGACTGGGGCTATGCGGGCGACTATGTGGAAGCCATGTGGCTGATGCTGCAGCAGGAGCAGCCGGACGACTATGTGGTGGCGACGGGCGAGACCCATACGGTGCGTGAGTTCCTGGATGTCGCCTTCGGTCATCTCGGGCTCGACTGGCAACAGCACGTCCAGATCGATCCGCGGTACTATCGGCCGACGGAGGTCGATCTGTTGATCGGCGATGCGGCCAAGGCGCGGCAACGGCTGGGCTGGAAACCGACGGTCGATTTCCGACATCTGGCGGTCATGATGGTCGAAGCCGACTTGGAAGCGGAGCGTGTAAAGCTGCAAGGCACTGCTTCGAGGGGAGCGTAGGTGATGGAGAAACAGGCGCGTATCTATGTCGCCGGCCATCGAGGCATGGTCGGTTCCGCGATCGTCAGGGCCCTCAGGGCTCGCGGATACGACAATGTCCTGTTGCGAACCAGCCAAGAGCTGGACTTGCGCGACAATCGCCAAGTCGCTGCCTGGTTCGCGGAGGCCAAGCCGGACTATGTGTTCCTGGCCGCGGCGAAAGTCGGCGGCATCCTGGCGAACAGCACCTTTCCCGCCGATTTCATCTACGACAACTTAGCGATTCAAACCAATGTGATTCACCAGGCCTATAACCATGCGGTCAAGAAGCTCTTGCTGCTGGGGTCGTCCTGCATCTATCCGCGCGATGCGCCGCAACCGATGAAGGAGGAGTATCTCCTGACCGGTCCGCTCGAACCGACCAATGAATGGTACGCGGTGGCCAAGATTGCGGGCATCAAGATGTGCCAGGCCTATCGGTGGCAGTACGGTTGCGATTTCATTGCCGCGATGCCGACCAACCTGTACGGGCCCCACGATAACTTCGATCTACAGACGGCCCATGTGCTGGCAGCCTTGCTGCGGCGCTTCCATGAGGCGCGGGAGCAGGGCACGGTGCCCACCCTCTGGGGCAGCGGCAAGCCGCGGCGGGAGTTCCTGCATGTGGACGACTGTGCGGAAGCCTGCCTGTTTCTCATGGATCACTATTCCGATCCCATGATCATGAACGTCGGTGCCGGTGAAGATATCGCCATCGCCGAGTTGGCCAGGCTGGTGGCAGAGGTCGTCGGTTATCGAGGACCCGTCCAGTGGGATCGCAGCAAGCCCGACGGGATGCCGCGCAAACTCATGGACTCCGGTCGTATGGCCTCCTTGGGGTGGAAGCCGACCATCGCGCTGAAGGAAGGGCTGCGCCGGACGTACGACTGGTACCGGCAGATGATCCTGTCGCAGACCGGGGCTTCATGAGCTGGGACTCCGCCGCTCACCACGCCCTTGCCGTCGACTCGCCGCCGTTCCTCCATGTGGGGCTACTGCCGTCATGAACCTGCGGAGTGCCGGTCCATGTGCGGCATAGTCGGCACGTTGGTGTTTGACGGAGGGAGCTTCCGCGTCACTGAACCCTACCTCGTCAAGATGAGGGACCGCATGGTGCACCGCGGGCCAGATGGGGCCGGGCTCTGGATCGAGGCCGGCGGGCGGATCGGTCTGGGCCATCGGCGGCTCTCGATCATCGACCTCGCGTCGTCGGCAGCGCAGCCCATGCCCAACGAAGATGAGCGGCTATGGATCGCGTTCAACGGCGAAATCTACAACCATGCGGCGATCAGGCGAGAACTGGAAACGCTGGGCGGCCATCGGTGGAGGACCGACCATTCCGACACCGAAGTCATCCTCCACGCCTTCGAAACCTGGGGCATCGGCTGCCTTGATAAATTTCGCGGCATGTTTGCCATCGCCCTGTGGGATGGACGTCGTCGGGAGTTGTGGCTGATCCGCGATCGGATCGGTGTGAAGCCCCTCTACTACAGCCTGCACCACGGTCGGCTGACCTTCGCGTCGGAGATCAAGGCGCTGCTGGAAGATCCCGACCAACCGAAAGCTTTGCACGAAGAATCGCTGTTCCACTACCTGTCTTTTCTGACGGCCCCCGCTCCACAGACCCTGTTTCACGGCATCAAGAAGATTCCCGGCGGCACCTGGCTGCGGGTACAGGCCGACGGAACAATAGAAGAGCGCCGGTATTGGGATGTGTGGGACCACACCGCACCGCTGGTCGGCCGTTCGGATGGCGACATCGCCGCCTGCGTCTTGGAGAAGCTGCGGGAGTCGGTTGCGCTGCGCAAGGTGAGTGATGTGCCGGTCGGGGTGTTTCTGTCCGGAGGAGTCGATTCGAGCACCAACGCGGCGCTGTTTTCCCAAGGAGAGGCCAGGCCGGTCCGTACGTTCACGATCGGGTATGACCGGGAATACGCCAGCTATCGCAACGAATTGGCCCATGCTCGCTTGGTGGCGAACCATGTCGGGGCGGAGCACCATGAGCGGCTCCTGTCCGTGGACGACCTCATTAACTTCCTCCCGCAAATGGTCGTGCTGCAGGATGAACCGATCGCCGACCCGGTCTGCATCCCGGTGTATTACGTGTCGCAGCTGGCTCGCGAGCGGGGGGTGATCGTCTGCCAAGTGGGCGAAGGGGCGGATGAGTTGTTCTGGGGGTATCCGGCTTGGAAAACCGCGCTGCAACTCGAGGCCTGGAATCGATGGCCCGTGCCGTTCTTCGCGAAACGATGCGGCCTCCACCTGCTGCGGTGGATCGGCCAGGGCGAGTCGTTTCATTATGAGCGGCTGCGGCGAGGGCTGCTCAACCAGCCGGTTTTCTGGGGCGGGGCGGAAGCCTTTCCCGAGGCGCTGAAGCAACGGCTGTTGTCCCCGTCGCTCAGAAAACGATTCCGCGACCTCACATCCTGGGAAGCGATCCGGCCGATTCGTCAGCGGTTTGAAGCCAAGGCCTGGGAACAGAGTCCGCTCCAGTGGATGAGTTACTTAGATCTGAATTTCAGGCTTCCCGAATTGCTGCTGATGCGCGTCGACAAGATGAGTATGGGAGCCGGTCTGGAAGCGCGCGTACCGTTCTTGGACCATGAGTTCGTGCAAATGGCCATGAGCATTCCCGAAGCCGTGAAGACCAGGGGCGGGGTCATGAAAACCCTCTTGAAACAGGCGGTGCGCGGGGTGATTCCGGACCGCATCATCGATCGGCCGAAGCAGGGTTTCGGGGTGCCGGTGCATGAGTGGATGCAGGGCCGCCTCGGCTCCCTCATGCAGGAGACGTTGACGGACTTTTGCCGCCGGACCGACCTGCTCGATGGCGCCGAGGCCATGCGCGTGTTGCGCGATCAGCGTGATCCCCGTGGCTGGTACCTGTTCAACTTGGCGCTCTGGTGGAGAACCTACCTTGCCTAGACGATGCGCCTTCCTCCCATGAGCCGCGACCGGCCCTTAACCGGCACAGAACGCCTCCGCGCCAAGCTCCACCACCTGGGACTGGGCGCCACAGGACTCATGCTGGTCCGGAAGGCTCTCCGGCCGTGGTCGACCAGACGGCGTCGTCGGCAGGCGACTCCAGAACGGTACGCGGTCGGGAAGGACGGATTGGCCGCCGCGCTCGGCACGTCGGCGCAGGAGCTCGAGGCCGCTGTCGCCGCCATCCGACAGCAACTGGCGCAGCGTATGCCGGTACAACCTGGTGACCGGCCGACGATCCGCGAGCGGTATCGACAGCAAGCGCCGGATCAGTTGCGCACGACCCTCGAAGCCGCCGACCAGATCTGTCGTCATGTGTTCGATCTCCTGGGATCGGGCCCTGTCGCCCTCGGAGATCGGATCGATTGGCATCGCGATTTCAAGAGCGGCTTTCGCTGGGATCCGACGGCTCCTTTCATGGATATCGCCGAGGGGCGGGGGAATGGCGTCGACATCAAGGTGCCCTGGGAGTTGTCGCGGGGACAGCAGGTTGTCCTGCTGGCGCAGGCTGCGTGGCTGAGCGGAGAGTCGCGCTACGCCCGCGAGTGCGTGGCGCAGATGGCCGATTGGATTGCGGCCAACCCGGCCGGATATGGGGTGAATTGGGCCTGTCCGATGGACGTGGCGATTCGAGCCGTGAACTGGTTGTGGGCCCTCTCGCTCCTCGCACCCTCCTCCGAACTGACCGAGGCGATCCTGGCGGACATCGTCGCCTCTCTCGTTGCGCACGGCCGCTTCCTCACGGACAACCTGGAAGTCCGCGAAGACGGTGTCACCACGAATCACTACCTGGCCGATATCGTGGGGCTGCTCTACTTAGGCCTCTGCTTGAAGGAGGTCGGCGAGGCCGGGCCGTGGCGCACGCTTGCCGTCGGCGAACTCGTTCGCGAAATGGACCGACAGGTCCTGCCCGACGGCGTCCACTACGAATCGAGCCTGTCGTACCATCGGCTGGTCGCGGAAATGTTCCTGTCCTCCGCCCTGCTCTGTCGGCGCCACGGGGTCGTGTTGCCTCCTGCTTTTCACGAACGCCTGAAGAAGATGTGCGAGTTCGTGTGGGTCTATACGAAGCCGAACGGCCTGGCCCCGCAAGTCGGCGATGGGGACAACGGCCGCCTGCATATCCTCTCAGGGTACGGCTGTGGTGATGTGCGTGACCACCGCCATCTGTTGGCCGCCGGAGGCCTGCTCTATGATCGAACCGACTGGATCGCGGCTGCCGGTCCCTGGTGGATCGAAAGCCTCTGGCTTGGCGGCGCAGACCGGCCTCGCCAGGGAGAGGCATCCGTGGACCGGTTGCCGCAGAGCCGGGCGTTCGCGACCGCCGGCTTCTACATCCTTCGCGATCGCGACGACTACGTCCTGTTCAACTGCAACGCTCCCGGCACCAACGGGGTGGGGACGCATAAACACAATGATCTGCTCTCTGTGGAACTGCAGCTCGGCGGGGAAGATATCCTTGTGGATCCCGGTTGTTTTCTCTATACTTCCGACCCTCAGGCCTACGAGCGCTTCCGTCGCACCGCGCACCACTCGACGGTCATGGTGGATGAGGCGGAGCAGAATCGCGTGATCCCCGGGAAACTCTTTTGCCTCCATCCGGATAGTCGTGTGCAAGTCCTGCAGTGGGACGATGGACCGGCTGTCCAATCGGTTGTAGCCGAACATGACGGGTACGGACGGCTGACCGCTCCGGTCATCCACCGCCGGGACCTCCGTTACGATCGTGATCGTGCGACATGGCTGGTGGTCGATCGGCTGACTGGGTCCTCCGGCGCCTCGCACTCGCATCGGCTGGAATGGACCCTGGTCTTCGCCCCCCACTGCCGTCTCGAGCCCATCGAACAGGGCTGGAGTCTCGTGACCCCACGCGGGCGATTCCGGCTGGACGGGCCGCACCTGCAGGCCGGAGGACAAGACATGCCTATCCGTGCCTCCGTCGAACAGGGGCTGGTGGCTCCGCGCTATGGCGTGACCTTCGAGACGTCTCTGCTTCGGTGGCAATGGGACGGGCCCCTGCCGGTGGAAGGACGGTTTTCGATTTCCCGGCAGGTACATGCTCCGAGGTGACGCGCCTCGGCGGGTACGGCAGGATCGTATGAAAGCATTGACCATCTGGTTGACCGGCTTGCCCTGCGCGGGGAAGACGACCCTGGCCAACATGTTGGCGCGACGCCTTTTGGCGCAGGGCCTGACCAATGTGGAGGTCATGGACGGGGATGTGGTCCGTACCCATCTGTCCAAGGGGTTGGGGTTTTCTCGTGCCGATCGCGATACGAACGTACTGCGTATCGGGTGGGTCTGCCAGGTCTTGACGAAGCACGGAGTGTGCAGTATCGTCGCCGCCGTTTCGCCCTTTCGGTCTGCGAGAAACGAGGTGCGGGCGATGGTCGAAAAGGTCGGAGGAGTCGGCTCGTTCGTCGAGGTGTGGGTCCGTTGCGGAGTCGACGAATGTATCCGGCGGGACGTGAAGGGCATGTATGCCAAGGCGCTCCGAGGAGAGATCCAGCAGTTCACCGGCGTGTCGGACCCCTATGAAGAGCCGTTGGCGGCCGAGGTCGTGGTCGACACGAGCGCCGAGCCTCCGGACGCATCCGTCACCCGCATCCTGGAGGTCGTTCACCGTGCCGCGCCATGAGCCGCGTATTGCATGATGCCCCTTCGCCAAAGGCTCGCATGGGGGTGGAGGCGAGCTTTCTGTGGTTTCTGCTGCCGACTCTGCTCCAAACCCTGCTGGGCGTCGGCGTCATGGTTCCCCTCACGACGTATTACCTGGATCCCGCCGATCTGGGAACGGTCGCCATTCTCACGGCCTTCGCCATGCTCGTGACGCCGCTGGCCACCACCGGCGACAATTGGGTGTTATCGAGCCACTGGCATGCTACGTCGGAGGCTGATCGCAAGGAATTGCTCTTCAACCTCTTGCTGGCCAATCTGGGGATGAAGGTCTGTTGGGCGACCCTGTTCTGGTTGGCGGCCCCGCTGTTGTTGCCCCGCGTGATTCGCGACTATCGTCCCGAATATCACCATTATTTCGGCCTGGCCCTGCTGGGGTTGGTGGCGGGCACCTTTTGGCCGACGTTGAGCGCGTTGATGGTGATCGAGCGGGCGCCCGTGAGCCACGCGGTGAATGAATCGCTCCAATGGAGTGCCGGCGCGCTTACGACCGTGATCGGCCTGGTGGTGGCGAAGCTCGGCGTGCTGGCCCTGTTCTTGGCCCCGATCGCCGCCGGGCTCATGTCCATGGGGCATGGACTCTGGTACGGTGCGGGCCGCGTGGCCTTCCGACCAAGCAGGCGCTGGGGAAAAGAAATCATGCGGACCGGATTACCGGCGGTTCCCTTCGCCATCATGGACGTGCTGTCGAACAGTCTCGATCGCTTCGTCATCCAACGGTGGTTGGATCTCTCGACCCTGGGGATTTACGCCCATTCGCAAAGTTATCGCGGGATGTTCGTGACCATGACCAAGGCCTATTCGCGCACGATGACCCCGACGTTTCTGGAGCTCTTCGCCCAACCGAAGGCCGAGTCGCCTCAACAGGTTGAACAGGTTGTGTCGCTGTGGTACCTCTGTGTCACGGCGGGCGGGATTGTGGTCACGCTGTTCGCGCCGGAAGTGATCCATCTGCTGACGCACGGAAAGTTCGATCGGGCTGCGGAGTTGGTGCCGATTTGGTTTCTCCTCGTCTTGGCGCATACTGCGGCGATCCCCTATACGCAGTATCTGCTCACGGTACGGCAGAACGTGCTCTTGTCGTGGTCGTCGGTGGGCATGAGTGTGGTGACGATGGTCATGGTCTGCGTGGCCACGTGGCAATTCGGTGTGCTCGGCGCGACCGGCGCCGCTGTGGCGGGCTCGTTCGCGCTGCACGGCATTCGGTTCCTTCTGGCCCGCCGGTTCGGCTGTCCCTATGGGTTGGAGCCGGGGCTGCTCTGGGGGCTGGGAATCGTCCTCGGCGTCTACCTCCTGACGTACTGGGTGGGCGTGCCGTTCACGGCGAAGCTGCTGCTTACGGGGGTGGTTGTGGCCACGGTCTTGGTCAAGGCTGCACCGTTCTGTTCGAACGGAAGGTGGGCGACCCTGTGGCCGACCTCTAAGTAACGCGCGCAGGCGAGGAGCGTGGATTGAGAAGCAATGGAGTGAAAGGAGATGCCGATGGCGAGTGAGCGAGCAGCGGGTGTGGCGCGACAGGACGGCAACGAACCGGGCGCAACGGTCAGCGGCCATTTCGACCATTGCCAAAATTGCAGCCACCGGCCGCTCATTCCCGTCATGGACTTCGGCCATCACCCGCCTTGCGACTCCTTGTTGCGGCCTGAGCAGTTGGCCAAACCAGAGGCCTTCTACCCCCTCCATGTGTTTCGATGTGAACGCTGCGGGTTGGTGCAGATCGACTATGCAGTCGATCCGGCGGAGTTGTTCTACGAAGGGTACCCCTACATGACCGGCATCACCGGCGCGTTGAAGACCAACTTCGACGCCATGGCGGCGAAGGTCATCGAAACGTTGCGGCTCAAGCCGGGCCGTCTCGTGCTGGACATCGGGTCGAACGACGGTACCATCTTGCAGGGGTTCAAAACGAGGGGCATGCGCGTGTTGGGGGTCGAACCGACCGGTATCGCGAAGATCGCCAATTCGAGAGGGATTCCGACCAGACAGGCCTTCTTCAGCGAGGAGGTGGCGAGGGACATTCGACAGGCGGAAGGCCCCGCGTCGCTCATCACCGCGGCCAACGTGTTCGCGCACGTGGCGAATCTGGGGCCCTGCCTGCGCGGCATCCACGCACTGCTCGCCGACGACGGCACCTTCATTTCCGAATCCCACTACCTGCTCGACCTGATCGACACGCTGCAATACGACACGATTTACCACGAGCACCTGCGGTTCTATTCGATCAAGCCCATGCAGGACATGATGAACCGTTTCGGGTTCAGCGTGGTCGATGTCGAACGCATTCCCAACCACGGCGGCTCGATTCGCGTGTATGCCGTGAAGGGGACCGCCGGCAGGCCCAGCGAGCGCATGTGCGACTTGGTGAAACAGGAAGAGGCCTATGGTCTGTACGGCGCTGCACTCTACGAGACCTTCGCCCAGCGGGTCAGGCAGTCGAAGTGGAAACTCATGCGCCTCCTGTCCGACCTGAAGACCAACGGCCATCGTATCGTCGGGATCGGCTCGCCGGGACGGTCGAGCACCGTGATGAACTATTGCGGCATCGGCCCGGACTATTTGGATTACACCGCGGAGCAGGCCACGTCGCTGAAGGTCGGTCTCTTCACGCCGGGCACCCACGTGCCGGTGGTGGACGAACAACGCCTCTTCGACGAACAGCCGGAGTACGCCTTGGTCCTCGCGTGGCATTTGGGTGAGGGGTTGCCCCGCAAGCTCCGCAGCAAGGGGTTGCGGTCGAAATTCATCATGCCGCTGCCGGACCCCGTCGTCCTGGATTGGTAGGGGTGGGTGTCACGCCTCGCATGACGACCGTGACTGTCGGCATTGTCGGGACCGGTTTCGGCGCTCAGGTACATCTGCCGGCCTTTCGCCGGCTGTCCGCGGTCACCGTGGCCGGGATCGCCGGACAGGATCGGGACAAAACGGCTCGCGTGGCGCAGGCCCAGGGCGTTCCCACCGCCTATGGGTCTTGGCAGGCCTTGATCGACGATAAGAAGATCGAGGCCGTGGTGATCGCGGTGCCGCCGCGATTCCACTGCGAGATGGTCCTGCGGGCCTTGGAGGCCGGCAAACATGTCCTCTGTGAGAAGCCATTCGGGGTTGATCCGGTCGAGGCGGCGTCGATGCTGGAGAAGGCGAGGCACAGCGACCTGGTCTGCATGGTGGATTACCAGTTTCGGATGGCGCCGGAACGGATTCGGCTGAAGGAACTGTTGGAAGCGGGGGCGATCGGGCGGGTCCGCAGGGTGACGGTCGAATGGACGGTGCGGGGCCGAGCTGCCGGAAACAGGGCCTGGTCGTGGCAGTTCGATCCCACCGTCGGCGGTGGCGTGCTGTTCGCGTTCGGTTCCCATGTTGTGGACTATCTGCAGTGGTTGATGGGGCCCGCCAAGAGCGTCACCGCGCACCTCAGCACGAGAGGCGGCCCTGCGGTCATGGGGCCGGATGCTCGCCCGGCGGCAGCCGATACGTTGGACGGCATTCTTCTGTTGCAGGACGACATTCCCGCGTCGATCACGATTTCCAATGCCACCCCCGGCGGGCGCGGCCATTGGCTGACGGTCTACGGAGAACGGGGCGCGTTGGTCGTCGGGAACCCGAATCAGGCCGACGCCGTAATCGGGACCTGTTTGTATGAGTCGGATCCGACGACCGGGGTCCTGCGGGAAGTGCCGGTGTCCGCTCCGTCGACCGACGGTCTGTCCGACGGACGGACGTTGTTGGTCGGCCGGCTTGCCGAGACCTTTGCCTCGGCCATTCGTGCGGGCACGCCGACGGCGCCCTCGTTCGAGGATGGGTGGCGCGCGCAGGTCGTCATGCAGGCCATGCGGGAGGCGCACGAACGACGACGGTGGATGCCGGTGGACATGCCGGGGGGGCGTGGTCGATCCTGGAGCCATGTCCGTCGAACACCATGAAGATTTTTCTCCTGTTGTCCAACGCTCCCGATCCCGCAGGCGAGGCGATCGAAGTGGTGGGGCAGGAGGTCGTCGAAAAGGCGCAGCAGCTCGGACATCGAGTCTTCGTGCAGGTCATTCTGCGTGACCCACGGAACAGTCGCGCAGCCGAACAGACAGAACGGGCCCTGGCTCGGTTGCAGTTGCCTGAGGTGACGGTCTGCCCCACGCTGTATGTGGCCGATGTCGCGGAGCCGGCCCAGGCGCAGAACCTGGTGGCGCGGATCCTTCGCGTGTCGGCTGCCTTGAGCCTGCGCCGGCTCTTCCCGGCGTCGAGGCTCGGACCGACGGTCGAGCGGCGGGTCCGGGAGGCGGGCGCGGAGGCGATTCTGAGTATTTGGAGCTGGGAAGCCTTGGCCGCCAGTTATCACATCGCAGGAGTTCCGAAGTTCGTGTACTACGGCAACCCCGACCATCTGCCGCCCCAGGCGCGGCTCAGGAATCCGGAGCTGTTCGGCATCCCGACCGCGTCCTGGCGTGATCGTCTCTGGTGGCGATGGGAGTGGGTGCGGAACGAACGGCGTAAGCAGCTCAACATCCGGATGATGCATGCCTGTGAAGTGACGGCTAACAATTCGGTGTTGGATGCGGAGTTCTATCGCGCCCACGGCCATGCGCGGTCGATCTATCTCCAGAACATGTGGCCGCCGGTCAAAGCGTCCACGCCGCCGGTGTCGGTGCAGGATCAACCCGGACCGGTGAAGATCATCGGCAGCGTAGGCAACTTGGGCGCGACCGGCAACACCTTTGCGTTGGCGTATCTAGGGAGGGAGCTGTTGCCGCGGTTGTTCGAACGTTTCAGAGATCGCCCTGTGGAAATTCACCTGTTGGGGAAGGGCACGTTGTCGCCTGCCGCGGCAGCGTCCCTCGGGGATGCCCGAGTGAAAATTCGTGGCTGGGTGGATGACATCCATGAAGAGTTCCGTTCCGCCGCGATGTTTCTCGTGTTGACGAACGTGAACCCCGACTTCCTTGTCGGCAATACCAGAATTTTGCTCGCCTGGGCGTTGGGGACCTGCGTCGTCATGCATGAGAACAGCCGGTTGGCGATGCCGGAGATTCAGCATGGAGTCAATGCCTTGTTGGGCCGCACGCCCGACGAGTTGGCGGACCTGATTGTCGCCGCGTCGGACGATCACGCGCTCAGGCAGCGGATCGGCGAAGGAGGCCGGCAGACCTTCGAGACCTACTACCGATCGGACGTCGTCGTGCCGACCATGATGCGGTTGGTTCAGGAGATGGTGGATCGTCATCGAGCGGGGCAGGGTGCGTCGGCCTGAGCGGTGACGCGGGAGACCTGACTCGGATTGCAGAAGAAAGAGGAGACTGTGAAAAACGCCATTGTCGCTCGCATCGGAGAAGGGCTTGCCACGTTGTTGCCGGATGTCGTCTGCACCGCCTTTGCGAGGCAATTGGCCGAGCGGAATCCGCAACTGTTGTTGGAGGCGCTCGGGCCCAAGCTGAACCGCACGCCGTCGCTGGATACCATGCCGTTCGACTTGGCGCCGACGGCGCCGCTTCAGTTCGAAGACCTGGCCGGACTGTTCGCCAGCACCTCGCTGGACCACGGCGTCATCGCCATGACGGTGAGGCAAACGGCCTACCTCTTCGGGTTGGTTCGACGCATGAAGCCTCGTAAGGTGATCGAGATTGGGCGCTACAAGGGCGGATCGACCGTCACGATTGCGGCCGCTATGGCGGGGCAGGGCGAGTTTTGGTCGATCGACATCGGGGAGAAGGAAGCGCGCCTGCATCAACGAGCCGCCGCGCGTACGTTCGACGACGAGATCCGCGACATCTGCAACCGGTTCGGCCTGCGGGTCACCCTGCTGGTGGGAGACTCGCGCGCGATTCAAGTCGAGACGGGCGAAGTCGATCTGGTCTTCATCGACGGAGACCACAGTTACGAAGGGGTGCGGAACGATTTCGAACGGTTCGGCACACGTGTGCGGGTCGGGGGAGCTGTGTTGTTCGACGATGCCTGCGACGAAGCCATGTTCCACACCCATTCGGAATCCGTCGGCAAGTTGCTCACGGAAATCGTGGCGGCAGGATCGTTCCGGTTGGTCAAGTCGGTGAATCGTCTCGCCCACATCGAGCGAATCCGGTAGGAGGCATCGTGTTGGTCGGCATCTTCGGCGCAGGTCGAAACGGATCCTCGCTCCTCATGCGGCTGTTGGACGGCAGTCCGGGCTTGTGGATTTACCCGATCGAGCTCAACTACCTGCGCGGGTTTGCGCCCCGTTCGTTGAAGGGCCTGGTGAAGCAGGCCCTGGCTGCCTGCAGCGCGATGGTGCCCGGCCAAGCCGGAGGGACACTCGAAAGCCGGCAGCGACAGTTGATGAGGGGCTGGGCGACGGAACAGATGCAGGAGTTGAAGGCGACCTATCTCGACAAACTCGTCGACCCCATCGTGCCGATCGGTGATCCGATCGAGACGGTCATGCGCCGCACGCACGGCGACCTCGTGGGTGATCTCGCAGGGTACCTGGAAGCCGTCCGCTCCTGTTACGACCAACGGCGGTTGCCCTCGGCCCCGATGCCCATGTTCAAGTCGATCGAGGTCTCGGATCTGCCGCGGTATCACCGGCTCTTTCCGGACATGAAGTTCATCCACATCATGCGGCATCCCTACTCCAACTACAGCTCGCTCAAACGCACCGACATGGTGTTGAAGCAGAAACCCTTTTGGTTTCAAGGTGGCGACATCCTGAGGCTGCAGCTGGAGTCCCGTTGGATTCCCCATGCGGAGTTCACCCTGGAGGGATTGAAGCGCGAACCCTCCAAGCACTACTTGGTCCGGTACGAAGATTTGTGCGATGCGCCGACCGATACGGTGAACGGTATCTGTGCCTGGCTGGGTGTGCCGCCCCCTGAGGAGCCGACGGTGCAAACCGTGTTGGGAGGTCGGCATACGAAGTCCTTGCCGATCAATTCGAGTCTCAAAGGTGTGGAGACGCCGGCCCAGGTCGTGTCGGACATGGCGAAGACCTATGGGTACGACGACATCCTGACCGAGCGGGAACGGGCCTTGATCCTGCTGCGTACCTATCGACTCGGCCGTCGATTAGGCTATTTTTCCGAGGAGGAGGGCACGCAGGTGCCGGCGAAGTTTCCGTTGTTCCTCCAGTGGCTGGCCCCGGATCAATGGGAATACATGAACGCGTCCTCGCGTCTCCGGTTGGCGCGCGCGCTGATCCAGCGCCGGCTCTACCTCTGCCGGGTGCTGCTCTCGCCGCTCGGGTAGCGGCCGGTCGCGTCGGGATGGTCGGGCAGCATGAAGTTTTCCTCACGTGACAAGACGATGTTTCAAACGGTCTTTGCACCGACGCCGGCGGAGGCCTGCACGTTGCTCGACTATGTGCGGTTCCTGTGGGAGGAACGGATCGGCGAACGTATCGCGAACGATCCGCTCTACCGGCCGTCGGATCTGTGGAGGCAGTGGGCCGCGCAGACCTTCACCGGATTTTCGTTGGAGAAGCTGCTGCTGCAGGGTGGCCATGCCTTTCCCGCCTCGATGGAGGTGGCGGCTGGTCCCATGGCACCGCAGCCGCGGTGGCGGCGCGCGTTGGGTGCCTTGTTGGGGGGGAAGGAAGCCGAGCGCATCCGGCAGGGGCGCGAGGTGGGACCTCTTCAGGCCTGGTTCCGGCGGTTCTATCCCCAGGTGGGGATCTGCCCCGAACATGCGCATTGGTATGCCTGGCACCCCAATCCCTATTTCCGCTGCCTGGAGGCCTATGTCCTGCGGGAGAAACGGCCGCTGCCGGCCACGATGTTGGAAGTCGGCGCCGGGGCCTGCGTGAACGTGGCGTTTTACCGCAGCCTGAATCCGGCCTTGCGCGCGACCGTCGTCGATCTGCCGGAAACGATGCTGTTCGGCTACTGTTTCTTGAAGAGCGTGTTTCCCGACCTCCGCGTGACCTTGCCTCATCAGGTCGAATCGAACCAGACGGGCGCCGAGGCGGAGGTCCGGTTCCTGCTGCCGACCCAGGTTGAGACTGTCCCCAGCGAGAGCATGGATTTCTGTTTCAACATGTCTTCGTTTCAGGAAATGACTATCGACAGCGTCAACCATTACCTTCGGTTCTTGGCACGGGTGCTCAAGCCGGGCGGAACGCTCCTGTCCGTCAACCTGGAGACCTCGCGGTACCTGGCAGGGAACGCATTGAAGAATTATGACTTTGCCCTGTACCATGCGGCACCTCGACTCAAGCCGGCTCCCTTCGGCACGGACTTGATCGACCATGTGCCCGGGATGAACATTGTGCATGCCGAGGTGACCAAAGGGGGCGGGCCTCAAGGTGTTGCGGAGGCCTGATGCGGGTCTTGGCCGTCATCCCGGCGCGAGGCGGGTCGAAATCGATCCCGCTGAAAAACATTCGGCCGCTCCAGGGCCTGCCCCTGTTGGCCTATACGATCAAGGCCGCCAAGGCCTGTTCCAGGCTCGACCGGTGCGTGGTGTCGACCGACCATCCGGAGATCGCGACGGTGGCCAAGGACTATGGCGCCGAGGTTATCGAGCGGCCGGCCGATTTGGCGACCGATCAGGCGCCGACTGAGTGGGCGCTGCTGCAGGTCGTGGAGGTCTTGGGGCGCGAGGGCTATCGGCCCGACTATGTGGTGACCCTGGAGCCGACCTCGCCGCTACGTACGGCTGGGCTGATCGATCGCTGCATCGACACCGCGATCGCGCATCCGGAGGTCGATTGCGTGATGACGGTCACCGAGACCAGGAAATGTTACGGACGCCTGGAAAACGGGCGGTTCGAATACCTGTTTCCCAACCAGCCCCGGCGTAGACAGGAACGCCGGCCCTTGTACGAAGAGAGCAGTACGGTGTATGTGACGAAGACCGAGGTGCTGGAGCGAGACCGGTCGGTCCTGGGGCGCACGCGTCAGGGGCTCGTGGTGGATGATCCTCGCGAGGCGATCGACATCAACGAACCATTGGATTTCATCGTGGCGGAGGCGGTGCTGGCCCAACGCCTTCTGGAGGAGCAACATGGCTGAGATCGCATCGATTCCCATCGGGCCCTATCGCATCGGACCGGAGCATCCGCCCCTGGTCATCGCCGAAGCGGCGGTCAACCATCAGGGCGACTTCGAGACGGCCAAGCGTATGGTCTACATCGCCCACGCGATGGGGGCACATATCATCAAGTTCCAGATCCACGTGCTAGACAACGAGATGCTGCGGGAGACACCGCAATCGGCCAACTTTGCCGAGCCGTTGTACGTGACGTTGGACAAGACGAACCTCACCGTCGACCAACATCGGGAGCTGAAGCGGCTCTGTGAATCGTTAGGCATTCTGTACCTGTGCACGCCCTTCAGCCGAGTGGGAGCCGATATCCTGGAAGATTTGGGGGTAGCGGCCTACAAGACCGGATCGGGAGAATTGACCAACCTGCCGCTCATCGAACATATCGGGCGGAAGGGCAAACCGATGATCGTGTCGACCGGCATGTGCACCATCGACGAGGTGGGCGAAACAGTCGCGTTGCTGCGGCAACTGAAGACGCCCTTCGCGCTGACCCATTGCGTCTCCGCCTATCCGACGCCCTATGACCGAGTGAATCTGGGCATGATTGCCCGGTATCGTGACCTGTTCCACGTGCCGGTCGGCCTGTCCGACCATTCGCGGGGCATCTATACGGGCATCGGCGCCGCCGCACTGGGGGCCTGCGTGATCGAAAAACATTTCACGCTCGACCGCCAGCAGCCGGGCCCGGACCATCCGGTGTCCATCGAGCCGGACGAACTCAGCGACCTGGTGAAAGGTGTGGATGCGGTGTTTCGCGCGCGCGGCGCGGAGCGGGAGATCTTCCCGGAGGAGCGCGAGATCGTGGCCTGGGCGCGCGAGAGCGTCGTGTCGGAGGTGCCCATCGCGCGCGGCAGCGTCATCACGAAGGACATGGTGTGGGTCAAGCGTCCGAGCCCCGGTCCCGGGGCGGTGGCGGCCAAAGATTTGGGGAAGGTCATCGGCAAGGTCGCGCAAGTCGATATTCCGAAGGACAGCCAGATCCGATGGGAGCAGCTGAACGCATGAAGCGCAAGATCGCGGTCGTGTCCGAAGCCAGGGCCACCTACGGCTACATCAAGCGCGTGATGCATCTGGTCGAAGCGTCCGATCGGCTGGAGTTGCAGCTCATCGTCACCGGCATGCACCTCTTGAAGGAGTACGGGGCCTCGATCAACGAAATCCTGCGGGATGGGTTCGTGCCGGCGGCCTGGGTGGATATGTACCTGGGCGGGGATACGCCGACGGCCTGGGCCAAGTCGCTCGGTGTGGAGATGCAGGGGTTGGCGCAGGTCTATGACATGCTGAAGCCCGATCTCCTGCTCGTGGCCGGCGATCGAGCGGAAATCCTCGCGGCCACCGTGACGGCGGCCTATATGAACATTCCCGTCGCCCACATCCAGTCCGGCGACCTGTCCGGCCACATCGACGGGTCGGCCCGGCACGCCATTACGAAGCTTGCGCATGTCCACCTGCCAGCCTGCGAAGATTCCGCCGAGCGGGTGCGGAAAATGGGCGAAGAAGTCTGGCGCATCTTCAACGTGGGGGCGCCGCAGCTGGACGATGTGGTGCAGGGCAAGAAGTTGTCGCGCGCGGAGTTGGCCAGGATCTTCGGGGTGGACTTCGACCAGCCGGTCCTGTTGGTGATTCAGCATGCGGTGTTGGCGGAAGTGCACCTGGCGAGGAAGCAGATGGAAGAAACCTTGGCCGCCGTGAAAGACAGCGGGCACCAGGCGCTGGTGATCTATCCTAACGTAGATGCGGCGGGGCAGGAGATCATCGCGGTCATCCGCCAATATGAACAGGTGCCCACGATCAAGACCTTCAAGAACCTGGAGCGCGAGGTATTTCTCAGCCTCCTGTCCGCCGTGTCGGTCTTGATCGGCAACTCCAGCGTCGGCATTCTGGAAGCGCCGTCGTTCAAATTGCCGGCCTTGGACATCGGCAGCCGCCAGACCGGCCGCATGCGGGCCTGCAATGTCATTACCGTGCCGGAGTTCGATCGCCGCCTGATCGGTCAGGCCATCGAGCGGGCGCTCTACGACGAGGGGTTCCGGGCCGCTGTACAGACCTGCGAGAATCCCTACGGCGACGGCCACAGTTCGGAGCGGATCTGCCGGATCTTGGAAGAGGTGGACCTGGGCCGGTTGCTGAACAAACAGATGACCTATTAGAGGCGACGCGAGTATGAATGCTCCAGTCTTGGTGACCGGGGGAGCCGGCTGCATCGGAATTCAAGTTTGTCGTGAACTGGATCGGCGGGGGATCGAGGTGCATCTGCTGGATCTGGGCGAGCAGATCGCGCGGGTCAAGCAGGCGCTGCCGCCGAAGGTCAAGGTCTTTTACGGGTCGATCCTGGACGTGTCGTCGATTCGCGAGGCGATGCAGGGCTGCGGGGCGGTGATCCACCTTGCGGCGTTGCTCGGCGTGCGGCGCACCGAGGTCAATCGCCTTCGCTGCCTCGAAATCAACGTAGAGGGCACGAAGCGGGTGCTCGATTGCGCGATTCAACACCGCATCCGGCGCCTCGTCTTCGCCTCCTCCTCGGAAGTGTACGGGGAACCGCTGGAGAACCCCATCACCGAAGAGACCATCACGCAGGGTAAGACGGTCTATGCCGTGAGCAAACTCGCCGGCGAGGAACTTTGCATCGGGTATGCGCAGCGTTATCCCGAATTCGAGCACGTGATCCTGCGGTTCTTCAACGCCTACGGCCCCTACCAGGCGGCGCAGTTCGTGCTGCCCAAGTTCATCCAGAACGCCATGACGGGCAGGCCGATCGTGATCAACGGCAGCGGCGACCAAATCCGCTCCTACTGCTATAGCGAGGATACGGGGCGCGGCGTGGTGGAGGCCTTGCTGCGGCCGGAGGCGCGCGGAGAGATCATCAATCTGGGCAACAGCGACCGTCCCATCTCGCTCACGGAGTTGGCGGACATCGTGGTCGAGGCCAGCGGCAACCCCTCGGTGACGATCAAGTACGCCGAAGATTTTCAAGGTACCGATCGCCATGCGAGCCGTGAAATCCACCGGCGCTACTGTTCCGGCGACAAGGCAAAGCGCCTGCTGGGGTTCGAATCCCGCGTCCCGCTGGAAGCGGGGATCCGTCGGATCATCGAGATGAACAGTATCTTCGAAAAGTGGGAAAGCACCGAGTTGCCGTACTTGATCGACGAAATGACCTGAGAAGGGATATCCGCGCGTCCGCCTGCCTGCATGACCCACGGGAACTGGAAAACGACCGCCAAACGCCTTCTCTCACGCACCGGCCTGCTGCCCGCCGCGCGTGAGCTTCGTTATCAAACTCGACGAGCGACCGATTCCACCTTTCGCGCGCACGAACAACAGGTGGAGCAGGAATTCCGCCGATTCGCAGACCAGTATGGAGCGGCGTTCCGTCAGGTCGCGCCTGCCCAGCAGGAGGGGCGGCGAGTCCTGATCGTCAGTTCGGGCTCGCTGGGGCAGTTGGTGGAGATCGCCCTTGTCACGGCCTTTCGCGCGGCAGGGTATCGGCCGATGATCCTAGGCGATTACGACCGATGGATGGAGGCGTACTACCGCGAGGTGGGCGTGCCGGATCAACGGTATTGGGATGAGTGGTTCAAGCCGGTGCCGCAGGCGGAGGCGGCAGCCCTCCTGGGAACGATCGGGTCGTTTGAACAATTGATCAAGCTCGAATATGCCGGGACGCGAGTCGGGAAATATGCGGCCTCGACCGCTCTGCGCCATCTGCGGGTCGGACGAATCGACCTGGCGGACCGAGGCATCAAGGACGCGCTGTTGCCGTTTCTGCACCGCGCCATGTGTGATGCAGAGACCGCGCGAGCGATCGTGGAGGAGCTGCGGCCGCACCTCGTCCTGTCAGTCGATTTGGGTTATTCACCGCGCGGGCAACTCTTCGATGTCTGTCTGGCGGCCGGCATCGATACGATCACCTGGAACGCCGCCCATCGCAACAACACCCTGATGCTGAAACGGTACAACCGCGTCAATCGCGACGTCCATCCCGCGTCGCTCTCGGCGCACACCTGGCGGACCCTGACGGCGAGGCCCTGGACCGATCAGGAGCGTGAGCGACTCCGTCAGGAACTGATCGGCAGTTACCAAAGCGGTGAGTGGTACAGCGAGGTCGGGACGCAGTTCCGTACGTCGCTGCGGGAAGCGGAGGAGGTGCGCCGGACGTTGGACCTCGATCCGGGCAAGAAGACTGTCGTGGTCTTTCCGCACATCTTCTGGGACGGCACCTTTTTTTACGGCACCGATCTCTTCGAAAGTTACGAGGAGTGGTTCGTGGAAACGATGCGCGTCGCCTACGCCAATTCCCGCGTCAATTGGGTGGTGAAGATCCATCCCGCCAACCTCGTGAAGAATATCCGTGACGGGATCGGGTCCGAGCCGTCTGAACTCGCAGCGCTTCGCAGCCTCGGTCAAAACCTTCCCTCACAGGTGCGGCTCGTCCCGCCGGACAGTCCGATCAGCACGCTCTCCCTCTATGCCATTATGGATTGTTGTGTGACGGTACGGGGTACCGTCGGAATCGAGGCGGCCAGCTTCGGCATTCCGGTGCTGACGGCGGGCACGGGACGATACGACCGGCTGGGCTTCACGATCGATTCCGCCTCCAGGGCGCAGTATCTCGACCGGCTGGCCCACATCGACAGCCTGCCTCCGATGACGGGCGAGCAGCGGCGGCTAGCAGAGCAGTTTGCCTACGGGATCTTCGTGCTCCGGCCCCTCACGCTCAGGACGGTCGCATTGGAATATCAACGTGACGCCAAGGCGAGTTTGCGGACCATGGTGCGGGTCCCGACGAGCAGCGCCGTGCGCGAGGCACCCGATCTCCGAGCCCTGGCCGAGTGGGTCCGCAGTGGAGAGGAAGATTTCATCGCGCCGCATGTCTAGCACCATTCCATCGTTCGACTCGACGCATCGTGTCGGGAGGCTCCTGCCTTGTGCGGCATAGCGGGCATGGTCGGCCCCGGCGCCTCGGAGGCCGTCCGTCGCATGACCGGCTCGTTGGTGCATCGCGGGCCGGACGACGGCGGCCATTACGACGCTCCTGCAGCCCGCCTCTGTTTGGGCATGCGGCGGCTGAGCATCCTGGATTTAGCCCACGGCCACCAACCGATGGCCAATCAAGACGAGTCGGTCTGGATCGTCTACAACGGTGAGGTCTTCAATTCGCCGGAGTTGCGTGGGCGCTTGGAGCGCGACGGCCGCCGCTTCGCGACCGCGAACTCCGACACGGAAACGCTGCTGCATCTGTACGACGAGAAGCAGGAAGCCATGCTGGCGGATCTCAACGGCATGTTCGCCTTCGTCCTGCACGACAAGCGGCGCCGGCTGTTGTTCGGCGCGCGCGATCGCCTCGGCATCAAACCGTTGTACTATGCGCTCACACCGAGCGGATTCGCCTTCGCGTCGGAACTGAAGGGCCTGCTCACCGCGCCCGGCATACGGCGCGAATTGAACCGCGATAGCCTGTCCCATTACGTCACGCTGCGGTTCGTGCCGGGCACGGCATCCATAGTCCGAGGGGTCGCTCGCCTCGCGCCAGGCCATTGGTTTCGGTACGACCTGACCAGCGGCGCGTTCGAAACACAGTGTTACTGGCGGCCGTCCTTTGCGCCTCAGGAGGGACGCTCCGTCCAGGAATGGAGCGAACAGGTCCGCACCGACCTCCGAGCCGCCGTACGTCGCTGGAGCCTGAGCGATGTGGCGATCGGTTGCTCGCTGTCGGGCGGACTCGATTCGTCGAGCATCGTCGGGCTGCTGGCCGACAGCGGCCACCGCCGGCTCAAGACCTATTCGCTGGGGTTCGTCGGAGAGGGGGCGGCGGCGCTGGATGAATTGCCCTTGGCGCGCCAGGTGGCGGAGCGTTGGGGGACGGATCACCATGAGTTGATCCTGCGCCCCGAGGATCTGCTGCGAGACCTTCTCAAGATGGTCTGGGCCTTGGATGAACCCTACGGCGGCGGGCTCCCCTCCTGGTACGTATTCCAGTTCATGCAACAGGACGTCAAGGTTGGAATGACGGGGAGCGGCGGTGATGAGCTGTTCGGCGACTACGGGCGGTATATTGCCTTGGAACGACGCCTGGGAGAGGGACGGGACACATCCTGCCCTTCCTGGATGGAGCGTGGCTGGCCGCTGGTGGCGTCGTTCGTGGATCGACTTCCGCATGGGCTCGGCGGTCTCCGGCGCAAGGATCGCTGGCGCCACTATCCGCTGGTGCGCCGTGACCCGTTCGGCTGGGACTACGTGCAGGCGTTTTATTATTGTTCTGAACCTATGAAGAGCCGTGATGTGCTCTTGCCGGCGGAGGACGGACGGCCGATCGCCGATACCGTAGAGTGTCTGCGGACTTACTACCAAGAGTCCGGCAGCGCGGAGCCGCGAGACGCCTTGACGTACGTCGCCCTGCGTACGCAACTGCCCGAAGAATTCCTGTTCATGACCGATCGGTTTTCCATGGCCCACTCGTTGGAGGCGCGGGTTCCCTTTCTCGATCACCTGTTCGTGGAATCCGTCCTGCGGATTCCGGCGCACATCCGCACGAAACCGGAGGATCCGAAGTATCTACTGCGGCAGGCCCTGCGCGATTTGTTGCCCGATGACCTGGTGCATGCGCCGAAGCGTGGGTTCGTGATTCCGACGGCGCAATGGCTGCGTGGGCCGCTTCGTCCGCTTGCCGAGCGGATGTTGAATCCGGCGCGACTGGCCGAGCAGGGGCTGTTCCGTCCGGAGTTCCACGCGCGATTCGTCCGTCCCCATGTCGAGGGACAAGCGGACTATCACCCGCAAGTCTGGACCGCCCTCATGTTTCAGCTGTGGCACAGCCTCTATGTCGAACAGCAGCTAACGGAGGCTCCCAGCATGACCTGGCAGGATCTCTGCGCCTAGGGCTTGCGTGGATCTCGGACGATGAATATTCTGCATCTCAGCACGGAATATAATCAGGGCGGCTCCGGTCGAGCGGCCTATCGCATCCACGCGAGCCTTCGGCGGCGGGGGCACACGTCCCATATGTTGGTGTCCGGCCTGGTGCACGGTGCTCCCGAAGCAGGACCGATCTGGGGGACCATGCCTTGGCGGGCGGCGGATTGGCTGGCCCGGCGGGCGACCGATGCCTTGAGCCTGCAATACCTGTTTTTACCTTCCTCCTGGCGGCTGCTGCGGCATCCCTGGTTCCGGGAGGCGGACTTGGTGCAGCTGTACAATACCCACGGCGGGTACCTGAGCCATGCGGTGTTCGGTGTGGCGAGTCGCAAGAAGCCGTTCGTGTGGCGCCTTTCCGACATGTGGCCCTTCACCGGCCATTGCTGTTATGCCTATGACTGCGATCGTTGGAAGACCGGTTGCGGCGCTTGCCCGCTGTTGCAGGATGAGCCGGCCTTGCGAACGGACCGCACGGCGTTGTTGTGGCGGATCAAGCAGCGCATCTACGCCGACGCGAAGGTCACGCTGGTGGCGCCGTCGCGGTGGATCGCGGGCTTGGCCCGCCACAGTCCTCTCGTGGGCCATTGGCCGTTGGAGGTGATTCCCAACGGTCTGGACCTGTCGGTGTTTCGGCCGATCCGCCGGACCGCCGCCCGTGAGGTGTTGGGGCTGCCGCAGGATGAGTCGGTGGTCCTGTTCAGCTCCGTGGAGACCCAGGCTCACCGCAAAGGCGGCACCTTCGTAGCTGAGGCTGTGAAGCGGCTCAAGGGCCGGACGCGCCGCCCCTTTCGCCTCCTGGTCGTCGGGCAACGGGCGCGGGATTGGGAGCAGGCCATGCCTGTCCCGGTGACGGCGATCGACTTGGTGAAGGACGATCATCTCTTGGCCCTGCTCTATTCGGCGGCGGATGTCTTCGTGCATCCGGCTTTGGCGGATAACCTGCCTAACGGGGTGCTGGAGAGCCTTGCCTGTGGGACGCCGGTGGTTGCGTTTGAGGTGGGCGGGGTGGGCGAGGCCGTGCGCCCGATGGAGACCGGGTATCTCGCGCGCCACAAGGATGCGGATGACCTGGCGGAAGGAATGCGATCGCTGTTGGACGACGACGATCTCCGACACCGCCTCAGCCGGCGATGCCGGGAAATTGCGGAAACCGAATACGACATGGAGCTGCAGACAACGCGGTTCGAACAACTCTATCAAGCGGTGGCCTGTGGTCGGTAGGTCACCCGAACCGTTTCCTGAAACGCCCTACGGGATCGTCAAGCGGCTCCGGACTATCGAAGCTTGGACGGACCGGGTCGTGGCGCGCCTGAGGCAGACCTCGCTCTCCATCTTGGATTACGGCTGCGGCACCGGCGACCATGTGACCCATCCGCTGGCCTGTCGATCGCACCGGGTGCTGGGGGTGGATTGCCATGAGGCGTCCATCCGGCAGGCAAGCCGCACCTATCCATTGCCCAATCTGTCTTTCCGTCGGGCGGACATCGGGGACCTGGTTCGAGAAGCGATGACGTTCGACCTGATCGTCTGCTCAGAGGTCTTGGAACACCTGCATGACCCGCGGGAGTTTCTGCAAGCGGTCCGGCGTCTGCTCCGTCCCGGCGGCGGGCTCATCATTACCACGCCCAACGGGTACGGATCGTTCGAATGGTTGATGAGCCTCCAGAAGGGCTTGAATCGCATCGGGCTGCACGGACTCCTGCGTCGGGCTGCCAGCCCGCTGTTGGGTGCGAAGACCAACGGCCAGGCGCGACCGGATTCCACAGGAAGCGTCACTGCGGATCCGTCCATCGGGTATTTGAACATGGATTCCACGCACGTGCAGTTTTTTCGACTTGGTCGCTTGGAAACGATCTTTGCCGAGAGCGGATTTCGGATTCTGGATCGGCGGGCCCGCACGCTGTGCTGCGGTCCTTACGTGGATCTGCTCTTTCGCGCGCTGCCGTTCGAGCAGGCGCTGTACCGAATGAACAATCGCCTGGCTGATCTGCTGCCTTTCGCGTGGGCGGCTGATTGGATGTTTTTCCTGGAAGCCGGTGTCGAATGAGCGAGGAATTCCCGCGGGTGCTGGTCGTCACGGCCAATAACTTCAACCTCATTACCGGCGGAGGGATTACCCTCACCAATCTGTTCCGTGGTTGGCCGTCAGACCATCTGGCGAACGTGCATGAGGATGCCCTGCCCGAGGACCGGACTGTCTGCCAGAGATGTTATCGGCTGACCCACGAGGAGATTCGCTGGGTCGGGCCGTTCTCGCTCGTGCAGGGGTGGTACGGGCAAAAAAAACAACAGGGCCTCGCGATGGGGGCTACGGAGGGGGCTTCGTCTGCCGGAGGCTGGCTCAGCGTAGTGAAGCGGCTGTTGGGTGATGGGGCGCCGAAACGGGCCCAGCTGACGCCGCAGCTCATCGAATGGGTGGAGCGGTTTCAGCCGACGGTGCTCTATGGGTTTCTCGGTTCGCTGGAGCAAATCACCCTCCTACGGTCCCTGGCCGCTCGTTTCCATGTGCCGACCGTCGTGCACATGATGGACGACTGGCCGGCGGTCCTGCATCGCCGAGGCCTCCTGGGGCCGATCGTCGGTCCGATGGTTCGGCGTGAACTCGCCGGGGCGTTGCGGGAAGCGCGCGTCCGCCTGGCCATCTGCGAGGAGATGTGCGAGGAGTATCGCCGCCGGTACGGATACGAGTTCACCGCCTTTCAGAACGCCCTCGACCCGGCTCAGTGGCTGCCGCATGCGCGCACCGACTGGGGCGCCGGCAGGCCGTTCGTGGTCCGCTATGTCGGTTCGATCCTGCCGGACGGCCAGAAGGACAGCTTGAAGGACATCGCCCAGGCGGTAGTTGGGCTCTGGAAGTCCGGACGGAGAGTCCAGTTGCGGGTCCATGCGCCGAAGGCCGATGCGGACTATTTGCGCGCGCTGGCGGCGCCGTCGGAGGCCCTGCTGATCGAGGGCCCGCCTGACCCGGCCCTCGTGCCGCGTATGTTGGCCGAGGCCGATCTGTTGCTGTTGCCGTACAACTTCGACGAGCGGAGCGCTCGCTACATCCGGTTTTCGCTGCCGACGAAGGCGCCGGCCTACATGATGTCCGCCACACCGGTTTTAGTGTATGCTCCCGCCGACGTCGCGACCGCGCGTTATGCGGATCGAGAGGGCTGGGGGTATGTGCTGTCGTCCCAGGGGGAAGAAGCAGTACAGGCGGCGTTGACGCTCCTGATGGAGGATGTCGCGCTTCGTGAGCGGTTGGGGCGCAGGGCCCAGACGGTCGCGCTGGTTCGGCATGATGCAGCCCAGGTGCGTCACGCCTTTTGGGAAAGTCTGCGGGCCGCCGCTCGGTCCTCATAGACGAATCGGGAGATGGGAGAGGAGCTGCGAGCAGTCGTCGGCATGGCGACGACGAGCACCAGGGAGAGGAGATCCGCGGGCATGCACAAGGGGCAGGGGGTTTCGGCGGAGACCTCACCGAACGAAGACGTGCGGCAATATTGGGATCAGGAAGCCTGCGGCACCTACGAGTCCGTCGTGGGCGACCTGCCGGAGCTGAGTCCTGAATGGTTTGCGCGCGTGGAGCAGCACCGCTACGCTATGGAACCCTTTATCCATACGATTGCCGATTTCCCGGCCCATCGCGGCAAGCAGCTGTTGGAGGTCGGGGTCGGAGCCGGGACCGACCATCTGCAATGGGCCCGTGCGGGAGCCGTCTGCCACGGAGTGGATTTGACCCAACGGGCGATCGAGACGACGCGCGCGCACTTGGCCTTGCACGGGTTGCGTTCCGATCTTCGCCGCATGGACGCCGAAACGTTGCCGTTTCCCGACGGCTCGTTCGACGTGGTCTATTCCTGGGGCGTCATTCACCATTCGGCGCATCCCGAGCGGATCGTGCGTGAAATCAGACGGGTGCTCAAGCCGAACGGCCTCTTCATCGGCATGCTCTACGCCCGGCGCTCCTTGGTGGTCTTCAAGCTGTGGGTGAAACATGCCCTCTTGAAGGGACGGCCCTGGCGTTCCTGGTCGGACCTGCTGGCGCACCATATGGAAAGTCCGGGGACCAAGGCCTATACGATTCCGGAACTGCAGGCCCTGTGGTCGGAATTTTCCTCGTGCGACACCACGCAGTTGCTCACGCCGTATGACTACAACTGGTTTCCACGCTGGATGCACCGGTGGTTCCCGACGAGTTGGGGCTGGTTCATCGCAGTGCGGGCAAGACGATAACATCGATCCCGACCACCGACGTCCGGCCCCAGACAGGAAGCGAATGAAGCGACGACGGCTGCTCATGGCCAGCGCCAACTATTGGCGGTCTCCCTTTCAGGTCGGAAGCCACCACTTGGCGCGCGGGTTTGCGCGGGCCGGGTGGGAGGTCGGATTCGTGTCGGATCCGATTTCACCCTGGCACCTGCTGGGCGGGCAGGTCCGCGACGTTCGGGAACGGTTCGACCTCTATCGCCATGGAGGTGCGCACGATTGCGACGGTCTCGTCTGGACCTACGTGCCTGGGGCGCTCCTGACGCCGCACAACAAACCGCTGCTGAACAGTCGGTGGGTCGGTGAGCAGTGGCCCAAGATGACGAGGCCGCGTTTGATGGAGGTGCTGCGTCAGCGAGGGTTCGACGACGTAGATCTCCTGTACTGCGACAGCGTCGCGCATGTCGGGTGGTTGGACGGTATCGTCCGGCGCAAGGCGTTCTACCGCGTGACCGATTGTCTGGCAGGTTTCGAGAAGGCGACTCCTGTCGCTCTGGAACTCGAACGCCGTCTCGCGCGCTCCGTCGACCACGTGGTGTATAGCGCCAGGAGCTTGGAGGGATACGTC
This sequence comes from Nitrospira sp., assembly GCA_015709715.1. Lineage (NCBI taxonomy): Bacteria > Pseudomonadati > Nitrospirota > Nitrospiria > Nitrospirales > Nitrospiraceae > Nitrospira > Nitrospira sp. The sequence goes on from CP054184.1 coordinate 3,704,514, forward strand.
AAGACTCTGGAGCCGCGATCTATGGCCTATTTGCCCAATGCGGTGAACTATGCGCATTTCGCCGAGGGGGATCGGACAGTGCCGCCGGAGTACGCTACGATCCCACGCCCGATCGCCATTTATGTCGGCGCCATGGATGTCTGGTTCGATTATCGCTTGCTTGACGAGGCGGCGGCGCGATTGCCGAAGGTGTCCTTCGTATTGATCGGGCCGGATGGGTTGGCTCGACAACGGTTGCGCGGCCGGGCCAATCTCCATCTCCTGGGCCCGCGTCCTTACGGCGAGCTGCCGCGGTATCTCCACCATGCGGATGTCGGGTTGATCCCGTTCGACGCCGTCCACCATGCCGAGCTGGTCCGCAGCATCCACCCCCTGAAACTCTACGAGTATGCGGCCTGCGGCCTGCCCGTCGTGGCGGTGGAATGGGAGGAACTGACCTATCTCGACAGTCCGGCCCGGCTATGTTGCGGAACTGAAGCCTTCGTGTCCGCGATCGAGGAGGCGATCTCGCATCGCCCTGAGGAGGCCAAGCTGCAGACCTATGCAGCGTCACATGACTGGGGTGTGCGGGTGGCAACCATCCTTGCCCAGCTCGGGTTGCAGGCCGGGTAGGGATGTGCCAAAAGAATACGACCGACGGAGCGTCCGTGAATATCGTCGTGGTCAGCGATTTTGCCTATGTGAACGGCGGTAACGCGTCCGTCGCCCTCTCGAGTGCGATCAGGTTGGCACAACAGGGAGACGCCGTGACATTGTTTGCCGGAGCCGGTCCCGTCGATCCCCGTATCGGCTCAAGCGCCATCACCGTGGTCTGTACCGATCAACAGGCCATTGGAGAGGACCCAAAGCGGACACGGGCCATCACCCAGGGGATCTGGAACATCAAGGCTGCGCGAATGATGGCGCAGGTACTCCAGTCTGTGGATCTGGGCCGGACGATCATTCATGTTCATGGATGGGACAAAGTGCTCTCATCGAGCGTTATTCGAACGGCGTTGGCGATGGGCGCGAAGGTCGTCTGCACCTTGCACGACTATGTTTCCGTCTGCCCCAACGGCGGTTTTTATAATCACCCCCACGATGAAATTTGCCCGCTGAGGCCGATGTCCTTCTCTTGCATTCGCGAAGGATGCGATCGGCGAGGCTATACGCACAAGCTGTGGCGCGTCGCGCGACAAGTCGTTCAGAAACAGTGGGGACTTGTGCCGGACGGAATTCGACATGTCATTGTCGTGTCGGAATTCAGCCGTCGGATCCTCAACCCGTGCCTGTCACCCGCGACCAGAATACATCACGTTCCAAACATGATCTCCGTGCCGCGTGGCGTTGCAACTTCTCCTCACGAGAGGACCGCCTACGTGATGGTCGGGAGAATGTCACGGGAAAAGGGCCCGCACCTTCTCGCACGCGTGGCGGCGAGGACTGATTGGGATGTGCGATTTGTCGGAGGAGGGGAGAGCTTGGCTGATATCAAGCGAATGGCTCCGCGGGCCACCGTCACCGGCTGGGTCCCGCACGATCAGGCCATGAAAGAACTTGCGGGTGCTCGGGCACTCGTCTTTCCCTCCTTATGGTATGAAACGGAAGGTCTTGTGGTGCTCGAAGCTGCGGCGTTGGGCATCCCTGCTATCGTGGCCGACTCCTGTGCGGCTCGAGACCTTGTGAGCGACGGCGACACCGGCCTCTATTTTCGAAGCGGCGACGAGCAGTCTCTGCAAGCCGCTATGGCGCGGCTCCAGGACGACCGCCTCGTGCGGCGCTTGGGGGCAGCGGCCTATGACCGCTATTGGAAGCACCCGCGATCAATGACGAATCATATTCGCGCTCTCAAACGCGTGTACGAGCTAGTTTTAAACGAGAGCTAACCGGCGCTTCGTTGGGCTGGCTACCTCTGGGCAACGATGAAGACAGTGACCAGGCACAGAGCTGGCATCGATCGAGTGGGATTGGGGGTGCTTGTCCTCCTACTTCTCTCTCCCATCGTGTTCAAAGTTCGTCTGGCCGACAGTCTGGTGGTTCATCCATTCGTGCCGCTGTTGGCAGTGGCATGGATGTGGACTGCCTGGGTCATTCGAGGGACATTGGGATCGATTCGGAATGGTCGCTATGTTGCCGAGTGGCAAGCGTGGAACATTCCGATTGGGCTGTTTGCCCTAGTGATTATTAGCTTAGCGGGATCTTTGGTCCTGAACGGGATCCGCCTGAACTCGGTTCAATCGGTTGGGTGGCTGCTGTTGATTAAATGGATCCTGTACCTGGCTCCCCTCCCGTTCGCGACATTGCTGGTGATTCGGACCGGTGTTCATGCCCTCAGGCTCGTGAGTTGGGTGGTGCCCCTCGCCGCCCTCGCGACGATCGGGTACTCCCTTATTCGGTTTATGCAGGCCCTGGCCGGGCGATACTTCAACGCCTATGTGGACGAGCGGACCACCTACTTCGCCATGGGTATGCTGGGAGAAGTCCTGTCGAGCGAGGGGTTGACGGTTAGGGCGGATACGATGAGTCACGGGGCCTATGGAATGTATCTGGTTCTCGTGTTGGCCTTCAGTCTCAGTCTGGGGATCTTTCGTGGCTGGAACGGAGTCGTGCCACCGATCTATGCGGCGGTGCAAGCGGTCCTGCTGTGCCCGCTGTCGGTGCTCGTCGTCTTCATGAGTGGATCACGGTCGAGTCTGGCGCTGTTGGCTGGCGCCCTGTTCATGATTCTGGCGCTGTTGGTGGTGAATCCCAGCGAAGCCTTGCCTTTGCGACGACGTTTCGGCATGGCTGCGTTGGTCTTGGCGGTGCCGCTCGGTCTTGCGCTGTTACCGTATACGATCTTTCCGCAACTGGCCACACTCGACCGGATGCATGAGACCTTGCACAGTCCCCTGGAACTCCAAGCTACGGTCGAGGGCCGACGGACTCCGGATTTTACGCAGGGGAGCACGGTTCGAGCGGCGGTCCGCAATGTGCAAACTCGGGTATGGTTGTGGGGAAAGTCCATGCGGTATCTCGCGGATCACCCTCTGAGTCTACTCACGGGGATCGGGTACGACCGTCGGAGATTCGTCGAAGAGGTCGCCGGTCTTCCCTATGAAGGGTACAACAGAGAATTTCAAACCGCGCACAATCTGTACCTCGATTTGGCGATCAAGGGCGGGATCGGACCACTTTCCCCGTTGCTTCTGGCGTTGCTCTGGTTGTTGTGGGTTGCGGTCACCTGTGTCCTGATCCCCGTGAGGAGTGTGAATTCGATTGCGCTGTTGGGGTTGGGGTGGATGTTGTTGGCCTTGTGGCCTCCCCTCCTTTTGGTTAGTTTCGGGGGGGAGGAACTCCTGACCGACAACCTTCTCTTGCATTGGACTCTGTTTTTTGGATTGGCGCTCGGGCTGTGCGGTGCCGCGTTGCGATCTTGGCTACCTCGACACATCGTCCACCTGACTGCGACGGCTGGAGTCGGTGGAGGCCCGGCCTACGTCACGGCTCTGGTGCGGCACCAGCTCCGGCAGGGAAAGCAGATTCGGATCTTCTGCTCCGATGAGAAACCCCATGTGGATCTCTGGCGCGAGTTGGGTGCGCGGGTCACGGTCATGCCTATGCGACACCCACGCGTGCTGTCCATTTTGAAGCTGTCCGCCGCGATTTTGCGTGCGCCGGCCCCCATGCATGTGCATGGCCGAGGTGCGGCGTTTTTCGCGGTCTGGGTCAAACTGCTCATTCGAGTTCCTGTTCTGTATACTCCGCATGGCCCGCACTATGCCTATACCCGCGGGGCGTCGTTTCTCATAGCCTGGTGTATGGAGTATGCGTTTCGGCTGGTCTTTGATACGGTTGTGTATGTGTCGCAGGGGGAGCAGGCGATTGCGCAACAACTGAAGCTGCCGGTCCGAGGTTCGCACGTCGTGCTGTCCGGCCTGATCGATGATCCCTCAATAGGCGAGGGGCGTAAGCCGGAGCGAGGGACCATACGACAGGAATTGGGGTTGTCGCCCGGGCAGTTCGTCATCGGCTGGATTGGCCGTTTACATCATCAGAAAGGATTGGACCTGCTCATCGAGTCGATGCCGACGGTCGCGGCGGCCATTTCCCAAGTGGTTTGGGTGGTGATCGGCGACGGAGAATCGGGTGATCTCGAACGGTATCGGAGGCAGGCGGCGCAAGCCGGAATGACCGAGAGGATCCGATTTGCCGGAGGACGGCCGGATGCCCGCCATCTCGCAAATGCATTTGACTTGTACGTATCGACTTCACGATGGGAGGGGTTGCCTTTGGCCCTGCTCGAAGTCATGGCGCAGGGCGTCGCCATTGCCGCGAGCGACGTGGTAGGCAACCATGATGTGTTAGATGGGTGGGGGCTCTTGTTCAAACCGAATGACGCTGCTGCAGCCGCACAGGCTCAGGTTACTCTGGCACGAGACGCGTCGATGCGGAAGGCCCTCACTGAGCGAGGTCGCTCAGTGCTTCGCGAGCGATTCATGCTCCCACGGATGTTGAGCGATATGGATGGGGTCTATGGCGAAGTCCTTGGCCGGGAGGTGTCAGTGTGAAAGGGCTTTTGGCCCGAACCCCTCTGGAGGAGATCGGCGCGAGGCTTGGAAAAACCGTCGTGCCGTTGGTGGCATCGGATGCCTTTGTGCAGGGCTGCCGATATGCCTTGATCGCTTACCTTGGGTATGTCTCGTTTGCTCTCCTGGGATCCTATCTATTTGGGGCTGCGATTGGAGCCTTGATAGGGGGCGCGACCGATTTCGGCATCAATCAACATTGGCTTCGGCTGGGCTCCGGTTCCGATGCGCTCACGAGACAGATATTTTTGAGGGTACTGCTCGTCAAGCTTGGGTTGTTGCTCATCCAGGTCGCCGCCTTTGTGTTGTTGATAGGGGGATTCTGGAGTCGATCGTTTCCCCTGATGATGGTGATTGGTTTCGTCATGGCGAATCTCCATGCGTTCGCCGAAGCCGGCGAGGCGGTGGGGTTTCTCTCTTATCGGTATGGTCTTGTGGCGTGGATGCGTGTGTTCGTGGGGACGGTTATGTACGCGGCGCCGGTAGGATACGCCTTCATCGTAGGCGCCCCATCAGGGGCGGAGGCCATTCATGCAGCCTTGCGGATCGGGAGTTTCGCCGGTCTTCTGGTTGTGTCCGGATATTTATGGAAGACATACCGAATGTTGGCGGACTTCCCCGGATCGAGAGGGGGGTACTTCACCACTTGGCGTGCAGCGCGGTGGCTGGGGATGAACCAGCTTGCAATCGTGGTCGATGTACGGGCACCCCTCATTCTTTTGGGCATCTTGCTAGGTGAGGCTGCCGTGGGGCTGTATGGATTGATCCAGCGTACGACCGCCGTCGTGGAGCTGGCTTGGGCGTCGCTGTCCAAACTCTTGCTGAAGTCCTATGCGGAAGAAGCTGCCACGCAGGGTAGTGGACTGTTGCGCCATCATGTTGTGCGAGCGAGTTGGGTAACGGGTCTCGTCATGGCCGTCGGCGGCACTGCCGTTTGGGTTGGCAGCCGGTTGTTGGAGCAACAGGGTGGATGGTCTCAGGATCTGCAAACCAGTTTCGGACTGTTGCGATGGGCGACGGTCGCGATCGGCTTGAGCTCGTTGAAGCGGCCAGTTCTGCTAGGCTTGATTGCCATGCGTCGTGAACGAGACGTCTGCGCCGTCAACCTCCTGTCGGCCGTGGCCGGATTGATGTCGATTCCGTTCTTGATTTGGTCTCTGGGCATCTGGGGTCCCATTGTCGCGGCAGTGGTGCTGGAAGCCATGGCATTGCTGCTGCTGTTGTCCTTCTTTCGCGCCGCGCAGCAAAGATGTGGAGAGGGGGGGCTTGAACCGATACTCGCCGGAGACGGTCATTGGGTGTCGCGAGAGGTGGCTGGCTCCGGACAATGTCAGTGAAAGTCGCCATTGTCCATGATTGGCTGACCGGCATGCGTGGCGGGGAACGCTGTCTCGAAGCCTTTTGTGAGGTGTTTCCCGAGGCGGACCTCTATACCCTGCTGTACATCAAGGGGAGCGTGGCGCCCGCTATCGAACGCCACCGCATCCACACGAGCTTCATTCAGTCGCTGCCCTTCGCCGGCAAGGCCTATCGCTATTACCTGCCGCTGTTTCCTATGGCGATCGAGAGCCTCCGTCTTACTTCCTATGACCTGGTGCTGAGTTCGAGCCATTGTGTGGCCAAGGGCATTCGGCCCCCGCGGGGGGCGCGGCACCTCTGTTATATCCACGCGCCGATGCGCTACGTATGGGACCAGTTCGAGAGCTATGCGGGCGGCGGACAATCCGGTCTGGTGGCACGGGTGGGCATGGGGCTGTTTCGAGCCCGTCTGCAGGCTTGGGACGTAGCCTCTGCTGCACGGGTGGATCAGTTCGTGGCCAACTCCCTGAATATCGCCAAGAAGGTTCAGCGATACTATGGTCGCCCCGCCTCCGTGCTCCATCCGCCCGTGGATTGGCAGGCCTTTCGGGCCTCGGATCGTGCGGAAGATTTTTATTTGATGGTGACGGCCTTCGCTCCGTACAAGCGGATTGATCTGGCCATTCAGGCATGCAATGGTATGAAACGGCGATTGAAGATCATCGGGAAAGGACAGGAAGAAGTGAGATTGCGGAAGTTGGCCGGTCCGACGGTGGAATTTCTCGGTTGGCAGCCGGACGAGGTGGTGCGGGAACACTACATGCGTTGTCGGGCACTGCTCTTCCCGGGCGAGGAGGATTTTGGTATCGTCCCTCTTGAAGCGATGGCATGCGGCAAGCCAGTGATTGCGTTCGGCCGGGGCGGTGTGCTGGAAACGGTCGTGCCGTTGGTGGCACCCATGGTCGGAGAGAAGGGAACTCTGCGCGTAAGACCAGCAGGAGATCGGTCTCCTCAGCCTCCCACCGGAATCTTCTTTGACGCTCAAACAGTGGCTGCGGTTGCGGAAGCGATCGAGACGTTCGAGCGACACCGTGCGGAGTTTGATTCATCCGCCATCCGAGCATACGTCGCGGGTTTTGATCGAACAGTGTTCAAGGCGCGGCTGAGTGAACTGGCTCGGGCAGTGGTAGCGGGAACGGATTGACTGCGACGATCAATGCTCAAACGACACTCGCAATTTCTCAAGAGCGTGCTCTTTCTATTCGATCTGGGATTGATCTGCGCCTGTTGGGTCGGCGCCTATTACCTGCGGTTTTCTGATCTCGCGGCGGCGCCCAAGGGGGTTCCGCCCCTGCCCATGTACCTCTGGCTGCTCATCCCCATCGTGGGGGTCTGGGGGATTTCCTTCCAAGCCTTCGACCTCTATCGTCCGCGGCGCATGGGGACGCACCTCGCCGAGTTCCTGGATGTAGCCAAGGCCAATACCCTGTCCGTGTTGATCCTCGTCGCGCTGACGTTTTTTATCCGCCAGTACGAATACTCACGGTTGGTCCTCCTCTACTTCTGGCTGCTCAATCTCCTCGCCCTGGGATTTTCCCGCGTGCTCTTCAGGGAGGCGCTGCGTTTTCTGCGGCGCCAAGGCTATAACCAGCGGCATGCGTTGGTCGTCGGGGCTGGGCGGCTCGGCCGTCGCGTAGTGGATGCATTGGCGCGGCATCCGGAGCTGGGCGTGAAGGTGCATGGGTATCTGAGTTCCGCGTCGCGGGTCGTGGGAGATCGAATCAACAACGTGCCCGTTCTCGGCCGGTACGACGACTTGCTGGACCGGGTGCAATCGGGCATCGACATCGTATTCGTCTGCCTGCCTCCTGAGGATGAGCCCTGGGCCGAAAAGATGTTTGCCGTGCTGTCCAATACGATGGTGGAGGTGAAGGCCCTTCCCGCGATCTGCGAGTTCGTGAGTCTGCGGGCGGAGGCCGAGATCTTCGAAGGGTTGCCCCTGATCACGCTCCAGGGGTCGCCGTTGCACGGCTGGAACCTCGTGATCAAGCGGGCCATGGACGTCGTCGGCGCGACTGCGGCCCTGCTGTTGTTTTCGCCGGTCCTACTGGGCGTCGCGGCGCTGGTGAAGCTGACGTCTCCTGGGCCGATTTTCTTTCGGCAGTTGCGCATGGGTTTGGACGGTCAGGCGTTTGAGATGTTGAAGTTTCGCTCCATGAAGGTCGATGCGGAATCGGAAACCGGACCGGTGTGGACGCAACCCAATGACGATCGACGCACCCCCATCGGGGCGTTTTTGCGTCGCACCAGCCTCGATGAGCTGCCGCAGTTTTGGAATGTCTTGCGGGGAGAGATGAGCATCGTGGGCCCCAGGCCGGAGCGGCCTGAATTCATCGCTCGGTTTCGGGAGACCTTGCCGCAATACATGTTGCGCCACAAGATGAAGGCCGGCATTACCGGTTGGGCGCAGGTCAACGGCTGGCGAGGCAATACCTCGCTGGAGCGGCGCATCGAGCACGACCTCTATTACATCGAGCATTGGTCGATGTGGTTCGACATCAAGATCATGTGGCTGACCCTGTGGAGAGGCTTCATCCATCGACATGCCTACTAAGCGTCTTTCCTGATAGCGGCGGTCGAGTTGTCTTGTGTTTCCTCCGTTGCCTTGTTAACATCGGGCTCAATCGAAAGCCGCCGCATGCCCAGTACAGGTCGTCGTCGACACGCCCCATCCCGCTCACGTGCTTCCTTGCCACGGATTCTGCGAGGCATTCGTCTGTTCGCCACGGATGTCGACGGGGTCTTGACCGACGCCGGGATGTACTACGCGGAATCCGGCGACGAATGGAAGAAGTTCAACACGCGCGACGGTATGGGCATCAAGTTGTTGCAGAAGGCCGGCCTGTTGACGGCGATCATTACCCAAGAGTCCACCAAGATCGTCATGCGTCGTGCCCAGAAGCTGACGATTCCCGAGGTGCATCAAGGGGCATTCGACAAACTGGCCGTGTTGCAGGATCTGATTGCGCGGCATGGATTGTCGATGACCGAGGTGGCCTACATGGGTGACGACGTCAATGACCTGCAGGCCTTGGCAGCGGCGGGATTTTCGGCCGCCCCGGCCGATGCTACGGTACCTGTCCTGAAAACCGTGCGGTATGTGTGTAAGAAGAAGGGTGGAGAGGGAGCCGTGCGGGAAGTGGCCGATCTCATCCTGGCCGCCCGGCAGCGGGGATGAGCGGAACCTCCCCGACGGAAAGTGAGCACGATTGCATGAGCAGGCATGACCATCTCTACCCAGTGATTTTGGCCGGCGGCAGCGGAACGCGATTCTGGCCCTTGAGCCGGCATCTGTATCCCAAGCAGTTGTTGCGCATCATCGGCGACGAAACGCTCATTCAGCAGACGGTACGACGGGTATTGGGCTGTGCGGATCCTCGGCACGTGATGATCTCAACGAATCCCGGGCAGGCCGATTCCATTCGTGTCCAACTGGGAGAATGGAAATCCGATCTGAAAGACAACTATGTCATCGAGCCGGTGGGGCGGAATACGGCGCCGGCCATTGCGCTGGTGGCGGCGGAACTCCTACGTCGAGATCCCGATGCGTTGATGCTCGTCCTGCCGGCCGACCATGTGGTGACGGGGGAGAAGGCCTTCCAGGATGCGGTGTCGCTGGGGATGACCCTTGCCCTGCAAGGGCATCTGGTGACGTTCGGGATCAAGCCGATCAGGCCCGAGACGGGGTATGGGTACATCCAACCGAACCGTCGGACGACGTTGGCCAAGAAGGGGCGGTTGGTCGGACATCCGGTCGCGCGCTTCGTCGAAAAGCCAGATCGAACCAAGGCGATGCAGTATCTGCGTGGCGGGAACTATTTCTGGAACAGCGGGATGTTTCTCTGGAAAGCCGCGACCATTCGTGAAGAAATCGCCCGGCACCAGCCGCTCTTGGCCAAGGCGATGCGGAAGGTCGAGGCCCTCGTGGTATCCGGTGCCGAACCGGGTCTCATCGAAGCCGCCTACAAAAAAGTGCCGTCCGTCTCGATCGACAACGGCGTGATGGAACAATCGTCCAAGGCCGCCATGATCCCCGTGGCTTTCGGTTGGTCCGATGTCGGCAACTGGAGTAGTTTGGAAGAGGTGGCTTCCAAGGACAAGGCCGGCAACGTGGTCAGCGGCCGAGTCATCGACTTGGACAGTTCGAACTCGGTGCTCTATGCCGATCGCCGGGTGGTGGCGACGATCGGCCTCTCGGATATGGTCGTGGTGGACACCCCGGATGCCACGCTGGTCTGCCCGAAGTCCCGCTCGCAGGACGTCAAGCGGATGGTGGAGATTCTGAAACAGCAGGGGGCGCCCGAACATCTGGAACATGTGACGGTCTTCCGACCTTGGGGTGCGTACACTGTGTTGGAAGAGGGGCCCGGCTACAAGGTGAAGCGCGTGACGGTGAATCCCGGCGGGCGGTTGTCGCTGCAACTGCACCATAAGCGAAGCGAGCATTGGGTGGTGATCGCGGGGGCGGCTCGCGTGATCAGAGGCGACGACCTATTGGATCTGCGCGTCGGGCAGAGCATCGCGATTCCCGTCGAGACGCCGCATCGGCTGGAAAATCCCGGTACGGAAACCTTGCACATCATCGAGGTGCAAAACGGGCCCTACCTTGGTGAAGATGATATCGTGCGGTTTCAGGACGACTATGGGCGGCTCAACCGAGTAAGGTAGGAGTTCGGATGGCGCTCTTTCGCGAATACGATTTGAGGGGCATCGTCGGCGATGAATTGACCGAGGATATCGCCGATCAGGTCGGGCGAGCCTATGCGACCATGGCGCGCGAACGCGGGGTGTCCCGCATCAGCCTGGGCCGAGACGGACGGCTCAGTTCCCCCGCGTTGCAGGCGGCGCTGTTGCGCGGCCTGTTAGCCGGCGGGTTGGATGTCGTGGATCTGGGGCTCTGCACCTCGCCGTTGGTGTATTTCTCCCTGTTCCACCTGCCGGTGCAGGGCGGCATCATGATTACGGGTAGTCACAATGCCGCCGAATACAACGGCTTCAAGATCTGTCTGGGCAAGGACGCCATCCATGGCGAGGAGATTCAACGGTTGCGGCGGGTGATGGAGGAAGGCCGGTTCGTCTCCGGCTGCGGTACCCTCTCTTCGCATGCCATCATTCCCGACTACCTGCAGCATCTCAAACGCGACTTTGCGGATGTTCGGGCGGACCATCTGCATGTGGTGATCGATTGCGGCAACGGCGCCGCCTCGCTGGTGGCCAAACAGGCGCTGGAACAGATGGGGTGCCGCGTGACCGGTCTCTACAACGAGTTGGACGGACGTTTCCCCAACCACCATCCCGATCCCACAGTGGTGGAGAACCTGCAAGACTTGATTGCCGCGGTCAAGGAGCAGAAGGCCCATGTCGGCATCGGATACGACGGGGATGCCGACCGGATCGGTGCGGTGGACGAACAAGGACAGATTCTGTGGGGTGACCGGCTGATGGTGGTCTATGCGCGGGACATCCTCGCGCGCCGTCCCGGCACCACCTTCATTTCCGAGGTGAAGGCCTCACAATGCCTGTATGACGACATTGCGGCGAAGGGCGGCCGTCCCATCATGTGGAAGACCGGCCATTCCCTCATGAAGGCGAAGTTGAAAGAAGAGTCGGCGGTGCTGGCAGGTGAAATGTCGGGCCATATGTTCTTCGCGGACCGCTATTTCGGATTCGACGATGCCGTGTATGCCTCCTGCCGATTGGTCGAAATCCTGGCGAAGACCAAGCAGTCGGTGTCGAGTCTTGTGGCGGACCTGCCGCAGACTACGGTGACGCCAGAAATTCGCGTGGATTGCCCGGACTCCGTGAAGTTTCAGTTAGTCGACCAGGTGCGTGCGCAACTCTCGGGCTACCTGGAGTCCAACCGGCCGCTCGGGGCTTCTACCTTGCGCCTACGGGAGCTGGTGACGATCGACGGCGTGCGCGCCATTTTCGATGACGGCTGGGGCCTGATTCGTGCGTCGAACACGCAGCCGGCGCTGGTGCTCCGATTCGAGGCTCCATCCCAAGCTCGTTTGGACGTGATTCGCGCGGCCGTTGAGACCGAACTCGCCCAGGCTCGCCGTGCGCTCGCGTTGTAACACCACCGTCTTCACGCTCCTACTTCTCCCGATCATGGTCATGCCCGCGTGGGTTGGTGCTGCCGAAGGGAACGCGCCCTTCCTGCGCGGTGAACGGCTTTCGTATGATCTGACCTGGTTGGCCATCCGAGCGGGAACGGCGATGTTGGACGTGCAGGCCGTCGAAGCGGACAGGGATCGGCCACAGGTCCGGCTCGGCATGGTGGCGCGTTCCAGTCCGGTGGTGACTAAGTTTTACCCGGTGGACAATCGCGCGGTGTCGACGGTCGATGTCGAATCCTTTTTGCCGCTGCATATGACGTTCGCGCGCCGCGAAGGAAAACGATTCAACGATTTCGACTATACCTTCCGGCATCGTGAGGGCATGGTGACGGCGGTGAAGGACGGCAAGGCCGACGAGTTGCCGATTCCTCCGGACGCCCAGGATGCCATTTCCTGCCTGTATTACGCCCGCAATGTACTCCCGCTGGTGCCGGGTGCATCCCTCACCATGACCGTCCATCATGACAAGAAGAACTACCCACTCCGGGTCAGGGTCGAAGCCCTTGAAACATTGGAGGGAGCCTGGGGACGAAGCGAGACGGCCAGAGTCTTGGTCATCATGCCGTTTCAGGGGATCTTCCTCAACGAGGGCAATATCCGCGTGTGGTTGACCACCGATCCCTTCAGGGTGCCGGTCCGGATGAAGGCCAAGGTGATCATCGGGTCCATTGTCGCGGAGTTGACGCAAGGGTATGGCCGCGCGACCAAATCCTAGGGCCAGCCGCCGACGCCGCTTCGTTTGCTCGCCCAGATCAAAACCGTTATAATTGCGCCAACTTTTAGAACAACAGCTTAACCCTTCCGCCGACCAACCGCAGGGGTGAGGTGTTTTTTCAGGAAGCCGTCAAGGGAGCCATGACGACATTTCCCGTTACGTTAAGCCGCTTTATCATTGAGCAGCAGGCTGCGCATCCGGAGGCGACGGGCGAGTTTTCCGTGTTGCTGACGCAGATCGGCCTGGTCGGCAAGTTGATCGCGCACGACCTGAGGCGAGCGGGGTTGATCAACATCCTGGGGACCACCGGGGAGGTGAACGTTCAGGGCGAGGCGGTCAAGAAACTCGATGAGCTGGCCAACGATACCTTCGTTCGGGTTTTCCAGCATAGCGGGCTGGTCTGTGCATTGGCCTCGGAGGAGATGGAGAAGCCGCTGCAGTTGCCTCAACATTGGCCGCGAGGCAAGTACATGCTGCTGTTCGATCCGCTCGACGGGTCGTCCAACACCGATGTCAATATGCCGCTCGGGTCGATTTTCTCCGTGCTGCGACATAAGGGCGGGGATCGGGCGCCGGTGGAAGCGGAGCTGCTTCGGAATGGCGCCGAACAGGTGGCCGCCGGGTATCTGCTCTTCGGATCGAGCACGATGTTGGTCTTCACCGTCGGGCAGGGCGTCCATGGTTTTACGCTCGAGCCTGCCATCGGCGAGTATCTCCTGTCGCACCAGAACATCAGGATTCCCAAGAAGGGCAAGGTGTACGCGGCGAACGAGGGGAATTATCATCGCTGGCCGGTCGGCACCAGACGCTACTTCGATTACCTGAAGGAGCAGGACAAGGCGACGGGACGGCCGTACAGCGGCCGTTACTGCGGATGCCTCGTGGCCGACGTGCATCGGGTGCTCTTAGGCGGCGGCATCTATCTCTATCCCGGCGAGTCCGACAAGCCGGAGGGGAAACTGCGGCTGCTGTACGAGGCCAATCCGCTGGCCATGGTGGTCGAGCAGGCCGGAGGGGCGGCCAGTACCGGGAGCGACCGCATCATGGCGGTCCAACCGACCGCCCTCCATCAACGTATTCCTCTGATCATCGGCAGTGCCGACGATGTGCACCGGGCGGAATCTTACATCCAGGGACGGGCGTAACGACTAATGTCATTGAGGGTTGTTGGGAGGTGACGATGAGCAATCGGGTTCAGGAGATCCTGAGTTGGTATGAGAGTGACAATGCCGGCACCAAGGCGAACATCGCCAGGCTGTTGAATGCCGGGAAATTGGCCGGGACGGGCAAGCTGGTGATTCTGCCGGTCGATCAAGGATTCGAGCACGGACCGGCGAGGAGCTTCGCACCGAACCCGGGCGGTTACCATCCTCATTACCATTTTCAACTCGCTATCGATGCCGGCTGCAATGCATACGCGGCGCCGCTGGGCTTTATCGAGGCCGGTGCCAGCCGGTTTGCCGGGAGCATTCCCCTGATTCTCAAGCTGAACAACCATGACGTGCTGCATGATGAGAAGGATCCGCTGCCCTCGGTGACGGGCAGCGTCAAGGAAGCGTTGCGCCTGGGGTGCTCGGCGGTGGGCTTTACGATCTATCCGGGCTCCGCCCATTGTAATCGCATGTACGAACAGTTGCGGGCGATCGCCGAGGAGGCCAAGAGTTGCGGGTTGGCCGTGGTGGTGTGGTCTTACCCGCGCGGGTCGGCCCTCAGTAAGGAGGGGGAAACCGCGATGGACGTGGTGGCCTATGCGGCCCAGATCGCCGCGCAATTGGGCGCCCATATCATCAAGGTGAAGTTGCCTACGACCCATTTGGAGCAGGCGGCGGCCAAGAAGGTGTATGAGGCCGAACAGGTGCCGATCAAGACCCTGGCGGAGCGGGTGAAGCATGTCGTGCAGAGTTCGTTCGACGGGCGCCGGATCGTGATTTTCTCCGGCGGAGCCAAGAACGACGAGAAGACGATTTTTGACGAGGTGCGGGCGATTCGCGACGGGGGAGGGTTCGGGTCGATCATCGGCCGGAATTCGTTCCAACGTCCGAAGGCCGATGCCGTAAAGTTCTTGCATACGATCATGGCCCTCTACGCCGGCGAGCAACCGTAACGAGACCACCGATACATCGACGACTCGTATGGACGACTTTCGTATTCCAGATGGGCGGGACGCTTCGCGTCGGAACCTGATCTTCCCGCTGCTCTTGCTGGTCGCGGGGGTGTTGATCGGTGTGATCATCACCTCCGATCTCGGCTGGTTGCCGACTGGCCATGCGGTGCCGGAGCCGCAACCCGTCCCGCCCCCTGTCGCGACGCCGGTTGCCACGGCGATTCAGCCGTCATTGCCGGGGGGCGGGGGCCAGAGTTTCGTGGACGTCGCCAAGCTGGTGAAGCCGGCGGTGGTCAATATTTTCGCGACCAGGAACGGGCAAAGTGAAGGTTTGCAAGGCACGCCGTTCGACGATCCGTTTTTCCGCCGGTTCTTCGGAGACGAATGGATGAAGCGGTTCGAGGCCCCGAAGGAGCGCAAGGAGCGCGGGTTGGGGTCCGGGGTGATCGTCGACGCCAACGGCTTGATCATCACGAACAACCATGTGGTCAACAAGGCCGATGAGATCAAGGTCTTCCTCTCGGACAAGCGGGAGTTCAAGGCGAAGCTGGTCGGCACAGATGCGAAGACGGACGTGGCCGTGCTGAAAATCGAGGCCAGCGGCTTGCCTACGGTGGCCTGGGCCGATTCGGACAAGCTGGAGGTCGGGGAATTCGTGCTCGCGGTCGGCAATCCCTTCGGGTTGACGCAGACCGTGACGCTGGGGATCGTGAGCGCACTCGGGCGCTCCGCTGGAATCGCCGAGTACGAGGACTTCATCCAGACGGATGCCGCGATCAATCCCGGCAATTCCGGCGGCGCCTTGGTGAACGTGCGGGGCGAATTGGTCGGGATCAACACGGCCATCTACAGTCAAAGCGGCGGGAACATGGGCATCGGCTTTGCCGTGCCGAGCAACATGGCTCACACCATCATGGAGCAGCTGGTCCAGCACGGAAAGGTCGTGCGGGGCTGGCTGGGCGTGTCGATCCAGGAGCTGACTCCGGAACTGTCTTCGCAGTTCGGAGTGCCCAAAGAGACCAAGGGGGTGCTGGTCAGCGATGTGATGGACGACAGCCCCGCCCAAAAGGCCGGTTTCGAGCGCGGGGATGTGATCATCGAATACGACGGCAAGCCCATGGATTCTCCGGCGCATCTGCGGAATGCAGTCGCGCAGACCGCGGTCGGAAAAAAGGTGACCGTCAAGATCATTCGGGAAAAGAAGTCTAAATCGATCGACCTCACCATCGCGGAGCAACCGAAGAACTTGGCTCAAGCCGGATCTTCCGATGACGGCGGAGAATCTCTGGCGCCCGCGGGATTGTTGTCCGACATCGAGGTGCGGGAATTGAACAACGAACTGGCCGGTCGGTATGGATTGAAGGGTTCCGACCGTGGGGTCGTGGTCGTGCGGGTGAAGGCGGGCAGTCCTGCGGAGGAGGCCGGGGTGCGTGAGGGGGATCTCGTGCTGGAGGTGAATCGCAAAGCGGTCCCGACGTTGAAGGCCTACGAACGTCTGGCGACGGAGTTGTCGAAGGACCAATCGGTCCTGCTCCTGCTCAAGCGGCAGGGACGGGCCATCTATCTGACGTTGAGACCGTGATTACGGCGAACCGCTTCTACGAGGTCGCTCACGGAGAGAGGAGGGAGGCAGTATGGTAGTACGGGCCATATTTGTTCTTCTCAGCGCTCTTGCCGGTATGGCCTTGTTTCTACGGGCCCAAGACCAAAGTCGCGAGTTGTTGTGGGTGGGGTTTGGGGTCGGCGCCGCGGCAGGGGGACTCATCCTGGCCGGGGAATATGCGCTTCGAAGACTTTCATTCGGTATCATCGTCGGAGGCGCAGCGGGTCTCGCCGGCGGCCTCGTGTTGACGGGTCTCGTGGAATGGGTAGGGAGTGCGGTGTTCGATGTGGAGACGTTCCTATTTCACATCGGGGGCCTCGTGTTTCTCCTCGGCCTCCCGTATCTCGGCTTGGTGATGGGCGCCCGTTTCGGTAACGAACAGTTCCCGGGACTGGCGCAAGCGGCAACCGGACCTGGCGCGGGACAGGCTGTCGTCAAGGTGTTGGATACCAGCGTGATCATCGACGGACGCGTAGCGGATCTCTGTGAGACGGGATTTCTGGAAGGACCGTTTCTTGTGCCCCATTTCATTTTGAACGAGCTGCAGCACATCGCCGACTCGTCCGATTCGCTCAAGCGGGCTCGCGGGCGCAGAGGGTTGGATATCCTAAACAAGATTCAAAAGATGAACGACGTGGATGTCCGAATCGTCGAAGAGGATTTTCCCCACGTCAAGGAAGTGGATGCCAAACTGGTGGTGCTGGCCAAGAAAGTCGGTGGGCGTATCATCACCAACGATCTGAATCTCAACAAGGTGGCCGAACTCCAGGGTGTGCGGGTCCTGAATATCAATGAACTCTGCAATGCCTTGAGACCGGTCGTGTTGCCGGGTGAAACCATCCGCGTCTTCGTGTTGAAGGAAGGCAAGGAAGCGGGCCAGGGCGTGGCCTATTTGGACGATGGGACCATGATCGTCGTGGACAACGCCCGTCGGTGCATCGGCAGAAACGTGGACGTCACGGTCACCAGTGTGCTTCAAACGACGGCGGGTCGCATGATCTTCACCCGGTTGAAGGAAGAGACTGAGCGGGAGGAGTATCAGGTCGCTCGTGCGTAAACGGATGATGGGGTCGCAAGCGGGCCGCGTTTGGGCAGGCAGGGCCCCGAAGTGGAAAGTCCGTGCAAGGGGGGTGGAGGGCGTGCAACCTCCCTGTGCCCGCGGCGGTGAGTGTGTCCGTGCCGACTCGTGAACAGCAAAGTTTCCCGCGAGTGGTGGCGCTGGTCCCGGCGGCAGGCCGCGGGCTCCGTATGGGCGGCCGGATTCCCAAGCAATTTCTGCAGTTGGGGGGGGTGCCGATTCTCGTCCATTCCCTCCGTGTCCTTCAAGCGTCGCCTACCATTCACGAAATCATCCTCGCGGTTCCTCAGGCGGAACGGCAATATTGTCTCGATCATGTGCTGGCCGGCGGGGAGTTCGGCAAGGTGACGAAGGTCGTGGCGGGTGGGGCGCAGCGGCAGGATTCGGTCCGTCATGCCTTGTCGGAAGTCGGAAGCGACTGCGAGATCGTGCTGGTGCATGACGCCGTACGCCCCTTTCTGACCGAAGATATGGTCCGCGGGGTGGTGGCCGCGGCGGTGGAGCATGGCGCAGCGATCATCGCGCTGCCGATGCGGGATACGGTCAAATCGGTCGGGTCGAACGGCGTCATCGAGCGGACCGTGGATCGAGGGCCCCTGTGGCTCGCGCAGACCCCGCAGGCTTTTCGACGCGAGTGGTTGGCGGAAGCGCACCGCAAGGGCCACCTGAGCGGGAGCCAGGCGACGGATGATGCGCACTTGGTGGAGTTGATCGGAAAGCCGGTCGTGGTCGTCGAAGGCAGTGGAGAAAACATCAAGGTGACGAGGCCGGAAGATCTCGTGATCGGAGAAGCGATTCTCGGCGCACGAGCGGTGAGGAGAGACGGATGACGGCAATACGAATGGGGTGCGGGTGGGACATTCACCCCTTGGTGGAGGGGCGCAAGTTGATGCTCGGCGGACTGGACATTCCGCACAGCAAGGGGCTACAGGGCCATTCCGATTCGGATGCACTGGTGCACGCCGTTTGTGATGCCTTGCTGGGAGCCATGGGCGAGGGAGATTTGGGGCGGCACTATCCCAGTTCCGACCAGCGGTATAAAAACATCTCCAGTCTGAAGCTCCTGGAAGATGTGGCGGAAAAGTTGCGAGCCAAAGGGTATCGCGTGGGCAACGTGGACAGCACGATCATCGCGCAAGCGCCTCGACTGAGCCCCCACCTGGCGGCCATGGAAAGGACCATTGCCGACGTGCTTCGCGTCGATCCCGGCCTGGTGAACGTGAAGGTGAAGAGCGGTGAAGGGTTGGATGCGGTGGGACGGGAGGAGGCGATTGCGGCTCAGGCGGTCTGCGTGATCGAACGCGTGTAGTCCGTGTCGGGCGGTTGCCGCGTCGAGTGCTGGACATGTTGAAGACGATCAAACAGGACCTCCAGGCCATCTTCGATCGTGACCCGGCCGCCACCGGCAGGCTCGAAGTCATTCTCACCTATGCGGGGTTCCATGCGCTGCTGGCCTATCGCCTGGCGCATTGGCTGAAAGGCCACCACATTCCCTTCTTGCCTCGGGCCATTTCACAACTTGCGCGCTGGTTGACGGGCATCGAAATTCACCCCTCCGCAAAGATCGGGATTGGGTTCTTCATCGACCATGGCATGGGCGTGGTGATCGGCGAGACGGCGGAGATAGGCGACCATGTGACCCTGTTTCAAGGCGTGACGCTCGGCGGGACGGGTAAGGAGCGCGGTAAGCGCCATCCGACGCTGGGGAACCATGTGGTGGTGGGAGCCGGCGCGAAGATTCTCGGCGGCATCCGCATCGGCGATAACGTGAAGATCGGTGCGAACTCGGTCGTGCTGAAGCCGGTGCCGCCCAACTCCACCGTCATCGGGGTGCCGGCGCGCATCATCAAGTCACAAGGGGAGCGTCTGCCGGATGCCACCATGGATCACATCAATCTTCCAGACCCCATCAGCGACCGATTCCTCGCCTTGGAGCAGGAACTGATCGAATTGCGCAAGAAGCTCGACGAGCGCGCGTCCCAGGACCCTCGCTAGCCGGCGAGGCACATGTTCATAAATTTCTTCCGTTCATCCCCAGCCAGCTGTTTCGCCTTGGCCTCCTTGTTACAGACCTTCATTTTTTCTTGCGGCGCAGCGGCCGCCTTGGCGGGTTTGGCGGAGAGGCAGGCTTTCATAAACGCCCTCCGTTCGTCTCGCTTGCCCTCTCCATATAACCCCTGGGCATCCGCTTCGGCATTGCAGGCTTTCATTTTGTTCTGTAGGGCGCCGGCGTACCCGGCAGGCGGAGTGATCAGCCAGAGGCTGGCGACGGCCGAGGCCAACAGAATCGCGAGGTGATTCATCGACGACTCCTTTCGACGAAGAACAGGTTCGAGGAGTGAGCACTAGACCAAATGCTGCCGAGTCGGGACCATGAGCGCCTTGCTTGCCTGGCCATTCACGGTTCCATAGTCGACTCTGACGAGATACAGTCCATGAGCGGGGGCGGTCCGTCCCGCCGCCGCCCGCGTGCGTGCGGCAAGCACACGGCTCATGTCCGCCGCCGGACGTTTACCGCGGCCCACCTCCACGAGCGTGCCGACCATGCTGCGCACCATCTGCTTCAAAAACCGATCGGCGTAAAATGACAACACGATGAGGTCGTCGCGACGGGCGATATCCGCTTGTTGGAGGTGGCATTCGGGGTTCTCGTTGTCGGTGGGGGCCGTCTGGAAGGCGGAGAAATCGTGCGTTCCCCTGAGAAGGGCGGCAGCCTCCTGCATGGCGACCACATCCAGCGGTTTATATATGAGCCATACCCGTTCCCGCAACAAGGCGGCCCGTTCCGATCGGTTGAGCACATGGTACTCATACAGTTTACCGGTCGCCGAATAACGTGCGTGAAATGCATCCGGCACGGGCTCGACGGAGAGCACACTGATGTCGGGCGGCAGGTGGGCATTCAAGGCGCGCAACCATTCCCTCGGGGATAAATTCCGGTCGGTCCGGAAGCTGGCGACTTGACCAAGCGCATGGACCCCGGCATCTGTTCGTCCGGCCGCAACGAGCGACGGGCGCTCCGTCGTGATCGCAGCCAGCGCCTGCTCCATCGTGCCCTGCACGGTGACGGTGTTCAGCTGTCGCTGCCAGCCTGCATAGGCGGTCCCGTCGTATTCGATGACGACTTTGAAGGTAGTCATGGCTTACCTGGGAACTCTAACCGAACGAGAAGGGGGCTGTCACCTGAGAGGATTGGTGTGGAGGTAGGTCTTCACACCGTCGAAAATGGCTTCCGCGATATGCGTCAGGAACGGCTGGGAGCGCATCTGGTCTTCTTCGGTGGGATTCGACATGAAGGCGATTTCGGCCAGAATGCTGGGCATCGTAGTGAAGCGCAGCACATAGAAGGGTGCCGTCTTTACGCCATGGTCGATGGTGCTGTAGCGGCTGTTGAGGTTCGAGACCATGGCCTGTTTGGCGGTCCAGGCCAGCTCTTGAGAGTGCTCGATTTTCTTGGTGGTCAGGAGGTCGGCGACGATATATTGCCAGCCGACGCCGGTATTGTTGAGCGGGGTTCCATTTTCGCGTGCCGCCACTTCGAGCGCTCGCTGGTCCTTGGCTTCTCCGAAGTGGTAGATCTCCAGGCCCCGGATGCCCTTGTGGGGGTGAGAATTGACGTGAATCGAGAGAAACAAGTCCGCGTTTTTCTCGTTGGCGAACTTGGCGCGATCTTCCAATTCGATGAAGGTGTCTCGATCACGCGTCATGAGTACGCGCGTATTCGGAAGCGAGCCGATCAGATCCTTCAACATCAGCCCGACCTTGAGGGTCACGTCCTTTTCCGTGGTGCCGTGGCGTCCGATCGTGCCGGGGTCCTTGCCGCCATGTCCCGGATCGATGACGATCGTGCGGATGGGAGGGGCGGGTTTGGGACTCGCCGGGCGCGCGGGCTCCGTGACGGTGGGACTGGGGATGACCGGCGGCGTCGGCAATGCGGCGGCAGGTGCAGGAGCCGGCGGAACGGTGGTGGAGACCTCACCGACTTGGCGAGCGCCCTCCTTGGCCATGCGCGACACGTCGATGACCAGCCGGTCCGGATTGGCCAAGGCGAAGGCCTTATACTGCGTCATCTGGCTGCGCGGTAAGGTGATCGTGACCGTCCGTGGCTTGCTCTGGGTGATCTGATAGGGGTGAGGCACTGTTCCACCCGAGACGCGTCGGCGGGAATCCTTCCCGAGAACGGCATTCTGCACTTCGATGACCACGCGGTCGGGGTTGTGCAGATGGTGCTCCGAGAACGACGCCTTGCGGTTGAGATCGAGCACGAGTCTGGTACCGTCGGCGGTGGACCAACTGCGGAGGTCTCGCACCATCGTCGGGTATCGCGCACCGGCAGCAGACTCTTGTTTCACCGCCAGGAACCTCGGGGCGATCGTCTCTGCCACCGGCGTCGGCGACCAAGACGGAGCAACAGGATGTTCCGCCCGTGCGTCGACGAAGACACTACAGAGCAGGACGCTCAACAGGAGGAGAAGGATGGAACGGAACGGACGGGGGGCACGACTCACAGGCCGGAACTCCTCTCACCGAGGGTGGTGCATAAGGCCTTTTCTCAGATGTTTGTGGTAATGTCAACCAAAGCCCTCAAACGACGTGATTCTAAATGGCGACGCATCTGCTTGTCGATGGATATAACCTTCTGGGGAGCGCTGGCATGGGCGGCCCGCCGGCAGCCGGCCGTCTCGAAGCGGCGCGGGACGCATTGTTACGGAGCCTGACCGGGTATCGTCATCGGAAGGGGCATGCCATCACGATCGTGTTCGACGGTTGGCAGGGAGGGGCTCCGTCCGAGCAGCGTGAGTTCCTGTCCGGGATCGAAGTCGTCTATTCCAAACGTGGCGAGCGCGCCGACCAGGTGATTCAGCGGCTGGCGCGGCTCTACGGCAGGGATTGCGCCGTCGTGTCCTCGGACCACGAGGTGGTGGCCGTTGCTCGAGCGGCGGGAGCGTTCATTCTCGGCGCCGCGGAGTTTCGAACCAAACTCCAGGAGCGTTCCCCGTCTGGTTCTGTGGCCCCGTTCAAGGAACTGGATCGTGGAGACGATGACAGGGGCACACGCTCACAGGACAAACGGGGCAATCCTCGCAAACTGCCCAAGTCACAGCGTCGTCGCAACCATCAACTCAAGGGATTCTGAACAGCCTGCGTGCGTTGTCGCCGGTCAAGCGAGCGATGGCTTCGACCGTCGTGGGCACGCCGTTTGGCGTGAGCATGGTGAGCCGTTCGGCCACCTGCCTCACGTAGGCCGGTTCGTTGCGTTTCCCGCGATGGGGAACGGGAGTCAGGTAGGGGCAATCCGTTTCGATGAGCAGCCGGTCTGCCGGAACCGTCTTTGCAATGTCGCGCAGCACGGCGGCATTCTGAAACGTCAGAATGCCGGAGAACGAAATGTAAAATCCCAATTCGATCGCGTCCTTCGCCAGCCACGTATCGCCTGAAAAGCAGTGAAAGACTCCGCCGATCTCTGAGGCTCGTTCTTCCTTCAAGATGCGAATCGTGTCGTCCTGCGCTTCTCGGGTGTGGATGATGACGGGGAGTCGCAGCTCCCGGGCCAACTGTAATTGTTCACGGAAGCGCCTGCGCTGCAGGTCCGGGTCCGAGTGGTTGTAGTGGTAATCGAGGCCGATTTCACCATAGGCCACCACTTTCTCGCTGTCCCGCGCCAGCTGCCGCAAGGTGTCATACCAGTCGTCGGTGATGTGCCTGACTTCGTGCGGATGGACACCGACCGAGGCATAGACAAAGTCGTATTGTGCCGCCAAGGCCACCGCTGCGCGGCTGGTGGCGAGGTCGCAGCCGATGGTGATCATCCGTTCGACCCCCGCCTCGCGCGCACGGGCCAGCATGGCCTCGCGGTCGGCATCGTAGCGAGCGTCATCGAGATGGGTATGGGTGTCGATCAGCATAGCGCGCATCCTACCATGGTGTCCGACGGGGTCGCGAGTGCAAAGGAGGCACAGTCGGCCACTTGACATTCATCGGCCGCAATGTTAAATGCAACTCATTTGCAATATGGGCGACCGATGAGAACTTCGATCCTGCGCAATCTCCGATCCGGCGGCAAGAGACTGACGAAGCCGCGAAGGGCCATCTTGGACCTCTTGGAAAAGAGCGCGCTGCCTGTTACGGCGGTGGAGATCCATCAAGGGCTCAAGAAAGCGAAGGTGTCGGCGGACCTGGTGACGGTGTATCGCAATTTGACCATGCTCCAGAATCTTGGGCTGGTCCAGCCCGTCAGTTTGCACGAAGGTCAGACCCGTTACGAGGTCTCTCAGGGACGGGAGCATCATCACCACATCCAATGTCGAGGCTGCGGGCTGATCGTTGATCTGATGCTCTGCCCGGTCAAGAAGATCACCGAGCTGGTCGAACAGCAGACCAAGTTTGCGGTCGAGGGCCACGCGTTGGAGTTCTTTGGACGGTGCGCGCAATGTCGCTGAGCAGGGTATTCGCAAGAAGTCGGCATTGGGCCATCGTGCTCGCCTACCTGTTGCTGGTGTTCACGCTGCAACCCCTGTTGCTCAACCATGCCTTCGCGAGCGGCCCTTCGCATGACCATTCCGACCAGGATGCTTGCGCGTGGCTCGACCATGCCGCCAGCGCCGGCCTGCACTCCAGCGCTCCTCCTCTGTCGCTGGTGCAGATCATCACGTCCGTCTCCTCCGTCTTGACGGCTCCGCACCGTTCCACTGTGCTCTCTCACGTCTCCGTCCGCGGTCCTCCCATCCTTCTCTAACACTCGTCTCGTTGTGCTGATGGTCCCCCTCACGCGTCTTGTGCAGGGGAAGACCGGGCAGCTGCCTGCTTGCGCCTCCTGTGGGGCAGGAGCTCAAGGGGTTGGGTTGTTCTTCGCCCGGAAGAACAGCGCTCGGTCTTTTCCTGCAGAAGGCGTGCATGGTGTGCGCGCTCTGTTGAGGGTTTTCATTCACTGGAGGTGAGTATGGCTACCGACCTGATGGCGCCCGTTCCTGTGACGGTTCTGACGGGATTTCTTGGGGCAGGAAAGACGACCTTGCTGAATCGAATCTTGACGACCGAGCACGGCAAGCGTGTGGCGGTCATCGTGAATGAGTTCGGCGAAGTGGGGATCGACAATCAACTTGTCATCGGCGCCGACGAAGAAATCTTTGAGATGAACAACGGCTGCATCTACTGCACGGTACGGGGCGATTTGATCCGCATCATCGGCAATCTCCTCAAGCGAAAAGACCGGTTCGACTACATGGTCATCGAGACGACAGGGTTGGCCGATCCTGCGCCGGTGGCCCAGACCTTCTTTGTGGACGATGAGATGAAACGGCGGTTGTCGCTCGACGGGATCATCACCGTCGTCGACTCGAAACATATTTGGGAACACCTCGACAAGAGTCCAGAAGCCAAAGAGCAGATCGCCTTTGCCGATGTGATTCTGCTCAACAAGATCGATCTGGTGCCGTCGGCCGAGGTCGACCGGCTCGAGGCTCGAATCAAGGCGATCAACGTCATGGCAAAGATTCATCGGACGAGGGATGCGCAGGTGGAGATCAACCGGTTGTTGAACATCGGCGCGTTCGATCTGAGCCGGAAGCTGGAGATCGATCCGAATTTTCTGGGCGAAGAAGCTCATGAACATGATCCGAGCGTCTTCTCTGTGGCGCTGGTCGAAGAGGGAATGATCGATGAGAGGAAGGTCAACGACTGGTTCCGCGAGGTGCTCTCCACGATGGGAACGAAGCTCTACCGGATGAAGGGCATTCTGAACGTCGAAGGACGCGACCAGCGGTTCGTGTTTCAGGGGGTCCACATGTTGTTCGACGGCAAGGCGGACCGAGCCTGGAAGAAGGGGGAAGCCCGCAGCAACCAACTGGTGTTTATCGGGAAAGACCTCGACCGCGCGGCGTTGACGAAAGGATTTCGGTCATGCCTCGTCTAGCCAAGTCGAAGGCGATCATCACGTTGGGCTCGGTGGGGTATGTCACGCTCGGCGATTACATCAATCGCGTGGCCTTCTCTGCGGATGGCACCGGGTTGGCGGCTTGTTCCGCATCGGGACAAGTCTCGATCTGGCAGGTACCTACGGTGCAACCGCTCGGCGATCTCAGAGGCCATGACCGGTCGGCTCTCACGCTCGCCTGGCATCCGAGCCGGAGCGGGTTGGCAACAGGTGGGCAGGATGGCGTCGTCCGGCTCTGGGGCCTCGATGCAAGCGCGGAGAGAGCCGTGCTTCCCGTGGGAGAGCAGGGTTCGTGGGGCGAACATCTGGCCTGGTCTCCGGACGGGCGCTTTCTGGCGGCATCGGCAGGGAAGAGCCTCCGGATCTGGAGTGTGGATGCGGCGAGTAGCCCGCAGCTGGTTGCGGATGTACCGGCGCACAAAACGACTGTGTCGGCGCTGTCCTGGATGCCGAATGGGGGCGGTGTCATTTCCTCCTGCTATGGTGGTGCATGGCTCTGGACGGTGGGAACGCAAAAACCGGTGCGGCCGTTCCCGTACGACGGCGCGTTACTGTCCATCGCGGTCAATCCGTCCGGGGAGTATCTGGCTTCGGGAAATCTCGACGGCTCAGTGCATTTGTTTCGCACGGACAGCGAACAGAATTGGCACATGTCCGGCTATCCGATGAAGGTCACCTCGGTCAGGTTTGACCATAACGGGCTTAATCTGTTCACAGCCTCCGGTCCTGCGCTCGTCTCCTGGAACATGAAAAAATTCGAAGGCACCGGCGGGCGCCTGTTCAAAGGACACCTGGGGTGGATTCAGGAGATCGCCTGTCATCCCAACCTGTCGCTCGTCGCGACGGTTGGTGAAGACGGCCTCTTATGTATCTGGGAGCCGCAGACCACCAAGCCGATTCTCAGCCAGGAAGTGAACAAGTCGGGCGGACTGTCTACGGTCGCCTGGAGTCCTCACGGCACATGGCTGGCGACCGGCACGAATGACGGCGTGGTGTCGCTGTTTGCCGTGGAAAGTATCGGAGGGCGGTCATGAACCTATTCGGCGGGCGTCGCACCATCGCTCCGGATCGGGCGGAGCGCATCAAGGCCTGGGCTCGCAGGCTGTGGGTACTGTCAGACGAGACCACTGTGATGGTGACGGAATTAGAGTGCCGTGAGCCGGGATGCCCGCCGATCGAAACCGTCATCGCGGTGCTCGAAGGGCCGGGACGGACGACACAATACAAAATCCACAAAGCGGCCGACGAGGTGTCTCAAGCGGATGTCGAGGCGTTGGCGGCTGGAGAGGAGTCGCATCATGCCCACTAAGGCCACGCGAGCCAGAGCCTCAGCTTCTCCGGTCTATGTGATCGCCGGTTTTCTCGGTAGCGGGAAAACCACATTGCTGAAACGGGTGCTGGCTCATGAGTTGGAGCGTGGCGTGAAACCGGGCGTGCTGATGAACGAGTTCGGTGAAGTCGATGTGGACGGCGCCGTCCTGCATGAACATCCCCGATCCAACGAGATCGAGCTAGAGTCGCTGCTGAGCGGCTGTATCTGCTGCGACCTGTCGGGGGCATTCGCCGAGAAGGTCGGCCATCTCTTGAAAAAAACGCAGGGCGCTCCGCTGTTCGTCGAGACAGCCGGCTTGGCGGACACGGGCCAGGTGGTGGCCGGCGTCGAGCGGGCCTTGGCCGAGCATTCGCATACGGCCAGGTTGGCCTCGGTGATCGTGATGGTCGATGCGCCGAGATTCCTGAAGCTCGGCGCGTACTGGCCTGCAGCGAACGATCACCTGAAACGAGCCGATATGGTGGTCCTGAATAAGCTCGATCAGATCGACGACCGGCAGGTCGCGCTCGTGGAGGGACGGATCAGAGCGGCCAATCCCGCAGCGCGCATTGTCAGGGCGGTCCATGCGGATGTCCCGATCAATCGACTGTTAGAGGGACCGGCAGAGAGGCGCAGGGCGAAGATTGTCACCGGTCCGTTCAAGGATTCTACCGCGGGGTACCGGAGCGGCAGCTTCAAAATCCTGCGGCCGTTCGAGCCGGATCGGCTGGAGCGCTGGTTGAGGCGATATCAACGCTCCGTGGTGCGGCTGAAGGGATACGCCAGAGTTCAGGGGGGTCAAGGGATGCAAGAGGTGCAGTGGATAATGGGCGCGTTGTCCATTGTGCCGTACCAGGGTGTGAAGCAGTCGCAAGCGAAGATTGTGGTGATCGGCCGGCGGGTGGCCTGGCAACGGTTTCTGGAAGGGCTTGAACAGTGTCTCGTGCAGCCGGAGCGGGGCACCACTGGTCGGCGTCGGGCTGGGAAGAAGATGTCGCGATGAGAGGGGAGTGATCATGATGACAACGACAGGCACAGGGCACACCTTCGTCGATGATTCGGTTGCGCGCCTCCTGGTCAAGGACGCGCACAGTCGCATGTACAACTGGCCTGCCTCCTTCGCCGGCTATCGGGCGAACGTGACGCTGAACGAGGACGGGCGGATTTGGGCCGGGAGCGTACGGCTCGTGCCCAGGAAAGACACCACCGTCGAGTTGGCCGGTGCCGACCCGTCGCTGCAAGAGTGGGTACGTGAGCGGTTGTGGACCCAGGGGATGCACCTGGCCTCTGCCTCCTTCGAGGAAGGCGACGGGAAATATGTGTTGTCCTTCGACCCAGACGACGATCCCGCCGTTCCGCATCCGCGCGGGCGGCGCGTCTTGCTCACCGGTGGGCGACTCGAATCGTGGTACCGAATCAAGGATCATCGTTATACCCAGATTGGTCGTCTCACCCCCATGACCGAGCGTCGCGTGAACACGATCGAACGATACGATCAGGCGCCGGATGGTCGGCAGTATTCCTCGCACTACGTCATGACCTATTTCACGCTGGATGGCCAATCGGTCGTGAGAATGGAGAGTTACGTGAACGAGTATCTGGATATAGACGGTATGTGGTTGCCGCTGCGCCGTTGCGTGTCGTTCGGAGAAAGCGGGACGGTCAAGACGCGGTGATCGAACTCTCACAGCATGAGGTGTGGTGATGGGTGACAATCAGATAGACGGGGCTCGCCTGATACCGGAGCGGCCGGAGTTGCGGGCAGGGGAACTGGCGCTGGACACAGCCCAGATCCGAGACGGCCGAACGGCCTCCATGTTGCCTGCCGCTGGTCGTGTTGTATCAACGGGCCTGGGACCTGGCGCAGGCGGCAGAAGTGTCCTTTGCTGGGCTGATGCATTCGGCCGAAGCGGCGGCCCTGGCAGATGCGATCCGGCATCTGTTGGACGAAGTCGGGGATCGTGAAGGCAGCACCAGGTGGTCGGTGCGGTTCTCGGAGGCCAGGCATTTAAGCGCGGTGCTGCAGGATGCACTCACGGAGGGAAAGGACACCGAATCATGACGGCGACGATTACAAGGGTGGCGGCTCCTGTGGATGTGGCGGTCTTGACGGTGTCGGACAGCCGGACGCTGGAGCAGGATCGGAGTGGCGATACGATCGTCGGTCGACTGACCCAAGCAGGGCACCGCCTCGCCGACCGACGGTTGTGCAAGGACGATTTCCACACGATTCGCGAGACGATCGCTGCCTGGGTCGCCGATCCCAAGGTCGACTTCGTGATCGTGACCGGGGGGACGGGCGTCACGCAACGGGATGTGACACCCGATGCCGTCCGCTCCCTATTCACCAAACCGATTCCCGGGTTCGGTGAACTGTTCCGCTGGTTGAGTTATGCGGAAATCGGCACCTCCACGATTCAGTCCCGCGCCCGATGCCGGGGTGTGTGGGGACACGATTGTGTTTCTGCTTCCCGGGAGTCTCGGAGCCTGTCGGCTCGGCATGGAGCAGATCATCCTGCCTCAGCTCGACCTCAATCACCGACCCTGCAACCTGGTGGAGCTGCTGCCGAGGGTACGACATGAACAGGAGCCGCATGTCGACGCATAACGCGTTCATATTACAGGGCATGCGGTGTCGGAGGGCATTCGCATGATGGTCCCCGCCGAGCCGACCTGGGGATTTGCCGTTCTGATGGGGCTACTCGGAAGTCTGGGTGCCTTGATCCCGGCCTGTCTCGTGCTGTTCATCCCCGATGGATGGCGGCACCGCGCGATGCCGTACCTCCTGAGTTACGCGACCGGGACGATGTTAGCAACCGCGATTATCGGCCTCATTCCCGAGGCGCTGGGACATATTCCCATTCTTGAAGTGGGCCTCTCCTTGCTGGCCGGATTGGTGTTGTTTTTCGTGCTGGAATGGACGGTGATCTGGCGGCACGCGCACGGGGAGGAGTCCGGCCACGAGCTGCATTCTTCAAGGCATGACCATGGTCACGCCCATGGGATAGCGAAGAAGACCGGGATGCTCGTGTTGATCGGCGACGGGGTTCACAACATGGCGGACGGTATCGCCATCGGTGCCGCCTGTGTGGCCTCGCCGGGTCTGGGGCTGGTGACGACGTTGGCGGTGTTGGGGCATGAAGTGCCTCAAGAATTGAGCGACTTCACGATTCTCCTCTCGAGCGGCTTTTCACGTTGGCGGGCGTTCTTCTGGAACACGGTCTCGGGGTTGGGCACCCTCGTCGGGGTGGTGATCGCCTATGGGGGGCTCGGGTATGCAGAAGCGATTGTGCCCTACGCGCTCAGCGTGGCGGCTGCCAGCTTCCTCTACATCGGGCTCGCGGATTTGGTGCCGGGGTTGCACGGGCGTGTCGGCGCCGCCAAGGGCCTGTGGCAATTCGCCATGATGATTGCGGGAATGGTCACAATCGGGGCGCTCACGATGTTGCCGCATTGATGGCGAGGAGGCGGGCATGGACTCGACGAGAAGGCAGGCGCAACTGGGCACGCAGACCATCCATTTAACGGGAATCGTCCCCGCACCCGGAGAGCGGCTTCGGGGGAAGTTCGTGATTCCGGCCGCCAGGCGTGCGGACCGTCCGCTCACGGCCGAAGATCTCTGCCGAGGCGTGATCGTGGTCTCGACCATTCCGAACATTCACAAGCATGCCTGCCTCTCACAGATCGTCGATTTGGATGAACGAGGCCGTGCTCTATCCGAACAGCTGCGGATCGTGCACGTCTCGGCGGATCACGAGAGCCATTGGCAGGAGGTCGATCAGTTCCATCCGAACATCCAGGCTGCCGGCTATTCGTTGTGCTCTGCGGATGCTGCGAGTCGTGAGGCGTTCGTGACCACGTTCGGCGTCGGCGTGGAGGGTCACCATCGTATTGCGCATGGGTTGTTTGCCTTGCAGGACGGGTACTTCGTGGAAGTGGACATCCCCCACGATCAGATGCGCGCGGCTGAGGTCAGCGGATTTCTTGATCGTGTGATCAGAGCGAAGGGACGGGGGCGCCAGAAGGTCTAGCGCCCGCGTCATCGGGAGGGAGCGCGCGTTAGGCGAGTTGCAAGGGCCCGTGGTCATCGCAATGGGCGCCGTGGGCAAAGTGCAGATGACCGGCGACAAGGTAGTCGACGTGGTCGCCGTGTGGCACTGCGGGATGGCCACAGGTGCTCCCGTGGCGATGCCCGGACTCATGTCCCTCGCAGCGATGGGTCGGTGTGCAGCCGGTGGGGTTGTGGTTGGTGACGTCCAGCCGGTGTTCATCGACGTGGTCGCCGTGCAGGTGGTGTAGGTGTCCGTCATGCAAATAATCGGTGTGGCCATCATGGGTGACAGCCGGATGCCCGCAGTGCGCTCCATGCTGATGGTCGTGACGGTCGTGAATGGGGTGGTCGCTCATCGCAAGGCTCCCTTCGTGGGCAGATCTGATGGGCGTAGTCTAGGCCGATGGGGACTGATGGTCAATAGAGAGAACAGAGTGGAGAAGCGTTCCGTCCTCGTCCTCATGGGCGGGTGGGTCCTCGATCCGGGCCGATCGAACAGGGAGGCGGATGTATGGATCAAGGACGGTGTGATCGACGCCGTGGTAACGCCGGACACCAGTCCGCCGGCCACGGCGGAATGCGTCGATGTGACGGGACTACTCGTCTTGCCTGGTTTTGTCGACCTCCATGTCCACCTCCGCGAGCCGGGACACGAATATAAGGAGACGATTGCCACTGGAACTGCCGCCGCGGCGGCGGGCGGGTTTACGACGGTCTGTTGCATGCCGAATACGAAGCCGGTCAACGACGACATCACTGTGACAGGTTGGATCATCGAACGGACCAAGGCGACGGCGTCGGCCCATGTCTATCCGATCGGAGCCATCACGCTGGGGTCGGCGGGCCGCGAACTCGCCGATTTTCGGACACTGAAACAAGCCGGTTGCGTGGCCCTGTCCGATGACGGCCGGCCGGTCATGGGCGATGAGATCATGCGGCGGGCGATGCAGTCTGCCGCCGAATTGGATCTGCCGGTCATCGCCCATTGTGAAGATACGATGGCCTCCGGATGCGGGTGCATGAATGATGGGCCGGTGTCTCGAGCCATGGGATGGCGGGGGATGCCCGGTGATGGGGAGGACCGAATGATCGCGCGCGACATCCGGTTGGCCAGGGAGACCGGAGCCCGACTGCACGTCGCACATCTGAGCACGGCAGGCGGAGTCGAGATGGTGCGCAAGGCCAAGCCGGACGGAGTGCGGATCACGGCGGAAGTATGCCCGCATCATTTTACGCTGACTGACGAAGCGGTGCCGACCTATGGAGCGAATGCCAAGATGAATCCACCCTTGCGGAGTGAGCGGGATCGTACCGCGCTGATTGAGGGATTGGCGGATGGCACCATCGACGCGATCGCGACGGACCATGCGCCGCATGCCGAATACGAGAAACAGTGGGGAATGAATCGGGCGCCCTTCGGTGTCGTCGGGTTGGAAACAGCCTTCGCGTTGACCCAGCGTCTCGTCCAACAGGGGCGATTGACGTTAGAACGAGCGATCACGTGTTTGACCAGCGCTCCCGCTGCGGTCCTTGGGCTACAGAAAGGCACACTCGAGCCGGGAGTAGTCGCCGACGTCACGCTGATCGATCTTGAGGCGTCCTGGACGGTGCACCCTGAACGGTTTCGATCAAAAGGCCGCAATACGCCGTTTGTTGGCTGGGCGCTGCAGGGACAGGTCATACGAACCCTGGTGGCAGGTGTGACAGTCTATCAGCGTCATCAAGCAAGATGATGAACCATTGTCTGTGAGGGACACCATGACTGAACCGCTCGCAACGCCGCCGTCCGGCTTTCTTGCGTTTCTTCCGAAGGAGTATCAGGGGGAATTTTCGCCCGACTGGATCCTGGGACTCTCGCCCTTTTCCGACCAGACCTGTCGGCGGTGTCTTGCCGTGCAGCAGGGGACATGGATCGGAATGGGCGCGAGGGAATGCGAGGAACGCGACTTCACATGCGAGAAGCGGGGGTGATTGGCGGAACTGCGTGTAAAGACGAAAGGAGGAGGAATGTTACCTGAACGACGGCGTCGGGTCATCGACGACACCACGCCGGTGGATTGGAAGAACGTTGAGTGGTTGCGGAGATTTCTGAGCGAGCGGGGAAGAATGTTGCCGAGGCGAATGACGGGCAACAGCCTGCAGCGGCAACGGGTGATCGCGCAGGCCATTAAGCGGGCGCGCCATATGGCGCTGTTACCGTTTGCGGGGCCGGAAGGATCCTAGTCTGGAGCATAGCCGGTTGATCAACCAATGAGGACAGAGCCATGGCCAAATTGAGCAGCCAGTTGAGAAACGAGAAGCGCAAACAGTTGGTGGCGAAGTATGCCGAACAACGCCGAACCTTGAAAGCAGTCGTCAAAAACCAGGCCGCTAGTCCGGGAGAGAAATAGGAGGCCCAGAGCAGGTTGAACTCGTTGCCGCGCAATGCATCTCCGGTGCGGGTCCGGAACCGTTGTGGGGTTTCCGGCCGGGTACGTGGATATCTGAGACGATTCGGTATGTCGCGCATTGATTTCCGGCTGTTGGCGCTGAAGGGGGAGATTCCCGGCGTGCGTAAGTCGAGTTGGTGAGCCAGAGTCTGAAGGTGTCGGAGGTGACCCATGTCGAGTGAACAAATATCATCTCGTCCCTTGTCGGTGACCATGGTGTGCGGATTCGTGGGGGCGGGAAAGAGCACGGTGATTCGGGAGTTGCTCGCTGAACGTGGGACCGAACAATGGGCAGTACTGGTCCACGACCGTAGCGAACATGATTGGGCGGCAGTTGACGGGGCCGGTCAAGCCATAAACATCTACTCGTTGGGGGAATCGTTGGCCGAGTTGACGCGGTCCTGCGTGAGCTGTTCGTTTCGCGAGGCGCTTACGGATGCTATCTCGTCCATCGCTGAAATGCGTCGATTCGATCGACTGATCGTCGAATGTTCAGGACTGGTCGAAGCGACCATGGCGGCGGCGGTCTTCAATGATGCTATTGCAGATGAGGAGCCGCTCGCCGGGCTGGCCCGACTGGAGCAGTTGGTGACGGTGGTGGATGCCGCGACCGTCTGGGAAGGCATTCGCAGTGCCGACGCGTTGAGGGAGCGGGGAATGAGTGGCGGCGAAGACGATACCAGAGTGCTCTCGGAGCTGCTGGTGGAGCAGATCGAGCACTGCTCATTGATCGCTCTCAATCGGAGTGCAGGGATCGACGTGGACTGCCGTGAACGGGTCATCACGCTCCTTCGGTATCTGAATCCGGAGGCCGAAGTCCTTTTGGCTGCCGACAGGGTGAAACGGGAAGAGCGCATTCTGGCCCGCAGGGACGGGGCAGAATACGGCATCAGTTTCCAGCCGGGCTGGGCCAAGTTGATCGACCAGGCCGACGTTCCGCCCGAACCATCACAAGCATGGAGCACGGGGGTGTTCCGCGCGAGCCGTCCGTTTCACCCGGAACGCTTGTGGCGCTGTATTGAAGAGGACTGGCCCGGTGTCCTGCGTTGCAAGGGGTATTTCTGGTTGGCATCGGAGCCGGACCGCTGCTTCTCCTGGGAGCAGACGGCCGGCAGCCGGCACTTCGAATGGGTGGGGCAGTGGTGGGTGGCGACGCCGCAGCCTGAGTGGCCGACCAACGAGGCGTTTCTGCGCCGCCTGAAGTCGCAGTGGACGATCGAGTTTGGAGATCGACGTCAGGAACTGGCGTGTATCGGGTATGGAGCCGATCAGGAGGCACTGTTCGCCCGCCTGAGGGGCTGTCTGCTGACTGCGGAGGAACTCTTGCTTGGTGAGGACGGTTGGCGTCGATTCGACGACCCGTTCGAGCGGGCGACGCAGGAGGCGGGATCGCGAGAGGATGAGACGGATTCCGAATGAAAGGAGTCAAGGGATGACGACCACGACGACGCAGGTTTCGCAAGACCGCCGCCTGCCGGTGACGGTGCTATCGGGATTTTTGGGTGCGGGGAAGACGACCTTGCTCAATCACGTCCTTCACAATCGGGAGGGGCTTCGAGTGGCCGTGATCGTCAACGACATGAGTGAGGTCAACATCGACGCCGCCCTCGTGAAGCAGGGGGAGGCGTCGTTGAGCCGCACCGAGGAACAACTGGTTGAGATGAGCAATGGCTGCATCTGCTGCACCCTGCGGGAGGACCTTCTCAAAGAGGTGACCCGTCTGGCGGAGGCCAGGCGCTTCGACTATCTGCTGATCGAGTCGACCGGCATCTCAGAACCGATGCCGGTGGCCGAAACGTTTCAGTTCGAGGACGAAGGCGGGCGAAGCCTCTCCACAGTGTCGCGATTGGATACGATGGTGACCGTCATCGACGCCGCGAATTTTCTGAAGGACTATCAGCAGGCGGAGGATCTGGCGGCGCGCGGATTGGCACTCGGCGAACAGGATGAGCGGACAATCACGGATTTGCTCATCGATCAGGTGGAGTTTGCGAACGTGTTAGTCATCAATAAGACGGATCTGGTGTCTCCGGGTGCATTGGGGACGCTCGAGGCGATCCTGACGAAGTTGAATCCCGAAGCTCGTATTCTGCGTGCCGTGGAAGGGCGTGTGCCGCTCACGGCGTTGCTCGATACCAAGCTCTTTGACTTCGAGCGGGCCAGTCAGGCCGCGGGGTGGATGCAGACCTTGCGCGGAGAGGAGTCGTCAGAGGCCGATGAATATGGGGTGACGAGTTTCGTCTACCGGGCGCGGCGGCCGTTCCATCCCACACGCTGGTGGAACGCGATGCAACTGACGTGGCCGGGCGTCCTTCGATCCAAGGGATTGTTTTGGATTGCGTCGAGGCCTGACCTGATCGGCCTCTGGTCGCAGGCCGGTGGGGCCGGTTCGGTGCGGTGGATCGGGCGCTGGTATGCCGCGATGCCCGAAACGGAATGGCCGGATGACGAAACGGAACATCGGCGGATTGAAGGTGTGTGGGATGCCGAGTTCGGGGATCGAACGCAGGAACTGGTCGTGATCGGACGGAATATGGACCAGATCTCGCTGACCTCCATGCTCGACGCATGTCTGCTGACGGACGAGGAGTGGCGGCAGGGCTTGGCCGCATGGAGCAGGGCGGAGGATCCCTTCCCGCGACAGGTCAACGATCAGGAATTGGAGTCGGCCGGCGCATAAGCCGGCGGCATGTGACAGGAAGAACAGGAGTATTTGATGGCACGGTATTGTCAGGTGACGGGAAAAAAGCCGATGGCTGGGAACCATGTCAGTCATGCCAATAACCGGACCAAGCGGCGGTTTCTGCCGAACATTCAGCGGAAGCGGTATTTTCTGCCGGATGAACACCGCTGGATCACCTTATCGGTCTCGGCGCACGGGATGAAGATTATCGACAAGAAGGGGCTTGCGCGAGTCGTCGCGGACATGCGGGCAGACGGCCAGAAGATCTAACCGGGGTAAAGGAGTTTCATCATGCGTGGAGTAATGGCAGTGGCCTGCACCGGCTGTGAGACGCCGGGCATGTCGGTCTATTGGACAACGAAGAATAAAAAGAATGATCCGGATCGCATTGAGTTGAAGAAATACTGCGCGCGTTGCCGAAAGCATGCGACGCACAAGGAGAAACGGTAGGTCGCCATGCCGATTTATGAATACCGATCGCAAGATTGCCGGGGGCCGTCGGATTGCCCGAGGCGGTTCACGTTTTGGCAATCGATGAATGACAAGCCTATCACGAATTGTGTGATTTGCCGGGCTCCCTTAGAGCGCATACCTTCGCTGTTTTCGGCGGGGGTCGGGCTTGTCGCGCGTGGGGCGGCGATGGCCGATCCCCCAGCCGGGTCCCAGGCGCCTCCGGCGACCGTGAACAACGTCTTCGGCGGCGGCCTCAACATCCAGGGATGCGGTCATGGCCCGCTCTCTGGCCACGATACTTCGGCAGGCAAGGAAGCGTCATGATCCGAAGCCGCGCCTGTGGCGCCATCATCGTCATCCTGATCGCGTATCTGGCGCTAGCCTTACCCTTGCCGATGGTATTGCTCGACCATGAGTTGGGTGTGCTTACGGGAGACCCAGCCCACACGGTCCTCAACGACCATGCCTGGCTCGACCATGCTGCCGGGTCTGGAATCACGCCGAGCGACGGCGGAATCCTGATCCTCGTTCTCGTGGTGTCGCTCGCCTTGCCTCTCGAACACAGCGGCCAATCCGCCGACCTGCTCTCTCCGTCCGGTCGCGGCCCCCTGCCTGCTGATTCCATTGTATTCCCGAGAATTAATTCGCTGAGCATCTCGCACGCCAATTGTGGGGTGGAAGCCGTTCCCTTCGTGTCGCTTGCTCATGGACAAACAACCGGATGGTGGGTGGAACAGTCGTCGCAGGAGACCAGGGAGGGGCGAGGGTTTCGATCGTCATCAGTCAATCGCTAGGTGAGTCGGATAGGGAAAGAGGGTGCGAGTCCCTCGCGGAGCCGCCACTGTGATCGAACCGTTGGGGTTCGACAGCCAGATCGCCTATCCACTCCATGTTCCACCACGTCCTTGCGCACTCAGGGAGGTGGTCATCATGCAGGTGAGAGAACAGTGGGAGTGTCGACGACACGTTGGTATTGCAGGGAGCCCATTGGGGATAGTCCCGGAGAGCCGGGGAGAGTTTCCCGTGGAATTACAGAATGGAGCGCTGTCGTTTCCGGATCGTGTGCCGCATGGCATCCAGGCGGTGTGGCCCGCAAGGTGCTGGTCGCCGACCAGGAGGGGGTCGTCGAGCGGCTGGAGTGCGATCGGGGCTTAGGGCTATTTGAGACGTACTACACGATGGGAAGTGGTTGGAAATGTCTGGTTCAGTGGGCAACGTGGCGAGGTGGCACCATGCACGCAAGCATGAGGCGGCAGGGGGGACGGTGATGGATTGGGGAGAGCATTTCTTCCAAGCGGACCCGGAGCGCTGCAGACCGGGATATCGTCCGAAGGTCGGCGGCGTGGCCCCGCTTCGTGGCTGTACGGTAAAGGTCACGCCGGAACGTCGACGCCGTGGACTGCGCAATGCCAGATTGGCCTGCCTGGCGAGACGGTTTGTTGAGCGCCACGGCCCATGAACCGCCTAATCGAAGGTTGCTAGACGGTCTTGGCTGCCAGCGATTCCGCCATGCCGTAGAGCAGCGCTTCGGTGTCGCTCCAAGCCAGGCAGGAGTCGGTGATCGACATGCCATAGGCCAAGTGCTTGCCAGGCTCCCAGCTCTGTCGGCCGCCCTGTAGGTGGCTTTCCAGCATGAGTCCCATGATGGAGCGGCGGCCGTCCTGGAACTGCTTGATGACCTCGCCGGCCACTTCGACCTGGCGTTGATGGTTCTTCCCGGAATTGTCGTGGGAGCAGTCGACCATCACGCCGCGGGCGAGGCCTTCGCCGGCGACGGCCGATTCGGCTCGCGCAATGTCTTCGACGCTGTAATTGGTGCGGCCGCCTCCCCCGCGCAGCACGATGTGGTGGTCCGGGTTGCCAGTAGTCTTGATGATGGAAGTGACGCCGTCGGCATTCACGCCGACAAAATGGTGCGGGCTCCGGCTGGTGATCATCGCATTGATGGCCACCTGCAGGCTGCCTTCTGTGCCGTTCTTGAAGCCGACCGGCATCGAGAGACCGCTGGCCATCTCACGATGGATCTGGCTTTCGGTCGTCCGCGCGCCGATGGCGGTCCAACTCAAGAGGTCGGCGATGTATTGCGGCGTGACGGGATCGAGCAACTCGGTCGCGCAGGGCAGGCCCTTGCCGTTGATGTTCAACAGAATCGTGCGGGCCAGTTGGATGCCCTGGGCGATCTCGCAGGTGCCGTCCAGATGGGGATCGTTGATGAGCCCCTTCCAACCGACCGTGGTACGGGGCTTCTCAAAATAGGTGCGCATCACGACCAGGAGCTTCTCGCGGACGGCGTCGGCAACCGGCTTGAGCCGCTCGGCGTACTCGTAGGCGGCATCGGGATCGTGAATTGAGCAGGGGCCCACGATCACGATGAGCCGTTCCATATCACGGCCATGCAGGATATTTCTGATCGCCTGCCTGGTTTGAAAGACCAGCTCGGAGACGTCGTCCGTGATCGGCAGACGGGTCTTCACCTCTCGCGGGGAGGGCAGCGGTTTGATTTCGATGACGTGTTGGTTGTCTATCGGCCTGGTCATGGTCGTCCTTTAGGTGAGTCGCTGATTGTAGTATGGTGACACAACATACTGAATTCAGGGCGGAAAGTCCATAGGAGAAAGACCAAGTCGGATCGTCCTTGCATCACGCGAAACCTTTTGCTACAACTCACGCCGTCTTGCTCTACGTACGAACAGGGTCATGGTGTCTCGCCTGAGGCAGTTCAAAACCGGGTCGCTCGTTGCGTTGCTGCTCGTCGCGCTCTTGCTCGCGATGGCGCCGTTTGCCGTCGCGCTGGAGATTCACCACGAACTGGCGGCGGCCGACCACGACGGCCACGAACATTCCGATACCGACCTCTGTCAGTGGGTGCAATATCACACGGGACACTCGCTGGCGGGCGATGTCCCGGCCCCGTCTGCGTTCCTGGCCCATGCGCCTCCGCAGCCGGTTCGTGCACCCATCCTCGTGTCCCAATCGCTCCCTGCTTCTCGCGCCTCACGCGCGCCTCCTCAATCCTAAGCCCGTACCAGCTTCATTCACGTTGATGGGACCCCTGCGTTCAGACACTGGGCCGTGCTCTGCGTCGATGCGTGGGACTGGAACTATGGGAGGTTGCGATGTCTGTGTTGAAACGGATGTGCCGAGTGTGTGGTGCCGTCCTTGCCCTGATGGTCTTGGGACCAGTCGCCGTTCAGGCGCAGGTGCCTGCGGCGGGGCAGGGGCGAACGATTACCGGGACGGTGCAAAATCAGGACCTCCGGCGTGTGCCGCAGGCCACAGTGGAGGTCAAGGATCAGGAGGGCGTGCTGGTCGGTACGGGCGTAGCCGACGATGCGGGAGAATTTGCCGTGGAGGTGCCGGAACCTGGGACCTACTCCGTGAGCGCCGTGCAGGATACCTATCGGAGCGAGTATGCCATTTTGAAGGTCGGGACGGAGCAGCCGGGACGCGTGACACTGACGCTCTCGAAAACGCGAGAGATCGCCCTCGAAGTCGTCTCGCCCTTGGCGCCGATTCAATACAAGGCTTCCAGCGAAACCTATGCGCTCAGTCGCAAGGAAATCGAAGAACTCCCGCGCGGGAACAACAACGAGTTGCACGACGTGCTGCTCACGATCCCGAGCGCGGTCTACGGATCACTGAAGCAGGTCCACATCCGACAGGACCATGCGAATCTCCAGCTGCGCATCGACGGGGTGCCGATTCCCGACACGGTCTCCACGACCTTCTCGGACGTTATCAGCCCTCGGGCTTGGGAGCGGGCGGACATCATCCTAGGCGGCATGGAGGCGCAATACGGCAACAAGGCGGCGGCGGTGCTGGACATCACCACCAAGAGCGGCACCAAGCCGGCCTTCGGGTCGGCTCAGATCATGGGCGGCTCCAACCAGACGATCAATCCGTCCTTCGAATATGGCGGCACGATCGGCGAGAAGTTCCGCTTTTACATTTTGAACAGCCATACCGCGACGAATCGCGGCATCGAGCCGCCGACCCTGGGCCATTCCATCTTCCATGGGCAAAGCGAACGCAATCAGACCTTCCTCCGCGGCGACTACCAGCACGACAACAAGAACAACTTCACCTGGTTATTCCTGAACTCGGTGGCGAAGTATCAAATTCCGACCACGCCGGGCCTCGAACTCGACCCCAGCGGACAGCTATTGCCGCTGCTCCAGGCGAGTCGTCCCGGCTTCACTCCCGTCGCCTCCCAGGCCATCAATGAATTTCAAAAGGAAAACAACCAATACGGCCACATGGTGTGGCGGCACGACGTGAATGCCAACAACTTCTTCAGCCTCGCGGGTTACTTCCGCCACACACGCGCGACTTTCAAGACCGATCCGTTCAATGTCCTGGCCTATACTGCCGATCCGGCGGAGCCGTTTTCCGCGTCCGATCAGGATCGCAACGCCTATTCCACCGGCCTGCGGTTCGACTACACCTATGTGCACAACAAACATCACCTCATCAAAGCGGGCTTTCAGATCGATCGCACCCAAGCGGTGAACAAGACGCGGTTGTTCACGTTTGCGGACGATGGAGCAGGCAATCCGACGGGAGACTTGCTCGGACTCAATGCCGACAACCGCCAGATCGGCTACCGCCAAGAATTCTGGATCCAGGATCAATGGAGCCCCAACGACAAGTGGACCTTCAATCTCGGCCTGCGTGGCGACGCGGTGCAGTATTTGCGGAGTGAAGGCCAGGTCAGTCCGCGAGTCGGGGCCACCTATAAATACAATCAAGCGAACGTGTTCCACGCGTTCTACGGCCGGATGTTCACGCCGCCCAACTTGGAAGCGATTTCCTTCGCCAAGCTGAATACGCTCGGGACCAGGGCGCAACCGGAGGACGTAACCAACAACACGGTGCGGGCCGAGCGGGCGCACTATTTCGAAGTCGGCAGCTACCATGCCTTGAACCGTTACGCGACGCTGCAATTCACCGGCTGGTACAAGCTCAGCAACTTTCTCTCCGATGCCGGTCAATTCGGCACTACGCCCCTGCTGAACTACTTTGCCTTCGAGCGAGGTTGGCAACGCGGCATCGACGGCGCCTTGAAACTGCAACTGAACGAGAACCTGACCGCACGAGGGAATGTAGCCTGGGGACAGTGCAAAGGTTACGGCCTGCAATCCGGCCACTTTCTGCTGGAGGCGAAGGAGATTACGGATGTCAACTCACGCGGGGGCGT
Source organism: Nitrospira sp. (assembly GCA_015709715.1). NCBI lineage: Bacteria > Pseudomonadati > Nitrospirota > Nitrospiria > Nitrospirales > Nitrospiraceae > Nitrospira > Nitrospira sp. The sequence continues at coordinate 3,746,097 of CP054184.1, forward strand.
GTTCTGCGACCATATGCAGACGCTCACGAGTTCGGCCATCGTGAGTTACCGCTTGCTGGAACGCACCACTTTCACGGGACAGATGTTGTTCGCTTCCGGCCTGCGGACGGCGGAAAACGAAGACGCGAAGACCAATTCCACGCACAGCCCCTCCTATACGATCTACAACCTGTCCATTTCGCATGTATTCACGTTGCCGTGGGAAGGGCAGAAATTTCTGTTGGGGTTCGACATCATCAACCTGTTGGATCAAAAGTATTACATCAACCAGGGCGAAGGCAGCATCGGGCTGGGCGTGGCCCACGCGGGCACGCCACGGTCGTTTTTCTTTCGTGGCCAATGGTTCTTTTAGTATGATGCTGAACCGGGCCACCAGCGACGTTCTCAGTCGCCCGGCTCCCTGCGACGTACCGCAAGGGTGCCTTGCTGGATGGCCCGTTTGAGCATCATCTCGCAATTGGTTGGAAGACGATATGACGAACATGATTGCTGCAAGAGATCGCGTCACGAGAACGATGGTGGGGTTCTGTGTCTTGTGCCTGTGTCCGCCGGTTGGGGCGTGGGCCGTGACGGGTGATGAGGCGACGCATGAGGCGGACCATGCGCTCGATGCGGACATCATCGAATTGCCCGAGGTCCACGTTCACGGCTTGCCCTTGAACAAGGACCAGCAGTTGGGGCCGGTCGCCAAATCCACACCGTGGCCGGCCATTCCTTCGTCGTTGGACGGCAAACCGCTCGATGATTGGATGAAGGCGCGGCTGCTCGTATCGAAGGACGCTCAGGTGACCGTCGTCGTGCTGGAGCCGGCGAAGCATCGGGAGCTGACGGTGGCCGGCATCATCGCGCTCAACAAATGGACCTTCCTTCCCCAACTCAACGGCGACGACCCCGTCGACGGCGAGCTGACCGTGCGGATTCACTTCCGTTCGCAGTAGTGAGGCAGGGCGGCTGCTTCACCAGCCATCCGCGGTAGGTCGTCGGCTACGGCGAAGGCCGATTACCGGCCGGTACGTGTGGTCAGATCATTGTGCGCCCAATTGTTGTCCGCGTTGACATCGATCCCGCCGGCGGGCGGAGGCTTGTCGAGGTTCGTATATTGAAACGTGCCGAATGGCTGGATTTGATCGTCCGTCGGTAATTGCTCGCGATGCCATCCGCCGCCGAGGGCCCGGAGGAGGGCCACCGACGACCGGAGGAGCTCCGCCTTGACCTGCACCGAGTCGATACGCGCCGTGAGCGTGGCCACCTGCGCATAAATGAGTTCGAGGCTCGAAGCCAGCCCCCCCTGATAGAGCTCCATGGTGAGGTCCTGCGCCTTCTGGGTCGCCCCCACCGCCGCGTCTTGGCGGTTGGCCGCGGCGGTCAATCGATTCGTCAGGCTCAAATTGTTCTCCACTTCGCGAAAGGCGTTCAGCACCGTCGAGCGGTAGAGGTCTTCCGTCTCGCGATAGGCCGACCAAGACTGCTGCAATTGCGCGCGCCGATAGCCGGCCTGAAAGAGCGGGAGTGAAACGGCAGAGCCATAGGACCAGAAACTATTCGCGAGTGAGATCAGATTGAACCCGTTGTCTTCGAACCCGCCGGAGAGGCGGAACGACACATTCGGGAAAAAGGCGGCGCGAGCCATGCCGATGGCACGGTTGGCCTCCGCCATTCGGCGTTCCATCGCCGCGATATCGGGCCGACGTTCGAGCAAGGTGGACGGGATGGTGTGCGGGATGGTGAAGTGCGCCACCCGCAGTTCATTGACCGAGTCGATCGTGAAAGCGGCTGGCGCCTTGTTCAGCAGAATGGCGATGGCCTGTTCCGTCACCTGACGTTGTCCTTGGATTTGGGCGTATTTGGTTTCGGTGCTGAAGAGCAGTGATTCGACGCGAGCGACGTCCAGGGCTGAGGCGATGGCGCCGGCAAACTGGGCGTTTACCAGCGCGAGCGATTGTTTGTAGAGTTCGATCGATTGGGCGTAGATCGCACTTTGCGCGTCATAGCCTCGCAGCGTGAAATAATTCGCCGCCACCTCGGCCTGCAGGCTGAGCCGCGCCAGTCCGTAGTCGGCCGCGCGTTCTTGCGCCCGATAGGTCTCCAGGCGCGTAGCATTGCGCAGCGCGGACCAAAAATCCGGCTCCCAAGAGGCCAGGCCTCCCCCATACAGAGTCGTGCCGAACTCCGAAATATTCGGGGGGCGGAAGAGCGCATCGACCGACTGCTTGTTACCTGACGCGCCGATCTCCAGACCGATGCGAGGCAAGTACTGCGCCCGCGCCTTCATCATGACGTCGCGAGCCTGGACGAACCGTTCGGCGGCCGCCTGCAGATCGGGATTGGCCACCATGGCCTGGTCCTCCAGACTGTCGAGAATCGGATCATGAAACTCCCTCCACCAGTCGGGGCGCAGTTCTCCATCGGAGGGTTTCGCCTCGACGAAGGGACTCGAGCCCTGCCACGAGACCGGGACGACATAGCGCGGCGGCTGGTAGGGAGGCGCGAGGTCGACGGCGGGAAAGGCGCAAGCCGCGAGTGCACAGGCCAAGGCCAGTGGGGCGGCGGAGCGGGCATAGTGTCGAAGGATGCAGACCATGGTCACGGCTCTTTTGATGTGTCTTGTGGCATGGGCGACGGCTGACTGACGAGATCATAGCCGGGCGCCGGCGTGACGACCCGCACCTTGTCACCTTCCAGCAAGGCGGCGCTCGGGTTGTTCACGATGCGGTCATTCAGAGAAATCCCCGCGGCCACCTCAACGGCGCTGTCCATGAGTTTGCTCACGGTGATGGGTTGCAGGCGGATGCGGTCGTCCTCGGTCACCAACGCGACTTGCGTGCCCTGTTCTTGGAACACCAACGCAGTGGAAGGAATCATGAAGACGTGCCGATCAACCGGGGCCGTCAGGTGGACCTGAGCATAGGAGCCCGGCCAGAGCGCCCGATCATCGTTGTCGATCGTAAAGACGGTCACGGCGGTGCGCGTGCTGACATCGAAGCCTTTGGCGACGGTCAAGAATTGCGCGACGAAATGGCGATTGGGCAATTGCGGGACCGTCACGTCGGCGGTCAAACCGGGCTGGAGGAAGGGGCCGAACGTTTCCGGCATACTGACGAAGAGGCGCAACATATGGACGTCGGCCACCGTAAAGAGGTTGCTTTTCGCACTCGGCGTACTGAGCGTCCCTTCTTTGCTGACTAAGTCGCCGACGTTGATGGTGCGTTGCGTCACCACTCCGTCGAAAGGCGCGACGATCGTTTTGAACCGAATGAAGGCCTCGATGTTTCTGACCTTCTGTTCCGCGGCCTTGACCTTCGCCGCTTCGGCTTTCAACTCCTGTTCTTTGACCGTGATCGACTGTTCTGAGACCGCGTGATTCGGGCGAAGCGCCGCCCAGCGTTGTGCGGTCACTTCGGCGAGCTTATACCGGGCGCGCTCCGTGTCCAGATCCGCCTTGGCCTGCGCATATTCGGCATCGAGATCGGGCGCATTGATTTCGGCGAGGATGTCGCCTTCTTTCACCTGATCGCCGTAGTCCTTGTACCACATCTTTACGTAGCCGGTGACGCGCGCGTAGATCGGCGCCTCATACCAACCTACGATATTGCCCGGCAGCGTGATGGTCTCGGTCGATGCTCCCGGCTTGGGATGGACGACGGCGACGGTGGGAACGGCATCCGCGAGCGTCTGTTCACGCAGCAGTGCGGCGTCGCTCTTGCTGCCGTACATGCGATAGCCGACATAAAATGCACAGAGCAGGATCGCGACAATGGCCAAGCCCCTTCCTCCCAGCGTCTTCATCGTGCAGGTGCTCCTTTGTGCGGAGCCATTCGCCGGTTGTAGATCATCGCGTAGACGCAGGGCACGAAAAACAGGGTGAAGAGCGTGGCGACGAGCAAGCCGCCGATGACTGCGCGGCCCAGCGGAGCGTTCTGCGAATAACCCGTTGCCATGGGCACCATCCCGAGGATCATGGCCGAGGCCGTCATGAGTACCGGGCGGAAGCGAGTCTTTCCGGCTTCGAGCGCGGCCAGCAGCGCGTCGCCGTGCTCTTGCAGCCGCTCGCGCGCATAGGACACGACGAGAATCGAATTGGCGGTCCCCGTGCCCATGGTCAAGATGGCGCCCGTCAGCGCCGGCTCCGACAGACGCGTATGGCTGAGGAACAGGGCCCACGCGATGCCCGCCAAGGCGCCGGGCAAGGCCGTGATGATGATGAAGGGATCGAGCCAGGATTGGAAATTGACCACGATCAGCAGATAGACCAATACGATCGAGGCGAGCAGTCCGAAGATCAGTTCGGCGTAGGCCTCGTACATCAGCGAGGCCTGGCCGTGGATTTGTACTTCTGCGCTGCGGGGTTTCTCATGTGCCATGCTCGTGGCCACAGCCTGAACGTCCGCCAAGACCCCTCCGAGGTCGCGTCCTTCGGCGGAGACATAGATGTCGAACAACGGCATGATGTTGCCGTGTGTGATCACACCCGGTGTGCCTGTCGGTGAAATGTCGGCCAGATTGCCGAGCAACTGCACATTGTTTTCCGCGACGTTGGTCGAGGAATCCACCGGGACGGTCTTGAGACTGTTGACGCTGTTGATCTGCGGCTGGGGCGTATAGACGTTGATCAGGTACGACATGCCGGTAGAAGGATCGAGCCAATAAATTTGGTCGACTTGCTGACTGCCGGCGGTCGTCATGAGCAGGTTGTCGGCGATGTCCTTCTCGGTCCTATTCACGCCGAGCCCGAAGGTGCGGTTGCCTTCCACCATGAGGGTCGGCGTGCGCATCGTCTGTTGGATGACCACGTCTGCGGCGCCGGGGATTTCGCGGAACTTGCCCGCCAATTTGAGGGCGAACGCATAGTTGGAATACATGTCCGGGCCGTTGACCTGCACGTCGATCGGTGCAGGCGCGCCGAAGTTGAGAATTTGCGCGGTCAGATCGGACGGCTGGAACGTGAATTCCGTGCCGGGATACCGCTCCTTCAGGCCTCTGCGGAGCAGCGTGCGATACTCCCACACCGGCGACTTCTCATCCTTCAACAGAATCGTGAGATCACAATCCTGTGAACCGATCGTCGGCGTCGGAATGAAGGCCAAGTTGTGCGGTCCGACCGGTAGGCCGCAATTACTGACGATGTTTTCGACCTGACCGGGCAGCAACTCCTGGATACTCCGGGACACGAGGGTGGCGATGCGCCCCGACACCTCGATGCGGGTTCCGATCGGCGCCCGCATATGCATCTGTATGACGCCCGAACGGATCTCGGGAAAGTAATCGCGCCCGAGGAAGAAGAACAGGGAGAGGGAGCCCAGCGCGATCGCCAGCGAGACCATGACGAAGGAGTTGCGATGGGCGATCACCCGTTCGAGCAGGGCGCCGTAGCGCTCGACGGTCCGATTGAAACGCCGCTCGAACCCCTTCTGAAATCGCACGAAGGGATTTCGCGATCGGTCTGCCTCGGATTGGTCCCGCGGTTCATGCGGTTGCGACATGGTGACTCTTCATCAGATATTTCGCCATGGTCGGCACCAGGGTGCGCGACAGGATGAACGAGGCGAGCATCGCGATGATGACTGCCTCCGCCATGGGTTTGAACAGGTAGCCGGCCACACCGCCGAGCTTGAAGAGCGGGAACCAGACGATGGCGATGCAGAGCGTGGCGACGAGCGTCGGGACGACGATCTGGTTGGCGGCGTCGATGATGGCCTGCTCCAGCGGTTTACCCATGTCGATATGCCGGTCGATATTTTCGATCATCACGGTCGCGTCATCGACCAGAATGCCGACGGCCAGCGCCAATCCGCCCAAGGTCATGACGTTGATCGTCTCTTCGAGGAGATGCAGGCCGATGATGGCGGTCAGGATGGACAGCGGAATCGAGGTCCAGACGATGACCGTGGCCCGCCAGGAGCCGAGCAGTAACAGGACGATGAGGCCGACCAGCGCGCCGGCGGTCGCCATTTCATGCACGACGTCCTTGATCGAGTCCTTCACGAAGGTGGAGGCGTCGTTGAGGAGCGTGATCTTCACGCCTTCCGGAGAGACCTGTTCGGCGCGAGGGATCATCTTCTTGATTCCATCCACCACGTCGAGCGTGGAGGCCTCGGTGCTCTTCATCGCCACGATGATGACCGTCTGTTTGCCGTCCACCAGCACCACGTTCTGTTGCACGCGACCCATGAGCTTCACCGTGGCGACATCGCGCAAGTACACGAAGGCATTGCCTTCCCGTTTGATGGGAATGTCGGCGAATTCCTCGATCTTGAGCGGAGAGGCGTTCGTCTGCACGATCCAGTCGGTCGACTTGATCTTGATGTCGCCCGAAGGCAGGACCAGATATTGTTTCATGAGGACATCGTGAACGTCGGCCGGCGTCAGGTGACGCGCGAGAAGTTTTTGCTGATCCAGATTCACCATGATCTGCATGTCCTGGCCTCCGTACGGATGCGGGAGCACGATTCCCGGCACCGTCACGAGGAGCGGGCGGATACGCATGTAGGCGAGGTTATAGAGTTCCGCCGGGGTCATTGTGTCGGAGCTGATCTGCAACATGGCGACCGGAATGGAGGACGGCGCAAGACGCATGACCATGGGCGGCGAGATGTCCGGGGGAAGGGCCTTCACCACGTTTTGCGCGATGCCCACGATGTCCGCTTCGGCCCTACCGACGTCGACTCCGTCTTGGAGAAAAATATTGGTGATGCTGCTCCCGTAGTAGGAGTGGCTATGGATGTATTTGATGCCTTCCACGGTCGAGGTGAGGAACCGCTCGAACAGATAGGTGATGCGACCCTCCACCTGCTGCGGCAACAGACCGGAATAGATCCACACCACCGAGGTGACGGGAATCGTGATGTTGGGAAAGACGTCGGTCGGCATGTGGAGCACCGTGAGGCTTCCCATCAAGACGATGAGGATGGACATCACGACGAAGGTGTAGGGTCTGCGCAGCGCGATGAGAACGATGGCGTTCATGCCGCAAGCCTCTAAGGGCGATTGGTCTTCCCGTCGCTGAGCCGTCGCTGATCGGGTCTGAACCGGAATCTATTGCGTCACGTCAGGTCTCTCCTGGTATGGTCTGTTCGAAGGAGCATGAATGATGCCGTGCCGAGCGTCCCGTCACGTCGCGGAATGTGAGCCCTGTAATCGGCGTGATGATCGCACTCTGAAGAAGCACCTCCGTAAGCCGTGCGATAGAGTACCGTGCGGAGCGTGCGCAATCTCACGGTTTCATTCTTTGGCCGCCGGGAGGAGGCGAAGCGATCGAGCCGTTCAGTGACGAGAAGCATGCAGCCGCAGGCCGACGAGCGGTCGGTTCGAGGGGGCAGGGGTAGGTGGTACCGATTTTGCGTTCGTCCTGCTCGAACGCAAGAGGAGATCAAATAGCCGCCTCGTCGGCCCATACAACAGAGAGGATGCTATGGCAGAACGGCATGTGTTCGTTGCGGCGATCGTGGTTCTCGGCTTCGTCATTGGGGTGGGGACGGCAGCGAATCCTGTCCAAGCCGAGCCGCTGGTGATCGGGGCGACTTCAAGCCTCAAGCCGGCGTTCCAAGAAATTATCCCGATGTTCGAAAACGAGTACGGTGCGAGCGTGAAGGTGCAATACGGCCCGTCGCAAACGCTGCGTCGGCAGATCGAGCAGGGGGCGCCGATCGATGTGTTTCTCCCTGGAGCGCTGGAGGAAGTCGAGACACTGTATGAGAAGGGATTGACGCTCAATGGCGCGCCGCGCGTCTACGCACAAACCTCGCTGGTGCTGGTCATGTCGACATCATCACGGGCGCTCGCGGTCTCCTTGCGCGATGAGTTCGCGAATCGCACGACCCGCCTGGTCCTGGGCGATCCTCAGACGTCATCGTTGGGAGCGATCACGAACCGGGCGCTCACCATGCTCGATCCCGGATATAGGCAGCGCTTCAAGACGATGTATGCCCGGCAAAGCGACGAGGTGATGAGTGCGGTCCAAGGCGGGAAAGCCGATGTGGGCATCGTGTATCGCGTCGACGCCATCGGGAACGGCCAAGTGCGGATCATCGACGAAACACCGGCCGGCGCGCACATCTCGGTCCGTTTTGGGGAGGCGGTGGTTTGGACCTGCCGCGATGAGTCCCGCGCCGCCGCCGCACAGTTTTCCGATTTCATCACCAGCCCGCGCATCCAAAAACTCTTGCACAAGTATGGCTTCGAGCCCGCATCCATTCCCTCCGCGGCGGGAAGCAAGCGGGAGGAGCCATAGATTGAGGGCGCTGGGAAGAGGCTAAGTGGAAGTTTCTGCGTTCATTTCGTCTTGAAAGCGGAAAGAAAAAAATCCTTGAATCTCAAAGCACCGAATCCAAACCCTCCAATCAGCGAGAGACCTACTATCACTATGAAGAACATCCGATTATCAAGCTCGAAACCAAACTGATGCCGTGCCCACAAGCCCGACACCAAAAGGGTTGAAAATAGCACTGCAGAAACGAGACCAGAATAAATCCCAAAATCTGATTTCCTAGGCCTAGCGAGTCTTTCAAGGTTTTTTATTCTTCCAAGGAGTTCTTCACAAAATCTAAGCATCGGCGTGGCATGCGGGCCAGCTCTAGAGATATTCTCAATTGCTTGATGTGTACGGGATTGAAGTTCCTCAAAGCCGTGCAAGTTTGGTTTGAATGTGGCCTTGAAGCAATGGTGCATGCGAATGGATAGTCCTCTTATGATAGACGATAGATCAATGAGAGCTTTTGCAAAATGATGGGTGTTATAAACCTGTAAGTTTTGCAAGTCAGCCTGAGCCAACAGTCTTTCTGCTTCAATGGCGTTCTTTGCAATGTCATTTGTCTCAAGTTTATCCAGTTCGAGCTTATTCAAGTCTCTCTGGGCCTCATTAAAGTCGAAGAATGCTTTGTAGAAGTATGCTAGGCCGAAAAACGTTGAAGAAAATCGGGGATCATTTGCATAGTATGTTGTCGCAACTTTCTCCGACATGGTGGATGCCTTCGTTATCAGGGCTCTTGCTGAGACCATATCACCAGCATTTATAGCAATAACCGCAGCCACAAAAAATGCTTCTGGTTTCATATGGTCAATTAGGGGGTGGAACTGTTTGCCAAATCGCCCAGCACTTCTGAGATATTCCTCGGTCTCCTTGAAAAGTTGGTGACAACGATTAACGTTGGACTGTTGTAGTTCGATTATGGCGGCTGCGTAGGAGGCCAATGCCCGAGAAGATGCTTCCATTTCAGCTATGCGCAGCTCTTGAAATCCAGCTGCAGCAGTTTCCTGCAAGTTCTTGGCAAGATCGAACAGAGGGGGCTCCGGAAATTCGGACAGTGTGATAAGTGGTAGCCTGGCTTCAGCAAAGCCACCGCGAGGTGGCGACACAAAGGAGCGAGGTAATGAAGAGGACGAGACGGAACCACGGAGCGACCTTTAAGGCCCAGGTGGCCTTGGCCGCAGTCAAAGGTGACAAGACGGTGGCCGAGTTGGCCGAGCAGTTCAGGGTCCATCCCACCCAGATCACCGAATGGAAGCAACAGCTGCTGGCTCGGGCGGCGGATGTGTTTGGCGGCTCAAAACCGCCGTCGGAGGCGCCGGATCTCAAGACCCTGCATGCCAAGATCGGGCAACTGACCCTCGAGAATGATTTTTTAGAAGGCGCGCTCACCAAGGCGGGCTTGCTGAGCGCAAAGCGATGAGTGATCGCACCCATCCATTACCGATCGGGCGACAATGCCAGGTGCTGCAGCTGGCCCGGTCGACCGCGTACTACCAATCGAAGCCTGTCTCCGCCGCGACGCTGGCACTCATGCGCCGGATCGACGAGCTCCATCTGCAGTATCCGTTTGCTGGCGCTCGCATGCTGCGGGATTTGTTACGGCAGGAGGGCCATGCCATTGGGAGACGACAGGTCGCGACGCTGATGCGACGGATGGGCATCGCGGCGATCTATCGGAAGCCGAGGACCAGCCAGCGGCATCCTGCCCATCGGATTTATCCCTATCTGCTGCGTCAGCTGACGATCACGCGGCCGAATCATGTGTGGGCGTCTGATATCACGTACATTCCGATGCGGCGTGGCTTCGTGTATTTATGCGCGATTCTCGATTGGGCCAGTCGCCGGGTGTTGGCGTGGCGGCTGTCCAACACGTTGACCACAGACTTCTGCGTGGAGGCGGTACGGGAGGCAGTCACCCGGTATGGCACACCCGAGATCTTCAACACGGATCAAGGCTGCCAGTTCACCAGCCAGGAATTCACCGGGTTTCTCAAAGACCAGGGTATCCAGATCAGTATGGATGGGACGGGACGGTGGCGGGACAATGTGTTTGTCGAACGGCTGTGGCGGAGCCTCAAATACGAAGAGGTCTATCTGCACGCGTACGAGACCGTCCGAGACGCCCAGGACGGGATGGTACGGTATCTGACCTTCTATAATCAGCTCAGGCCGCATCGCGCGCTTGACGGACGCACGCCCGATCGCGTGTACTGGGAGAGCGTGCCTGCACGGCCTACGGCCGCGTAGGCGTACACCGCCCGGCACCACTTATGAACTGAAAGATTCTGTCCAAAGAAGCGGAGCCATCTCAAACTTACCTTCTGCACGAGCTATGCGTATTCCCTCGAAATGGTGCCATAGAGATTTAAGGAAGAGTTCAAGTCTCGAACCAATTAGGCTGGGGGAAAGTTGTTCCAGATATCTGGAGATTGTAACTGGAGCCTCCTCGAACGATGCCGCAAGCACCTTCTCCAAAATCCCTGCTTCCTGATGGGGCAGGTTACCGATGGTCACCGAATTATGCTCGGGTTCATCACCCATCTAACACCTCCTCGCGGCCATACCTATTAATGGGCGAGTATCCAAGTGGACGAGGATAAACACGTACCAGCTTCTACGCTTATGAATCTGGGAAAGCAACCTCATTGTGAAGGTACCTGTACCCTCATGAAATACGTGTATTGTTTCTATTGACCACCTGTTAGAGAGTAAGACACGTAGGGAGGTAAACGACGCTGGTACTCGAATTATTACTCTCATGGCAGCTGATCGATAATTACCCTCTCCTCCTCCGCATCGAACCCCCGCCAGTCAGTTGCCATTCTCAAACGAGTCCGCCCTCCGGATGCTCGATAGTTTCCACATGCTGAAATCCAAATTTTTCAAGAACTCGATGCGACGCATTGCGTACCGGTAATGTCTGGGCTGCCACGACGACAGAGGGCTCGTGCTGCCTCGCCAACGCTACGAGTCTCGCAGCCATTGCAGAGGCGAATCCGAGCCCCGCACATTCCGGGAACATAAAATAGGCAATCTCTACCCGTCCATTCTCCGGCAGCGATTTGAATCCACACGCGCCCACAGGTGTCTCATCTGCCAGAGCAAGGTAACCAATCCAGGGTACGTCAAAACCGACGGTCTCGTAGAGATCGACGGTCGCTCTGAACACCTCGCGTGCCACCTCAGGTAGAGGGCCCGCGTAGCCACGCGGCTGCCGTCCTCATTGATTGGAGCAAAATGCACTTTCAGACTCATTGTTCTGGTGCTTGTCGTTGGAGGGGAGAAGCTGATCAGAGAATTTTCATTCCCTCTTCTCCACCACATCGAACTGCAGCCCACTTGAGCCTTCCCCTCTGCCTGGGCCCTTGCGGCGGCCGATCCAGAGGTGCGTCGTGCCGTCGATCCAGCGTGCATATTGATAGGTTCTGATGACGCGTGCCCCTTCGCGTGGCACTTCTTCCTCGTAGAGCAACAACTCGCGGCTCGGTTCGAGCAATCGCCCCTGAGGGAGTTGCAGGCCCTGAATGCCACCTTCGTCGAATGCCGGCAGTGCGCCACGCTTGAGTCGCAGGGTCGTCCCGTCCTTGACCGGGAGCAACGGAATCCAATAGTCAGGCACCGTCGTGCCGAGCCGGTACACCAGCGGTGCGCCGTCAGTGTCAGCGGCAGGGGAGGGCGGCTGTTCCGCCAGCGTTGCTTGATAGGCTTCATGACGGTCTAACGGGCGACCGGCGGCGCTTTCGACGACTCGCTCGACGGCCCAGGCCACGTTGGCCATCTCATCCCTCAACAACGACAGGTCTTCCACCGGCCGGCTCTCCAACATCGGGCCTAACACCGGCGGCAGGAAGAACAGGTTCTGTGTGTCGTTCGTGAGGCTGAACATGCGCCAGGGCGTGGCAGGCCCATCCACCTCGGTCGTGTGGGGAATGAGGAACCGTTCGCCGAACGTGTTGGCCACGACGAGCGCGCGGATTTGCGAGAGTGCGCCGACGGGAAGTTCGAGCGGCAACAGGAACCAGTCGTTGCTGTATTCCAGCGCGAACTTTACGAGCAGCAGGCGGGCCAGGTCCTGCGGTGCGGCCTGGATGCTCGCAAAATTCACGGCGCCGTCTTCGAACTCCCACAAGCGCGCGGAGGGCATGCCGCGAAACGAGACCGGTGCGGGGAGAAAGGCCTCTGTGACGGAGGTGCGGCTTTCGATGGCGCCCAGCCCATTTCCCGAACTCGTCGTGAACGAAAACCAGTCCAGCCGTCCATCGAAATATTCCGGCGCGGTCAGCACCACTTCACCCGCCGCCGTCTTGGCGGCAATACTCAGGGCGTATTCCATCCGTTCAGGTATCCAGGCGGAAGGAGCGGTGCCTTGTTGGAACAGGCCGTCGAGCCAAGTCAGCCAGGTGGTCAGGATGGCGAGAATCTTAGGACGATCCACGTCGGTCACCTGATCGAACGGCGCGTTGCGAAACAAATCATTCAACCTGTTGCCGGCCTGCAGCACTCTCATGTGCGCAGCAAACCGCAGTCCGTCGATGGTGCGGCCGCTCAGCACGCGGATGAAGGACAGGCTCGCGGCGTCGATCTGCTTGGCCTGTTCTGCTGTGGGGGCGGCCAGCACATAACTGCTTGCTAACCACTGGGCGCGGGTGGGCCCGAGCCTGGCCGTTTCCAGCAGGCGCAGCAGATGCCGTCCTGATTCGGCGGCGAGGCGCCAGTTGGGGCGTGAGTCGTCCGTCACTGGTTCCGCTTCCACCAGCGTTTCCAAGGCCAAGCCGGCGGTTGCGTAGAGCCTGGCCGGATGCGAGCCGGAGCGTGGCCCCGGTTGATAGCGGGTGACGGCGGCTGTATCCACGATCACCTGCGCGGCGGCAGGTGAACCGGCATCGGCCCCGTTGAACTCGCCGAACTGCCATTGACGGCCCAACATCCAGAGCGGGTCGTGGATGCGCGCTTGCAAACCATCTTGCAGATCGGGGTTGTGGGTGCTCATGTCGAGTCTGATTCGGGAGGGCATGCCTAGGCTCCTATCGTTGGATCGATGACGCCGCTGAAGTCGAGGGTGCCGCCGGTAAACAGCAGCGCCGGTGCCGATGGGTCCTGCTCACCGGAACCGACCGGCTGCAACGCGCGTTTGCCGGCGCGATCCCACGTGGCCATGCCGTCGAACAGGGTGAAGGCCATGCCGTCCACGATCCGTCCTTCGACCCCCACGGTTGCGGCTGGCACTTCGAGCCGCACCCATCGGCCGGGCGGCGGTAGGGGCCCCATGTACTGCCGGCTGACGGTATTGTCGGTGCCCCACGGAATGAGGTTCTCTCCCCAATAGGCGCGATGCTCCCAACTGCCGTCATGCCACTGCAACATCAGCTGTCGAGGCATACGCGCAGGATCGAGGTAGACGTGCGCGAACAGGCGGTCTCCCACGCTGACGAACAGCGGGGCCTTGGCTCCTCGGAAAAAATGTTGGTGCATGCCGGCGGCGACCACCGATTGATGGGCGCGTGTGCCGGAGAGCGGTTCCGGCTTCATGCGCACCCAGATCCAGCCCTCGCCGTCGCCGAAGGGCGCGGCGCCTTCCGGCAGTTGATCCTCCACCCAGATCACTTCGTCCCCGCTGTCTGGTGCGACGGCGCGGAGCCTGGCCAAATCCATCGTCTCGTGCAGAACGGCTTCCAGGCTGTTGAGGTCCCAGGTCGCACGCCGATCCGAGGGCACGGCCAGCAACAGCGCCTGTGGAGGCGCGTTGTTCGGTTGATCGTAATGGAAGGCCACGCCGGTCGTTTCGCTGGGGCTGGGCACCGTCTCCACCCATTCGTCGATCAGGAGCCCGCAGAAGGGCTGGTCGAAGCGGAGCGGTTGTGCCGACGCCATCTGTGCCACCAGCGAGAGGCGCCCGCGTGGGAACGGCTGGTCCGGCGCCTGCGGCAGGGCCACCCAGCGATCCTGCGCCTGAAAGGGGAGTTGTCCGACCTGGAACCGGAGCGCGGCGCTGCCCACGGTTTCTGCATAGAGCATGGCTTCGTTTAGGCGCGTCGCGCCGGAGCGGACGTAGGCGACACGCTGGAACCAGGTGACGGCGGCCAGCGGATCTTGCCCTTGGAGCGAGAGGCCGGCGGCGAACGTCTCGTTCAACTGTGCAGCGTTGGCCGCAGTCAGGCGGGGCAACGCCAGGAAGTCTTGGCCGAAGATGATGCGCAATCGAGCCAGGTCGTGATCGCGCCGTTCTTCCGGCGTGGCGCTTGCCCGCTCGAAGCCCTGCTCGGATTCGGCCACGCGGTCCAGCCGACGTTGCGCTTCGAGGACGACCGAGCGCGCCTGAGTCAGGAGCAACGACCGCGCTTCCGGTCCCGTGCCGCCGATGTCCATCGGGACGGCGCTCGGTATGCCGAAGCTCGCCAAACCGAACAGGGCGCGGCGGACCTGGTCGAGGTCGGAAGTCAGGTCGTCTGAGGAGGGAGGTGATAGGAGGTCGTTCAAGATACGGTGCGCGCTGGTCAAGGCCTGCAAGGCGCGGGTCGCGCGGCCGGCAAACTCTTCATGGTCCAGGCCCGAGTCGGCAGGCGATTCGGGCAACGATAGGTCTCGTCCGTCGAGCGGGCGGGCGTTGCTGAGCAGGCGGCGCACCGTGACCGTGACTTCGCACCATTCGCTCACGCTGACGATCTCCACGCCCCAGCCGTTGTCGCGGCCAAACTGTAATCGAATGAGCGCGTCCGGCGGGACGGTCGCGGGACGGGTCTGCTGCAGCACGAACCGCCAACGTTGCTCCAATTCGGCCTGTTGCGCCCGGTCACTGCCTTCGGCCAGATAGACGGCATCCAGCGGTGCCAGCCCGAGCGTAGTGAGCGCGCTCTCGACCGCCTGATAGACCTGTCCGTCCTGCTGGTTGACGTAGTCCGCTTTGCAACGGACCTGGGCCGGGTTGGGCAGCAGCATCGCCACCCAGGCGTTGAGGATCGGTTCGGCTTGAGCCCGTGCCGATGGGGTGGTCGTCGGCCAGCCAGCCGGTGCTGTCCCGTCGGTCGCCGGAAACAGCGTGCAAAGGCGATGCGTCAACCCGACCCCGCTTCTCGGCGTGCGGATCACCTCCAAGTCAGGCGGCGGAACTTCACCCGCGGCGATGGCATCCAACGTGGCGCCGGAGCGGAGGGGGTTGCCTTGAACCAACTGATACACGCTCTCGGCCACGACGCTGTCGCCAACGGAGTCGACCAGATCGTCGAGCGCCTTGAGCGCCTCCACCAGCGCTGTGAAGTCCAGGCTGCCGGGCGGCGGAAATCCCAAGGTCGCGTTGCCGAACGGAATGGTCGTGACATCCCAGGGAGTTTGTGGCGCTTGCCGTTGTTGGCTTGCGGTCCATCGTCGGTGCAGGGCCAGCCCGTCCACGACGGCGGCAGCCGGCAACGACTTCAGTGCCTCATTCCATTGCGTGGCGAGGCGCGTGGTGAGTGCCGCCCTTGCGGCGATGAGGTCGGCCATGGCCTTGCCACGTTGCCCGCCTTCTTTGGCGAGTACTTGGCGGTCGAGTTCTGCGGCGAGTGTCTCTTGTCGTGCGACCAACTGCTGCGCGGCCGGAATCGAATCCGGATCGGCGACGTTGAGGAGCTTGGCCTGGGCCCGTTCCGCCAGCAGGCGCGTACCCTCTTGTGCGCTGACTCTCTGCCGTGCCGCTGCGGCTTGGGCCAGGGCTGTGGTATGGGTCTGGGTCAACTGTTCCACGCGGTTGTCCCATTCATCCAAGTCGCGCGCTTCCAACAACTGGACGGCAAAACGCCGAGCGGAAGGCTGCATCACTTTGCCCTGCGGTTTCGCCGCCTGTTGTTGCGCCAGCACCTGGGCCGCCTGCGTCGCCTGTGTCTCCGCGGCCTGCGCCTGTTGCGCGAGCGCGGCGATCGTCCCGATCTCGGCGCGATAGGTTTGCTCACGGCGCTCTCGCTCGGCCTTCAAGCCGCGGGCGTCCTCCGCTCGGCGCAGGGCCTGGTCGCGTTGTGCCGTCAGCAGGGTTACCTCTTGCGCCAACCGTTCGGCTCGTGTGACGGTGCCCCGGATGTCGGCGAAGCGGTCGTGGTAGGTGAAGCTGATGAGCGCGCGGAACCGTTGGATGTAGCGATCCAATCCGCGTTCGTGGAGATGGCGCTCGAACCGATACCCGAGCAGCGCGCTGAGGGACTGACCCTGGCGCACACCGTCGAGCAGCCACTTTGCCCGGTGGACCCGTTCTGACGACAGGTCGACCGCGAAGGGTGCGGCGCCGGATGCGCGATTCGACTCCTGCGAGAGATACCCGCTCCGCAGCACGGCTGCCGTCGCCGCATGGGCGAGCGAAGGGGCCTGGACGAATCCCTTATTTTGTTCCGAGCGCGAGATCGGCGTGGTGACACCGAGCGGTGGCGACGGGATCGGTTGCAGGGGGGCGGCTCGGCGGACCTGTTCCACCCAGCCGTAGGCGCCGAGCCTGATGCCGGCGGGCGTGGCCTGCCGCATGACGGCCAGCCGCCTGGTGGCGAGGGATGTCCCCCAGGCATCGAGGCGATAGGTGAGCAGATCCATCACTTCCGCGAGCAGCTGCTGCCGAACCGGTTCGGGCAAGGTCGTCACTTCGTCCCAGGCCGGCTCGTGCGGTGTGGAGAGCGCGCGAGTCAGCAGGAGTGTTCGGAAAGCGTCGGTGAGCAGCCGTTGCGGCACAGGCGGCTGTTGAGTGGAGATCTCGGGAAATTCGCGCAAGGTGTAACGAAAAGCGTTCGCTTCCTGCGCCAAGAGCACGACAGGGTTGGACTCCACCGTAGTCTGGAGGGCCTGGGGCACTTGGCGGCGACGTGTCAATTGTTGGGCACGCCACCAGGCAGCCAGAGCCTTGTCCTGGTCCTGATCGGTCGTCGAGATCCATCGGTCGAGCGCCGCCACCGGCAACAGGCCATAGGGTTGGCTGTCGACGCGCAGGACCGGCAGGGGTCCGCGGGCGCGGACGTGCTTCGTGAAGTGGTCGCGCAGGACGTCCGCTCCGGCTGCGCCGAGGAGTTGCCGTAAGAGCGGACTGTCGCAGAGCGCGAGAAGGGCTGCCTGCATGAGTGAGGCACGGCGTTGTTCCGCTCCGTCTGCTCCGCGGACATGGGCAAAGACGGAAGCCGGCAAGCCCAGGGCCTGCGCCAGCAGGTCACCGTCGGAACCTGGATGGATCAGCGAGGAACCCAGCTCGACGCCCATGCTGTCGGCGGCGTCGCGCCCGGTCGATCGATACCCGGCGGAGGCTCCCGCGGTGTTGTTCGTCGGCACCTGTTGCTCCACGAGGGCGAGACTGCCGGTGTAATGGTGAGCATCGAACAAGCGGACCAATCGGTCGGCCGTAGTCTGGGCATCCCACGAGGCCTTGAGACCTAGCACCACGATCCGGTCGAATCCGGCCTGGGCGTCCTCCTCTGTGATGGGAATACGTAGACCCATCCCGATCGATTCAGCCGCGTCGAAATCCGTGATCCACTTCATGCCTTCGTCGAGGGGCGGCAGCCCGTTGCTGTTGAGCGGGCCTGTGCTGCCTGGGTCCGGCCCGACCGCCACGGTCTCGGGGATTGGCTTGCCCCAGGCAGTGACGCGCGCTGCATCGCTGCGATAGCCGACGGCGACCCAGCGATCCGGGAGGACCTGGGTGTGGGGCGCGCGCGTCCAACTGTCGTTGCGACGAGAGACCGTTCCGGCTTGGGCGGGATCGAGCACATGGGCGATCCAGGCGGCGCGGGTCGTGCCGAATTGTTCCGTGAGGCGTTGCCAGCCCTGCCTAATGTGTTCCTGCCGGTCCGTGCCTGCCGGGGCGGCGGCGACATGGGCCCAAAACTCCTTGCTGCGGCGTTCTTCCTCTTCCGTGAGAGCCGGTTCGTGGCTGTCGAGATGGATGTCGTCCGGATACACGCGCAGCAGGAGGTCGGTACCCGGTCCCGTCCGTCTCGCGGCAAATCTGATTTCCACACGGACGGGGAACAGCAGCAGCGGATGGGTCGTGGCGACCGTGCCGCTGAGGCGATCAGTGCCAAGCAGCCGGGCGGTCGCGGCGTCACGAGTGGTTCGGTGCTCATCCACCTGCGCCGACAACGCCGCGACCTCGGCTCTCTTGCGAGTTACCGCCTCTTGTGTAGCCGTGATCTGTGCGTTCACCTGGCCCAACTCGGCCTGATAGAGCGCACGTTGCCTGATGAGCAGGGCGGCTCGCCGTTGCGCGGCTTGGGCCCGTGCGACGGCCCGGTCGTGTGCCGCTTGCAACTGCCGGAGTTTGGTCGCCCAGGCCCGGAGCAGGGCCGGGGGCACTCGTTCGGGAATATCTGGTCCTTCATCGATCGGTCTCACGCGGCTGATCCTTCCATCAACTTAGCCCACATGATTCAAGGTCGGTTCTGCTGCAATCGCGACTAGGGGCCGTCCTGTAGGACGGTCGTGACTTCAGCTTCAGCTGCCGCAAGGGCCTGCTGGGCCGCCGCCGCCTGCGCCTCCGCCTCGGGGATTTGCCTTGCGAGGTCGGCGAGAAGCGTCGTCAGTTCGTTGCGCCTGGTAAGCAAGCTCGCGAGGAGCGTTTCTGCATCCTCCAACTCGAAGCGCGCCACTAAATGGGATTCTTCCAATGTCGCCGTGCGGGCCGAAAGCTCCGCCGCCACCTGTTGCAGGGCCGCCCTCACCAGCGGGTCGCGGGTGATCTCGATGTTGACGCGCTCGATCTCGGTGAGCCTTGCTTGGAGTTCCTGCCGGCGGGGTTGGAGGGCGGCGATCGCGGCTTGGGTGGCTTGCACCGTGGCTGTCGCCGCCGCGACCTGGCGGTCCGCAGCCTGCACCAGTGCTTGGGCCTGCGTCACGCCCTGCTGCGCCTCGGCCACCTTCGCATGGGCTGCCGTTGCGGCGGCCTTGGCCTGGACGAGTTTTTTTCGCAGCGCGGCCAGGCGCAATCTCCAGGAAGCCGGGGGAATGCCGGGGGGCGGTTCGGATGCATCGAGAAGGTCCTGTCGCGCCTCTGCAACCTGTGCGTCTGTCGAAGCGGCGGCTGCCTGCAGCGGCGGAATGCGTGCCTGGGCCTGCGCCACGCCGTTCTGCGCGTTGGTGCGCTGGGCTTGTGCCGCGGTCACCGCCTGCTGCTGGGCGGTGAGTTGGGTCGTCAAGGTGCCCTGCTGTGCGGCCAAGGCCTGCAGGGCTGTCTGGAGTCGCACGGTTTCCTGTTCCAAGTAAGGCATGGTGTCGTCTCTTTCCGCCGCTACTGCTGGCCCGGTAGCCAGGTTCTGGCATGGACCGCCACGCGGAACGGCGGTTGTCTGGTGATGGTGGCCATGTGCGCCGAGTTTTTTCCCCATGGAATCTGATCGACGACGGTGTTGTTCAGCAGGCCGTCGATCGGCACATACACGATTTGTTTGAGCGCGGCCTCGTTCTGCGCCAGATGGCCCCAGGTGAGGTCGCGCCAATGGGGGGGCGTGCCGCCGTAGGTTGTGGCGACGTCCAGGCCGAATCGCGGTTCCGTCGGCTGCTCCTGCAACACGAAGAACCAGCCGGGGTGTCCTCCGGCTTTGTTGTCGGCTCCGCGCACGTCCGCTTCGGTCAGCGGAAACCCGAGCATGGTGATGTCCGGCGATTGCGTCGCGCGGAAAATCGGATACCGTTCCGTCGTGCCCAACTCCCGCTTGGTGCCATCCGCAGACCAGACGCTCTCCAACGCATAGACCATGGCCCTTGGATAACGCCGCAGGAGGTCGCCGCGGATAAGCAGGACCATCTGGCCGACCGCCGAACCGCGCGCGCTGTGGGTGCCGAGAAGGCTGTCCGCTGCCCAGGTGGTGATCCGCGTGATGTCGAAACGAGATTCACGTTCCGCCTCGGTGGTCGGAAGTTCGTCACCGCCGGCGTCCCAGAATTGCCGGAAGTAGGTGCCTCGTTGATCGGTCGGAAACCCACGCCAAAGCAGCTCGCGGCTCATCTCGTGGTTCAGCCCGACCATGTAGGCCTCGATCAACTCGGGATTGGTCTTCAGGAGCGCGATCGTGTTCGACGGCACCTGGTCCATGCCGGGCAGCAACAGGTTCGGTGCGTAGTCGCGCAGGGGTTCATACATCGGCTGTGGAAAACTCGGCGCGAAGGTCGTCAGCTCCGTATTCTCGACGGTCGGCATCGTGTTCCGCACTGCGGCCAACACTGCGTCTTTGGGTGCCAGGCGCCGCAGCACTTCCACCTTCAACTCCGACCATTCGCGTAACGCCGGCACCTGCCGCTGTTTGGTGGCGACGGCGAATTGCATGAGCGGGCGAAACGCCTGGCCGGCCGTCGAAGCGGGCGACGTGGGGGGGAGCCGAAGGCCGTCGAGTTTGGCAGCGTGCGAGGCGATCGGGCCGTGGGCGCGGGTCAGGCGGCGAAATGCGCCGGTCACGGCCGGATGGCCGAAAAGTACGCGAGAGGTCTCAGTCGGCGGCGTCGCGGGGGACGTGGCGATGCCCGTCAAGGCTCGTAACGCCGGTCCCGTGAGTTGCAGCAGCCCGGCCGGGTCGAGCGCGGCGAAGTGTTTCTTCGAGAGACTGTCGCCGACCGCCTCCGCCAACTGCGCGCGCTTGAGTCGTTGTCGATCCCGCCGTTCTTGTTCCAATTGATCCCAGGCCGAAGCCATCAACGGCTCCTGCTCGTTGCGAATCACCATCGTGCCGATGCCGGCGGCGATGCGGTGGCGCGGATCAAGATTGAGATCGCGGAACCAGTGCGGCGGTTGGTCGGCGGGCGGCACGCTGTCCCGGTCTACGTACCATTGCCCGTAGAGGGGCGGGCCGAGGAGGGCGGGGGCTCCGCTCGTGCCGGCCATGGCTGCCGGCGCGTTGAGGATGGCGCCAAGGGCCAGTTGGAACGTTTTGCGCGGTTGGTCCGGCCAGGGGCGCGGTTGCGTCTCCGGAGTCTGCAGGGCTCCACCCAGATCCAATAGGCTGCCCGGTGCACCAGGTGGCAACGTCGGCATACCCCAGCCGGGGGTTCGGATGTCCACCGGCCGCAAGCCCACGGTGGAAGGCAGGGACTGGGCCTTCAAACGGCGCGCGAGCGATTCGAAGTCTCCCGCCAGGCCGGTCCGGAACTCCCACTGGAAAAAAACCGGCAGCGTGACCGGTCCGGCGGCGTTCTTTGCCCAAGCCGGTTTCAAGGCCTGTTCGTCTTCCGGCGTGATCGGCTCGCCCAGACCCGCTTTCCTCCCCACGTCGTAGGTGGGCACGAGGCAGGCGTAGTAGGGCGTATTAGGATCGAGGCGCCGCGGCGCCAGCAGCCGCGAGAGCGTCCGTTCAGGATGGTCGTTGAGTATCTGTTGCAACGTCGCGCGTGGTGAAGGATCAGGTGTCGAGCTCTGGCCTGCTACGATCTGGGCATGGGCCCAGGCCCAGGACTGGTCGAGGTCGGGCAAGTCTTCCAGGGTGCAGGTGATCGCCGGCAGGGGCCGCTGCGGGTTGGTCTTGAGCGTGGCCCGTTCCTTGGGAACGACGATCAAGCAGATCCAAGGACGGAGTCGCCCTGCGCCGTCCGCCGCAGCCGGGGTAAAGAGCCAGGGGAAATCGGGGCGATCGAATTCGATGGCCGGAAAATAGTTCGGCTCGAAGTCGGTCATGTGGGCATGCGGCTCCGTGCGAATGATCTCGCGCGCGTCCAGGCCGGTGATGTCGCCGGGGCCATAGAGTTGCACGTTGACGTCGATGGGTGCGCGGTCGTTCACCCGGAGACGGATGGGGAGGGCGAGGCGTCCCGCCGTGGCAGGGCTGGTGGCGCCGGGACCGGAGAGGCCTGCGAGGAGTCCTTGGCGAAGCCAGGAGTAGAAGCGATAGGTAGCTGCGGTCGGTTCAGGCATGGTGTGTCATCCCATTTGAATCATGTCGTAACTGCTGTGGTATGCCGCCGTTTGCGAGCCGGGGCTTGGCCGGCGGCGCCGAAGCGGGCCACCCGCGCCAACACGGCCGCCGAGAGCACATAGCCCGGCGTGGGCCGCTCCGGCGGCCGGGTCGGATCGAGCAGCACGGTCTCATAGGCAATCGGCGCCGCGAGGCCGGCCTCGTCGTCCACCGCGAGATCGTCGGCGGCCACCGTGAGGCCGCCGTCGAGCGGCACAAACGCCGGTTGCGCCAACTGCTCGTCCTCGCGCAGGTCTTCATACTGGGCGAGGGCGAAGGGCTCCGACACCGGCGTCGTCCGCCAGGCTTGCGCGCCGGCGCGATCCGTCACCGAGACCGTCACCGTCGTGGGCCCGCCGACCAACGGGGCTGTGCCCAGCTTCGTGAGCGGTCTGTTCAACGGCGCGATCCGCTCGCGCAGCGTCAGCTCCGCCCAGGGATGCACGCGGAGTCCGTTGGCCGGCGGCGGCGTCTCTCTGATGGTCACCACCGGGGCACTACTGCGTGGAAGCGCCCCACTCCAATTGCGCCGGTCGGCCAGGGCCGCGGCGATCAAGCCGACGACATCCACCGCAACCGGCAGCGGCGGCGCCGTCCTGCTTCCGAACGTCCGTGAGAAGGACACCGAGACCGAGAAGAACAGGATCTTGATCGAGGCCTTGCCCTCCACCTGCCAGGGTGTGGGCCCGGCCAGCCGGCCTTTGAACGAGACGCCCACCAGCAGCCGCCCGCGATAGCGCAGCGCCAAGGCGGCGCCCACGTCGACCTCGAAGGCCAAGGGGGCCAACTGGATGATCGCATCGAAGCCGAGCATCCCGTCGAAGCTGAACCCACCCCCCGCCGCATGCAGATCCACCCGGGCGCCGAACTGCACCGTATTGGAGGTGACCGCCAGGTAGGCTTGGCAGCGTAACTGGAGCGAGTTCCCGTCGGCCAGCTGCAACGCCAGCCGTTGTAACGCCGGAAGCCCCGGCGGCGGCGTAAAGCGCGGATGGAACCCGCCGATCGCCAAGACGAACTGTGGCTGACGCCCCCAGCCCGCGCGGAGCGCCATGTCGCCGGTCAGGGTGAATTGCAGAATGCGCGAATCATAGAGCGTCGCATCCAACGCCACGGTCTCGGCACTCACATCCAGCACGCCCAAGGCATCCATGCGAATCTGCACGAGCGGATGGGTCTGGTTCGGCAACAGCACTTGCAAGCGGCCCAAGACCACGACGCGAACCGGCGACGGCAGTTCGACGAGCAGGGCCAGGTCGAGGGTGAGCAGGGTCGGGCTCCCCCAGCGTAGTTGCACCATTGGCCCGACCACATGGCGGCCTGCCGTCGGCGGGAACACGCGGCGCAGGTCGCTGAAGATCTGCGGGGCATTCCGCAAGGGATCGGGGGGAAACAACACCGAATTCAACGTGCCGGTCTTGAGGCCCTCGCGCAGCACGTCGGTGCGGACGGTGCGATGCAGGGCGACCAGGCCGCCGATGCCGGTGAGGGTGAAGCCCAAGCCGACGGGAATCGGCGCGAAGCCTTCGGCGGTCAGCAGAAGCACGAGCGAGAAGCCCTTGCTGCCGTCGGGCAGACGAGTGGTGAGCAGCCCCAGGGCCTTGATGGCGAGCGTCTCGGCCAGCTCCAGCTGCAGCATCCCGCTGTATTCGGCCCGTTGGGGATCGAAGCCCAGGAACCCGCCGCCGGTCACCCCCGCCGTCGCAATCGCCAGGCCCAGGCCGGTCGGAGGTTTGAAGCCAAGTGAGAGGTCGAGCGGTGCCAGGTTCCCACCGCCTGGAGGGAGCCGGAGGGTCGCAACGAATCCCACCTGGTCGATGGCGGCTGTGACCGGGCCAAGTTTGAGGGTGGCGCTCGTGGCGGCCTCGATGTCGATGCCTTGACCCTCGCCGCTGTGCGACCGGACTGCGAGCCGCAGCGACTCGATCGAAATCGCATTGAACAGGGTGACGTGCAGGGGCAGGGTCGCTTCGAATCCCACTCCGCCTTGCAGCGAGAGCCCGCGGTGGAGCGACCACTCACCGGCCAGCTCGAAAGGAGCGGTGGCGCCATTCTTTGGGAAGATCTGGGCGAGAAACCCATCGGCCTGGGAGAAATCGATCACCACCGCGCCCTGTTCCATGGCGAAGGCAATCGTCGGGTTCAGGGGCGCGCGAGCCGGTGCGGCCGCGTCGACATGCAGCTCCAGTTTCACGGAGGCGCGGAGGCCCTGCATGGCCAAGCGAGACCCTTCCGCCGAGCCGATCACGACAAAGGGTTCAGCGTTGCTCTTGCGGGCGAACTGGGCCCCCAGGCTCACGTCCATCGCGGCGCCTGCCGGCAATTGGAAATCGAGATCCAAGGGGGGGCGAATGGAAGCGGTCAGATCGCTGCTGACGCGGGCGACCGTATCGAAGGTCACTTGCCATGCGTCCTCGGTGATGGTGTCGCTGCGTTCGATCGAGGCCGGCGCACGCAACGTGACGTCCAGGCCGGGCGGCGAGAACGTCGGGTTGACCTCGGCGTTGAACCCGAAGGCTTCCAACAGCGCCGGCTCACCGGATGGGTGGAGGATCTCAGCGGGAATGCCGAACTTCTCGTTCAACAACCTCTGTAACATCGTGAACAGTGTCAGCCCGTCGAACGAGGGCGCGCCCCAGCCATAGACTTCACGCAGCAATCCCGTCGGATCGGTGAAGAGCTGCAGCAGGCGAGTGAGATGCAGGGTCTTCCGGACGTAGGGGCCTTGCAGCGACCCCTCCGGCAGGCCTGGCTCGTCGACAACCTCGATCGCGCCGGTGCCGAGCAGCAGCAGGGCCACCTGAGGGAATCGGACTTCAAGGTAGTCGGCTACCAGACGATGCAGAAGCCGTTCCGGCAACAGACCAGCGAAGGCAGCGAGTTCAGTCTTGTGTCGAGGCGAGAGGGTTGCATCGTTGCCGAGTGTTTGGAGGGCCCGCACCACTCCCTCGATGCCTTGGAGTGTGGCGCGCAGTTGTTGCAACAAGGCGGCGACGGTGGCGGCGATGGCTGCGCGATCGTCCTGCGTCACGGCTTGGGCCAGGTCGTTGATCAGCGGAGTGAGTTCGGCAGCAGCCGTGGCCGTGGCGGTCAGGGCATTATCCAGTGCGGTCGCGTCCGGTTCCAACTCGTATGAGCGCAGCCCCAGCCAAGGTAGCACTTCGTCCAACGTGCCGGTCTCGGCGCGCTGCACCAGCGGTTCGAACACCCGCGCGAGTTCTCCGGCCAATTGTTCGAGCGATCCGACGACGGTGCTCATGGTCGAGGCAAGCTCCGTGGTTCGATTGAGACAGGGAAACTCTCCGTCAGCAGCATAGGCACGAACGATCGGTACCGGTCGAGACTCTGCCGCAATCTCGGGCTGCCCTGTCGGGCCAGCAGATCCAGGCAGCGGTCGAGGTATCGAGAGGCCGATTCTTTCTCGATCGGCAGGGGGCCGTCACCGGTCCTCGGGCCGTGGATGAGGCGGCGCAGGAGCGTCGGTCCCGCCGCGCGATGCCACATGGTCGCGATGCGCCGATTGCTGTTGATCAGTCGCCGGGCTTCGCTGAAGTGTCGGCTCATGGCGGCGGCGACGTGCTCGCCTTCCGGATAGTCCTTGAGCCGCTCCCGGAGCGTGCGGAGCCAGGAGGTGAACGGCGCGGGACTGCCCGTGAAGGCCGAGGGCGGAATCATCCGAGGCGCGCCGCCGCCTCCTCCACCGCCTCCGGGCCCGCCGCCGGCGGCTTCCGCGCGCACGGCCTCGATGGCGGCTTGGACATTGAGCTTTCCACCGCCCCAGGTCGCGTCCCATCCGCCGGCCGGTCTTTCGCGTGCCGTCGCCTGCAAGTGGCGGACGATGTCGGCCCTGGTGAGCCGAGGATTTTCCTCCAAAAGCAGCGCGATGGCCCCCGCCACGTGCGGGGCCGCCATGCTGGTGCCGGTCAGGTCTTCATACAGACAACAGCAGGCATCGGGGCAACAGTCGCAACAGCGACCCCGCAGGTTGGCGGCATCGGCCTTGGCGGATGTGATCTCTAATCCCGGTGCGGCGATGTCCGGTTTCTGGTTGGTCGCGGCACCCCTCGCGACGGGGCCCCGACTGGAAGAAGAGACGATCCCGGTCGACGGCCAGCAATCGCAGCGGCTCGTGCGTGAGGCATGGTTGGCGACCGTGATGACTTGGGACGCGGTGCCGGGAATGCTGAGCGTGGCGTCGAGACTCGCGCGGACCTTGCCGTCATCCGGAGTTTTCGAGGGCAGGAACCAGGGCGTGTTTTTGCCGCGTTCGATCCAACAGTGAAAATCGACGGGCGTAGCGTTGGGATTGGCGAGGGTCAGCTTCCACGAGCCGTTGAGCATGGCGCCACGACGGGGACGTTCCAGGGTGATGCGGAAGTTGTTGTTCCGGTCATGTTCGCCGTTGATGGTGCCGTCCACCGTCACGTGGGTTTGCCGGTTGGCGGCAGCTGTGGGATTGGCGATGAAGGGCGGCGCGGCGGCGTTGGCCGGGAGGTCGGTGCCATGGTTGACGACGCCGCTGGCGGTGCCGCCTGGCGCGGTGACCGTCAGGTTGAGCGTGCCGGCCCGGTCGTACCAGAGGTCGAGCAACGCATCGCGCCTGCGACCGTTCGGGACTTCGAATTCCACCTCCAGATTGCCGTTGCCCGGCACGCGACCTTGCACGTGTCGCAACATGCCGCCTTCGTTACCGGCCGATTTGACGACGATCTGCGGATGGTGCAGGAAGTCGCCGGTTTCCACGTGGGCGTCGATCGCCAACTCGACGGCGCTCGTGCCGTCATGGGGCCCCAGGTTGTCGCCTTGGCTGATGTTGATGACCTTCGGTTTGTCGATGCTGCTGAGAAAGCCGAAGATGAAGTCGATGGCTTCGATGAGACGTTGGTTTTCGCCGATCTCCTCTTCGTCGGTATAGTCGTAGCGAACGACGATGAGTTCGGCCTCCGGTGCCACGCCCACATAGGTTTGGCTGACGTGGCAGCAGGTCGGAGGTCTGCCGTTGCCGGCGGCGATGCCCGCGACATGGGTACCGTGGCCCTCCCGGTTGTTGCTGGCATCGACATCTTTGGTGCGGACGGTGGCTCGGCCCTTGAGCGCTTGAGTGATTTGGTCTTGATCGTAGACGACGCCGATATTGTTGGGCCCTCTCGTGTCGCCCGCTCGAAAGTCCAACATTTGATCCCAGATCGCGAGAATCCTCGATTTTCCACTCGCGTCGACAAACGAACCGTGCCGCCAGTCGATGCCGCTGTCGATGATGCCGACGACGATGCCTTTGCCCTTACGCGAGTGGGGGCCGCTGTGCACGGCGGTGGCGCGGATTTCCTTCAAGCTGAAGTTGAGTTCGCGATGCATGCGGCGCGGCCCCTCCACGGTGGTGACGTGGGTGATGGCGGCCAGGTCGTCGAGCCGGTCGAAAGCGATGACGCCGGTGGCGACGCTGTAGCCCTTGCGAGGATGGCGGACGAGCGTACGTCGCACGAAGCCGGCGGCGGTCAGGTCATCCACGTTGCCGGTGAAGGCGACGATGACTCCCACCTGCTCACTCTTTGCGCGGGAGCGTGTTGTGGGCGCGGCTATGGCCATCTCACCGGTGGCCTGTTTGGCGCGGAGTTTCGACCGCAGTCCGGGATCGAGTTTTTTGTTCATCGAGGCATCCTCGTCACCGTTCTACCAGTGCGACTGCGTTTCCGCGTCGCCGTTTGCGAGCCGGGGCTTGGCCGGCGGCGCCGAAGCGGGCCACCCGCGCCAACACGGCCGCCGAGAGCACATAGCCCGGCGTGGGCCGCTCCGGCGGCCGGGTCGGATCGAGCAGCACGGTCTCATAGGCAATCGGCGCCGCGAGGCCGGCCTCGTCGTCCACCGCGAGATCGTCGGCGGCCACCGTGAGGCCGCCGTCGAGCGGCACAAACGCCGGTTGCGCCAACTGCTCGTCCTCGCGCAGGTCTTCATACTGGGCGAGGGCGAAGGGCTCCGACACCGGCGTCGTCCGCCAGGCTTGCGCGCCGGCGCGATCCGTCACCGAGACCGTCACCGTCGTGGGCCCGCCGACCAACGGGGCTGTGCCCAGCTTCGTGAGCGGTCTGTTCAACGGCGCGATCCGCTCGCGCAGCGTCAGCTCCGCCCAGGGATGCACGCGGAGTCCGTTGGCCGGCGGCGGCGTCTCTCTGATGGTCACCACCGGGGCACTACTGCGTGGAAGCGCCCCACTCCAATTGCGCCGGTCGGCCAGGGCCGCGGCGATCAAGCCGACGACATCCACCGCAACCGGCAGCGGCGGCGCCGTCCTGCTTCCGAACGTCCGTGAGAAGGACACCGAGACCGAGAAGAACAGGATCTTGATCGAGGCCTTGCCCTCCACCTGCCAGGGTGTGGGCCCGGCCAGCCGGCCTTTGAACGAGACGCCCACCAGCAGCCGCCCGCGATAGCGCAGCGCCAAGGCGGCGCCCACGTCGACCTCGAAGGCCAAGGGGGCCAACTGGATGATCGCATCGAAGCCGAGCATCCCGTCGAAGCTGAACCCACCCCCCGCCGCATGCAGATCCACCCGGGCGCCGAACTGCACCGTATTGGAGGTGACCGCCAGGTAGGCTTGGCAGCGTAACTGGAGCGAGTTCCCGTCGGCCAGCTGCAACGCCAGCCGTTGTAACGCCGGAAGCCCCGGCGGCGGCGTAAAGCGCGGATGGAACCCGCCGATCGCCAAGACGAACTGTGGCTGACGCCCCCAGCCCGCGCGGAGCGCCATGTCGCCGGTCAGGGTGAATTGCAGAATGCGCGAATCATAGAGCGTCGCATCCAACGCCACGGTCTCGGCACTCACATCCAGCACGCCCAAGGCATCCATGCGAATCTGCACGAGCGGATGGGTCTGGTTCGGCAACAGCACTTGCAAGCGGCCCAAGACCACGACGCGAACCGGCGACGGCAGTTCGACGAGCAGGGCCAGGTCGAGGGTGAGCAGGGTCGGGCTCCCCCAGCGTAGTTGCACCATTGGCCCGACCACATGGCGGCCTGCCGTCGGCGGGAACACGCGGCGCAGGTCGCTGAAGATCTGCGGGGCATTCCGCAAGGGATCGGGGGGAAACAACACCGAATTCAACGTGCCGGTCTTGAGGCCCTCGCGCAGCACGTCGGTGCGGACGGTGCGATGCAGGGCGACCAGGCCGCCGATGCCGGTGAGGGTGAAGCCCAAGCCGACGGGAATCGGCGCGAAGCCTTCGGCGGTCAGCAGAAGCACGAGCGAGAAGCCCTTGCTGCCGTCGGGCAGACGAGTGGTGAGCAGCCCCAGGGCCTTGATGGCGAGCGTCTCGGCCAGCTCCAGCTGCAGCATCCCGCTGTATTCGGCCCGTTGGGGATCGAAGCCCAGGAACCCGCCGCCGGTCACCCCCGCCGTCGCAATCGCCAGGCCCAGGCCGGTCGGAGGTTTGAAGCGCGGCGATAGGCCGAAGAGGCCAAGGTTGCCTTCCTGGAAGGACAGGGCGACGGTGACGCCGATCCGTTCGACGGTCGCGGTAACGGGGCCGAGCAGCAAGCGGGCGTTGACGCTGGTTTCCGTGTCGATGCCCTCTTCGCCCACGTCGATGCCGATGTGGGCCGCATCCAACTTCACGGGGCCAACGGCTTGCTGCAACGACAGCGACACGTGGAGTCCGCCGCTGCCGGAGAACGACAGTCCCTCTCTACTGCTCCAGCGCAACGTGAGATCGAACGGGGCCTGGACAGACTCGCGCCCGACCGTGCCTTGGATGAAGTTGTCTGCCTCTGCGAGCGAGAGGTCGAAGCGGAGCCCCAGCAGCGCAAGCTCCACGAATGTCTCCATGCGGGTGGCCGAGGAGGCATCGAGGCCGCCTGCGACGGAACACTGTTGATACCGTAGGGCCGAGCCTCCTGGTAGGCGGACCAACGGCTTGAGCTCGCCGGTCGGTTGGCCGTGCCGCAGGCCCAGCGTGAAGCGACCGTTGAGGGCATCGGCGAGCCCGGCTCCCTTGCGCAGGGTGAGGTCCTGCCCTGGCCTGAGGATGACGGCCAATCGCTTCAACACCTCCACGTTGCCGGACCATTCGACGCGAGTGTCTTCCAAACGGGGAAAGGGGACCGTGCCCTCCGCGCGCCCTTGAATGATGGGGGCGAGGCCGAGTCCGGCATCACTCGCGCCTGCCGACGTAGGAGCGGCGCCGAAGAGCGAGAGGCCCAACCGCACCCCGAATGCGGAGCCTCGTTCCTCGTGCAGGAAGGTGATGAGTTGCGGCGGTGGGTTGGAACTCGATTCGGCTCGTCCCAGCCAGGCCTCCTGCGCCGGCGGACTCAGGGGTTGGATACGGCTCCGCAGTCCCAGCGTTTGCAACAGCTGACTCAGCCTGGTGAGGAAGGTCATCGATTGGAAGTCGGGCGTATGCCAGCCGTAGGCCTCCGTCATGAGCTGATCGGGGCTCGTCACCGCCACTTTAAAGAGGTGATAGTTGATCGTGGCACGCACGTGTTCGGCTTGGAATTTTGTTGGATCTGCGGCGTAGTAGGGGTAGTCGATGATGTTCAGCAGGTGCAGGGCGGCATAGGTGAGCGGCGAGGCCTGTGCCAGGAAATTCGCGGCGAGAAAATCGAACAGCCGTCTCGGGAGTTCCTTATGGATCTGCGTGCGATCTACGTAGTCGCCGAAGGACGCCAGTCTGGCGGGCAGGGTCTGCGCCAAGTCGTGAATCTGCCGCGTGAGGGCTTCGATTGCGAGCGCGAGGTCGGCGATGCGGCCCGCCATGGCCAGGTCGTCGTTCCATTCGGCATCGGACGCCCCGATGACCGCGTCGAGCTTGGTCAGGAAATCGCCGAGGTTGAGTGCGGCTAGACCGATGTCGTCGAGGCCGGGCGGCAGATCCCAGCCCAGCAGTTTTAGAAACGCGCGCGCCTCCTCGACATCGCCCTGGACGATGTCGAGGTGCGACAGCAGCCGCCCGATCCCGGCGGTGGCGTTCTGGACTAGATGATCGGCCACGGGAGCAGGTCCTTCTTGTCGTCGACCTTACAGGTTTTGAAATCGAACTTCTGCGCCTTGCTGCGCAGGGTAGACGTGTGGATCTTGAGCGCGGCCAGATATTCCTTCGGGTCGGTCTCCGGCTTCCAGGGCAACAGGTGCGGCGCATGGTCGGAGGGGGGCGCCTGTTCGTTCTTGATCGCCTCGACATGCCTTGTGGCGGCGGCGTCCCAGTCTGCGACCCAGGTCGTGGCAGCCGGATCGGCCGGCAAGGTCTTGAGATGATCCGGCAGCGAGCTGAAACCTAAGTGCTCCTGCCACAACTGGTGGCGCAAGGCCTTGACCACGCCGTTCTCCGGCAGGCCGGCGATGCCGCTGTACATCACCAGGTTGAGCTCCACGCTGCGCGACGGTTGACGTGAACGGCCGGGGAGGGCGTGCCGGGCGGTGCGTGTGAAGACGTCGGTAATGAGTTGGGGAATGTCGGCCACGTCGCCCAACGTTTCGCGGATGGTCTCCAGCGTCTCCTTGAAGTCGAAGATCAGTTTGTAGGCGACGAAGAGCAGAACGAGCAGCGTCTTGAGGTCGAACAGGATCTGCTTGAAGACGAAGAAAAAGAGATACCAGAACAGCTCCCAGAGAAATTTCCCCGGATCGTTGGTGAGCTTCGCCTTTTCGATGGCGCGGTCGAGGATGGAGCCGGTGATGATCAAGCCGATTTCGTGGTAGTTCATCGAGGTGCCGTCGAGGTTTGCGCTGCCGGCTGTGGCCCACACGTCGTCGATGATGGCGACTTTGCTGTGCACGTACACCGGCATCACGTCGTAGCGCCGCGGATTCCCCGCGCCGCCGCTGCCTGCTTTTTCCGATCGGCTCCAGAGAGTGTAGACGCCCAGATGATGCCCGCCTGTTTTGGCGGCGCTGCGGAGTTGGTTGACGTTGTCGATCTGGCGATCCGGGTAGCCAGGCAGGTCGGGGCGCAGGTTCAGGACCATAATGATCTGCAATCGGGGTTTGGTCGTATCTTTCATCCTCGCGATGAGCGCATCGACGATTTCGGGCGAGGTGAAGTACTGGTTTTCGATGTAGATGTAGCGCTGGGCGTTGGTGATGGCCCGTTCGTAGGCTTCGAGGATGCCGGTTTCGCCGTAGGGCAGGTCCTCGTCGCTGGGATTGATGCGCTTGATCGAGCCGCCCGGTAGCGTGCGCAGGACCTGCACCGAGGCCACGTCGCCGTCGGGCGTGACGGGCAGGTCTGGAAAAGTTTTTGGCGGAGGGATGAGCATCGGTTTGCCGGTGGCATTCCAGACGCTCGCGAACGTCTTTTCGATGTGTGCCACCGCCGGGCCCTTGAGGTCGGTGTTGACGTCGTGCATCAGCGAGCCCTTGTGGCGCGCGTCGCGGATGGCATGGCTGGTGTCGCTGAAGTAGTACTGTTTGAGCGGCGACCCCATGAGGATGGCGTGGTCCCCATCCACCACGATGGCCTTGGCATGCAGCAGAGCGAAGCCCTTGTTGAAGGCATTGGTGTGCACGCCCGGCTTCTGTGCAAAGAACTCCGCCACTTCGGTCACGGTGTCCTCCGCAGACAGCGGCAGGTTCGTGACCAGGATGTTCACCGGCTTTCCGCCCTTGTTCTTGAGCACCTCTTCCAGCGTGGTCTCCGCCGCCTGTTTGCAACCGGTGGAGGGAGGATTCAGCGGGTTGAAGCTACTTTTGAATTTGGTGAGGAAGCCGTTGTCGACGTCGAAAAACAATGTCATGAGGTTGATGGATTCTGTGGCGCCCTCAGCGGCATCGGTCACCGCGGGAAACATCTTGGCCCCGTCGATCAAGTGGGTGATGCGATTGTGGTGATAGAGCGCGACCGGATTTCCGACGGCGGGATTCAACGTGGTGTGGGTGACGAGCCAGCCCTCGATGTTGTTGCGGTGGATGGTGATGGTGCCGACTTCGTGGTTGGAGTCGGTGACATCTGTTGCTTCCTTGGTTTCGTGCAGGAGGCGCGTGCCGAAGAGTTTCGGGTCTGCGTGGATGGGGCCGAATATCTGGGCGACGAGGTCGGGATTCCGATCGACCTTCCAGGTGCGGTAGGCGTCCGGCGAGTAGGAAATGAGAAAGGTGCCGTCGCCTTCTGTTTTGCCGACGCCCAGGACATCGTCTTCGCTGAAAAACGGATCGAAGTCGAGCGCGCGAACGGTCAAGCCGGCGATGCCGACCCCCCGTTCATCGATGACGCGTCCGTGGATGCTGATGTTGGCCATAGGTCACGTCAGGTGACGGCAACCTACGCCGGTCGCCCCGGCCTGTCAACCACTCAGGCACGGGGGAATACGTGTATTTCTTCTCCTATCGATGGGCAACCACCTGCTTGCCGTACCCGTGCGCCCACGCGGTTTCGACGACCCGTTCGCTCGACTGCCCCGGCGACAGTTGCTCATCGAACAGTGTCGGGTAGGACTGTCTCATGTCGTCCTGAAGCGCCGGCCATTGGTCTGCCGGGACACCCGTGAGGGCTGCCAGCGACGCCAGATACTCCCCCTGTCCACGGGCGATGTCTTCGCGCAGGTTGTCCTGTGTCTGCATCGCGAAGAAGGTGGCCTTCTGTTTGGCTCGGAGAAGCCCGCCCTCCGACAATGCGCCCGGCGTGGTGCTCGACGTGAATTCGGTCGTCGGATCGAGAAACTCCTTGGTGGCCCCGGTCGTGCCGTCGGTGAGTTGTGTGGTGGCGTCGAACGGCGCCTTTGTCAACTCGACGGTGGCGTCCGTCATGCAGCCGCCGAGGATAAGAAGCAAGCCGGGAATCAGTGCAAAGCGTGTGGTGATCATATGAAGCCTCCTGGGTTCGCCCGATGTGTACAGGTGTGGAATACCACATCGAACGCCAGGGCCGACCCTAGGAGGAGCCCTAGTTGGGGAGACAGATGGACACTAGCTTGAGCGAATCGAGATCGGCTGCAAGCCAACAGTGTCCATGGTACTTATTTGACAGCGCTGCCGGCTTGGTGGAAAATCCGCCGCCTCCGTTCCTGCTTGCTATAGACGTGGGGAGGGATGGAAAAATGCTCATGCGGTCAAAACGATTGGGGGCAGACCGCAAAAGGGGCACTCGGCAAGTTGCTGAATCCTTTTGCTGGAAAGAGCGTCGAAGTCGACGATCCTTGCGCATGTTCATCATCGCGATCCGTCCGGTGTCCGTAGTCCGCTGGATGAGGTGAGAACCTGTGCAAGGAATGGACGTTACGCCGATCCGCATAGGTCCCCGCAATAATGGGCCAATTAGCACAATTCATGGAAACACAATGGGCATGGCGAATTGTATGCGAACCGTCCTGGCGGCGTTATGCGAATAGGCACTGGCAGATCCAGCTCTTATGCGGATTGGCCGAAACATAGTTAGTTTCGGAGGTTGAAACTATGCAGAGGGCAGCCATTGATCGACTCAAGGAGTTTGTCGACAAAGCGGCAAAAATCACCAATTCGCTCGATGCTGAACAGTGGGGCCTACAGGTTGGTGCCTTTCTGGGAACTGCTCTTGGTGCGGACCACACGGATCGCTTTTTCGCATTAGGCACTCGTGGTGATGCAATGGAACATTTGCTTTAAGACTCGGTCATCTGCAGGGCCCTTTGGCAGGCGCAGAGGCGGATTCGAAGATAATAGGGACTTCGTTGTTTGCCCAACCAGCAACAGCTTCTGGCCTATCACCCGCGACCGACTCAAGAAAAGTGTTCGTGGTACATGGGCACGACAATGAAGCAAAGGAGATCACCGCTCGTTTTCTTGAGAAGGTTCGACTACAACCCATCATTCTTCACGAGCAGGCTAGCTGTGGGCGAACGATTATTGAGAAGTTTGAAACGTACTCGGGTGACATTGCATTCGCTGTGGTTCTTCTTACCCCTGATGACGTTGAGGCATCTGCGGCAAATCAAGCGCAATTAAATCCACGGGCACGTCATAATGTCATCTTGGAGCTCGGCTACTTCATGGGTAGACTTAGCCGAGTTCGAGTCTGTGCGCTATACAAAGGTAGCGTTGAACTTCCGTCTGACTTCCAGGGAGTCATTTACATCGAAATGGACGCAGCTGGCGCGTGGAAAGCAAAGTTGGCGCAGGAGTTTGTTCAAGCCAAATTGCCGATAAACCTCGATGGCTTACTTGGTAGCTAGCCCCGTTTGGCAGACGATGCGCAAAGACCGCGCACCCCGAACCCTGACGTTGCGTTGAAATTGGGGGCAGGTCTTGTACCTGCGCTTGGCGCAATTTGGGGCAGTATGTTCTAAACGCTTTTCCTAAAATATTCGGGTAGCTGTATCGCGTCACCACTCGGGTTAATATCGGCCACGACATAGCTGGAGAAAGAAAGGGGGCAGGAGTCCTGGTCTGATGAGCGCCTCTCTCAACCTGATCGTGTAATGACGAGGTTGCTGGCCCAGAATTCAAAGGCCGGTCTGTTGAGGCCGTGGTAACGGAGATCCGTCAGTAGTATATTAAGCGCCGAGCGTGAACGGCTGCAGGGTGCTATCGTGATGGCCGTACTTGGAGGGATAGGGATGGATTGGAAACCCTACATTTCGACCGATCCGCAAATTATGCATGGCGCTGTGTGTTTTCGAGGCACGCGCATACCGGTATCGGTGGTGCTGGACAATCTCGCTGCAGGCGAAACGCTTGAGCGTATTCTCGATCAATACCCCTCGCTTCGGCCTGAGCATATTCCCGCAGCGATCGGCTATGCAGCGGACTTGGCGCGAGAGCGTATCGTTCCCATCCCCGCTTAAGCGCGCAGGATGCCCATCCGATTTAAACTCGACGAGAACCTTCCTCGCAATGCTGAAGTCTTACTTCGGCAGGCCGGTCACGATGTCCACACCGTACTTGCCGAGCAACTGGGAGGGAGCCCAGATCCACGGGTGTTTAGCGCCTCCCAAGCAGAGGAGAGAATTCTTGTCACATTCGATCTCGATTTCTCCGATCTCCGCGTCTATCCCCCCGCAAGTCACCATGGAATCTGGGTATTGCGTCCACACACGCAAAGTATCGAAAACACGCTGGCGTTGCTGCGATCCGCGTTGCGGGTTCTTGAAGCTGAACCTCCCCAAGGGCGGTTGTGGATCATCGAACCTGAACGGGTTCGGATTCATGAATAGCTGAGTACTGCTCACTCCAGCAAGGCACAAAGCAGTCCATTCTGTGGACATTTCGAAAAGACCCCCGTGTAAGAGAAGATCGCCATCGCCGTACTGTTTTGATCCTGGGCGATTCAGGAGGGCACCCCCTCTGTCTTATCCGGCTGAGCGTGCTCGATGCGAGACACCGTGGATATGCGAGAGGCGGCTAGGGGGACGAGGGAGAGACTGTGATGGCCGCATGCAGGCCTGGAGGAACAGTTCTTCTATCGGCCTCGGTGTGTTAACCGCTTGAGTGCTTCCTGATAGACCGCAAGATCTTCGCGCCTGCCAATGGCAACGACTTCGACCAGGATCTGTTGGTCGATGATCCGGTACACGATACGGATCGATTTCTTTGCTGCGTAGAGTTTGTAGTAGCCGGTGAGATCGAGACCGGCGCGATTGTCAAGATGCTCGCCGAGCCGTGGGGCAGTTTCGAGTTTCCTGAGCTGCGTCGCAACCGGTTCTTTCAGCGATCCGCCAAGACGTCGAAAATCATCGGCGGCTGCGACAGTCAGGACGACGCTCTATCGCAAGTCGTTGCTCCTTCAGCAACGACTCTAATGAGACGGGTTTCTTCCCTTTCTTGCGTGCCCGCTGCGTGACAAGGCGATGGATCTCCATGTGTTCCAGGAGATCGAGCGCCTCCGCCATCTTTTCATAGTCATCCACCGGCACGATCACAGCTTCCACCTGATTGTTCTTGAGAACGACCACTCGCCGCCGATGCTGGGCCTTCAGATCGGTCAGCACTTTTCCGAAGGACCACGCGACTCGAGATGCGCTGAGGATTTCTTCTTTCTTATACGCCACGGCCATGTGTTACCTCACGCTTTGTTATGTGTGCAACATAGCGTGTGATTCTACGCAATCGCAAGGTTAAGAACTCCTGAAGCCAAGGAGTTGAATCGTAATAGAGGGGCGACCCCTATTTTCGAGTTGCTCCTACTTGGCCACTTTGCCGTATGAGGTTTCCACTGGATTGATCGGAAGCGATCACGCGACACACGGACAAGGCGGGACGATAGAAGAAGCGCAGGAAAGCCTGCCGCGGGCGATTGAATTGATTCTGGAGGACCGCAAGGCGGACATCCTTCGTGGATTACCGGAAGACGCCGGAGTAAACGATAGGCGTCACAGCGAACAAAGGAAATGACCCATGCACACTTTCGCACAGAACCCGAAGGTAACTCAGCAGACTACGCCTGCCAAGTCTACGATCCCTGCTCAAGCCCACTTTGGGCACAGCCGTACACGGGTTTATTCAAGGGGGCCGACGGGAATTCAGACGAAGCTAAAAGTTAACACCTTGAGAGACGTATACGAACAGGAGGCGGATCGCGTCTCGGAAGCGGTGATGCGCATGCCTGACCCCGTAGTCCACGATGTGCTGCGGTCTCCGGGGCAGCCGCTGGGCGCATCCATCCGCGGGTTCATGGAGCCGCGATTCGGGCACGACTTCGGTCAGGTGCGCGTGCACGCGGACGCGAAGGCGGACGCCTCAGCGCGGGCGATAGGCGCGCTGGCCTATACCGTAGGGCGCGACGTCGTGTTCGGGGCGGGGCGGTATGCGCCGCACACTCCCGCGGGACGGCAGTTGCTCGCTCACGAGTTGGCCCACGTCCTGCAACAGGGCGGCGGCGAGCTTATGGTTCGTCGGGCGGTCACATATCCTCGCCCCACCGTCTCTTCGGAGAATCCAATCCTTCGAGTTCTAAGGGGCGAACCGGACCTGGCAAGAACAACGCCGACTATTAACGGAGCGGTAGCCCAGACTGACACAATTGCGCTGAGGGAACTCAGAGCAGCTTTCAACCCGACAGGTATCGACATCATGAGCGCACCCCAGACGCCCACACAGGGTTCAGGCTCAGGGAGCGGCTCGGGTTCCGGGAGCGGGTCTGGCGGTACTGCCGCCAGTACCGAATGCGCCTTTAAGAACTTTGATGTGAGAATCTCCGCGAGCATGATTATGCCCACGGCTCCGGGCCGCGACCGTTGGGGCCCTCTTTCCGTTAGCGGGACCATGCTGGCAGCCAACGCCCCCTCGATTTGCAGGGCCAAGAGGAGTATCAGCGTCACTATGAAGGGCGAGCCTGATACGGCAACCTTCTATGCAAAGATAAAGACGAATGAGCAGGAGCACGTGACGGATCTTATGGACGCCTCCAACCGATATCTTGTCCCGCACTTCCAGGCGATTATGGCGCTGAGGGGGAGAGGTCAGAACGCCAGTGCCTGTAGGACAGACCTCCAGAGTAAGCTCGCGCAGGTGCCGGGGAGCAGGATTCAAGACTTCGTGGCGCGGGTCCTTGCAGACATACAGCGGCGAGATACCCCCGGGGCACACCCCACTGAGCAAGCGACGCGCGTCCTCGACGACTGCAATCGAATGGAGATTACTGGGAAGCAGAAGCCGGCTCCTACTCCGGCGGTAAGGCGCACTCCGTAGAAGATCCAAATTGGAATATGTGGCCCACGCCTTGGCAGGCGCTTCGCGCCTAGGCGGCGGCCGGCGACAGGCCCTGCCACGATTTGCCTCGCACCACGAACCATTTGACTGATCCCTCCCGACCCTTTATCGTCGCGGCATGGGTTTCGACGAAACGCTTTTTCGTGCGATCAACGGTCTGGCCGGGCGGTCGGCGTTCGTCGATTGGCTGATGGTCGAATTGGCCAAGCCGGGGAATCTGCTCTATCCGATTCTGCTCGCCGCGGCCTATTGGTTCTGGAAAAACCGGCGGGAATGTCTGATCGGCTTGGCGGGGGGTGCGGCGGTGGTGGGCGCGACGGATGCGCTCGGCACCCAACTCAAGGGCCTGGTGCAACGCCCGCGGCCCTGTGTGACGCTCGCCGAGGTGCAACAGCTGCTGGGCTGCGGCGGCGCCTTTTCTTTTCCCTCCAACCACGCGGCCAACACGGCGGCGGCCGCCGCCTTCTTTCAGGTGCTCTATCCCAAGTCGGGTTGGATCGGCTGGCCACTCGTGGCGGCCATTGGCGTTTCGCGCGTCTACATCGGGGCTCACTATCTGACGGATGTGGTCGGCGGCTGGCTGGTGGGCGGACTGATTGGAGTTGGTGTGGCCTGGTTGCTCACCTGCTGGTCGCGGTTCCGGCCCCGTCCGACGGACATGGCCGCGGCTCCTGTGCGGCAGCCTTCCGCCGGTTCGTTATCGTGATGAGGTTATCAGGCGAGGCAGGCCAGGAGGGCGGCGCGGCAACCTGCTTGGTCGAAGTCTCGTCCGATCAGCACCACGACATGATCCGGCTCGTCGAGCAACATGACCGGCTCAAGGGTGCCGGTGCGCGGTGGGAAAAATTGAAACTCCTGCAACTCCGGTTCGCCCGCAAATCGAAAGAAGCCCTTCGCCCGTTCCACCCCCTCCGGTAGCGTCTGCATCCACTGCGTAAAGCGAGTCCGATCCAGCGGGCCAGGTAGGCGCACCGTCGTCACCATCGGGTGGTGTGAGGCGCGGGCGTCATGATGCGTCCCGTGCGGCGCGGATTGCTCGAATAACACGTTTGTCGGCGCGGGGCGCGAGGCGGGCGCGCCCAGCAACGAAGCCAGGTCCAGCCTCGCATGGCTGGTTTCCCAGAGCTTGCCGTAGGGATTGTAGGCGGTGATGGTCTCGCGGAACTGTTCCCAGTGGCCGGGAATGTAGAGGTCGCGTTTGTTGAGGATGAGGTCGTCGGCGTAGCGGATGGCGTTGCGGATGACCAATTCGGCCATGCCGGTATCGGGAAGCGGGACCGGGTGGAGGAGGGCTAGGACCCGCTCAAGTTTGGCGATCCGCGACACGTAGGCATCGGTGACGGCATCCACCACTTCCGCCGGATCGGCCATGCCGGAACATTCGAGGACGATTAAGGTGGATTCATAGTCGCGCACGAGCTGGGTGATGCTCCAGGCGAGGTCGTCCTTGGTGTCGCAACAGATGCAGCCGCCGGCCAGGTTCAGGACCTGATCGGCGATCGTTCCCGCGCGCGGGCCGTCGATGCTGACTTCGCCCGCCTCGTTCATCAACACGCCGACCCTGTGGCCCTGTTGGTTCCAGAATTCGAGCAGGCGCATGAGCAAGGTGGTTTTACCCGCGCCGAGCGAGCCGCAGAGGATGTAGAAGGGAATGGGGAGTGTCTGAGTCATCGCAGTCATTGTAGCGGCTGGGGTTGCGTCGCGGCTAGTGATGGCTGTGCAGGAATTCGGGATGGGCGTGCTGGGCAGCCAGACGGTTCAAATCGCAATGCACGGCGTCGGGGTGACAGCATTCCGTTTCGAGCTGGATGGTGAGGTGTTTGATGCCGAAGTCGGTGGCCACCCGGTGGCGGATGGTTTGGAGCAGGTCGCTGGTCATGGCTTGGTCGCCGCCCTCGACTTGGACGTGGGTGGTCATCATGATGAGTCGTGGTTCCACCGCCCAGATGTGGAGGTCGTGTACGTTCTTCACGCCCTGGATCGATTCGATGGTGGCTGCCACCAGCGCCGGGCTCAAGCCGGGAGGGGTCGACTCCAGCAAGACTTCAAGTGATTCCTTAAAGAGCGGCCAGGCCCCGCGCGTGATGGCAATGACGACGAAGAGACTCACGAGCGGGTCCAGGATAGTCCAGCCGGTGAATAGGATGAGGCCGCCGCTCAGAACCACGCCGAGCGAGACCCAGGCATCGGCCAGCATGTGCCAGAAGGCGCTCCGGATATTCAGGTCGTCTTTGGCGCCGTGCTGGAGCAAGAGCGCGATCGACAGGTTGGCCACGAAGCTCACGGTTGCGATCAGCATGACCCAGCCGCCCGGCACGGCCACGGGATCGAGGAGTCGTTCGATGCTCACGAAGGTGATGCCGACCGCCGTCAATAGCAGGATGAAGGCGTTCAGGAATGCGGCGATGATGCCGGCGCGATGGTACCCGAAGGTGCGGCTGTCGGTCGCGGGGCGAGCGGTCAGGACATGGGCATAGAGGGCGAGAAAGAGCGAGCCTTGATCGACTAGGTTGTGCCCGGCATCGCCGATGAGGCCGATGCTGTTCGTGAGAAAGCCGCCGACGAACTCGGCGACGATAATGACGGCGTTGAGGGCCAGCGCGATCCGCAGGCGAGACCGCATTTCGTGGTAGGTGTGAGCAACCATGCCGTCAGTGTCTCACGGGTGCAGGTTCAGGGCAAGGACTGGGCGATGTCACACCTCTTCAACCAACACTTTCAGTTCTTCACCGCTGATCGTTTCTTTCCCCAGCAGCACCTGGGCGGCCTTGCGGAGGGCGGATTCCCGGGCCGTGAGCAAGCTGCGCGCGCGCTCGTATTGCTCGTCGATCAAGTGCCGCACTTCGCAGTCGATTTCACGCGAGGTCTGCTCGCTGTAGTCGCCGGGTGACTGGGCCGGCATCGCCTGGAGAAAGAGCGGT
This sequence comes from Nitrospira sp., assembly GCA_015709715.1. Lineage (NCBI taxonomy): Bacteria > Pseudomonadati > Nitrospirota > Nitrospiria > Nitrospirales > Nitrospiraceae > Nitrospira > Nitrospira sp. The sequence continues at coordinate 3,787,752 of CP054184.1, forward strand.
TGGCGGTCGCGTTCGAGGCTGACCTGGCCCAGTTTCTCGCTCATGCCATAGACCTTCACCATGCTTTTGGCGATGTCGGTGGCCTTGCGCAGGTCGTCTTGCGCACCGGTGGAAACTTCACCATAGATGAGTTCTTCTGCCGCCCGCCCACCGAGGAGTACGGCGATCTTGTTCTTCAGCTCCGTGTAGGTCATGAGGAAGCGGTCTTCGGTAGGGAGCTGCATGGTATACCCGAGCGCCGCGATGCCGCGTGGGATGATGGAGATCTTGTGAACTGCATCCACGCCGGGGATCGAGAGGGCGACGAGGGCATGGCCGACCTCGTGGTGGGCGACCCGCTCGCGCTCCATCTTGTTCAGCACGCGATTGCGCTTTTCGAGCCCCGCCACGACACGTTCAACCGCTTCTTGAAGTTCCGGCATGCCGACCACATCTCGGCTTCGCCTCACGGCCAGGAGGGCGGCTTCGTTGAGCAGGTTGGCGAGGTCGGCGCCTACGAACCCTGGCGTCATGGCGGCGATGGTTTCGAGGTCGGACGGGTTTTCGAGCACGATGTTTCGCGCGTGGACTTTGAGAATCGCCAGTCGGCCTCCCTTGTCGGGCCGGTCGACGAGCACCTGGCGATCGAATCGGCCGGCACGGAGCAGGGCTGGGTCCAGGATTTCGGGGCGGTTGGTCGCAGCCATGAGGATGACGCCGACGCGAGAGTCGAAGCCGTCCATCTCGACCAGCAGTTGGTTGAGGGTCTGCTCGCGTTCTTCATGGGCCATCGGACCCATGCCGCGGGCCTTGCCGAGCGCGTCGAGTTCGTCGATGAAGATGATGCAGGGCGCCTTGCCCTTGGCCTGTTCGAAGAGGTCGCGCACGCGGGCCGCGCCGACGCCGACGAACATTTCCACGAACTCGGAACCGCTGATGGAGAAGAACGGCACACTGGCTTCGCCGGCCACGGCCTTGGCCAGGAGCGTCTTGCCGGTGCCGGGCGGGCCGACGAGGAGGATGCCTTTGGGGATCTTGCCGCCCAGGCGACGGAACTTTTCCGGCGTTTTCAGGAATTCAATCACTTCTTCAAGTTCTTGTTTCGCTTCATCCACCCCGGCCACGTCCGCAAAACTGACCTTGACCTCCTTTTCCATGTAGATCTTGGCCTTGCTTTGGCCGACGGTCATGAAGCCCTGGCTCTGGCCCATGCGCCGTAGCAGGAACCACCAGACTCCGAAGAAGAGGGCGATGGGCACGATCCAGGACAACACGTCGCGGAACAGGGTGCTCTCGATCACGCCGGTCACCTTGACCTGGTGCTGAGCGAGGCTGCGCAGGAGGTCGGGATCTTCGATGCGGATCGTGTTGAAGACCTTATCTTCCTTCATCTTGCCGTGGATGATCTGCGGTGACACCGCGACCTCGGTCACCTTGCCGGCCTCCACGGCTTCCTTGAACTCGCTGTAGGGGATCTCGGTGGGATTGAAGACGGAGGGCAGGAACATCTGGATCAACATCAAGACCCAGAGGGCGATGAACATATACCAAATGGAGAACTGTCGTTGTTTAGGGTCCATGCCGTGATCCTGCGTTGAGGTTCGGTGCCGTCGTGCCTCTCTCAGATAAAGCTGTGATCCACGTCGTCAATTCCTCTTCGACCGCAACCGTTCGGGAACGACCGGATACTGGGCCGTGCCCATGCCGAAATTGCCGGTGGCGGCGTCCGCCGCGATGACACGCAAGGTGATACCGTTGGGCGCGTCCTTGGGGAGGGGCACGAAGAACGGTGCTTCGAATCGGCTCTTCTCGCCGGAGTAAAACATCTGCAACCGTTCCACCACGCGATCCTCGATCAGCAACTCGCCGTAGATGTGTACCTTGCGGGAATCCCAATCGCTGTGCGGGCGGACGAGGGAGCCGGAGAGCGTGCGCACCGAAGCGCGGAGCATGACGTCTTCCTTGGCGATCAGGGATTCGCCGGGTTTGGGTTGTTCCACCTGGACCAGATAGCCGTAGAGGTGCAGCACGATGCCGTCGTTCGTGAGGTCGTGGCCGGGGATGAGCAGGACGGTTTTGCTGGCCCGTTGAAGCGCGGCGGGGTAGGCCAGGGGGCCTTCCGCGGTGATTTCCACCAAGGTCGGACGCGCGAGTTCCAGCGTGGTGGTGAAGGAGGCGGCGGGGCGGGCACTGTAGAGCGGTTCTTCCATGAGGTGGGGCGTGCGCATGATCTGGCTTTGGTCGCCCGATTCGCCCTGTTGCAGGCCGGAGGCCAGGAGTCGGCCGGTCGCCACGTCGGTGATCGTCACCCGCGCGCCTCCCACTTCGTGCCCCAGCACCAGGGATCGATGGGCCACGACCCGCACGACCACGGTGGTGGGCAGGGCATCGTTGTAGTGAGCTTTACTCTCGAGTTCGCTTTCGGAGGGTTCCGGGACAAACGCCGCACCCGCGCTGCTCAGCAGTACGACGAGACAGGTGCTGGTCAGGCGCGTGAGGAGTCGACCGATCATTTCACCTTGGTGCCGGGCTCCACGTCTTCGACGAAGGTGGCGAGCCCCCGCACTTCGCTGTCGCCTGCCGCGAGGACCATGCCTTGAGATTCGATCCCCATGAGCTTCGCCGGCTTCAGGTTTGCCACGATGACGATGGTCTTGCCGACCAGTGCGTCCGGTTCGTATTTCTTGCCGATACCCGCGACGATTTGGCGTAGTTCCGTCCCGAGACTCACTTGCAGCTTCAGCAACTTTTCCGACTTCGGCACCCGCTCGGCCGACAGGACCTTGGCCGTCTTGAGCTGGATCTTCATGAAGTCGTCGATGGTGATCTGGGCCGGTTGTGCGGCGGCCGGTGTGGTAGTCGGAGCCGGCGATTGCGACGCAGCGGGGGCTCCGGTCGTGGCGGCGGCCGTCGGTTGCGGAGATGCTGGTGTCTCACTCACGGGTTTGGCTCCTTGTGGTTTGGTGTCAATGCGGGGGAATAGTGCGGCGCCTTTCTTCACGGTTCTACCAGGCAGCAGATGTGGGTCTAGATATGTGAGTGCTTTTCCGTCTTCTTTCGGTTCGAGGCCAAGCTGTGTTGCCATCGTGGCACTCGTCCGCGGCATAAAGGGGTAGAGCGGGTGGACAAGTGCTCCTAGGGTATATGCGATGTGATAGAGGCTATTCAGGAGCTTGGGCCGATGTTCAGGTTTCTTCGCGAGGACCCACGGTGCAGTCTTATCGATATATTGATCGCATACCTGAACGATTTCGCTGATGGACTCCAGCGCTCGGCTGAATCGAAGGTGTTCGATGTGGTCCGAAGCTTCGCCGAACAATTCTCCGGAACGTCTCATCAGATCAGTTTCAAGGTCGCCGTCGCTTATGGTGTCGTGGGGCGGGATAATCCCCCCCGCGAACCGCTCGATCATGGTCAAGCTGCGACTTAGAAGGTTGCCCAATCCATCCGCCAATTCGCTGTTCATGCGCTTGACCATGCCGCTTTCCGAGAAATCCCCATCCTGCCCGAAGGGCACTTCGCGCAGCAGGAAGTAGCGGAAGGCATCGGCGCCGAACTGATCGACCATCTTATTGGGATCGACGACGTTGCCGCGGCTCTTCGACATCTTTTCGCCGTCTACCGTCCACCAGCCGTGGGCGAAGACGGTCTTGGGGAGCGGTCGTTCCAGCGCCATCAACATGGTGGACCAATACACCGCATGGGTCGTGAGGATGTCTTTCCCGACCAGGTGCACATCGGCGGGCCAGTAACGCAGACCGGCCGGTTGTTCTTGCGGCAGGTATTCCAGCGCAGACATGTAGTTCACGAGTGCATCGAACCAGACGTAGGTGACGTAGTCTTTGTCGAACGGCAATTCGATGCCCCAGGAGAGGCGGGACTTCGGACGCGAGATGGACAGGTCGCCCAATGTTTGGGTTTGCAGGAAGCCCAGCACTTCGTTGCGGCGCGACTCCGGTCGGATGAAATCCGGATGCTCCAGGATATGCCGCTGCAGCCGGTCCTGGTACTGTCCCATCCTGAAAAAATAATTGTGCTCGCTGAGTCGCTCGATGGGGCGCTTGCAGTCCGGGCAGAGGCCGTCGGCCACGTCTTTCTCGGTCCAAAACCGCTCGTCAAACGTGCAGTACCATCCCGTATAATCTGCCTTGTAAATCAGCTGCTTATCGTACAGCTGTTGAAGATATCGTTGAACCACTGACTGGTGCGGCCGGTCGGTGGTGCGGATGAAGGCGTTATGAGAAATGTTCAACCGTTGCCAGAGGTGTGTGAACTGCGGCGCGAGGCGGTCGCAATGGGCCTGGGGATCGATGCCGGCCTTCGCTGCGGCCTGCTGCACCTTCTGGCCATGTTCATCCAGGCCGGTGAGGAAAAACACGTCGCGTCCCCGCAGCCGCCAGTACCGCGCCAGCACATCTGCGGCGACCGTCGTGTAGGCGTGGCCGATGTGCGGCACGTCGTTGACGTAGTAAATGGGGGTCGTGATGTAGAAGGTGTGTCCGGCGCTCATATTGTGACGGAAGATACCAGTTCGGCGGCAGGGAAAGCTAGGTTAGCGTCTCGGACTCGGGGCTGTTTTGGGGACGAGAACATCGCGCAGCCGGAGCAGGAGTGATTCGAGGGCGATCTGCAGATTGATGTTCCGCTGGGTCTGTCGCTCCAGCAGCTCGAGTTCACCGATGAGCTGCAGGAGGTCGTCGACGTTCACGCGTTCAGCGATGACCCGCAGCTCGGAGAGGGCGTCGCGATTCAGGATTTGTTCTGATTCGGCGCCGATGGCAAGGAGGAGCAGGTCGCGCAGCCATCGGAGCAACCATTCGAACGCGTCACCGGCGCGATCACCTTTGGCCAAGGCTTCGGCGGTGGCCAGAATGGTGCTGAACGACTGGAGTCCTTTGGGCGAGAAGAGCAGCGCATATTCCTTCTGGCTCCTGCGAGCCTCGGCGAGGTCGGTGTCTAGCGCGTGCCCCAACTGCCCCTCGCTCAACACGGCGAGAAAGTGAGCGTCGGCCGGCGGCAGTTCGCGCTTGAGGATGATGGCGGCTTCCACTTGGGTTTGCGCCGGGCTGGCAAGCCGCAACGCCTGGCAGCGGGAGCGGATGGTGGAGGGGAGTGCATAGGGTCTGCTGGATACCAACAGGAACAGGCTATGGTCGGGCGGTTCTTCCAATGTTTTGAGCAGGGCGTTGGCGGCGCCGATGGTCATGCGATCTGCGTCGTCGATGAGACAAATTTTCCGATTGCCGATCAAGGGGCGATAGATCATCTGGTGTTCGATGTCGCGAATGAGTTCGATCTTGATCTGCGGATTGGCCTGCTCGCGGTCCGGTTCGATCACCAGAAAATCGGGATGGGTTCGCGCCTCGACCTGGCGACAGGCGCGGCAGGTGCCGCAGGCGTCCAAGTCACCGTGTCCGGCGACGGTTTCGCAGAGCAAGGCTTGAGTCAAGCGAAGGGCCAGCAGGCGTTTGCCGATCCGATCGGCGCCATGGAAGAGGTACGCGTGGGCGAGGCGATTTTGCAGGACGGCCGACGTGAGCAAACGCTTCGCGCGGTCATGGCCGATGATGTCAGCGAACGGCATGACGGGCCTGCCTTGCGCGAGAGGGTGATGGGTGCAATGCTGGTGCGGTGCTCGCGTCGACTCGAGAATGTTTCGCCAGCAGCGGCGCGACGGCTCGGTCGACTGCGCGGGCGACGGCTTCTTTGGACGGTTGCGCGGAAATGACGGTCACGCGTGTGGGAGCGCGTCGGGCGAGATCGAGAAACCCGGATCGTACCCTGTTGTGGAACGCGAGCGATTCACGGTCCAGCCGGTTCAACTCGACGGTGGTGCGTCGACGGGCCAGACCGGTCGCCACGGGGAGGTCGAACAGCAGCGTCAGGTCCGGTGCGACGGTATGGGTGGCCAGTCGATTGAGCCGTTGCAACATGGCGAGGTCCAGTCCCCGGCCGTAGCCTTGGTAGGCCAGCGTGGAGTCGGAAAAGCGGTCACAGAGGACCACGGCTCCTCGAGCGAGCGCCGGTTCGATGACCTGCGCAACATGTTGGCGCCGGGCGGCAAACACGAGAAAGGCTTCGGTCTCTGGGGCGACCGGCTCGCCGGTACGATCAAGGAGGACGGCCCGAATCTTTTCTGCCAATGGTGTGCCCCCCGGTTCCCTGGTTTCCACCGTCAGGTATCCCTGGCTGCGCAATCGGTCGGCCAAGAGTTTGGCCTGGGTCGACTTGCCGCAGCCCTCGATTCCTTCCAGCGTGATGAGAATGCCTCGGGAGCGTTTCCGGCCGTGGGTCGTCATCGAGTCCAGACTGCCAAGAAAAAGGAGGCGCATCCTATTCCAAGTGCTTGAAAATAGCAAGAAAAGGCTTGCGACGACTGGTGAAAGATCGGTATCATGACGTTCCACCCTGGACCCCTCAGCCGCGCATGGTCAAAGCCTCGTTAAAACGGTACTTTCTGACAGGTTTGCTGGTCGTCATTCCCTTCTGGGGAACCGTCCTGATTCTGAAGACGCTCTTTGTGAGCTTGGACGGGATTCTCGGGGATGCGGCCGCCCGCTTAGTGACCCCGGGCTACTACGTGCCTGGCCTGGGCATCATCGCGCTGTTGCTCCTCATCTTTTCCACCGGCCTGTTCGCGGCCAATTACATCGGGCGCCATGTCGTGCGGCATTGGGAAGGGTTGCTCAATCGCGTGCCGGTCGTTCGCGGCATCTACTCGACGATCAAGTCCATGATGGACATCCTCTCGTTTCCGGAACGGGAAAATTATCGCCGCGTCGTGCTGATTCAGTTTCCGAAGAACGGGCATTACTGTTTTGCGTTCGTGACCGGCGTAACGAAAAGCGCCATGCAGCAGCTCTCGCCGGACCCGCTCGTCCACGTGTACGTGCCGACATCGCCTAACCCCACCTCTGGGTATTTCCTGTTGGTTCCCGAGCGAGAAGTGATCGCGGTGGACATTACGGTCGAGGAGGCGATGAAACTGATCGTCTCCGGCGGGCTCTATGCTCCGAACAACGCGACCGGTGCCGCGCCTCAGACCGGCGGATCGCAGTGGGCTCCAGTGAAACAGCCGAATGCGGGGGTGCAGGTCGGCTGAGACCGCAGTAGGGCCACGCGTCTGTGGCCGCACGCAGGAAGGTGACGATTCGATGACGCATTCATCTCAACAGCAGACTGCCTCTTCCTCCGTCCCGGGGCTCGGTGTCATCATCATGGCGGCAGGACTCGGCAAGCGCATGAAGTCCTCCTTGGCCAAGGTGCTGCATCCGGTGGCGGGGCGGCCGATGGTGCGCTACGTTCTCGACATTGCCTGTCGCTTGGCAGAGCAGGGCGTGGCCGTGGTCGTGGGACATCAAGGTGCCGATGTGCGCAAGGTCGTCGAATCGGCCGGCGCGCAGGTGGCGGTTGCCGAGCAGGTCCAGCAGTTGGGGACGGGCCATGCTGTGTTGCAGGCGCGTCCGCTCTTCACCGGTCAGCCTGGCTGCCGGCCGACGCGCTACCTGATCTTGAACGGCGACACGCCGCTTCTGACCGAATCGACCTTGCGGGAACTGCTGGCGATGCACGATGCGCAGGGGGCGGCTGTCACGTTGCTGACCGCCGTGCTGGATGATGCGTCGGGGTATGGCCGCGTGATTCGTCGCCGTCGCGACGAGTGGCTTACGGGAGCGCCGGACAATGCGGTGCAGGCTATCGTTGAAGATAAGGATGCGTCCGACGAGCAACGGACGGTGCGAGAGAGCAATGTTGGTACCTACGTCGTCGACGGCGATTTTCTCTTTCCGGCGTTGGATCGGCTCGATCCTCGCAACGCCCAGGGTGAATACTACCTGACTGATATCGTGCAAACGGCGGTCCGTCAGGGCAAGACGGTCGCGGCTCTGCGTCTGCGCACGATCGATGAGGGCTTGGGCATCAACAGTCGCGTGCAACTGGCGGAAGCCGAGCGGGTGATCCGGCAGCGGATTCGTGAGCGGTGGCTGGAGGCCGGCGTCACCATGCAGGATCCTGCATCAACGTGGATCGACGAGGGCGTGACGATCGGGCGGGATACAGTCCTGTCTCCGAACGTGACGTTGGAGGGACGGACGGTGCTCGGAGAGGGTGTGGTGGTCCATTCCGGCACGCGGATTACCGACTGCACGATCGGTGATCGGGTGGAGATTCTGGACCACTGCATCCTGCGCGAGTCTCAGGTGGAGGCGGACGCGCATCTCGGCCCCTTCGCGCACTTGCGGCCTGGTGTGCTCGTACGGCGCAAGGCCAAGGTCGGCAACTTCGTCGAGATGAAGAAGGCGGAGCTCGGCGAAGGCTCGAAGGCGAATCACCTCAGCTACCTGGGAGATGCGCGCATCGGAGCCAGCGTGAACATCGGGGCGGGCACGATCACCTGCAACTATGACGGGTGGAATAAGTTTCAGACCGTGATCGGAGACGGGGTGTTCATCGGCAGCGACGTGCAACTGGTGGCGCCCGTCAATGTCGGGGCCGGGTCGATTGTGGCCGCTGGGGCGACCGTGACGCATAATGTGCCGGCGGATGCGCTCGTGATCTCACGGGTACCGCAGGTGACGCGGGAGGGCTGGGCTGCCAGGCGGCGCGCGATGCAGAGCGGTGTCGAACCGCCGCCCGCACCCAACGCGGCGCGCGCGGAAGCCGTTTCAAAGGGCACGGCCGCCGCGCCGGCTCGACGTGGGACTCGTTCCAAGAAGTCTCAGCAGACGACCGTTCAACGTACGAAGCGGAGGTAACGACGACCTATGTGTGGCATCGTTGGCTACGTAGGACATCAGGATGCGGTTCCGATTTTGTTGGACGGACTGTCGAAGCTCGAATACCGGGGCTATGATTCGGCCGGCGTGGCCGTGCAGCGCGGTGAGAAGATCGAAATTCGCCGAAGCGTCGGCAAGCTCGTAAACCTGCAGAAGTCACTCGCGCAGAAGCAGATTGCGGGAACCTGCGGTATCGGCCATACCCGATGGGCGACACACGGGAAACCATCCGAGCAGAATGCCCATCCGCATCGCTCCGAAAGTTGCGTGCTGGTCCACAATGGGATCATCGAAAACTATGTGGAACTCAAGCAGCGACTACTGAAGGACGGCTACAAGTTCCAGTCTGAGACGGATACCGAAGTCGTCGCGCACCTGATCGACAAGCACCTACAGAAGGCCGGCCTGCACCTCGCAGATGCGGTGCGCGCGGCGGCGAAGGAGATCCGCGGGAGTTATGCGATCACGGTGATTTCGGAGCGCGAGCCGGGCATGTTGGTCGCCGCGCGGTCCGGTTGCCCGTTGGTGATCGGGCGGAGCACCGATGCCTCGTTTGTCGGGTCGGATGTTATGGCTATGTTGGCCCATACCAGGGACGTGACGTTCCTGGAGGAAGGCGATGTGGCCGAGGTGACCGCCTCCAATGTGACCTATACGGATTTGGACGGCCATCCCGTCACCCGCAAGAACAGCATGGTGACGTGGGATGCCTCCGCTGCCGAGAAGAGCGGGTATCCGCACTTCATGTTGAAGGAGATTCACGAGCAACCGCAGACGATTCTCGATACGATTCGCGGGCGTTATTCCTACGAGAGCGGTGAGGCGGACTTGCCGGACATCGGGCTCACGCCGAAGCAGTTCGCGGAGGTGGGGCGGATCTGGATCGTGGCCTGCGGGACGAGTTGGCATGCCGGATTGGTAGGGAAATATCTGCTGGAGGAGATGGTTCGAACGCCGGTGCAGGTGGATATCGGCAGCGAGTTCCGTTATCGCGATCCGTTGATCGAGAAGAACGACCTGTTCATTACGATTTCGCAATCGGGGGAAACCGCCGACACGCTGGCGGCCGCCCGTGAAGCCAAGCAGAAGGGCGCGCGTGTCGTATCCATCGTGAACGTGGTGGGGAGTACTCTGGCGCGCGAATCCGACGGCGTGCTCTACACCCATTGCGGCCCCGAGATCGGCGTCGCCTCGACCAAGGCGTTCACCAGCCAGCTGGCCGCGCTCTACATGTTGGCGCTCCACCTGGGGCGGGTGCGGGGGGTGTTGAGTGCGGCGGACGGCAAGGCTTGGCTGGACCGGTTGGTCACCTTGCCGGCGCTGGTGAAACATGTGCTCGGCCGTGAGGCGGAGATTTTGGCGATCGCCAAGCGGTATTACAAGAAGCCGGATTTCCTTTACTTGGCGCGGGGCATCAATTATCCGATCGCTCTGGAAGGCGCGCTCAAGCTCAAGGAGATTTCGTATATCCATGCGGAAGGGTACGCCGCTGGCGAGATGAAGCACGGCCCGATCGCCCTGATCGACAAGGACATGCCGGTCGTGGTGTTGGCGCCGCGTGATCGTCTGTACGAAAAGACGGTCAGTAACCTCATGGAGGTGAAGGCGCGCCGGGCACCCGTCATTGCATTCGTGGCGGAAGGGGAGCGTGAGTTGGGGAAGACGGCCGATGCAGTCTTTACCATTCCCGATGTCCATCCTCTGTTGTCGCCGATTCTCTTCACGATTCCCTTGCAGTTGTTGGCGTACCACATTGCCGTGTTGCGCGGGGAGGATGTGGATCAGCCGAGGAACTTGGCGAAGAGCGTGACGGTGGAATGAGGTGCAAAGAAGGGGCTCTCATGCTCGCGCAACGCGCGGCCTCGGAAGGCCCTCGTTGGACGCGCGCAGGAGGAGCCCCTGACTTCGCACCGTTTCGGTAGGGATTAGGAGTGTAGAGTGGAGATAACAAAACAGGAAGTCGAGAAGGTGGCGAAGTTGGCGCGACTGGCATTGACCGAGGCGGAGATCGCGGCGTTCGGCCAGCAGTTGAGCCAGATCGTCGCCTATGTGCAGAAGTTGAAATCGTTTCCCACCGAAGGAGTGGAGCCCACAGCGACGGTGCTGGGACAGACGAATGTGTTTCGGCCTGATCAGGTGGAGGCCTCACTCGTTCCCGACCAGGCAATAGCCAACGCTCCGGACGGAGAGGCGCAGTGTTTCCGGGTCCCGAAGATCATTCAGGAAACCTAAGCAGGCAAGGAGAGAACAGAATCCTATGTTTCGACAAATGTTGCGGGCGAAGATCCATCGGGCCACGGTGACGGAGGCCTGCCTGGAATATGAGGGTAGTTTGACGGTGGATGAAAATCTGTTGGATGCGGCGGGCATTCTGCCCTATGAGGCGATCGTCTGCTCCAATTTGAATAACGGCGAGCGTTTCATGACGTACGCCATGAAGGGCAAGCGCGGAGGCGGGGAGATTGTACTGAACGGTCCGACGGCGCGCAAGGCGGCGGTCGGCGATCAGATTATTATCTTCTGTTACGAATATTACAGCGATCAGGAGATCAAGCGGCACAAGCCTAAGATCATCCAGGTCGACGGCAAGAATCGGATCGTCCGCAAGGCGGCAAAACGCTGATGTCGTGGCTGTCGTTACATAAACTTACTCTGGCGGAGTTACAGCGGAAGTTTACGGCCGGTGATGTTACGGCCACAGAGATCGTGCGTGCCTACAATCTTCGGGTAACGCAGGTCGAACCGAAAGTGAACGCCTATCTGACGCATTGCCGCGAGGCGGCGATCGAGCAGGCGGCACGGCTCGATCAGGCGCTGAAGGGCTGGCGCAAGACAGCGCCGATGATGGCGATGCCGTTGGCGGTGAAGGACAACATCTGCACGGCGGGGGTACGGACAACGTGCGCCTCGCGCATGCTTGAAACCTTCGTTCCTCCCTATGACGCCACCGTGATTGCCCGGCTTCGAGAGCAGGGGTGTCTGTTATTTGGTAAAACGAACCTGGACGAATTCGCCATGGGTTCGTCGACTGAGAATTCAGCCTTCGGAGCCAGCCGTAACCCCTGGGACCTCCATCGTGTGCCGGGTGGGTCGAGCGGCGGGTCTGCGGCGGCGGTGGCGGCCGATGAATGTGTGGCTGCCCTGGGGTCCGATACCGGCGGGTCCATTCGGCAACCGGCGGCGTTCTGTGGGGTCGTGGGACTGAAACCGACCTACGGCCGGGTGTCGCGTTATGGGCTCGTGGCCTTCGCGTCGTCGCTGGATCAGATCGGACCGATCACCAAGGATGTGACCGATGCCGCGCTGCTGCTGGGCGTCATTGCCGGCCATGATCCGCGCGACTCGACCTCAGCCAACGTGCCAGTTCCGGACTATCTGAAAGCCCTCAAGAAAAAAGACCTGAAGCGCCTGAAGGTGGGAGTGCCGGGGGAGTATTTCGCCGACGGCCTCGATCCGGAAGTGGAGCAAGCGGTTCGCACGGCGATCGAAGGGCTCCGAGAGCTGGGGGCGGATCTCCGCGAGATCAAGTTGCCGACCACCGATGCGGCCGTGGCGACCTATTATGTCATCGCAACGGCCGAGGCCAGCTCGAATCTGGCGCGATACGACGGTGTGCGCTATGGCTTGCGGGCGAGAGAGAGCCGGGATTTGCTCGACATGTATCTTAAGACGAGAGCCGAAGGATTTGGGCCGGAGGTGAAGCGCCGCATTATGCTCGGCACCTATGTGCTCAGCGCCGGCTATTACGATGCGTACTACGGCAAGGCGCAAGCGGTTCGAACGTTGATTCGACAGGAGTTCAATGCTGCGTTCCAAGGGGTGGACTTGGTCGTGACGCCGGTCACGCCGACGACGGCGTTTGGGTTCGGAGAGAAGGCGCAGGATCCGCTCCAGATGTATCTGTCCGACATTTACACCATCTCCGCCAATTTGGCTGGGTTGCCGGCCATTGCGCTGCCTTGCGGCTTCAGCCGGGCGGGGCTGCCGATCGGCCTGCAATTGATCGGCCGTCCGTTCGAGGAGGATGTTCTGCTTCGGGGCGCGCATGCGTACGAGCAGGCCACGAACTGGCGGGCGAAGAAACCGGTGATCCGTTGAGCATGACGGGAGGGGCCCATGGTCGTTGAAATCGCCGCTATTCTGGTTGCGATCGCCTTCGCGGTGTTGGTCGGCTACCTGGTTCCCTTGCTGATTCAAGTGCGGAAGACCGTGGCGGAGTCGGAACAACTCGTGCTGAAAATGAACGACGAACTACCGACGCTGATTGCCGAACTGCGGGCTATGAGCCAGAATCTCAACGACCTGACGGAGCAGGCCCGCGGTGGGGTCGAGCATGCCGCGGTGTTGCTGCATGCGGTGGGGGAAGTCGGTGAGTCGGTCAACCAGGTCCATCACCTGGTGCGGGGGTCCGGCGGGTCTCTCTTGGCGAACGTCGCCAGCGTCGTGGCCGGACTCAAGGCGGCGAAACAGGTCGTGCAGGAACGACTTAAAGAAGGAGGGCGCCATAATGGGGGATGATCGAGGGACATCATCGGCGGTGGTCTTGCTGGGGTTTCTGAGCGGAGCGGCGTTGGGGGCGATGGCGGCCTTGTTGCTTGCGCCGCGCACCGGCCAGGAGTCGCGGGAATTGCTCCGCGGGTACGCGCGACGTGCGGAAGATGAGTTGCGGGAGTTAGTAGGGGAGGCCGGTGAGCGGCTGGAAGGAGTCGTGGAAGAAGGGCGCGATTTCATTGCATCCAAGAAAACCGTCTTGCGCGACGCCTTCGAAGCGGGACGTGAAGCGATGCGGCGGGAACGGGAGCACCTGACGAAAGGCGAGCAGGGCTAAGCGTGGCGTACGAAGTCGTCATCGGTGTTGAAGTGCATGCGCAGCTGCGCACGCGGTCGAAATTGTTTTGCCCTTGCGGGACGACGTTCGGTCTGGCGGCGAACTCCCAGACCTGTCCGGTCTGTCTTGGCCTGCCTGGGGCGCTCCCGGTGATCAACGAACGGGCGGTGGAGATGGCTGTTCGCGCGGGGTTGGCGCTCAACGGCACCATTCGGGCGCAAAACCGATTTGCGCGCAAGAACTACTTTTATCCGGACTTGCCGAAGGGCTACCAGATTTCCCAATACGAGGCCCCGATTTGCGAGAACGGATGGATCGAGATTTCGGTTGAGGGCGCGCGCAAACGCGTGCGCATCCGGCGAGCCCATTTGGAAGAGGATGCGGGGAAGAACATTCACGAGGCCGGGGGCGGGACGAGCCTGGTCGATTTGAATCGGGCCGGAACGCCGCTGTTGGAAATCGTGACCGAACCGGACCTCCGGTCGTCGGACGAAGTCGTGGCGTATTTGAAGGCATTGCGTGATCTGTTGATGTATTTGGATGTCTGTGACGGCAATATGGAGGAGGGGAGTTTCCGATGTGAGCCGAATCTGTCCTTGCGTCCGGTGGGACAGACGGCGTTCGGCACGAAGGTGGAACTCAAAAACATCAACTCCTTCAAGTTCGTCAAAGACGCCGTGGATTATGAAGTGAAGCGGCAGACGAAGGTACTTAATGAGGGAGGCACGATTCGCCAGGAAACCAGACTGTGGAATCTGGACCGCGGTGAGACGGCCGTGATGCGGAGTAAGGAAGAGGCGCACGACTATCGGTACTTCCCGGATCCCGATCTGGTGCCCATGAATCTGTCGGCCGAATGGATCGACGGCTTGCGGAAGGAATTGCCGGAGCTGCCGTCGGCCAAGCAACAGCGGTTCATCGAGCAGTTTGCGTTGCCGGAGTATGATGCGGGAATTTTGATCTCCAGCAAGGCGCTGGCCGGCTATTTTGAGGCCTGTGTGGCACTCTATCCGCAACCCAAAACGGTCAGTAATTGGGTGATGGGCGAGTTGTTGCGCGAACTGAAGCATGCGGGGATCGAGGCCGATGCATCGCTGCTGAGCCCTCAGCGGTTGGTCGAATTGCTTACGCTTGTGGATCAGGGCACGATCAGTCTCAAGGTCGCTCGTGAGATTTTTCCGGATGTGTATGGATCTGGCAAGCCGCCGGCCCAGATCGTTCAGGAACGGGGGCTCACACAGGTTTCCGATGAAGGCGCCCTGGCGGCCCTTATCGAGGAGGTCCTGAAGAAGAACCCTGCCCAGGTGACACAATTCAAAGAGGGTAAGCAGCAAGTGTTGGGTTTCTTGGTCGGCCAGGTCATGAAGGCATCGGGTGGAAAGGCCAATCCCGGGAAGGTCAACGAACTACTGAAGAAGCAGCTCGGGTGAGCGAGTGTGGGAGAGACAGTGCAGTGAGACAGCCGACTTGGACGGGTGGAGGAGAATAGGCCAATGAGCGCAATCAGTCATGTGAAGGCACGGCAGATCATTGATTCACGCGGAAATCCGACGGTGGAGGTCGAGGTGGTGCTCGAAAGCGGCGCCCAGGGCCGTGCGGCGGTGCCATCCGGCGCCTCGACCGGGGAGAAGGAAGCGATCGAACTTCGCGACGGCGACAAGAAACGGTGGATGGGGAAGGGGGTGTCGAAGGCCGTGGCCAATGTCACCAAAACGATCGCCCCGAAACTGTTGGGAATGGAGGCGTTGGATCAGGCAGCCGTCGACCAGGCGATGATCGCGCTGGACGGGACCAAGACGAAAGGGAAGCTGGGGGCCAATGCGATCTTGGGCGTATCGCTGGCCGTGGCCAAGGCCGCGGCGAACGAAACGGGCCAGCCGCTGTATCGGTATCTTGGCGGGACCAATGCGCGTGTGTTGCCGGTGCCGCTCATGAACATCATCAACGGCGGGGCCCATGCGGACAATCGCCTCGACCTACAAGAGTTCATGATCATGCCGGTCGGCGCAACCCGCTTCAGTGACGCGTTGCGTATGGCGACGGAGGTGTTTCATACGCTGAAGGCGCTTCTGAAGAAGAAGGGGCTCAATACGGCCGTCGGCGACGAGGGGGGATTCGCCCCGGATCTGCAGTCGAACGAAGAGGCTTTGGCCCTCATCATGCAAGCCATCGAAGATGCCGGGTATCGACCGGGTCAAGACATTGCCTTGGCGCTCGATTGCGCGGCCAGCGAACTGTATGAGAAGGGCCGCTACGTGCTTGAAGCGGAGAAGAACCCGGAGCGATCGTCGGAGGAGATGGTTGCGTATTATGGAAAGTTGCTGGACCGATATCCGATCCTCTCCATTGAAGACGGGTTGAGCGAGCTGGATTGGAAAGGATGGAAGGTATTCACCGAGAAACTCGGCAAGCGCGTTCAACTCGTTGGGGACGATATCTTCGTCACCAACGTGGAGATCTTTGCCAAAGGCATCGCCGAAGGGATCGGGAATTCCATCTTGATCAAATTGAACCAAATCGGCACGCTGACGGAAACGCTGGATGCCATCGAACTGGCCAAGCGTTCCGGCTACACGGCCATCATTTCGCACCGCTCCGGAGAAACCGAGGACACGACGATTGCGGACGTTGCCGTGGCGACCAACAGTGGATTGATCAAGACCGGGTCGTTGTCGCGGACCGATCGTGTCGCCAAGTACAACCAGCTGCTTCGGATCGAGGATGAACTGGGTTCGGCCGCCGTCTATCGAGGGCGTGACGCGGTGCCGTCGCGGGCGTAAGCTCCATTATGGTGAAACCAAATCGTGGGCGAGATTGGTTGGATTGGCAGCGGAAGCTGTATTCCGTCGGCAAGTGGACTGGTTTGGGCTTGGTGATTCTCATGTTGGGGGCGTTACTGTTCGGTGAGATGGGGTTCTCGCGGTACCTTCAGCTGCGCGACCATGCCGAGCAGCTTGACCAGGAACTGACCGATCTTCAGCGGTTGAATAATGAATTGCGAGCGGATTTGGATCGGGTGCAATACGATCCTTCTCGGATCGAAGAGCTGGCCCGCGAGCGGCTGGGGTACGTGCGTAAGGGCGAAACGGTGTACCAGCTTGCGCCGCTGGGAGACAAAGAACGGACCCCGCGGGGGAAGACGCCATGAAGGTCGGCAGTGTTGCAATCGTGGGGCGGTCGAATGTGGGCAAATCGACGTTGCTGAACCGACTGCTGAAAGAAAAGGTGGCGATCGTCTCCGATAAACCGCAGACGACCAGGACTCGGATTTTGGGGGTGGCTCACGTCGAGGGAGCCCAAATCGTGTTTTTGGACACGCCGGGATTCCACGAACCGCGTCATCTGCTGAACCGTCGCATGGTGCGCACGACGTTGGAAACTTTTGAGGATGCCGATGTGCTCTATGTCGTCGTCGAAGCGACCGCCCCGCCCGGACCAGGCGATCTGGCCGTTGTTGAACATGTGCGGGCGGCGGTGGCCAAGCATGCGCGTCCCGTGGTGTTGGTCATCAACAAGGTCGATCTCGTGAACAAGGCGCGGCTTCTCCCTTTGATGGAGCAGTACTTGCGCATGTTTCCCTGGACGGAGATGGTGCCATTGTCGGCGGAAACGGGGGACAACGTCGATCGGTTGCTTACGGTGACCATACCATTGCTGACCGAAGGGGAAGCGGCCTACGGCGAGGATGTCTTGACGGACCAGTCCATGCGGACCTTGGCAGCTGAACTGATCCGCGAGAAGATTCTCGAACAGACGTATGAAGAGGTCCCGCACTCGGTGGCCGTTGAAATCGAGCAGTTCCAGGAAACGAAAAAAATGGCCAAGATTGCCGCCGTCGTTTTGGTGGAGAAAGAGTCGCAGAAGGGCATTTTGATCGGCAAACATGGCGAGCGTCTCAAGCTTGTGGGTACCGCCGCTCGGCAGGAGATGGAACGGTTGTTCGGCATGAAGGTGTTCGTACAGCTGTGGGTGAAGGTGCGGGAATCGTGGCGAGAGGACGAACATACCCTCGCGGAGTTGGGGTATTAGCGAAACAGCCCTCCATACCTCGGACCGGTCTCGGCTTCCTGATAAGGAACCGTTGGGGAAAGATGGATCCCGCGATTCCAACGACCGTGGTCCGACCAAATCCGACATGCGGTTGGTGTCCATCCAGCGGTTGCTGCGTCGCGGCGCCATCACCAATCTGGCGAAGATGCTGGCGCGGATGCATCCGGCCGATATTGCCAATGTCATCGATCACCTCTCATCGCAAAAGGAAAAGCGGGAAATTTTTGAGTTGGTGCGGGGAGAGGTCAAGCGGGGGCAAGTACTCAGCGAGCTGGACGGCGACAGCATGACGCTGGTGCTGTCGGACTTGTTACCGTCGGATGCTGCGTGGTTGCTCAAGGACCTCGGTCCGGACGACATCGCGCATATTCTCAGCGTCATTCCGAACGATCGCGCCAAGGAGATCTTGGCGTTGATGCGGACGGAAGATTCGACCGAAATCACCGACCTGTTGAAATATCCGAAGGGCACGGCAGGCGGGATCATGACGACGGAGTTTTTCGCGTTGTCGGAGGATGCGACGGCGCAAGAAGCGATCCGCCGACTTCAACAGGCGACCGATGCGGAGATGGTCTTCTACATTTATGTCACGGACAAGGAGGACCGGCTTGTGGGGGTACTCTCCCTCCGGCAATTGTTGACGGTGCCGCCGGCGACTCCGCTCAAGAACATCATGACGCGTGACCTCATCAGCGTGGCCGTCGATATGGACCAAGAGGAGGTCTCCCGGCAGGTCGCCAGTTACAACTTGCTGGCCATTCCTGTGGTGGAGAAGGATGGGAAGTTGGTCGGTATCATCACGGTGGACGACGTCGTCGACGTCATTCGAGAAGAGGCGACTGAGGACATGTTGAAAATGGCCGGCGCCGTGGAGGAGGAGGCAACTTCGAAATCGTCGAGTCTTGCGGCCGCTCGCGTACGCCTGCCCTGGTTGTTTACCAATCTGGTGGGAAGCTTGTTGTCCGGGATGCTCTTGTGGGTGTTTCGCTATACGATCCAGGAAGTGGTGGCGATCGTCAGCTTCATACCGGTGATCGCGGCCATGGGGGGAAATGTAGGGCTACAGTCCTCCACGCTGATTATTCGCGGGCTCGCGACGGGGCATGTGGAATTGACAGATGTCTGGAAGATTTTTTTCCGGGAAGCCAAGATCGCGTTCCTGATGGGTCTGGCCTGTAGTCTGATGTTGACCGTGGTCGGTTGGTTGTGGCACCAGGTCTTTCTCGGGATGGTCGTCGGGGTTTCGCTCATTACGGCGTTTCTGGTATCGACGAGTATGGCCACCGTGATGCCGATCGTGCTGAAACGTATGGGGGTAGATCCCGCCGTGGCCGCCGGTCCGTTTGTCACGACGGCCAATGACATTACTGGTATCGCCATCTACCTGACGTTGGCCACCCTGTTCCTTGAGTATATTCGATAGCTGCTTGAGCGCACTCATCGACCCGGACCCTCTGATGGTGAACCGGTGCCATTGGTCAAGACCGCCGCAATCGTATTACACAGTCGGAAGTGGGGCGATGCCGACCGTATTGTTACTCTGTACACGTTGCGGTTTGGCAAAGTACGTGGGGTGGCGCGAGGTGCGCGGCGGCTCAAAAGTCGGTTGGGGGGGATGCTTGAACCCTTTACGCGCTGCCATCTGGACCTTTTCGAGAAACCGGGCGATTCGCTGTATCGGATTTCACAAGTGACCCTGGAAGAGCCGTTCGTGCGATTCCGCAGCGACCTGACCTTGATGACGGCCGCGGGCCGTATGGTCAACCTGGTGAACGTGTTAATGCCTGAGGGGGATGCGGAGCCCAGGGTTTTTGAGGTCCTGGAAACGGGGTTACGTACCTTGCTCGACAGTCGGGATGCAGCCTGGACGACCCTGTTGTTTCAGATTCGGCTCCTGTCTCTGACGGGGTTTCGCCCGCAGACCGAACAATGTGCCGCCTGCGGGCAAGTTTATCGGAACTCCCTGTCACAGTTTTCCCCGCCGGCCGGCGGCATGGTGTGTGAGCGCTGTGCCAGCCGACAGCCATCTCGATGTACTGCTTTGTCCCGAGGGAGTGTGGCCTTTCTCCAGCAGGCCTTGCAGATGCAGCCGGCCCTGATGAACCGGTTGCACGCGGTCGGGCAGGTGCGGGCTGAAATTGAGTCGGCCATCGAGAGTTATGTGACCATTGTGGCGGGGAGGCGGCTGCCACCGATCGATTTCTTGGCGAGTGCGCCTGTCGTGTAATGTGTAGGGACGGCGTGAGTGGCTTGTTCTGTCGCGTCTGAAATGGAGCTTTCGGCAGCATGAGTGAGACGGTTCTTGAGCCAGTGGATATGGAATGGGTGGAGAAAGGCGTGCTGGGGATCGCCTGGAGTGATGGGCATAGGGCCGTGTATCCGGTGCGATACCTCCGGCAGCATTGCCCCTGTGCCGCTTGCACGGATGAATGGACGGGCGAGCTGCGCTTGAAGCCGGATGATGTGCCGATGGTGATCATGCTGCAAGATGTGCAATCGGTCGGACGGTATGCGCTGCAATTTACCTGGAGCGATGGGCACGATACCGGGCTCTACTCCTATGCCTTTTTACGTCGGCTGTGTCGCTGCGATGTTTGTCAGCCCGTCAAGCCGGCGGAGCCGAAATCTAGGCGGCTTCTTTAGCCGAATGCTGCAAGCCAAGATGTTGAGGAAAAAGAATTCGGAAATGAAGCCTCATCGATTGAGCTGTGTTGTCGTATGGACGTTGGTTGGGGTTTTGTCAGCGGCCTGCTCAAGTCTCGCACCTCTGGATCAACAGAAACGGTGGGTCGACGCGGGTGAGTTGCGCTTGCGTCAGCTCACGCCGCGCGCTTTTGTCGAGACCTGGGGTGAGCCCACCTATGTGCATCAGCAGTTTACCCATTTTTTCGGAATGAAAGATGGGCGATTGATCCCCCAGGCCAGGATGGCCTTGGGGGAATCACCGCAAGGGTGGGAAATTGGGCTGGAGGCCGGTGAGGCACTGTTCATGGCCTATGTGAGTCGAGGTCGCTACCTTGTGTTTCTTGACGAAACCCTTGTGTATCAGGAAGAAATGTCCGCCGACAAATTGCATGCGATCGGCAAATCATGGAAGCATGAGGCTCAATTTCGAACCAGCCTTGAATCCTCTTCTATCGGGCAGTGATGGTTTCTTTTCCCTCTCAGATTGACCCGATACAAGCCATGCGTCCCCTGCGCATCTGCATGGTGTCGTCCGAGGTTGTGCCTTTTGCAAAAACCGGTGGGCTGGCTGATGTCGTTGGAGCGCTGGCCGTTCAATTTGCCAGACTCGGTCACGAAGTCTGCGTGGTGCTCCCCTTCTACAGGCAGGTTGAATCACTCGGGTATCAGTGGCGAACCTATGCTCGGTTGTCAGTTCCTACATCGGCAGGAGACTGCCCTGTCGAGATACAAGAGCTCATTGGCCCATCAGAGAGGCTTCTCGCGGGAAGCGGATTGCGGGTATTTACCGTCCGCCATGATCCGTTTTTTGCTCGATCCGGCTTGTACCAGGACGGCGGGCATGACTATCCGGATAATTTAGAGCGCTTCGCCTTGTTTTGTCGTAGCGTGATGGAGTGGCTGCTCTATATTGGTGAGCAGGAACACTGGCTTACTGACATATTGCATCTTCACGACTGGCAGGCTGCGCTCTGTGCTGTATATTTGCGCGCCCTGTATCGAGAACGGGCGGCATTTGCCCTTACCAAGAGCGCCCTCACGATCCATAATCTCGGGTATCAGGGATTGTTTCCCGGTGAGAACTTTTATCTCACCGACCTACCAGCGTCTCTTTTTGCTCCCGCTTCGCTGGAATTTTATGGGTCGGTCAATCTACTGAAGGGAGGGCTGGTCTTTGCCGATCTACTCACCACCGTGAGCCCGACCTATAGCCGTGAAATCCAGACGGCTGACTATGGATTCGGCCTTGATGGGGTATTGAAGGAGCGAAAGCATGTGTTGCACGGAGTGGTGAATGGTATCGACGTCGATTTCTGGAACCCTGCCACAGATCCCTATTTACCCGCCTCATACTCCAGTCAGGATCTAACTGGGAAAGCCGTTTGCAAGGTGGAGCTGCAGCGGGAGTTGGGGCTCCGCCGTTTGAAAGTCCCTATGTTGGGGGTGATCACTCGCCTGGCTGCTCAGAAGGGGATCGACCTTATTATTCAAGTTATCCCGGAACTTATGGAGTTGAGTTTGCAGATGGTGATCCTTGGGACCGGCGATGTCACATATGAGAAGCAAGTTCAAGGGTTAGCCGAGCAGTATAAAGAGCGAATTGCCTTCCGTAATATCTTTGACGAGGGACTGGCGCACCGGATTGAGGCCGCTTCGGATATTTTTGTTATGCCGTCTCGGTATGAGCCCTGTGGACTCAGTCAGCTCTATAGTCTCCGCTATGGCACCGTGCCGGTCGTGAGAAGTACCGGAGGACTCGTTGATACGGTTGTCCCCTATACGCCTCGCACGTTTAAAGACTCGCGTGCTACGGGATTTAGCTTTACCGATACCACCGTTTCCTCGTTGCTTACGAGCCTGCTCCTGGCGCTTTCGGTTTATCGGAAAAAGGCAGACTGGAGCAGCCTCATTAAGACAGGAATGAGCCAGAACCTTTCATGGACTCGTTCCGCCTCGATTTACCTTCAACTTTTCGAACAGTTAGCGGATAAAACTCCAACTGAATAAAAATAGCGGGAGGTATTCTGCTGGTAGATCGATTAGTGGAGAGAAGCTTGGCGCGAGATCTCTAACTCGTAGAGATGGGCTCTGGCCTGATCTCTGTAATAGGAATAGGCAGCTTGCGTATGGCTATTCACGACCTTCTGAAAATGGTCTCTTGCCAGCTCAGATTCTCCTGCTGAAGTTGCAAGTATTCCTGTGTGAAGGCTGCAAGACGCTGCCATAGCCTGTACATCCACAGCCAGCCTTGCGGTTGTTTGGGGGACTTCGCCGGCGAAGGGGATCGAAAGGAGAGCATGCTTGGGGCGGGATGATACAGTTGTGTCTATTCGACTCATCGATGACAGTTTTTGAGCGTCCTCCACGGCTAGCTGACTATCTTCGGTCGAAAGGCAGTGTGTATAGGTCTTCCACAATGCCATAAAGCCGATATTATCGTATCGAACGGATGTTATGGGCGGGCTAGCCTGACATCCCGCCAATAACAGGGTTGCAGTAACTGCAACCAGCCAGGTTACGTTTCTGGTGCCAGTCATGCCCGTGTCCCTCGACTTCATCGTTCGACTCTGACTGCGCGAGGGAGCAATTGTTGAGCCTGCGGATGGACACAGCAAGTTATTGATAGTACAGAATTTAATAAATTTTGGTGGCTAAGGAGGTGTGCTGAAAATGAATCAGTGTGATGATTCTTCCACGCGGACCCGTTGTAACTTTTTGGGGGTTGGACTTGAGTTGGAATTGTGGTCGGGGCGAGAAGAAATTAATAAGCTTAGGTTCGAGAGAACCGATGAGGGGGCACCCACCGTCAGGCCAATGCCAGTTGTACCGCCCTATATGTAATCTGATGTACCCTTGAGTATCCCCAAGCTGAAATCTTGTTGAGAGTTGGCCCCCCGCATGGGCTACAGTCACGCACCAGTACAAGGGGGGGTCCGATGAGAATGATCACGACGAAGGTGTAATGACTTGTCAAGAAGTGACCCCAGGGTTTAGGTCGTGGTTGTGACAGAGCACCCGTCGCACAAGTGGCTCAGGACACGCGATTGGCGGCGGGTCCATGGTCGAGGTCGAAGTGGGAACCGGATGCGGGAGGACGGTGCCTGACGGAAGCGGAGACGGAGCCGTGAATGTCGCGAGTTTCTCGGCCGGGGTGAGGCCAATGAGGGCCATGGAGAAGCGCTCGTGGTTGTAGCGGTGTTCCCAGGCCAGTACGGCTTCGGCCGCCGGTGCGAAACCGGCAAACGTTGACCGACTCCAAAACTCCTCGTTATCAACACGATGACTGCGTTCGACTTTGCCGTTCTGCTCCGGACATCGCGGCTTAATGTAGCGTAGCCGCACCCCAGCCTGTTGAACCGTGAGGGCAAAGGCGAGCGAGAACTCTGCGCCGTTGTCGACCTGTACTTTGCGGATGGGAAATGGGAGCGCGGCCCGAAGGGTGCTGAAGAAGGTATGACTGGTCTGATGATTTTTCCGGGGATAGAGACGGAGAATCCGATAGCGCGTGCAGTCGTCGATAGCGGTGTATTGGAAATACGTCGCACCCGCCACTTTGACTTCCTTGACGTCCACCTGGACACAGTCCCCCGGTCGCTCGCGACTGAAGAGCGTTAGTTGCCGAGGACGTCGTGAGGGTTTGCGGCGGAGCGATGGATAGCCGAGCCGGTGGCAGATCCGGCGAATCGTGGCCGCGGCGACCCGGATCCGATGGACACGCTCGAGCCAAATCCGGGTGCGGACCGCCCCGTACATCAGATCGCGCCGGGCGTGTTCAATCAACGCCACGGTCGACTCCGCAATGCGGCGTGCACGGATCGGCGGGTAGCGCGGAACCAGGCCCACGAGACCGGCGGCCTGCAAGCGGCGGCGCCACGCTCGGACCGTCTTCCGATCCAGGCCAAACCGCCGCGCCGGGCCGCTCCTTTGATCCCGTAGTCCGTTGCATAGTGCACGATGGCGAGGCGGCTCTTGACGGTGTGGTGATACCGTCTGGGGATCTTCAGTGTCGTCAACTCCTTGGTCGTGATCGTCGACATACTGTCCCTCCTTCAATGGTGCTGCGACTCTCGCGCAGTGGAGGGGCCCATTCTCAACAAGATATTTCAGCCAGTGGGCCGCCGGGTTGGTGCCGCGCCACCCGTTCAAGCGACGGCGGCGGCTGTCCGAGGAAACGGTGCGCCTGATCGAGCACGTCCGCTGCGACCTGCACTTCGGAGCGATGCGGACGCGCATCTGGCTGAACCGGATGCATCCCATCTATGTGGCGGCCGCCACGATTCGCCGGATCTGCCGGGATCTCGGCTCTCCCCCCGTCCGACGGACCGAGCCACGGCGCTCACGCCACCTAATCCTCTTCAGTAAAGAGCATTCCGACGAATGTGTGCAGGTCGACGTGAAGGAAGTGAAAGTCGCCAGCCAGAAACGTTTCCAGTACACGCCCTCGACGACTGCACGCGGTATCGCGTGTTGCGCCTCTATCCGCGGAAGTATCACGGCACCAGTCTTGACTTCTTGGCCACGGTGCGACAGGCTCTGTCGTTCCCCATTCAGAAAGTTCAGGTCGACAACTGGACAGAATTCCCGCTGGCCTTTGCGCTGGTGGTGCAAGAAGCTGGCATCCGCCTCCGCCATATTGCTCCGCGGCGGCCTGAACAGAACGGCAAAGTGGAGCGAAGTTATCATATCGATGAGGAATAATTTTAGAGTCGCTCGACCTTCGACGGCTTGACATCAGCGGCTCAGGCCCTGCGTGCCTGGGAGCATCGGTACAACCACGACCGATTTTCCATGGCCCTCCAGGGCCTCACACCCGCTGAGAAATTGGCGACGTTCCTCTCGCCGCCAGCACCATCATCACCAACCACGCCATGCACACATACGGGGGCCGCGCTTGGCAAGTCATTACACTAGGATCGAAAGACCTGAACTAGGACTCCTGTCCGAGTTGTGGAGTTTGTCTTTCTCATGATGTGTTTAATGTGCTCTTTAACGGTCTGCTCCGTAATCTTGAGAGCGTTTGCTATTTCTTTGTTCGTCCATCCTTTAGCTAGGTTTTCAATAACTGTCTGCTCTCTGTTGGTAAGCTGAAATCGTTCTTTGGCCTGATCTGTATTCAGATGATTGCGGCGTCCTAGTTCTTCCATCGTGACAACTAGGCGAGCATGCTGAATCCCTTCTCGGTCGGGCAGGCCAAAGCCTCTCAGAAGTATCGGCTGGTTAGGATTCCCCGCGATTCGCTTGATTTCAAATTGTTCCCAATCTTTTGCTTCGGTGCGAACTTGAAGA
Source organism: Nitrospira sp. (assembly GCA_015709715.1). Lineage (NCBI taxonomy): Bacteria > Pseudomonadati > Nitrospirota > Nitrospiria > Nitrospirales > Nitrospiraceae > Nitrospira > Nitrospira sp. Next base: position 3,813,357 of record CP054184.1, read on the forward strand.
GCTTTGATGATCTCAGCGCAAAGTTCTGTTAGTACGGCTGGGAGCACACCGTTGGCGGTCTTGGGTAGCCCTCCCCCGGTATGGCTGATGTGCATTAGCTTGGACAGCTCGGCGGCTTGTCGATTCATGTGGAGCAGTTGCATTGAAGAAGACAAAACTACGATTCCAGACCCGGCGCGCTGATCAGCAAGAGAGTCTACATTGTCCTGTGTTTGAGCGGTGTTCTGATTCACCATGCCACTCCTATGCTTGGTTCCCTGACTGGGATAACGGCCCTGTGTCTATAGCGTGGATCCACTTCTAGTAAGGCTACATAATACTTTTGAGGTAGTCAAATGACGCTTTAGGGGGATGTAGTTCTTCTTCGTTGGTATTGTTCGAGCAGAAGGAGCGCACTATACTTTCGACTCAATTTCTTTACGCAAACAGTATGCCACAACCTCTTCCGTGTTGAACAAACCTTATAAGCGATGAGCATCGTTGTGGAAGATCTGATATAAAGGCTATTCTTGTTTTTCTCCGGTTCATGAAGGGTATCATTCAGATTTGTGGCTGAAAGGACGTTCTCGCTGGCGCACGAGAAGCATCGCAGAGGGTCATTCTTTCTCAGCTTTGGGGGAATGATGACCTATTGGTTCAGGCCTAATGCGCGCAAATCGTACAATGTCGATCAGTTATATTACGTATATGCGATATTTCTCAGGGCTGATCTCAAGGGAAGGATCGTGCCGAGGGAATGCTTTCTCTCTGGATATTAGTAGTAGGAGAATACCTCTTCTGATGGATCAGGCTCCATTGCGCGATCAAGTGATGGAAGTTACGTGCCGACCTCAGTTGAAAGTGCCAAGATTCCCACATTGGCTGAAGTTCGTTGGACTAGGAGATTGCCGCTTGGTCCTTCCAGAGAATAGGGCCTACTTTGCAGGACTTAAGTTTCTCTTCTCTGTCAGTTAATAGCAGTGGTAGGCTCATCTGTCAGACTGGTGGTCGTATTATCGAGGGAGAAAGCGTTATGAATAAGAAAGTATTGTTCGGCCTCGGAGTTTTTTTAATTGGGCTTCCGTGGTGGGCGTCTGCAACTTCATATGAGCAAGCACCACAGATTCGTCTAATCGCTGGGCCTTCCTCTACGGGAGGAGGCTCTACTACTCGACAAGGGACGGAGGGCGCAGAGAAGTCTTCACTCACCGTAACCCCGGATTACATAATGGGGCCGGAAGATGTTCTGGAAATTACTGTGTGGAAGAATGCTGATCTCTCGAAGCAGGTCCAGGTTCGTCCGGATGGAAGAATTTCACTTCCCCTCATCGGAGATGTGTCAGCTGTGGGGAGAACTGCGGCCCAGCTAACAGAAGAGATTTCCGCTCGGCTCAAATCCTACATGGAAAACCCCACCGTCTCGATCTTGGTCCGAGAGGTGAATAGCTACCAAATCTATGTATTAGGTGAAGTTAATGCCCCAGGCAAGTATCCACTGAAGAGTAAGACCACTCTACTTCAGGCGATTACTATCGCCCATGGCTTTACTCAGGTAGCAGCACGGAACAAGATTGTAGTGTTTCGGTTCGGGAAAGACGGAGAAGGGTTAAACAAAATTAAAGCTAGTTATGATGATATAGTTCTCAGGGATGGGTCGGATCAGAACATTGAATTGAAGCCGGGAGATCAGATCGTTGTTCCCTCTGAGACGATGGTGGTTTTACCTTCGAGATAGATGCGCAATTACGGTTTCTCTTCTAGCGCCGTACCGATGAGCATCAAAGGAGCCGCGAAATTGAAAACTTTCGGTTGCAGAAGGTGGCAAGGGGCGGTATGTATTGTCCTCGCCGCATTTATGACTCTACAGGGCTGCTGGCTAGGGGGAGAGCAAGTTGACTTTAATGTAACCTACATTCCGCCAAATGAGTTCCTGCTGGGCCCGGAAGATATTCTAGTCGTAAATGTATGGAGAAATCAGGATCTGTCACGCGAAGTGGTTATCCGGCCCGATGGGAAAATCTCTTTACCACTAGTTGGCGATATTCAGGCTGCGGGTATGACCGCGAATGTGCTTGCCAAGAGGATCGCGGATGGTCTGACAGAGTTCATGCCCAATCCTACCGTTTCTGTGCAGGTGAAGGAGGTCAATAGCTACTATGTATATGTGCTAGGGGAAGTCTCAAAACCCGGCAAAGTGCCGTTGAAATCGTATGCTACTGTCTTGCAGGGTATCTCCCTAGCTGGTGGATTCACCACTTTTGCTTCTCGAAACAAGATCCATGTTCTGAGAGTTGTTCCAAATGGTCAAGGCCAGCCCAAGCAAATACAAATTCCTGTTCCATATGAAGATATTATCCAGGGTAAGAATTCGGAGGGAAACTTTTTCCTCAAAGCAGGTGATGTCATTGTGGTTCCATAATCATGTCTTGAAGAGCAGTGGTATTGCTTGGGCGATAGTGGTTCTCATTCTGTTATGGGATGGAAATTCCTTTCAGGCAGTGGCGCAACAGATACGAGTCGTACCCTCTCTATCCGTTATGGAGCAATATGATACCAACGTGTTTTTTACGCCCAAGTCTCAACTCGCCTCAGGAATTAAAGCAGATGACTTCATTACAACCGTTACACCACAATTAAATTTTCTGCAGAGCAGTTCACTGATTAAGACAAATTTATCCGTCGGTGCTCTCATACAGAAGTTTGCGCACAATTCTGAGTTGGACAATGTCGGGTTTATCGCCTCCGCAGGTATTGACCTCGCCCAGGCGGTGAATCGTGTCCTGCCAAGAATGAGGGCGTTTCGAATATTTGGTACGTATCAATACATGCCATCAGCGCCTGCCTTCGGAGGCGGAAGTCTTGGTGGTGGCTTTGGCGGGTTCGGTGGGGGGTTCGGCGGATTCGGGATGGGGGGGGTGGGAATATCTGGTCCCGCTGATTCTGGCCTGCTAAGTCAGAGGATTAGGACCTCCATTTTTAATGTAGGGTTTGCAGACTCCTATTCCCTCTCACCTACCACTGATTTTCAGACTACGTATACCTATTCCCAGCTCAGCTTCGGTGGTGCATATGCTCCGCAAGCCGTCACTTCTGGGCAGACGGTAGGAACAGTTTTCGATACAGCAACCCATACAATTAGCGCCGGACCAGTGTCCAAGATCTCGGCGGTCGATACCTTAAACGTTCGATATACGTTTACACAGATGTCACAGCCACAATTTGGGGACTATACTACTCATTCTGGTACTTTGGGGTGGGGAAGAATGTGGACCAAGGAGTGGAGTTCGTTTCTTAATGGTGGATTAACGCTCATTGAACCAATCCCGGATATAAGTGCAGCGGGGGGAAACCGTCGAATCCCTGCTACCATGTTTCCCACTGGTGGATTTGGCGTAGTTTATGCCTCAGGATCTTCCTTCCTTCGAAAGTTAGGAAGTGAAATTCAAGAAGCAACGGGAGGTGGGGCTGCGCCATTACCAAGTAGCGGGAGTTTTCTCCCCATGCTTCCGGGCATGAATATGCCCGGAGGTATAGCTAGTCCTGGATCATACCGGCTTATGCTCGCATATAATTTGGGTGTGTATCCCAGTTTTGTTCAATCAGCGGGGCCTATATATACCCATATGATTTCATTAGGTGGGATGGCTGGGATTACCGATAGGCTGACGGGCCAAGCTCTCTTCAATTTCGCGCATAGTAGTTATACTTCAGATGCTATTGCGACGACTTTTAGTACCTATGGCACGACGGTTGCTCTGAGCTATCTCATCACTCCTACATTTGCAGCGAGGTTGAGTCACCAATGGTTGATGTTTGACAACCAAGTAAATACTACAAGTTCTGGTGATCTAGGATTTGCAAAGCAGGTAGTACTCCTTGGATTTACCTATGCGTACTCCCCGCGTGGAGATTTCTTTAGGGCTGGAGCATTTTGGGGGAGTCCTTCAGTGGGAGCAACGACGGATTCAGGAAAGCCTGGAGCAGGAGGGATAGATTTAAAGAAATGAACACGCGCACGTTGTCGCCAGAAGACTATTGGCGGGCGGTTGTTAGCAGAAAGTGGCTTGTTTTTTCTGCAATTTTGGTCTCGCTTAGCATCGCGGGCGCAGTGTGTGCGTTAATGCCCAAGATTTATCAATCGAGCACTAAGATGTGGTTTGAAGGTGCGAAGATTGAAGAGTCTATTGTGAGTGGACCAAGTCCTGGGGGGGGAGCCTATGTGCCTACCCTTGACGATAGAGTCATGGAGGTACGGCAGTTTGTCATGGGTCGTAAGACCCTGGGGCAAATAGCTGGGGAGTTCGGCCTCTTTGGATACGATAAAGAGCGGCCTGAAGGAATAGACTCAGAGAATGCTGTTCGGGCAATGCGTGGCTCTATTAAGGTGGAACCAACAAAAGACAAGCTTTTTATTACACTGTCATTCTCAAGCGAAGATCCTACCCTTGCCAGGGATGTAACTTCCAGGCTGAGCGATTTGTTTATCGAAGAAACACTGAAGGATCGTGAACGAGGGGTTGAGGCGGCTGAGGATTTTTTAGGGTTGGAGTTGAGGCATGCCAAGGCGGAGTTAGAGGCAAAAGAAAAAATTATCTCTGAATTCAAACAGCAATATTTAGGAGAATTACCACAGCAAATTGATGCTAATCTTCGCAAGTTGGATCGCCTTCAGGATGATATGAAGACTCAAGGTGAACAGGCTCAGAATTTGAGTAGCCGTCTAATTCAGCTTGATAAATCAATCAAGGATTACGAGGAAACCGGCGAGATTAGTGATGCGCCTGGTGGCGCCGCTAAGCGAAATAAGGATCCGCGGTTGGCGAGAATTAAAGAGCTGGAGCGTCGACTAGTTGAGCTGTCGTCTATGTATAAGGAAACTTATCCTGACCTAGTTCAGGTCAAAGAGGAGATTAGAAAGCTCAGAGAGATGACGTCGGCTCAATATCGGGACCTACTCCCAGACAATGATGTTCCTGAAGATACCGCCGAGGCAAAGCGAGGCAAGAGAAAAAGCATAGACCCCTACCATGCAGAACTACTGAGGCAGCGAGATGATATAGTGCTGGAGTTGGATGCGGTGAAGCGTCGACAGGCACATATTGCCGCGGAAATGTCACAGTATGAAAAACGAGTGGAAAGGACGCCTGAGCGGGAGCAAAAGCTAAAAACATTGGAACGAGATTACGAAAACCTCCAGAAAAATTATCAATCTCTGTTAGATAAGAAGCTTAGTGCAGGGGTACAGAAGAGCTTGGCCCAAGGACGCAAAGGGGCTAAGTTCAGTATTGTGGATCCGGCGTATACACCAGTTGTTCCAGTTATCCCCAATATTCCCCTCATCATGTTGGCGGGGCTTGCTGTTGGGTGTGCACTGGGAATTGGGGGTGCGGTGGGGCTTGAACTTATGGGGCGTGGGTTTCGATCGGCAGAGGAGGTTGAAATTACTCTGGGGTTGCCAGTCATTGCATCGATTCCACTGTATGAGAGTGCTTTTGGTGGGACGATGCAAACGGTAAGGGCGTTCTCTCGCAAGAGCGGAAGGGCTTCTTCATTGATGCTATCGAGTAAGGGAGAGCAAGACGAGGAGTACAGGAATTCTCGAGGATTGCCTGCCATCACATCATCGATGAAACACAGTATTCAAGGAGGACAGCTTCAGAAGCCAGCTCCGGGCCTTGAATTGGTGTCGATGTGGAGGCCGTTATCGTTCGTTGCCGAGCAATATCGTGTTGCAGCAACCAGACTTGAACTAATGTCGGGCGAACGGAAGAGTACTACCATAGTGGTTACCAGTGCGGTTATGGGGGAAGGAAAGTCTTCAACGGCTCTCAATCTTGGCTATGTGCTCGCCAAAGATTTGGACCGAAGGACGCTTGTAATTGATTGCGATCTTAAGCGCCCAATGCAGCACATCTATGCGGGGCTTTGGCAACAGCCTGGGTTGGCAGAGGTGCTTCGCGGGACTAAAACAATTGAGGACTGCATGCAGCGACTAGGGGAGGCCGGTCCGTGGATCCTCACCGCAGGATCTGTTGCAGACAATCCATTGGCGCTATCAAAGATGCATCAGCTTGCAGAGCTGGTTACAGACCTTAAAGAGAAGTTTGATTATGTAATTATTGACGCGCCTCCTGTGTTACCTCTCGCGGATATGCATGTATTGTCCAGTATGGCAGATGTGCTTGCCTATGTAGTTAAGGCAAGCATGACAGGCCGGGACGTTGTGCATAAGGCTTTGCGTGCGATCGGAAGCACGGCGAATATCGGAATTATCTTGAATGGGTTGGACGCTCATACGACGCCCTACTATATGCAGCAAGAATACTACCGCGAAGCTCATCATGAACAGGTCAAGCAAGTCTGAATCGGACGTCCGCATAGAGCGTATACCCGGTCAGCAACCTCTGGTTTCAATATCCTTAGCAATACCTCGGCTTAGGCGTCGGGTGCTGATTCTTGGGGTTGGGCCGCTTGCTCGAGACCTCTGTCAAACATTGCTGGCAAAGCGTACAGGTTTTACTGAGGTGGTTGGCTTTCTTGATAAAGATGCTACCCGTATCGGTGAGCGGATCGTCAATCCGAGTATAATCGGAACCTATGACCAATTGTTCGAAATCGCTGAGCGGTATCAAGTGCACACTGTAGCAGTATGTTTAGAGGATCGGCGAGCGGTCTTGCCAGTTCAGACTTTACTCGACATGAAGGCGATGGGGCGCGACGTTGTTGATGGGCATTATCTATATGAAGAGGAGTCCGGTCGACTCTCCATAGACCATTTGAAGCCGAGCGCTCTGATTTTTTCGACAGGGTTTCGTCGCAGATTAGTTACTATGCTTCTGAAGAGGTTTGTGGATATTGTGATTGCAATAACGGGAGGCATCCTACTCCTTCCACTTTGCTGCATATTGGCACTTCTTATTAAGTTGGATTCGCCGGGAACCGTCTTTTATCGTCAAATGCGCGTGGGGTTGCGTGGGCGTCCTTACATGATTTGGAAATTCAGGTCCATGCGTAATGATGCCGAGCTGCACGGCGCCAGATGGGCATCTGCCGAGGACCCACGAATATCTAGAGTCGGACGGTGGCTTCGTAAGTGGCGACTGGACGAATTCCCCCAACTCATTAACGTTGTTAGGGGAGAGATGAGTTTGGTCGGTCCTCGTCCAGAGCGACCTGTTTTCGTTCAAGAATTGAGAAATACTATTCCTTATTATGATCTAAGACATACAGTTCGACCGGGCATTACCGGGTGGGCCCAAACTAGGTTTCGATACGGTGCGTCTAAGGAAGATTCGCATGTCAAGCTCCAATATGATTTATTTTACGTTAAGAACCTTTCGCTGATATTGGATCTTCGAATCGTGATTCATACCGTGAAGGTCATGTTAATGGGTGAGGGAGCACGTTAAAGGGGAGTTATCGTGGTGTCCGCTCAAAGACATTGTCTGTCATTCGATGTGGAAGAACACTTCCAGGTTTCTGCATTTGAATCACCGATGCGCAGAAGGCACTGGTCGCAGTTAGAAAGTCGAGTGGAGGCTAATACTGAAAAGCTACTTAATTTATTGAGTGCGGCGAACGTGCGGGCAACTTTTTTCATCTTGGGGTGGGTGGCTGAGCGCTTTCCCTCCCTAGTGCGGCGCATTGCTTCGATTGGGCACGAAGTTGCATCTCACGGATATGGTCACGAACTTATCACGAGTCAGACCCCGGCTATGTTTCGTGAGGATATTCGTAAAGCAAAAGGCATTCTAGAGGACATTCTTGCCTCTCCAGTGCTGGGCTATCGAGCTCCAAGCTTTTCGATTACTCGCGACACGATGTGGGCAACTGAGATTCTCGTGCAAGAAGGTTATAGGTATGATTCTAGCGTCTTCCCCATTTTGCATGATCGGTACGGAGTACCTTCGGCACGACCGACTGTGCACTGCATTCAAACGGCGTCGGGAGCACTATGGGAAGTACCTCCCTCAACGATAGGATATGCAGGGGTTCGGCTGCCAATTGCAGGGGGGGGGTATTTTAGGCTGTATCCGTACTTTATATCGCGAGTTCTTCTTCGTAAATTGGAGAGCGAGGGGACGTCATTGGTGATGTATTTGCATCCGTGGGAGTTCGATCCGGATCAACCAAGAATGGAAGGTTCTGTAATGTCGCGCCTGCGACATTATTTGAACCTCGATAAGACTGAATCGCGCCTAAACATGTTGCTTCAGGATTTTTCTTTTGCTCCTATTAGGCAGGTGTTTCCGCCCATTGAGCAGATGTACCTTGGAAAACTGGTCTCGCGGACAATAGAAAGACATCTTCCTTCTACCTGCCAATGACATTGAGCTTTTGAGAGAAACCATTGCCGAACTGATGCGCCATCCGTAAGGGGAGTTTGCCACATCGCTTCGCGAATTGTGGGGCCTTCGGATTCTTTAACGATGGAATTGCTAATATCTTTTTGACTGTCAGGAAGTCCTCACTTAGCAGCACAGCCCCTGTGCCTTTCCGGTGACTTTGATGCAACGGTATCCTCAACTTACGTAATGACTCACCTGCGCATCGGATGCGAATTCCCTTATACTCCCTACCGAACTTGAGAGCCTCGATCGGTTAGCCGTACCTGGGTGGTTACATGGTAGGTATCCATAATCTCTGTGTATCCCAGGTTGTGCTACTCTTATTTGAAAAGTTCAAAGTCAATCTCCCCAAGCGGAATACTTCAAGCCATGATAGCGTTCTTACGTACTCCAGTGTTTCATGTCCCTCAGCATTTATGCCGTACAGGGTGCAAACCAGTGTGTTCCGCTTTTTTTAGAAGAACTGTGTGTAACAAGCGAGTGATGTGCCGTGGCTTCTAATACGTCCGTGTTGATTATTGAGCCCCGCAAGGGGATGTGGCAGATCGACTGGCGCGAGATCTGGGCTGCACGCGAGTTGTTCTATTTCATAGCGTGGCGGGATTTAAAAACGCGGTATGCACAAACAGCCATTGGAGCTGGTTGGGCTCTGATGCAGCCACTGATGAGCACCGCAATCTTCACCCTCGTGTTTAGTTACCTGGCTAAGATGCCTTCTGAGGGGATACCTTACCCCCTCTTTGCACTGGCTGCTCTCCTGCCTTGGTCCTTGTTTGCTAAGAGCCTGGAACGCAGCACCTTGAGTGTGGTGACAGAGGGCAGCTTAATCAAGAAAGTCTATTTCCCCCGCTTGATCATTCCCATCGCGGCGACCTTTATCAATGTGGTGGATTTCGCTGTAGGACTCTTTTTGTTACTTGGGCTGATGGTCTGGTATCAGGTCATGCCTTCGTGGGCCTTAATCTTCCTACCCTTATTCGTCGTCATTGCTCTTGTCACAGCACTGTCCGTAAGCCTATGGCTCTCTGCGCTCAACGTAAAGTATCGGGATGTTGCCTCTATCGTTCCATTGCTGACACAAGTATGGATGTTCGCTTCACCGGTCTTATATCCGAGTTCATTGGTGCCTGATTCTCTACGCCTACTCTATGGATTGAATCCGATGGCCGGCGTCATTGAGGGGATGCGATGGGCTCTGCTAGGGAGAGTTCCACCAGACTGGATCATGATTGGGGTGAGTTTGGGTGTAGTGCTGTTGCTGTTGGCAGGAGGACTCGTCTTTTTTAGGAGGGTGGAGCGGACCTTCGCTGATCTGATTTAACATGGGTGATACGGCTATTCTTGTTGACCGACTCCACAAGCGCTACCAGCTGGGCGGTGCCCACGGCCAAGACGGGTCTTTGGCACGAGCGTTGGCGGGTGGCATGCGAAAGCTTTGCGGCCGATCTGCCCTTCCCTCCATCCACCCAGAGCAGACCATTTGGGCGCTTCGTGATGTGTCATTTGAGATTAAGCAAGGAGAGGTTTTCGGAGTAGTCGGGACGAATGGGTCCGGTAAAAGCACCCTTTTAAAGATTCTTTCAAGGGTAACGGAACCGACAAAGGGCCGAGCATTTATTCATGGGCGATTCTGTGGCTTATTGGAAGTAGGTACCGGCTTCCACCCGGAGTTAACCGGTCGAGACAACGTATACATGAGCGGCGCGATTTTGGGTATGAGCCGTCATGAAATCGCCAGGAAGTTTGATGAAATTGTGGCCTTCGCGGAGGTAGAGCGTTTTATCGATACGCCGGTCAAACACTATTCTAGTGGTATGTATGTGCGCCTGGGATTTTCGGTCTTAGCACATATGGATCCAGATATTTTGATCGTTGACGAGGTGCTGGCAGTTGGAGATGTTCGCTTTCAGAAAAAATGTATGAGCAAGATGGAGGATGTCGGGCAACATGGACGAACGGTCATTCTCGTCTCCCACGATATGCCGGCTATTACCCGATTGTGCAAACGAGCCCTCCTCTTAGAAAAGGGGGAGGTGGTTCAGGAAGGCTCCGCACATGACGTCGTTAACCACTATCTTCACGCTGGCCATATCAAGCCTTGCGTCGAGTGGCCTGATGCAGACAAGGCTCCTGGGAATGAGGTTGTCCGCTTGCGTGCCGTGCGAGTTCTGTCGGAAAGCGGCGCGGTGTCAGCCATCTTGGACATCCGCCGACCGATCCGGTTGGAGATTGAGTACGATGTTTTAAAACCAGGTCAAAAGATTGTAGCCCAATTTGGTCTGAATACTGAGGAAGATATAGTTGCTTTTATTGCAAACGACCGAGATCCCGCATGGTACAGAAAAGCTAGAAGCGTGGGGCGCTATGTCAGTACTGCCTGGATTCCAGGAAATTTTTTGTCAGAAGGTACGATGGTAATCGGTGCGGGGATTTTTGCAGAAGATCCATGGCAGGAATACTGTGATGTTCCGCGCGTCGTTGGTTTTCGTGTGGTTGATCCGGGAGCAGGAGATACAGCTCGAGGGGATGTGACTGGGCGATGGGAGGGGGCTGTCAGACCCTTGCTCAAGTGGACTACCGAACATACTCCACCGTTGGATTAGTCGGATAGCTAATGTCGTTCCCTATATCGAACAATCGAGATCGCAACTAGCGGCCACTAATCAATGTGCGTCTCTAGAGGGCCAAGTGGAATCGGCGATTGGCTATAGGAGGGCTTATGAAGGCAGTGATTTTGGCTGGTGGGTTAGGTACAAGGCTTTCCGAAGAAACAGTGCTTCGTCCTAAGCCTATGGTGGAGATCGGAGGGAAACCAATCCTTTGGCATATCATGCAGATTCATGCCGTGCATGGCATCACCGAGTTCGTCATCGCGCTTGGTTACAAAGGTGAAATGATTAAGGAATATTTCCTGAATTTTTTTGCGATCAACAATGATTTATCCGTCGATCTCTCCACAGGAAAAACGACGATCCATGACGGAAACCAACCCAAATGGACCGTTCATCTGGCTGACACAGGTCTCACTACCCAAACTGGTGGAAGGGTTAAGCGTCTCAAGAAGTGGCTAGAGGGGGACGATACCTTCATGTTGACCTATGGCGATGGTGTAGCAGACCTCGATATTCATAAGCTGCTGGAATTTCATCGCTCTCACGGTAAGCTGGCCACGATGACTTCGGTTCGATCCCCCGCACGTTTCGGACGCATCGGGTTCGATGGCGATCAGGTTACGGAATTTTTTGAGAAACCAGAATCTGGGGAGGGGTGGATCAACGGCGGGTTTTTTGTACTCAGTACTAAAGCACTGGACTATATTGAAGGAGATCACACGGTTTGGGAAAGAGATCCGGTTGAGCGATTGGCCTATGCGGGTGAGATGATGGGGTACAAACACTATGGATTCTGGTCTTGCATGGACACATTGAAGGAAAAGGGCTATCTCGAAGAATTGTGGAGTTCAGGTAAGGCACCTTGGAAAATATGGTAATGGGGAAGGCAGGCCATTAAAATATACGGATCACTAAGTAACCATTGTCGAAGTCGATAAAGTCTGCAGTTCCTTTTGGGACAGGCATCTCACCACCACTTTAACCAGAGAGAAAGTGAATGAAGATCTTGATCACGGGCAACATGGGATACGTCGGCCCAATAGTTGTCGCTCGTCTTAGGGAGTCCTATCCCTCATCAAGGTTAGTGGGTATGGATATGGGGTACTTTGCAACCTGTTTAACGGCTGCCAGCCGGCTTCCTGAATGTAGGATAGACCTCCAGATCTTTCAGGACGTTAGGGATGTCGGAAAAGATGCACTCAACGATATCGACACGATTGTATACTTGGCCGCGATCTCAAATGATCCAATGGGAGCATCGTTTGAGCGGATTACGTTAGATGTCAACCATCGGGCGGCCGTCACGTTGGCGACACTGGCCAGGGATGCGGGAGCCAGGAGTTTTGTTTTTGCCTCAAGCTGTAGCGTCTATGGTATGGCGGAGGGTGGAGCAAAATCCGAGGAGTCCACCCTGAACCCGTTAACAGCATACGCCAAGTCAAAAATTGGTGCGGAGCGTGATCTTGCTGCGCTTGCTCGTCCAGACTTCACGGTAACATGTTTGCGTTTTGCCACGGCTTGTGGGATGAGCGAGCGTCTCCGCTTAGACCTCGTGTTGAATGATTTTGTCGCGAGTGCATTAAGCTCTCGGAAAATCACGATTTTGAGCGACGGCACACCTTGGCGTCCGTTGATCCATGTAAAGGACATGGCTAGAGCCATTGATTGGGGGATGCAGCGAAGTGGCAAGGACGGTGGAGATTTTTTGGCTGTGAACGTCGGGAGTGATGAGTGGAATTATCAGGTGCGAGATTTGGCTGAGGCTGTAGCCAAGGTTCTCCCCAACGTGGAGATATCTTTGAATTCCAATGCGCAGCCTGACAAGCGGTCTTATCGGGTGAGCTTCGAAAAGTTCAGACGATTGGCTCCTCACTATCAACCACGAGTGGATTTGCGTACGGCAATTGAAGATTTAGCTGATGGACTAGAAAGGATGAAGTTCTCAGACGTTGAGTTTCGAAAGTCTCATCTTGTACGACTCAACATGTTGAAAACGCTTAACGCGGATGGATGTCTTACAGATGACCTTCGTTGGGCCTGATTTAGCGGACGTGGGATTATTAGCGACGCGTGGTTTTCATGTTGATCTGTCGTGACCTTACCGATGCGGCCTCCTTGAAGATGACTGAGCTTGGCGATCATTACGTCATGTGAGGGAGACGAAGAATGAACTCTAAGATACGGTCGAGTGCAAAACGCTCAGGTTCCAGCGTGAAAACGTCGCCGAGGATAGCCAATCGTGCATGTCGATTTTGTGGGGCACATCTCGATCAAACTTTTGTCGATCTTGGAATGTCTCCTCTAGCTAATTCTTACATCAAGGCCGAAGAGGCCAATCGAATGGAGCCTTTTTATCCTCTCCATGTCTATGTTTGTAAAACATGCCTCTTGGTACAGCTTGAAGAGTTTACGAGTCCTCAAAGTATTTTTGGCGACTATGCCTATTTTTCATCATACTCTGAGAGTTGGTTGGAGCATGCTAAGCGCTATGCGCACCTCGTGTCGGAACGATTTTCTCTGACGTCCCGGCATCAGGTAGTCGAGATAGCGAGTAATGATGGATATCTCCTGCAATACTTTGCTGAAAAGGGGATACCTGTACTGGGGGTAGAGCCGGCTAGTAATGTCGCTGCCGTCGCTAAAAGAAAAGGTATTCCCACAGTCGTCAAGTTCTTTGGCGAAAAGACCGCTCGAGATTTAGTAAGGCAAAAGAAACGCGCGGACTTAGTAATTGGAAACAATGTGCTGGCACATGTGCCCCGCATCAATGATTTTGTCGAAGGTTTGCGAATTTTGCTGAAGCCTCAAGGCGTCATTACGATGGAATTCCCTCACCTTCTGAGGCTCATGGCGGAGAATCAGTTTGATACGATCTATCATGAACATTTCTCCTATTGGTCACTGCTATCCGTCGAGCGTGTGTTTGAGAAGCATGGGCTCTCGATCTTCGATGTTGAGGAGGTCCCTACACACGGAGGCTCGCTGAGAATTTATGCTCATCACAGTGATGATGCTACTAGGTCAATCGGGCAGCGCATTGTGGAACTCAGGCAAAGAGAGTTGCGTGCAGGATTTGCCAACTTGGAGCACTATGCCGGTTTTTCCGCGCAGGTGGAAAAGACGAAGCGCAAACTACTTCGCTTTCTGATAGAGGCGAAGGAACAGGGCAAGTCAGTTGTCGGATACGGTGCTCCTGCCAAAGGCAACACCCTGCTTAATTACTGCGGAATCCGAACCGATTTGATTGATTATACGGTGGACAGAAGTCCTTACAAGCAAGGTCAATTTCTTCCAGGGGTTCGCATCCCCATCTTTGCTCCGGAGAAAATTAGGGAGACAAAGCCGGATTATGTGCTGATTCTTCCATGGAACATTCAAGATGAAGTGGTACTCCAGATGGAGTTTATTAAAGGGTGGGGTGGTAAATTTGTCGTTCCAATCCCTGAGATCAAAGTACTGCCGTGATTTTCCATGAAACGGTGCTCCCGGGGGCATTTGTCATTGATGTGGAACGAATTGAAGACGAGCGAGGGTTTTTTGCCCGAAGTTGGTGCGCGCATGAGTTTGATGCACATGGTTTGGAAACCCGGTTGGTACAATGTAATGTGTCATACAACAGGCTGAGAGGAACCTTGAGAGGTATGCACTATCAGATCGGGGTCTCCTCTGAAGTGAAACTGGTGCGTTGTACTAGGGGAGGAGTGTACGATGTGATCGTTGATCTTCGTCCTCACAGTTCCACATACAAGCACTTCTGTGGGGTGAGCCTCACAGCTGAGAATCGACGAATGCTCTATATCCCCAAACACTTTGCTCATGGATTTCTCACGTTGACCGACGGCGCAGAAGTGCAGTACCAGATGTCAGAGTTCTATGCGCCCAATTATGCGCGAGGGTTCAGATGGAATGATCCAGCGTTTAATATTGTCTGGCCCGAGCCAGTGCGAGTGATCTCCGAAAAAGATCGAACCTACTCGGACTATTCGGAATGATTCTGGCATGAAGATGAGTGAAGTCAGGGAGGCGCTCGACTCGACTCGAGAAGGGAAAGTCCTGCACGATTTGGTGGCGCATCTGTATCCAATTTGTCGGAGTATCACAGGTGAAGGCGTTCGTGCAACACTGCGATATCTACAAAGCTTTCTCCCGTTGGAAATTCATGAGGTCCCCAGCGGAACTCAGGTGTTTGACTGGACCGTTCCGCTGGAATGGAACATTAAAGATGCCTATATAGCCACCGTGCAAGGGGAAAAGATCGTCGATCTTGGCCAGAGTAACCTTCACGTGGTCAGCTATAGCCTGCCGATAAAGGGGCGAATCAGACGTGAAGATTTAACCGGTCATCTGCACTCGCTACCGGATCGACCAGACTGGATACCGTACCGGACCTCGTATTACAAAGAAAATTGGGGTTTCTGTTTGTCACACCGTCAGTTGGAGAGGTTGACGGATTCCGAATATGACGTGTGCATAGATTCATCATTGCAGCCTGGCCACTTGAGTTATGGAGAAGTGTTCTTGCCGGGGGCTACACCCCAAGAGGTGTTAATTTCTGCTCATGTGTGTCATCCCTCCCTTTGTAACGATAACCTTTCTGGAATTGCCGTCGCCACCCAGATTGCACAGGCCCTAAGCACTGTAAGACGAAGGTATTCGTACCGATTCGTTTTTATTCCGGGAACGATCGGGTCAATCACCTGGCTTTCTCGCAACCAAGAACGGGTCAAGCTGATTCGGCACGGACTTGTGTTAACAGGCGTCGGCGATTCTGGCCATATCACCTATAAGAGAAGTCGGCAGGGTAATGCTCCAATCGATCGAGTCCTCAGCCATGTTCTGACGCATACAGGAGATAGTCACCGAGTAATCGACTTCTATCCGTATGGATATGATGAACGGCAATATTGTTCCCCAGGCTTCAACCTTCCCGTCGGCTGCTTCATGCGTAGTTCCCATGGAGAATATCCAGAATATCACACCTCAGCAGACAATCTGGATTTTGTATCTGCTGCTTCGCTCCAGAACTCGTTGGATATTTTGCTTAAGGTTCTGTTCGTGATCGAGAATGACACGGTAGTTTTTAGCAAGAACCCGTACTGTGAGCCACAGCTTGGAAGGCGGGGGTTATACCGTGCTATTGCTGGGCAAAAGGAAGGCGCAAAAGCTGAGATAGCACTTCTTTGGACTTTGAATATGGCGGATGGTTCCCATTCATTGCTCGACATCGCGGAGCGTGCCGGCACTTCTTTTGAGTTGATTTACGATGCAGCACAGACCTTGAGTAAACACGGACTACTCAAGGAAGGCGTGGTGGAGCATTTTGTAGAGAACAAGGAGAGGAACCATGAATAATGCAGTGTATTATGATGCTCCCATCACTGACGATCTCAGGCGGCAGATGCTATTCGATGGACAGTTGTTCGTGTATTCCCCCCGGCCTTCGTCTCTAGCGTTTATCGAATTTGCAAGGACATTAATTCGGGAGGCGTTTTCTCCTCATGATCCAGAGCAGGCTCAGCATTTCATGTCGGTAGAAATATTTGCAGAGGTCTTGGGCAAGCTTAAGCCACACTTCATCCATCATCCAGAGTCTAAGCGACACCTTCAAGCAGTTCTGGCTGAATTGGGATGTGATCTTGAGAAAACCTACTTTGACGTTCCTAAGATGCGAAGCTCGACGAGTGATAACTATCTCACTACGGGGATAGCCTATGCCTGGCACCCCCATCGGGACACCTGGTATTCAGCGCCGATGTTTCAAATTAATTGGTGGATACCGATTTACGACATTCAGGCTGATAACGCCATGGCGTTTCACCCTCAGTATTGGAATTCGCCCGTTGCCAATACTTCAAACGGGTACAACTATTATCTCTGGAATCAACAGCATCGAGGTGGGCACGTTTCCCAGTATCTCAAACAAGACCCTCGTCCCCTTCCCCGACCCACGGAAGCCCTGCAATTGGACCCCCAGCTCAGGTTGATTGTTCCAGCCGGAGGAATCATCCTATTTTCTGCCGCGCAGATGCATTCCAGCGTACCTAATACTTCTGGAAAAACACGGTTCAGTATCGATTTTCGTTGTGTGAATATGGAGGATGCTATCGCGAGATGTGGCGCTCCACGCGTCGACGAAGCATGCACGGGAACGACCATGCGTGATTACTTGCGTGGTTCAGACCTTGCCCATATTCCAGACGATATCGTAGCCCTATATGACGATGGTACTGGGGATTCGGGAAAGCTTGTTTATCATCCAAAGGCATCGTAATGGCCTACAGTGACGAGGGGGGCCCCCCCAGGCCCCTCACCGAATGGCGAGACGAAACGGTTTTAGTCACGGGGGGGGCAGGGTTTCTCGGATCTCACCTGTGTCGCCGTCTGCTGCTAGCCGGAGCGGTCGTCCATGCCACATCACGCCGCCCTCAGATACCAGGCCCTGGGAGGGGCTGTTGGTGGCAGTCGAACCTCTCTTCATTGGACGAAGTGAGAAGCCTTGTCCGCCGAACGAAGCCAACGATAATTTATCATCTTGCAGGATCCGTCGGGGCCAAGCCCGACATTCAGTATGTACTGCCTACATTTGAAAGCCTACTCTCCAGCACCATTTATATTTTGATTGCAGCAGCTGAAATCGGTTGCCGGCGTGTCGTTTTGAGCGGATCACTGACGGAACCAAACTTGGACACTGTTCTCCCGATTCCCAGTTCTCCTTATGCGGCGGCAAAGTGGGCTGCGAGTGCGTACGGGAGAATGTTCCACGTTTTGTATCGAACTCCCGTTGTGTCGGCGGTACCGTTTATGACATTTGGCCCACATCAAGATGAGAAAAAATTGATACCTTCGGTCATATTGAGCTTTCTGAGAGGAGAAGCTCCTGAACTGACGAGTGGTCGATGGGAAGCTGACTGGGTATACGTAGATGATGTGGTAGATGGATTGTTAGCGGCCGGGGTGGTTCCTGGCATTGAAGGGAATACTCTCGATCTGGGATCGGGAAGAACGAGGGCAGTGCGAGAGGTTGTGGAAACAATCGCAACAATTATGGCGTCTGCGCCACAGCCAAATTTTGGAGCATTGCCTGATCGTCCCAGTGAACCTGTTCGCATAGCAAATGTCCAAGAGACACGACGGCGTATCGGTTGGTCTCCTCAAACGGTGTTCGAAGAGGGGCTTCGACGAACCGTCCTGTGGTACCGACAACGGGCGCCGGAGAAGCGGTCATGACATTGATGCCCAGTAAGGCGCTGAAGTGGCATGCCAAACAACTTGTGCGTCACCTAGCACCTGAGCCCATTAAACGCTGGCTGCTCGGCATCGAGTCACCCGCCTATCACTTGTGGTCCATTGGAACGGCGATCGGTCGCTCGCCGTTCCAACTTGCTAGAGATCGATCCATGGACCGTCCAGTTTTAACGCGCGAGGATGTGACGGATGTGCGTGCGTTGTTTGTGGCGGATCCCTTTATGATCCGAGTGCACGACCTATGGCATATGTTCTTTGAGGTGTACAATTACGATTCCGATCGAGGTGAGATCGGCTGGGCAACGAGCTGCGATGGTCGTGTATGGAACTATGAGCAGATCGTCTTGAGGGAGTCTTTCCATCTATCTTATCCGTATGTGTTTGAGTGGAATGGATGCCACTATATGGTTCCAGAAAGCCATCAGGCTCGGAGTGTTCGTCTTTACGAAGCCAAGCAATTTCCCACCGAGTGGGTGTGCACGGACGTTTTGCTTAAGGGGGAGTGCTTCAACGATAGTTCTCTATTCCGCTATGGCCAGCATTGGTGGATGTTGAGTGAAACCAGCTCGGAGCTACGCCACGATACGTTGCGGCTGTATTACTCGCGTCACCTCCGATGTGGGTGGCAGGAGCATTCACGTTCCCCCATCATTCAAGCGAACCCTCACACAGCGCGGCCGGCTGGCCGCGTGAGGGTAGTGGGGGATAAGTTAATTCGATTTGCGCAGGACTGCTCCCCAATTTATGGAACCTCCGTGCGCGCGTTCGAAATTACGGACCTGACCCTCGTTACCTATGAAGAGCGAGTGTTACTGGCGCAACCATTTTTAGGTCCTAACTGGAGGCCTTGGATGCAAGGAGGGATGCACCATATCGACTTGCACCACCTGGGGACAAACCAATGGATTGCGTGCATGGACGGATGGAGACCAGTAGGTGGGTTGGTGCCAGAAGCGTGGCAGGCCGCAAAGTGCTAAGACGTGTACGGCGATTTCTGCAGCGTTTTCAACTCTACCTGTGGGTTCGGGAGGTGCTCTCAGCAGTTCGGCAGGTGACACACCAATTTCACGGTGGAGTCGTCTCGTTACATACAGCTGGTGCAGCGAAAGGTAATGTACTTATTTCCTATGACAATGAAGGGTTGTTGTGCAAGATGCGAGGCGTGGCAATTCCGACCAGTCACCCGCAATTGTACAAGACTATGGCCATGGCTCAGACCTACCTTGATCTTGGCTATGACGTTGATGTCATTCATTGTGAGAATCACAAGTTTATTCCATGGAAATCATACGATGTCATCGTTGACACCCGATTTAATTTGCAACGCCTGCGGCCCTACTTGCCGTCAGGCTGCATAAAAATCCTGCATTGCGACACCGCTCACATCATTTATCAGAATCTGGCCGAAATGGTGAGAATCCAGAATCTGCAGCGTAGAAAAGGCGTGACAATTCCCCCTAATCGTCTGGAAACCCCGCATCTAGGGGTTGAACATGCGGATTACCTCACAACTTGCGGGAATGAATTTACGACGAACACTTATACCTATGCCAATAAGCCCATTTTCCGCCTTCCGATGGTGGTTCAAAAAATGTGGCCGTGGCCGGATGATAAAGATTTTGAAGCTTCTCGTCGACGGTTTCTCTGGTTCGGAAGTCGAGGAATGGTTCATAAAGGTCTCGATATAGTTCTGGAAGCATTCATTCAAATGCCCGAATACCAACTGACTATCATTGGGCCGGTGCTGGAGGAGCCGCAGTTTGTTGATTTGTATCGAAAAGAATTGTTTCATACTCGGAACATCCATTTCGTCGGATGGGTGGATAATGTAGATGAAGAGTTTGGAAAGATCTTGAAGCAAAACGTGGCGCATGTTTTCGCGTCCTGTTCAGAAGCAGGAGCGGCTGCAGTTCTAGAGACGATGGCTGGCGGGGTGATTCCTATTGTCACTTACGAATCGTCCATTGATGTGAAGAGTTTCGGAGTCCTGCTGGAAGATGCTACTGTTGAATCGGTTATGCATCGAGTTCGGGAGATAGCTGCGATGTCCAGAGAACAGTTGCTTAAGATGAGCAAGAGAGCGTGGGAGTGTGCACATAGTAACCATACGCCGGAGAAGTTTGAGCATGCCTATCGTGCAGTTATTGAGATGCTGTTGGCGAAGCACGGTAAGGGGTAATAGCAGCAGGTACTGTCTCCGCCTGCGTAGCAAGACAGTTGTGCCCTAAAACGCATGTCAGAACCAAGAAAGTCGAGCATCGTTCAGCGTCTCAGCCGGTTTTCCAGTGTCATATTGGGGACGGGAGCAGTGACATCACTGTTCGTGTTCGGATTACTAGTCAACCGTTACGGCATCACTCCTCACTATTTCGTCTTCGTCGGAGCGTCTATTCTTTTGGTTTGGGGATTACGGCTTCCCGAATCGATTCGCATAAACGTAGTGCTCTGCTCCATTTCCGTCATTCTTGCGCTGTATACCGCTGAATTCTTGCTCGCCCACGCTAAGCCGGCGATTAAAGCCATGGGGCCTCAGGCGTGGCTTAGCTTTCCCCAGGATGCCAACGCTAAGGTTGCCGCTGAGAGGATGAGAGCGCTCGATCAGACCCAAGATAGGTTTGACACAAGAACAAGATTAGAGGTGGTCCTGGATATGCGCCGGAAGGGCATTAATGCCTATCCGGATGTGTTTTCTATGGTTCTCTTTACACCATCTTCGGCTGAGTCGATCCGATCAATTTTTACCGAAGGCCAGGAAGAGTTTCTTCCGTTAGCAGGTATGGCCACAAGCACTACTGTTTTCTGCAATGAGAGCGGCGAGTATGTTGTCTACGAAAGTGATGAGCATGGATTTCACAATCCCAAGGGCATTTGGAGTCACAAACCAGTAGATCTGGTGGCGCTCGGTGACTCCTATACGCACGGTGTCTGTGTGCCGTCAGGAAAGGGATTTGTGGCTGTGCTGAGGTCGCAGTACCCGAATACCATTAACCTGGGCATCAACGGTCATGGTCCACTCACGAGTTTGGCGACCTTGAAAGAATATGGAAGCTTCCTCAAGCCTAAACTCGCATTGTGGTTTTATTATGAAGGTAATGACTTGCGGGATCTCGATGGCTGGGAAAAAAATTCACCGTTGTTAATGCGCTATGTAACGTCCTCCTTCTCTCAGCACTTGATCGATCGACAAGATGGCATTGATCGTTCTCTAAAGGACTATCTTGACCGTGAAATGGAAAAGGCGACGGCTGGCCCATCGATTGAGAAGATTGTCAAGTTACAGCATGTGCGCCATGCAATCCAGTCGTTTTATGATCGTCGGCCTTCCGAGGAGGGCCTGCCTGCGGAGTTGGTTGACTACCTCAGGCGGACCGGTGCTCCGGCCAATCCTGCGGATCTCAAGTTGTTCGAACGTGTTCTGGCAGAAGCGAAGAATACGGTAAATTTGTGGGGAGGCCGACTCGTATTTGTCTATCTTCCAACTTGGGAGCGCTACCGCTTTCCGGAATTGGCGAGCAAGGATCGCGATAAGGTCTTGCTGATTGCAAAGATGCTAGATTTAGAGGTTATCGATCTCCACGAGATCTTTTCTGCACACCCTGACCCCCTGTCGCTATTTCCGTTTCGCCGCTATGCGCATTATAACGAGGCTGGACATAGGCTGGTGGGAGAGGAAGTGTTGCGGCGACTGATCAAGTGACGTCGGTGTACCGAGAGAGGGAATATCTAGCCCGGCTGAATGCGCGATACAGGCAGGTGTGGATGGAATCGTAGATGGCGGGGAAAAGAAAAAATAGAGTGGCGGTAGTAGTGCCAATGCATAATCGCAATGAGTTGACGCCGGATGAGCAGATTTCCTTTCGGCATCTGACACACTATCTCAAAGACTATGACAAATACCTAATAGCGCCTGAGTCGCTGAGCATTGACTTGCCAGGGTGTGCAGTACGGAAGTTCGGAAACGAGTATTTCGGCAGTGGAGTGGCAAACACGCGGTTGCTATTGTCCGAACATTTTTATGCCTCATTCTCTGATTATCAGTATATGCTGATTTATCATCTCGATGCTCTGGTCTTCTCGGATCAACTTCGTGCCTGGTGTGATGCTGGATTAGACTATATTGGGCCTCCTTGGATTCCGTGTGCGGATAGTCCTTGGGTGAAAGAAGCTAGGGTAGGCAATGGGGGACTGTCGTTGCGGAGAATCGATAGTTTCTTGAAAGTCTGTCGGTCCCGGATACATTGGATGGATCCCGAAGAATATTGGAAAAGCCAAATCGCCCGACAGCCCTCATACATGCAGGCACTTCTCCTGCCGAAGAAAATAATCAAGCAATTCTCCTATTTCAATAATGCACGACGCGAAATGAACCAATGGCACCTGCGCCTAGACGGGTCAAGGAACGAAGACCACTTCTGGTCTGATCGTGCCAAACACTATATGCCAGAGTTTAAAGTTGCCACCGTCGAAATGGGTTTGAGGTTTGCTTTTGAGGTAGCTCCGCGACTCTGTTTCGAATTGAATCACGAGTGTCTTCCATTTGGGTGCCATGCCTGGCCTCGGTACGATCGGGATTTTTGGGAGCCGTATTTGCTTAAGTCCCAGGTCACCTAGCGCGATCTTTCGGAGAAGTTTCCACAAGATAGTCTGTATGGAAGATATTGCAGCAGCGAGCCTGAAGACGATGAGCTATGGCGAGAAGGTGCATACTTCTGATGGCGGGCTTTGAAATCAAGAAAGGCATAGAGTGGGTGTGGATGTAATCGCCAAACGTTTTGAGAAGAATTCAAAGCGGGATCGCATCGTTTGCGTGGAGTCTGTGAGTTGATCATCAGGTAAGAGGAGGAGCGGTCAGACTATGAAACGAATGCTTGTCACCGGCTCATCTGGACTCATTGGTTCGGAGGTGTGTGCGTATTTTCATGAGCAGGGATGGTTTATCCATGGGGCCGATAACAACAACCGAGCGGCATTCTTTGGACCCAGTGGTGATACCCGATGGAACCAACGACGGCTGCAGCACGAGTTGACAGCATTTAGACATCACGAACTTGATATTCGAGATCGGAAGGGTGTGCTTGGTCTCATTGAAGAATTGCGACCGGATGCGATCGTACATACAGCGGCGCAGCCTTCGCATGACCTTGCAGCAAAGATCCCATTTGATGATTTCGACACGAACGCGGTGGGAACGCTCAACTTACTTGAGGCCGCGAGGCTGCATGCACGTGAGACGGTGTTTGTGCACATGTCCACGAATAAAGTGTATGGGGATGCGCCGAATGAGCTTCCTCTGGTTGAACAGACTAAACGGTGGGACTATGCATCTCCTCAAGACTGGAATGGTATTGCAGAGCAGATGCGGATCGATCAATCAAAACATTCCTTATTTGGCGCGTCAAAGGTGGCAGCCGATGTCATGGTTCAGGAGTATGGACGGTACTTTGGGATGAAAACATGCTGTTTGCGTGGGGGATGTCTCACAGGGCCGAATCATTCCGGCGTAGAGCTGCATGGTTTTCTAAGTTACCTTGTTAAGTGCAATTTAGAGAAAAAGAAATACAGCATATTCGGATACAAAGGGAAGCAGGTGAGGGACAATATCCATTCTTTGGATGTGGCTCGTTTTATCCATGCATTCATTGAAAACCCGCGAAGTGGAGAAGTCTACAACCTGGGCGGGGGGCGTGAAAATAGCTGTTCGATTCTCGAAGCCTTTGAGATGATCGAGTCCATTTCTGGACAAAAAATGGAGTACGAATACGTGGAAAAGAACCGAGAGGGCGATCACATTTGCTACATCAGTGATCTCAGGAAAATGAAGAGTCATTATCCAAGTTGGAGCATTACGAAAAACCTGGCGCAAATCTTCGGTGAAATCCACGAGTCATGGTTAAAGCGAGGGGCGTCGGTCCAAGCCACGGCCTAACGAAGAATCGTTGTCGTAGTAATCAGAGGCTTCATCGAATGAAAGTGTTGGTGATTTCAGCGGCTTACCCTCCCATGCATGCGGGGGAGGCAACCAATACCTATCATTTATGCCAACGACTCGTAGACCGTGGCGTTGAAGTTCACGTTTTGACTTCAGTAGGTAATCGCGGAACGAACAATGGCCGAATTCATGTCTATCCGATCATGCGGGAGTGGGGCTGGGCCGAACTATTGCGAGTCCGCTCCTTTATCCGGAGTTGTGAGGTGGATGCATTTTTTCTGATGTACATCGGTTTGATGTACAAGTTCCATCCAATGGTCACGTTTCTGCCGACCCTGTGTAAACGTCTTTTCCGGGACATTCCTTTTGTCACGCGATACGAAAGTGCGTTCGTTGGAGCTGATCCATCTAAGACCAGCATACCTGCGCGGGTCTTTCGCAAGTTGATGGTTCGATGGGCGGGACCGGCGGGAGTGGCCTACAGTTCCGGAACGCTCTTGCGTGATAGCGATGCAGTGATCGCCCTTTGTGAGAGACATCGCGCGATGTTGACTGAGGAATGGCCCGCTGCGGAACAGAAGGTTGTATTAATCCCCCCTCCGCCGAATCTGTTGATCGCATCAAATGAGGGAGGTGGAGCGAGGGCGCGCGGCCGTCAGCGGCTAGGGCTTACGGGACAGGAGTTTGTAGTTACATTTTTTGGCTATCTGTACCCAATCAAGGGGATCGAGACGCTATTACGTGCATTTGCGATTGTGGCAGAGAAATATTCTCATGCCAGGCTGTTGTTCGTTGGTGGAAAAGTTGATCTGGCAGTGGAGGGTGCTGGCTCTTATTTTGACGAGATGCAGAGGCTTCATAGGACGCTTGGCCTAGAGTCCAAGACAATTTGGACTGGTGCATTCAAGTCTGAGGAGGAGGAGGCGTCGCTCTATCTACATGCCTCGGATGTGAGCGTATTACCATTTCTAGAAGGCGTGCAGTTGAACAACAGTTCCTTCGCGTCCTTGATTGCGCACGGACTTCCTGTGATCGTGACGAGAGGCCCCATGATGGATGGCGCCTTTGTTCATGGGGAGAATGTGCTGACCTGTGCACCACGAGATCATGAAGGGCTGGCAGAGCTGCTACTCCAAGTTATGAATGATGGAGATCTTCGGACACGTCTGCAGACCGGAGCCTTGAAGTTCGCGCAAGAGTGGTTTTCCTGGGAGTCAGCAGTGGAAAAAACCATCGCCTTAATGCGTTCTTCTAAAGAAGTAGTCAAGGCACACAAACACTATATCTAAGGGGCCACGCGCCATGCCTCGTGTTTCAGTCATCATCCCCACGTACAACTGTGAGCGTTTCCTGGGTCGGGCAATTGATAGTGCGCTGCAGCAAAATTATAAAGACTATGAAATTATTGTTGTTGACGATGGTTCAACAGACCATACCCGCAATCTTCTTTCTCTTTACGAAAAAAACGTTCAATGGATTCAACAAAAGAACAGCGGCGTTTCTGCAGCTCGCAATGTGGCAATAAGTCGTGCAACGGGTGAGTTTCTGGCCTATCTGGATGCTGATGATATGTGGTACCCGAACAAATTGGACTCCCAGATTGCATTCATGGATGCGCATAAAAAGTGTGGATTGGTTCATAGTGACGTATCCGTAATAGACGAAGATGACAGAATTCTTTACTCGCGCTTTAACCATGAGACACAAAGGTCAGTTCCGCAAGGTGAATGTCTTGAGCAAGTAATCCGGCGATGTCATATCCAAACTCTCACCGTAGTAGAGCGACGAGAGTGTTTTGATCGCGCGGGCTCTTTTGATGATCGACTTCCGATTGCGCAGGACTATCATCACTGGATGAGGGCTGCCGTTGAGGGGTTTGCCTTTGGCTACATCTCTGCTCCTTTGGGGAAATATCGCTGGCGCCGCGGAAGCCTCATGACAGATGGTACACGATTTTTGGAAGATGTAGTCCTAATCTATCAGAGTCTTCTTGATAAGGAAGTGGCCACGGGAAAGATTGACAAGAGCATGAAGGAGGTTGTGGCGGAGGAACTTCATTCGAAACATCGAGAATTAGCGTACCTTGAAAGAAAAGCAGGAAAGTTTTCTGGATCTAGAAGCCGGATAAAGAAGCTTCTTAAAGGCCGGCCTTGGACGTTTGCCTTATATCTTGATCTGCTGAGATTATATAGCGAGGAGATGTTTGTTCAGGGGCAGAGGTTGCTGGCCCATGGCTCGACAAAGTATGGGAAGCGATCATGAACATACTTTTTGTTACCCCGTTCTTTCCCCCGCAAACTGGCGGAGTTGCAACCTTCGTAGAAGATATTCGGCGATGTTTAAGTAATCGTGGTCATCGGGTTGTGGTTCTTCGTTCTGGCGAATCCGACACGATCACACCATGCGCAAGCAGCCAGCACGGTACTGTGTATGAATTCTACATGAGACCCTCCTGGTTTCCCGACAATCCCATGAAAGGGTTCGTCGCGACGCTTTGTTTCTTCATCCCAACGCTTTGGAAATTGGCGGAATTTATTGCTAAACACGAGATTAACCTGGTGAGCATTGAATACCCGCTTCCGAACGTCTTTTACTTTCATGTTTTGCGGCTCTTTATGCCATTTAAGTTGGTAATTGGGATTCATGGTGACGATATATTGTCTTTGCACTTGTTGCATCGCATAGGGCAGGAGACAGTTCGCAGCTCTATTAAGGGAAGCAACTGGCTCTTGGCGCACTCAGCGAGTCTCCTCTCACAAGCAGAGAGTCTTGTAGAAGGCCTCAAGGTAAGGCGGACTTATTTACCCTACGGAGTGGATATTGAGCGGCTCCGTGTTTTGGCCTATGACCAGAATCGTCATCAAATTCGGCTCAAAGAACCTTATGTATTGACGGTGGCGAAGTTGCACGAGAGAAAAGGCCTAGACATTCTTTTGCTGGCTTTGCAGAAGGTTAAACAAAAATCGAACGGAATCCAGTTTGTCATAGCTGGTGATGGTCCCGAAGAGGTTCGTCTGCGCAGAATGGCTGCGGAGTTGAAGGTGAATGACATGGTGGTGTTTCTTGGCGAGATTCATAGTGATGATATCCCTTTTTTGATGCTTGAGAGCCAATTCTTTCTGCTGCCATCTCGATCCGAGCCATTCGGCATTGTTCTGCTTGAAGCCATGACTTTTGGCAAGGCTATCGTTGCATCCGATGTAGGAGGAATACCAGAATTCGTAAAAACCGACTACAATGGCATTTTAGTGCCTCCGTGTGATGTTGATGCTCTTGCAGCTGCGATAGAACAGATGCTAGGAAGCCGGGAATTGCGTACCCGTCTTGGGGCGAATGGCCTTGCACTAGTGGAACGGCAGTATGACTACCCACGGTTGGTGGAACAGTATGAA
Source organism: Nitrospira sp. (assembly GCA_015709715.1). Lineage (NCBI taxonomy): Bacteria > Pseudomonadati > Nitrospirota > Nitrospiria > Nitrospirales > Nitrospiraceae > Nitrospira > Nitrospira sp. The sequence continues at coordinate 3,840,862 of CP054184.1, forward strand.
CGCTTGTTCGAAGGAATCCTCAACTGTGCATGATGCTGTCCTCCCATTAATAGTCTAGATAGGTTTGTAGTGCGATAAGTTGCGTTGGTAGTAGAGGAAACGAAAGTGATGAATATTTTGGGGGTATCCGCTTTTTATCATGACAGCGCTGCCTGTTTGGTTCGTGATGGCGAGATCGTAGCGGCAGCGCAGGAAGAGCGTTTTACTAGAAAAAAACATGATCCTGGATTTCCGCACAAGGCGATAGACTTTTGTCTTCGTGAGGGGCAGATCGGGCTGAAAGATGTTCGGCACTTCGTCTTCTATGACAAACCATTGATCAAGTTTGAGCGACTGCTGGAAACATACCTTGCTTTTGCTCCTCAAGGTATCCAGTCGTTTGTTGCCGCTATGCCGGTGTGGCTAAAGGAAAAGCTTCTATTAAAAAGTCTGCTTCAAAAAGAGTTTCTCCTTCATGCCCCTGAACTGACGGCTTCTGCGCTGTCGCCCATTTTGTTTTCGGAACACCATGAGTCCCACGCGGCATCTGCATTTTTCCCTTCGCCTTATGAGAAGGCGGTCGTCTTGTGTATGGATGGAGTGGGAGAATGGGCGACAACTTCAGCTTGGCTAGGAGAGGGCAATGTGTTGACTCCGTTATGGGACATCCCATTTCCTCATTCTATCGGACTCTTGTATTCAGCCTTTACGTATTACACTGGATTTAAGGTGAATTCAGGCGAGTACAAAGTTATGGGGCTTGCGCCCTATGGGGAGCCGAAGTATGTAAAAGCGATCTACGAACATCTGCTTGATCTTAAGCCAGATGGGACCTTTCGGTTGAACATGGAGTACTTCAACTACTGTACCGGTCTCACTATGACGGGGAACAAGTTTGATGAAGTCTTTGGTGGTCCTCCTCGGAAGCCTGAGTCAAAACTTACGCAACGCGAGATGGATTTGGCTCGGTCGGTGCAAGAGGTAACAGAGGAAGTAATGCTGCGCCTCTCTCGGACCTTGCAGAAGGAGACCGGAGTCGATTATCTCTGCATGGCGGGAGGTGTTGCCCTTAACTGTGTTGGAAACGGCCGCATTTTGAGGGAGGGACCTTTCAAAGGCATATGGATCCAACCTGCTGCCGGGGATGCTGGTGGTGCCTTAGGCGCTGCCTTGACGACGTGGTATCAGTTCGAACAGCAGCCGCGCAAAGTGAATCCTGCGAAGGATGGCATCAAGGGATCCTACTTGGGCCCCGCACATACGAATGATGAGATAGAAACGTATCTGAATAAAATCGACGCGCCCTATCTTCGATTGGATGATGATGCCCTGTTTTCGCGAGTCGCCGAAGAGCTGGCCGCGGGCAAGGTTGTCGGTTGGTTGCAAGGGCGTATGGAATTCGGCCCGCGAGCGTTGGGAGGAAGAAGCATTCTCGGCGATGCTCGTAACACAACCATGCAATCCGTGATGAATCTGAAAATTAAGTATCGAGAGTCCTTTCGGCCATTCGCCCCTTCTGTTCTGCGAGAACGGGTGTCTGATTACTTTGATTTGAATGCAGACAGCCCTTACATGTTATTAGTAGCACCAGTCATCGAAAAGCGCCGTATACCAATCAATGAACAGCAGAAGGGGCTGTGGGGTATCGACCTGTTGAATGTTCCTCGTTCGGATATTCCGGCGGTGACACACCTCGATTATTCTGCGCGGGTTCAAACGGTACATCAGGAGACCAATCCCCGATACTACGCGCTCCTTAAGGCATTTGAGGCTAAAACCGGTCATGCCGTATTGGTGAATACCTCTTTCAACGTCCGTGGAGAGCCAATTGTCAGCACACCTGAGGATGCCTATCGATGTTTCATGCGGACGGAAATGGATGTGCTGGTTCTCGAAAATTGTGTGCTATTCAAGGCGGAGCAGAAGCCGCTCGAAGGCGACTCTGACTGGAAGAAAGAGTTTGAACTGGACTAACAATGCGGCGGAGAGCCTGAGGAGGGCAACTTATGCGAGTTCTGATCACGGGGGGAGCTGGTTTTCTTGGTAGTCATTTGTCAGATCTTCTGATCGGTCAAGGTCATGACGTGATTGTGCTGGATAACTTAATCACTGGAAGAACGGAAAACATTGCGCATCTCATGGGGCATCCTCGGTTCAGTTTTGTGAAGTATAACGTCTGTGATTATCTGCATGTCGATGGTCAACTAGACGCGGTCATGCATTTTGCCTCTCCTGCCAGTCCCCAGGATTACCTGGAAATGCCGATTGCGACCCTCAAGGTAGGCGCATTGGGAACCCACAAAGCGCTTGGGCTTGCAAAAGCCAAGGGCGCGAGATTTTTGCTTGCCAGCACCTCGGAGGTATATGGAGACCCCCTACTTAACCCGCAACCAGAATCCTATTGGGGTAACGTCAACCCTATTGGGGCGCGAGGAGTCTACGATGAAGCGAAACGGTTTGCAGAAGCTATGACGATGGCCTACCACCGCTATCATGGCCTGGACACGAGGATCGTTCGAATTTTCAATACCTATGGACCTCGGATGAGGCCAAAAGATGGTCGGGTGGTGTCCAATTTCATTGTGCAGGCGTTGCAGGAAAAGCCGCTCACCGTCTTCGGTGATGGTACTCAGACTCGTAGCTTTTGTTATGTCGACGATCTGGTTCGTGGTATCGTGGCGCTGTTGATGGTGAAATCCGATAAATCAGTAGAAGAGCGCACTAATCGCGCTAAGTTTCTCACTCAAAAACCTGATGCGACTCTGGAAAGCATCCACGACCCTGTCAATATCGGCAATCCACGCGAACTGACTGTTCGTCAGATTGCTGAAATTATTCTGAAGTTGACCGGTTCAAGGAGTCAGATTGAGGAACGTCCGCTTCCAGCAGACGATCCCAAAGTTCGTCGACCGGACATTACACGGGCAAAGAGCCTGTTGAGTTGGGAGCCAAAAGTAGAGCTTGAAGACGGAATCAGGAAAACAACGGAGTATTTTCGACAGGTGATTGCGAAATAGAGGCGGAGAATAGGGGAACACTCGCGGAGGCTCTTAACTCGCAATGTGTGGAATTGCCGTTGCATTTGGAGTAAACGGGAAACCGATCGAACGACAGGCTATTGAGCGAATGGCTCAGAGCTTGATTCACCGCGGCCCCAATGATCGTGGCATCTATATGGATGGGGCGGTAGGGATGGGGTTTCGTCGCCTCTCCATCCTTGATCTGTCGGACGCCGGCCATCAACCAATGGTCAGTCCTGACGAGCGGCACGTCCTTGTCTTTAACGGGGAAATCTTCAATTACATCGAGTTGAGGACCGAGCTGAGTGCGTTGGGCCATGTATTTCGTTCCAGTGGCGACAGTGAGGTCTTATTGGCTGCTTATCGGCAATGGGGGCGGGAGTGTTTGCCGAAATTGAACGGAATGTGGGCCTTCGTCATTTATGACCGTGAGCATCGTCGGCTCTTTGGTTCTCGTGACCGCTTTGGTGTCAAGCCGCTCTATTACACTCAAAGTGCCGATGTCGTTCAGTTCGCTTCTGAAATCAAGGCCTTGCGTGCTTCCGGCTATTACGAGACGGATATGAACTGGCATGTGGCTGCCAAGTTTCTTTTTGACGGGTGTTTGGACTCTCAAGTGGAGACATTTTACGAGGGTGTCCTCCAGATTCCACCCGGAACGGGATTTGAGCTGTCATTCGATGGTGGATGGAATCGATGGTCGTTCTGGTCTCTGGATAATCTGCCCAGTGTTGCGTGTGAGGATCCTCCTGCTACATTTGCGGATATTTTTGAAGATTCGATCCGGATCCGCATGCGTAGCGATGTTCCTGTGGGGGTATGCTTGTCCGGCGGATTGGACTCAACAGCAATTATCTGTGCTGCCGCTCGATATCATGGGGAGCACGGCAGTGGAGATGCAGGGGGGATTCAAGCCTTCTGCTATATGGCCAAGGAATTTGATGAGTCAAAGTATATCGCGGACACGTTGGCTCAGACCCATGCGCAGTTGCGGTCGCTTCAGACCAGTCCAATCGAATTGTGGAACGATGTGAGCCGCATGCTATGGCACCAAGATGAGCCGGTCCACACCATGACCGCGGTCGTTGGATACCAGCTCATGCGCCTTGCTGCGGCACACGGTGTTCGCGTCGTGCTGAATGGACAAGGAGCCGATGAGACAATCGGTGGATATTCAAGTTACTTTCAAGACTCGTGGCTCGGATTGATCCGGCATGGACGGGCGGGGGCTGCATGGAAGGCCATTCTTGCGTATACCGCAGCTCATGGCGGTAATCCCGCTCGCCTTGCGAGCGACGCGGCACTTCGCTTGCTCTCGTGGGAGTTACACAGAATTGATGCCTACAGACAATGGGCTCTGGCAAAGCGTAGAAGAACCGCCAGAGGGAACCCATGGTTCTCACCTGATCTCGGCCGTCATCTTCTGTACGAAGACGAGCCTCCAACATCAGCAGGTCTAGGCACCGCGCTGAAGCAGTCCGTGAGTACTGCGCCATTACCGCTGTACCTTAGAATTGAAGATCGCAATTCTATGGCCAATTCAGTCGAGGCGCGGCTTCCTTTTCTTGACTATCGATTAGTGTCATTTGTTTCTGCGCTTCCAGATGAGTGGAAGATCCGTGGCCCCTGGAACAAGTTCATCTTGCGAGAGGCGATGAAGGACCGAATTCCTGACTCGGTGAGGACACGAGTCGACAAGATGGGCTTCCCCACTGCAAGTCGAAAATGGTTTGCACATGACCTCTATGAACCTCTACGGGATGTGTTGGGGAGTCGAACAACCCGTGAGAAGGGGATATATAACGTTGATATTTTGCTGGCTGATCTGGACCGGCATCATCGAGGCCAGGTCGATCTTGCTAACCGATTTTTTCATGTTGCAGAGTTTGAGATTCTCTCCGGACTAGTCCGACAACACCCGATGCCTTCCAGCAGAACTCAGTAACTGGCCCCCCCCATCGGCCGTTCGGAATCAATGGCTCGATAGAGTGTCGGCACGCAGAGCATGTGAAATCCACCAAAGGTACGCCATCAATGAAATTCGTGAACATCGTCGGTGCCAGACCAAACTTTATGAAAATTGCACCCCTGATAAGAGAGATGCGCCGACACAACCATCTGACGCCGATCCTGGTCCATACGGGGCAACATTACGATGTGAAAATGGCGGGACAGTTTTTCGAAGACCTGCAAATTCCCCTGCCGGATGTCTCGTTGGACGTGGGTTCCGGTACCCATGCCGTCCAAACCGCTGAAGTGATGAAGCGGTTGGAACCAATCCTGGAGCGGGAGCGTCCGGACCTCGTCGTAGTTGTCGGTGATGTCAACTCCACTATGGCAGCTGCCTTGACGGCAGTGAAACTCCATATCCCTGTCGCGCATGTAGAGGCAGGACTCCGCAGCGGCGACCGGTCCATGCCGGAGGAGATTAACCGTCTCGTCACTGATGCCATCTCCGACTATTTGTTTGTCACCGAAGAAAGTGGGCGTCGTAATCTTCTTGCCGAAGGCGTTCCGGAGAAGAAGATATTCTTTGTTGGAAATGTCATGATCGACTCCCTAGAAGCGTCGCGTCGGTTGTGGGCCAATTCGTCGATTCTTGAGCGGCTACACCTGTCTAAGGCTGGCTACGCCGTTGCAACGCTGCACCGTCCATCGAATGTCGACGACAGTGTGACTCTTAAGGGATTAATCACCACCTTACAAGTGATTGCCGAACGACTTCCGATAGTGTTTCCGATCCATCCTCGCACGAAGAAAATTATCGAATCGATTGGTGGAATGGCTCAGGGCCTTTACTTTGGTCCTCCTCCGACGCCGACCCGAGGCGTGCATTGCATGGACCCTATTGGCTACCTGGATTTCATGTCGTTGGTGGCGAATGCGCGACTTGTGTTGACTGACTCAGGGGGTATTCAGGAGGAGACTACGGTCCTTGGGATTCCCTGTCTGACGCTCCGTGAAAACACAGAGCGCCCAATCACGGTCACCCATGGGACCAATCGAGTGATCGGCGCGGATCCGAAACGTATTCTGGATGAGGCCATGCTTGCATTGACCACTGTTCCTCCGTCGCTCCCGCCGCCGCCAATGTGGGATGGTCATGCATCGGAACGTATTGTCAAAGTGCTGCGAGAGCAATTCAGGGGGAGATGATTCGATCAGCGTGCTGGCTTCGATAAATACTCCTGGTGATCGGCGGTGAACGGGTGAAACGCGTTCTCATGGTAGCCTATTACTTTCCGCCGGTTGCCGCGAGCGGCTCCATGCGGCCTCTGGCCTTCTGCAGAAATCTCCCAACCTTCGGGTGGCGACCTCAAGTTCTGACTACGACTCCCGACTGCATCTATCCAGCTCACCCCCTCGATACCAATTTGGGGCAGCGTGTTCCTGAGACCGTTTTCGTGACTCGGATTCCCTACCGGGACCGGCTTCAGGAACTTCTTCTCTGCAGGGAGAAGATTAAGAGTGTACTTTGGGGCAGTAGTTCCCGTGACCCTATCCCCGATCGTTCACTTGCGAATCAAGCGACCTCCGCGGAGAAAACGACTGTCACTCGGAATCCTCTTAAGGATTTACTGCTGGACTGGGCCTTTGCCTATCCCGATCGTCAATGCGGCTGGTACCGTCCCGCCTTGAAGCATTGGCGGAAAATCTCAGAAAACGGCACTCCCGACGTCATATTTGCGACGGGGGGGCCTTGGACCAGCTTCCTCATCGGGGCAGCCCTGGCCCAGCGATTTGATCGCCCGTTGGTGATAGACTACAGAGATCCGTGGACCTGCAATCCGTACTATTCCTTCAGCTCTCGAGCGTTAACTCAGAAATCCCAGACCCTTGAGCATCGGATTTGCAAATCTGCGGCTCACGTTATTGCCAACACTCAAGAGCTCCGAGACCGACTTCTCATGCAGTACCCCGCCCTGAAAGACCGATGCAGCTGTATTCCCAACGGCTTCGACCGGGAAGTCTTTCGTCCTGACGCGGTCATTGGGAAGGAGTACGTCTCCGTAATCGGAGCCCGGTACGAACTCTGCCACTTTGGCACGGTGTATGGAAAAAGAAGCCCGCGTATGTTGCTCCAAGCCGTGTATGAACTATCTCGTGATGGCCATCTCAAGTCTGACGATATCCGACTACGCTTCGTCGGCTCTTGGGATACGACTGACCAGGTTTGCGGCCGATACGCAGATGAACTGGAAAAAACGGGATTTCTTCGCCGCGAGCCTCCGGTGCCGCACAGCCTGTGCTTGCGGGAAATGCAGCGAGCCAGTGTGTTGTTGGTCCTTCAGCCGGAGTCTCCACTCCAAGTGCCTGCAAAAATTTACGAATATATTGCGACCGGTCGCCCGCTTCTCTTGATAGGAGGGGAGGGCGCAACGGCGAATCTAGTGGAGCGTTATTCGCTGGGGGTAAGGACCTCCAACCAAGTTTCAGACATCAAGCATTTGTTACGTGAGTTGATCGATGGTAAACGGAGTTTCGTCGCTCCGACCGGTAGTATGGTCAACCAATTTGACTATCACACTTTGACCGGTAAGCTCGCGGCCGTGCTTGAGGGAGTATCCGCATAGGACAGCGAAGTAGCATGTCTGTGGGGGAAATGTCGTTGATCTGTTCTATCGTGGGGCGCACGCATGCCGAGGCGGCGGCCTGGAACGAGTTTGTGCTGAGCGTTCCTGAAGCGACCGGGTACCACATGATTGAATGGCGTCGGGTCATCGAAGAGTCGTTTGGACACCCAACGTATTACCTAACCGCAAAAACGCCTGATGGATCCGTACGTGGCGTGCTGCCCATGGTTCTTCTGGCGAGTAGGATTTTTGGGCGGTTTCTAGTGTCACTGCCTTTTGTCAATTATGGCGGGCTTCTCGCAGACTCCACTGAGCGTCGAGAGCAGCTTCAAGAAGCGGCCATCAAACAAGCTCAAGCGCTCGATGCGGAGCATATAGAATTACGAGAACAAGAGGTCATCAGCTCTTCATGGGTATCGAGTCCGCGTAAAGTATCTATGCGCCTCATGCTGCCCGGTTCCTACGAGGAATTGTGGAAGGGCTTTCCCTCGAAGCTTCGAAGCCAGGTCCGCCGTGCCCAGAAGGAAGGCATGGTAACGAGAATCGGAGGGAGCGAATGCCTGAACGATTTTTACGATGTTTTTTCGCGTTGTATGCGTGATTTGGGGACGCCTGTTTACGGAAAGGATTTTTTTGCGAAGATTCTCGATGTGTTTCCAAAGGAGGCGTGTATCTGTCTGGTGGCCTACGAGGGAAAGCCGGTAGCCGCGGGTTTTCTATACGGATTTCGGTCTACGCTTGAAATCCCTTGGGCTGCCTCAGACAAACGCTTCAACAAGCTGGCGCCCAATATGCTGTTGTATAGTACAGTTCTCGATCACGCTTGCCAGCAAGGTTTCCATGTTTTCGATTTTGGGCGCTCAACGCTGGATAGTGGTACCTACCGGTTCAAGGAGCAGTGGGGAGCCAAACCGAAGCAATTGCATTGGTACTACTGGTTGAACACGGGGAGGCAGATGCCGCAACTCAATCCTCAAAATCCCAGGTATGCCCTCGCGATAAGAACGTGGCAGTGCATGCCACTCTGGTTAACGAATGCCTTGGGCCCAGGCATTGTAAAGTATCTCCCATGAGAATCCAACGAACGCTCCCTCCAGTCGCGGCCCCAATTCCATGGAAAGACATTCTGCGGAGTTTATGGGGAGTCATACGGCCACAGACCGCTTTGGAAACCATTCAGGAGGAATTTCGGACGTATTTCGGGGTAAAACACGTCTGGTTTGTTTCATCGGGTAAGGCCGCCCTTACGCTTATTCTCCTGGCCTTGCGCAATCTTTCCAAGGGGCATCGAGTCGTTGTGCCTGGGTACACTTGTTTTTCTGTACCTTCTGCAGTGGTGCGAGCAGAATGTTCTGTAGTGCCCTGCGATGTTGAGGAAAACTCCTTGGACCTCGATCTTGCGCAGCTCTCAAACGAGCTTGATGACGAGACCCTCTGTGTGCTGGTGACTCACTTATTTGGAATTGGACGCGATGTCGCACGTGTCGCTGATTTGTGTCGGCGTCATGGAGTTTTTGTAGTCGAAGATGTCGCCCAGGCGCTTGGGGGAACTTATGGGGGGAGTCGCCTGGGAACCATAGGAGACGTCGCATTCGTGAGCTTCGGACGAGGAAAAAATGTTTCTTGCGGCGCAGGAGGCGCCATTCTTACGAATAATGATCTCATTGGAAAAGCCATTGCGCGTGAGTACGATGCTATTCCCCAGGAATCTGTTTGTGAGATGCTGAGGAACTGGTTGGAAGTGGTACTGACCAAACTCCTGACCCATCCTGCTGTCTATTGGTTGCCGGCGAGCCTTCCGTTCTTGGGACTGGGCGAAACGAAATTTTATACCGACTTTCCTGTGACTCGTATGGGCGCGTTTCGTGCGGAACTCCTGCGCGGATGGAACACGCGGCTTCTCTCCTCCAACAATTGGCGAAGGGCTCGGGCCAAGCAGGCGCTCGATATCCTTGGTCGTGAGGGCGTCGAGCCGATCAAGTCTTCTGATTCGGATGGGGACGTTTATCTGAGGTTGCCGGTACTGATGGGCTCAGCCGAGGAAAAAACCTCACTGTGCCGACTGGCTCAGGAGGAGGGACTAGGCATCAGTAGTATGTATCCTTCCTCCATCGACCAGATCCCTGAGTTGAATCGGGAACTCTCTGGGTACAAGCTTCCATGCGCAGCGAGTATTGCCGAACGCTTAGTTACCCTTCCCACGCATCAACTGGTCACGGCGGGTGACGTAGCGCGCATCTGTCATACCGTTGGATCGATCCATCACCGATCTGCCAGCCCCCATAGTGTTTCAATAGCATTAAGTGATCGTCAGCGAGATGTCCCAGACTTTCACCATATCAAATGAGAGAGCTTTCAGTGAACACCCGTTCGCTTCAGAGTCGGGACCAGTAGCAACAGATGTCAAATGATGTGGATTGTTGAGAGTATATTCTGGGGGTCTGTTGCTTTTATCTTGTACGCCTACCTAGGCTATTTTGCTATCTTATATCTGGTCTCGCGCTTCAGGTGCCGGACCGTCCAAGGGGGTGAGATTTGTCCGACCGTTTCTTTTGTGATTACTGCATACAATGAAGAAGCCAGGATCAAAGAAAAAATTCAAAATACGCTGGGACAAGACTATCCAGCTGGGCGCTTGGAGATCGTGGTTGCATCCGATTGTTCCACCGATCGAACAGACGAAATCGTCAAATCTTATTCCACTGCTGGCGTCCGACTCATTCGTGCCGTTGAACGCAAGGGGAAAGAAGCTGCACAGAAGTTGGCCGTGGCCCAGACAAAAGGGGAAATCCTGGTATTTTCCGATGTGGCGACGACGCTGCCACCCGATGGAATTGCCAATATCGTGAAATCATTCAACGATCCGACGGTTGGTTGTGTCAGTAGCGTGGATCGGTTTGTTGATGAGGACGGAAATTTAAGTGGCGAAGGTGCCTATGTCCGGTATGAAATGATGCTCCGACAGTTGGAAACCACGGTCAATACTTTAGTCGGATTGAGCGGGTCGTTTTTCGCCGCCCGTCGAAGTGTCTGTTCTCCCTGGGTCGACGATTTGCAAAGTGATTTCAATACCTTGTTGAACTCCGTGCGTGCAGGCTTGCGCGGAGTGTCCGACCCCCAAAGCGTTGGGCTTTATAAGAATTTGAGCGATGAAAAGAAGGAATACCAGCGCAAGGTCCGCACGGTCTTACGAGGGATTGCGGTCCTTATGCGAAGTCTGCCAATGTTGAATCCGTTTCGCTATGGGCTTTTTGCCTGGCAGTTATTTAGCCATAAGTTGTGTCGGTGGCTGGTCCCGTTTGCAATGATAAGTGCGCTCCTGTCAAATCTTGCTCTTGTGACAGAGTCCGTTTTCTACCAAGTTCTTTTGGCGACACAGGTGTGCTTTTACTCAATGGCTCTGGCCTATGCCTGGTGTCACTGGGTGCCCAAGACTAATCTTCTGAGGCTCCCGTCCTTCTTTGTGTTGGTTAACCTGTCCATTCTTGATGCCTGGCTGAGGTATGTGCGAGGGGATCGAGTATTTCAGTGGGAGCCCTCTAAACGGTAAGTGTTCGAAGTAGGGGACGTCGATTCCGCGAGGTGGTTATGGAAGCAACCGTTTCACGCCATGAGTTACGAAATTTCGGTCTGATTGTGGGTGGGGTGTTTGCCTTGATTGGCCTATGGCCCATGGTTCGTCACGGAGAAAGCCTCCGCGTATGGGCTTTGGGACTGGCTGCAGGGCTCATTTCACTGGGGCTGATCGCTCCAATGCTGCTCGCCCCCGTGTTCAAGTGGTGGATGAAGTTAGGCCATGCGATGGGGTGGGTGAATACCAGAATTATTCTTGGAGCGCTGTATTTTGCCATTATCACTCCAATGGGAGTGGTCATGCGCTTGTTTGGTTGGGATCCGATGGGAAGAAAGTGGGACCGTGAGGCGCAAACCTATCGAGTGGTGCGCGAGGCGAGGCCCCCGAGCCACATGAAAAGACAATTTTAGATTTGGCAGGACGGAGGGAGTATGGGCGAGTTTTTGATTGAGCTCTGGGCTTTCATGAGGGAACGGAAGAAGTTCTGGTTATTGCCGATTATTGTCATGCTAGTTCTGCTGGGCAGTCTGATTGTCCTTACGCAGGGCTCTGCAGTAGCTCCGTTCATTTACACGTTGTTTTAGGTCGGCATCGGTTGACCTTATGAGTGCTGCGTTTGGAAGTGTCAAATCCGCCGTTCGAACAGCTGCAGCTCAATTCTATCATGCTTCAGGGCTTCATCAATGGCGCCACCGTGGAAAAGCGGTGATCGTGATGTACCATCGGGTTTTGACGCCAGGGGAGGTGTTGTCTCAAGCTGTCCAGCCCGGGATGTACGTACACGATACGGTATTTGCTCAGCATATGAGCTTTCTGAAGAACAACTTCACCGTTGTATCGTTACAGGATCTGCTGGACATGTGGAAACGGGAGGTGTGGAATGATCGACAGCGATACTGCGTCATCACCTTCGACGATGGATGGTTGGATAACTATCACCATGCCTATCCCATCCTAAAGAAACTGAACATCCCTGCGACAATATTCTTGCCTACAGACTACGTAGGTAGCCGTGAGTGGTTCTGGCCTGACCAGGTGGCATACATCTGCAGGGCTTTGAGCGGCAGAAGAAATGGTGAGCGAGCATACGAACGTTTTTCCAGTGTTCTAGCTCGACATGGCGGGCAGAAGGTTGGAATCGCCTCCGATGAATGGACTCGTCCAGGGGAGGTGGCTGATAGAGTCATCGAATGGTGTAAGCGTTTGCCAATCGAGAGTGTTCGAGAGCTCGTTGCAGCTCTTGTGGCAGAATTGGATGTCATGCTTCCCGAGGGGCGCGTCATTGTCAATTGGGACGAAGTCCGAGAGATGTCGGCTGGCGGGTTATCTTTTGGATCCCATTCATGCTCTCACCGCATCATGACGACTATTTCTCCCGACCTTGTGTGGGAGGAAGTTGCGAGATCCAGACAGGTGCTGTTGGAACAGCGCATTAATTACGTATCCGCGTTTTGCTACCCAAACGGCAATAGTGATCCAACTATCCAAGACCAGGTCCAGACATGCGGATACGAGGCTGCAGTTGGCGTGCAGATGGGTGTGGAAGGCCGCAAGCCCAAAAATCGGTACGCTCTGCGGCGTATTGGCATTCATAATGACATTACCAACACCATCCCTCTGTTCTGCCTACGATTGTTTGGGCCGGTAACGGAACGGCACTAGAGTGAAACGCATTTCCTGCAAGGCGGGTATGGCGTGAAGGTTCTGATCACCGATGGGAACGAGCGGGCGGCTCTTGCCGTTACGCGCGCGCTGGGTCGCAACAATGTGGCCGTTATTGTCGGAGCAGAAACCGAGAAATCGCTAGCTGGTTCATCGCGCTACTGCACTCAGCGAGCGGTCTACGCCTCTCCTTATCAGAACCCGGAACAGTTTGTGACCGGCCTGTTGGAGACAGTTCGAAAGCACCAGGTTGATGCATTGTTTCCCGTTTCTGACATTGCCATGCATGTCATTGGGCCTGTGCGTGGAGAGTTTGAAAAGTATACTCGCCTCCCGACTCCCTCCGACGAGGTGTTTCAACATATCTCTGACAAGTATCGGTTGATGCGTCGAGCAGGTGATCTCGGGGTGGCGATACCTCAAACCGTGTTTGTGTCGGATGGGTGTCTGGATAGTCTCATTGATACGATTTCTGAATTTCCCGTGGTAGTCAAGCCAGGCTATTCTTTGGTGAATGTCGGAGAACAATGGGAAAAGACCGCAGTCTGTTACGCAAAGTCTCGTGAGGAACTGTACCATCTCTATCGAGAGAGGCCGTATCTTTCACGGCCTTCACTCATACAGCGTCGTATTATCGGCGAGGGGCAGGGACTATTCGTTCTCATGGACCGTGGGGTGCCGTTAGCGATGTTCGCTCATCGCCGTATCCGTGAGCGTCCTCCGTCAGGAGGGGTCAGTGTCTTACGCGAGAGCATTCCCTTACCCAAAGTGATGGTCGAGTCTGCGCTCAGATTGTTGCAAGATGTGAAGTGGCATGGCGTTGCCATGGTCGAATTTAAGATCGACAGAGACAGTGAGGTTCCTCTGTTGATGGAGATCAATGGGCGGTTTTGGGGATCTTTACAGTTAGCACTGGATGCTGGAGTGAATTTTCCGCTGTTGCTGTTACACCTGGCGATGGGAAAGGCTCAAACAGTTCCTGAAAATGCTTACCGGCTTGGAGTGAAGTCACGATGGTTGTTGGGAGATCTTGATCAACTTCTGATGCGATTAAGGATCTCTGATGAGAATCTGAATCTGCCTCCCGGAAGCCCGTCGAAGGCCCACGCCGTACTTGAATTCTGCCGGTTTTTTGAACGCGACCTGCATTACGAAGTCGAGCAGAGAGACGATCTGAGACCAGCTTGGTTTGAGATCAAGAGATACCTCAAGGTCACCTGAGGAATACGTATGTCTGACACACAATCAGCGTCGGGCCTGCGGCCGGCATCCTATTCATTGTTGGAATTGGCTCGATCCGTAAAACGATCGCTGGGTACAGTGATAGATATCTGGCGATATCGAGCCCTGGTCAACGCGCAATCTCCTTCCCTGCCGGTGCGGTCTATTTTGGTGGTATGCAAAGGGAATATTTGTCGTAGCCCGCTCGCGGAGGCCTATCTCAAGCACTTAGCGCTCAAGCAAGGTCTGGCGACAACTGTGCGGTCCGCAGGGTTGGAGACGACTTCGGGCAAGCCGGCCCATCCCCTTGCCAGACTTGTTGGGGAACAAAGCGGACTCCAATTAGATGGACACATCACGCAGCCACTCCATAAAGAACAGGTGGATTGGGCAGATGTCATCATCGTCATGGAGTGGCAGCAACGAATGCGACTGTTGAGATTGTACCCACAGGCGGAGCAGAAAGTGTTCCTCTTGCGGCAGTTCTACGATCAGTCGGTGCGAGAAGTCGCTGATCCGTATAGTGGAACAGTGAAAGACTTCCAAATCTGCTTTGCGATGATCCAACAGGCCTGTGATGTCTTGGTAAAAACCATGCCTGTGGCCAGGTAAATCACCTGGATAATGACGGGGTGAGGGAGGCCAAGCATTCCTATGAGTTTACGGTCGAGGTTGTTCAACGTATATTGGACGATGCGCTCGGCCATTGCACCGACGCTTCGCTATTCACAATATTGGTACGAAGAAGCTTTAAAGCGACATGTGACCCCCTCGGTGGAATGGGTGGAGATTGGTTGCGGGCATTCCATCCTTCCAAGTTGGCGCGCCAATGAAGAGCGGCATCTTGTGAAAACGTGTAAGGCAGTATTCGGCATCGACTACGATCTTCCGTCGCTGAAGGCACACCCCACTATCAAGAAAAAGCTGCGCGGCGATGTCACCAAACTTCCATTTCGTAGTGAAGCGTTCGATTTGGTGACCGCGAACATGGTGGTCGAGCATCTGGATAACCCGGATGAGCAGTTCAAGGAAATCGGTCGTATTCTCAAGCCGAAGGGGGTTTTTCTGTTTCATACGCCGAATGCGTATGGGTACGGCGTGATTCTTTCAAAGCTTGTTCCCGAATGGCTCAAAGGTAAGCTCATTTACCTGTTGGAAGGCCGGGCAGAGCACGATGTTTTTCCAACTCACTATAAAGCGAATACGGAGGCGCAGGTGAAGGCCTTGGCCAGCGCAAACGGCTTTGAGGTGTTGCAGCTCGATTTGATCGCGACGGATGCCATCTTTGCCATGCTTCCGCCGTTGGCGGCGCTGGAGTTGCTCTGGATTCGCCTGCTCATGACTCAACCGTTTCGGTCCCTTCGAACGAATATGATTGTGGCTCTGAGAAAAGCAGGGTGACACTTACAAAGTATTATTCGAAGCTCCCCTTCGGATTCACAAGTCCGCAGCGGCGACCTTAAACAGCGCACTCACGAGGACGTTTGATCCTATCCGGTAAACAATCCATGGCATTACCGCACAGTTTGCATCCAGATAGAACTCCATTCATGGCAAGAACTGCTCCTGGTCCATATCCTGCCGGGGGTCAGGTTGCGCAGGAATCCAAGATCGGGTTTTACCTTGTGATGCTTGCCATGTTGTTTGAGTTTGGGCGGCCGCAGGACTTTTTCCCTCCACTCAAAGTGATTCCATTTCCCACTTTGCTGGACACCTCCCTCGCTCTCGCAGTGTTCCTGTCCGGTAAGGCCAATTTCTCCAATCCACAGACTAAGCTCTGGTTGGCTCTACTTGGGTTTATGGCATTGTGGGTTCCGTTTGCGACAAACAACTATCGTGCCGCCATGCTGTTGAAGGACATGACCCTGTATTTCTTTTTTTATCTCGGCATCATCACCTTCATCAACAGTACCAGTCGCATGCACAAACTTATTTTCATGTGGTTGGGGGTGCATACGGTGCTTGCGATCAATGGGATGTTGCATCAGGGGCGTGGGGTGGGCGGGTGGTTAGGAGATGAAAACGATTTCGGCATGGAAATGAATGTGGCCGTCCCGGTGGCTTTCTTTATGTATCAGAGCGCAAGCAATGTGCGTGCCAAGGTTCTCTACTTGGGGCTCTTAGGTTTGTTTGTAATGTCTGTGGTGGCCACATCCTCTCGTGGTGGATTTCTTGGACTATTGGCAGTTGGTTTGTTTTGTTGGTTTTACTCTCCTAGAAAGGTCCTCTCCCTCGTCACCGGCATCTGTCTTGTTGGTCTCGTACTCGTCGCGGCTCCACAGGAGTATTGGGATAGGATGAGTACAATCACGGAAGACAGTACTATGGAGTCCGGTACGGCGGGGCAACGAATGTTCACCTGGGGAATTGGCTGGGAAATGTTTTTGGCCAACCCCATATTTGGGGTTGGCCAAGCGAATTTTCCTTGGACAATTGGGGAGTATCTTGGGGGACGCACCTGGCAAACGAAGTCCTTAGCGGGTCGCCAAGCACACTCATTATACTTTACTCTGTTGCCCGAACTAGGGCTTGTGGGGGTGCTCATATTCGGATCAATGGTTTGCCTCAATTACAGGGATACCAGGATTATGCGATTTATCCCCCTAGGGTCTCACGTAGCTTCTAAAAACTCAGAGCAACCCAAAGATGCCCATTTGATGTACGCTGTCGGCTTTGGAAACGCAATTTTGGGTAGTCTCATCGGGTACCTTGCGACGAGCACGTTCATATCAACCCTTTACTATCCAACTTTCTGGATTATGATGGCGCTTGCTGTCGCGCTCAAGAATACGACAATTGCATACGTGAAAAGTCAGCGTGTAGGGCAGAGTGAAGTGAGGCTTCGATCGGGTACACTCTCGAGGAGCCCTCTTCTGTAAGATGATGTGAGGTTACACGGCAAGCAATCCCCACTCTTGCACGAAGTGCGACGGCCCCTCAATGGTGGACGCAAGCATGGATACACATACGATGAAGGGTAGCTTGATTTTTGCTGCCACTGCCCTACTGATCTTGCGAATTATGATTATTCTGTGGGGGGGGAATCATGATGCTCCAGGGGGTGACCAACTAGCATTTTACTCAGGCGCACAGCAGCTAACCCAATCGGCTAATGAATGGATACGTGGGGGAGGCGAGTTTGGCTATCGTGCTCCCATGTATTTTGTTTTTCTCGCAACTGTATTCAGTGTCTTCCCTAATTCAACATTTGTCACTGGCCAGATTGCAACGGCATGTATTGGAGTGGTGAACTGTATCTTGGTGTTTTTTCTCAATCGGAGAATTAACGGAACTGCGGGTGGTTGGATAGGATTCTGGGGGAGAGGGCTTATCCCATCGTTTGTTATTGCCGATACCTTCGTTATGAGCGAGCCGCTGTTTTCAACATTCTTATTGTGCATCCTGTTGACCATTTCAATAAATCCCGATCGTGCTCATGAGAGTAAGGCGATCGTGCTCGGTGTTCTAGTAGCGTGCTGTATTCTAACTAGAGAAGTTGCGGTCGTGTACCCTTTGGTATTTGGCGGCTATTTAGCTTTAGTATCGAAGACTAAAATGGAAGGGTTGCGCTGCTGTGCCCTCTTTGGATTGGCAATGATAATCATACTGAGCCCATGGATGTGGAGAAATACTATCGTATGGGGTAAGCCATTACCTCTGAGTTACACGTCAGGTGTGAATCTTCACATTGGTAATAATGCGCTAGCAACGGGTAAATGGGGTCACCTGCAAGAAGAGGAGGTTGATGGCCTGGGATTTGGTACTCCTCAATCCGATGCTTGGCACAGAGAGGCTGCGTTGAATTACATCATAGAGCGCCCATTTCGTTTCCTTGAGTTAGGATTCAAGAAGGTTGCGTGGCTTTTGTGGCCAAGATTCGAACGGGAAGAGATTAGAGAGCTTTATGACTTTACTGCTCGGCAGGCTACTCTACTGAGCTTACTGTTGGGGGGATGCAGTGCTATCTTAATAACTTTAGGGGTTGTGGGTTTTGTCCTTTCCCGACCAGATTGGTTCTGGTGCATTAGCCTGTCACTTATTTCTTATACAATTGTTGTGGCATTCATAGTGTATGGGGCGCCACGGTATCGGGATGCTATGGACTATCTTCTTCTAATATATGCAGTTAAGAGCATCGAACAGTTGCGGTTGTATGGCAAGGTAGGGAAAATAGATTGGCTAATATCAAAGAGAAAGGTTCTGATTCTTGGAGTTGTGCTCTCCTATCTTCTGATTAACTGGACGTGGATCGCTCTTGAGTTGAGCAATCAAAGCATCTGACCTACGGCCTGCGGCGAGGGTTAATCCTTACTTCCCCATCCAATGTTTAGGGTTCATCAGCGTAAGACCATTCTGTTCCTCTCGACGAGTAGTGGACCAGGTGGAGCAGAGCGGGTGATCAGCAGCCTCGCTGCTTCGCTTGACCCAAAGAGATACCGTGCCATCCTCTGCCTTTTCCGGCCAGGGTGGATTCAGGACCGAAGTGAAGCCCGAGGTGTGCGGACTCAGGTCATTCCGACGAAGGGAATGGCGGACTGGCGGTGGGCTCATCAATTCCGGCAGTTATTACAGGAGGAGCGGGTGGATCTCATCCATGCCCACGAGTTTGACGCGAATGTGCAAGGTACATTTGTGGCTGCATTGATGGGAATTCCCCTGGTGGCCACGGTCCACGGCAAGAATTATTTCCATGAAAAGTTAAGACGTCGTCTGGCCTATCGCTGGGTGAGTCGGTATGCCACCATGGTAGCTGTTTCGGAGAATCTCAAATCATTCATCGTAGATCGAGTCGGTATTGCTCCCAATCGAATCAAAGTGCTCTACAACGGGGTCGATGCCGTGCCACAGGTCCGACACGCTGACGTAACAGTCTGCAAGCAAGAGTTAGGCATGGCCGAGCAGGATCAGGTGGTTGGTGTGGTGGGGAATCTGTATCCGGTAAAAGGGCATCAATACTTGATCGATGCGATCCCAACGGTCTTGCAGGCCTGCCCGAGCACCTCGTTTGTGTTTGCGGGAAGAGGGCAGCTTGAGTCTGCACTGAAGGAGCGTGTGCGTCGACTGGGTTTGGAACCACGAGTTCATTTTCTCGGCCTTCGCCAAGATATCCCAAGAATTCTTGCCATGCTGAATGTCTTTGTGTTGCCCTCGTTATCAGAGGGGCTCTCGATGGCTATTCTCGAGGCTATGAGTGCAGGGAAACCTGTGGTCGCTACGGATGTAGGCGGTAACCCTGAATTAGTGCAGGATGGAGAGACAGGATTTCTTGTTCCGCCGCATAATAGTCAGGCACTGGCGTCTAAACTAATTACAGTCCTCACAGACAATACCTTGGCTGCTCAGTTCTCTGCGAGAGGTAAGCTCCGGGCAGATGGAGCGTTTAGCCTCGCCACGATGGTACAGAGGTACGAGGCGCTCTACGAGACATGCCTGTACCATTAAAAGTCTGTCATGTGGCAATGGGAGATCTGTGGGCTGGGGCAGAAGCCCAGCTTGTTTCTTTTCTAAAGGAGGCCATTCGTGTTGACGGAATCGAGTGGTCTGTGGTGCTTTTCAATGAAGGGCGGCTGGCAGATGAGCTGCGAAAGCTTTCCATACCTCCCATCGTAATATCAGAAACAAAACATAATGTGTTAAGCATCGCAGGGCGACTTGCACGAGCGTTCCGTACAATCCGTCCGGACATTGTGCATACTCACAAGTACAAGGATTCAATTTTGGCGTCGCTTGTGGCACGGGGTTTGGGGGTCCCAGCCGTCGTCAGAGTCGTTCACGGTCTGCCGGAACCTTTCCATGGACTAAAAAATGTAAAGATGGCCGGCTACGTGCTAGCCGATCGATGTGTAACCAGCTTGTGCACCCAAAAAGTTATTGCCGTCTCACGTGACATCTACGCAAATCTGGTTCAATCGCATGGGCCAGATAAGGTCGCGCAAATCCATAATGGGGTCGATCTTGAAACGGTACGAGTAACGATTCCCAGGGCGCACATGCTGCAAAGGTGGCACTGCAATGATCAAACTATGGTAATTGGAGCAGTTGGTCGCCTTGTCCCGGTGAAGGGGCACGGTGTCCTGCTGGAAGCATTTAAGTTACTCCGTGGTTTCCTTCCGAATGCAAAATTATTCTTGGTTGGAGATGGTCTTCTGCTCGGTCAGCTTCAGGCTGAGGCCCGGCGCCTGGAAGTGGAACATGCAGTAATCTTTACTGGCCATCAGGAGCAAGTCGCGAACTTCATCAACATGATGGACGTTTTTGTCTTGCCTTCGCTCCACGAAGGTATTCCAATGGTTTTATTGGAAGCGTTGGCACTCGGCCGTCCGGTCATTGCAAGTCGAGTTGGGGGTATCCCAGAAGTTATCACGCATCGTGAGAATGGTTTATTGGTCGAGCCAGGCGATCCATGGAGCTTGGCTGATGCGGTTTCCGAATTGCATCGAGACCAAACCCTTGCCGGTAGGATCGGCAGAACCGGGCGTAGTACTGTAGAGTCTGAATTTACGGCAAACCGCATGGTTTCGAAAACGCTCAGCTTGTACCAAAGCCTTCTTGGAAAAGGAAGAATTCCTACAATTTACTAGTTGAATCTCATGACTAACATTTTGGGAATTATATGTTCACTAGTTCTGCTCCTTATTACCGCTATTTCCTGCTACCAGCTTGTGCATGCTGCTCTGGCCATTTTCGTCAGCAAAGCGAGATCAGGTTCATCCAGAACACGTACCACTCGGTTCTTAATTCTTATCCCGGCGCACAATGAAGAAGACGGTTTGCCGTACACGTTGAAAAGCCTTGCCGAGTTGCACTATCCAAAGCATCTCGCTCAGACCGTTGTGATTGCTGATAGATGTGCAGATGCAACTGCAAGTGTTGCTCGGGAGGGTGGAGCGCTCTGTTTGGAAAGGTCAGAGGGGCAAGGTGGGAAAGGCTCGGCGATGTCATGGGCCATGCAGCAATTGAAAAATGCCTCAATCGAGTTTGACGCGCTTGTGATCATTGATGCGGACTGTCTAGCTGATGCCCATCTACTGGAGGCATTTGATGATGCCTTGGTTGCGGGGCATGCCGTCCAGCAGGGGTATAACTATCTCTCGAATCCATGGGAAAGTCCGTTCACGCGAGTTATTGCCGTGACCAGTGTACTACGTAACTTCCTGTTCTATGGCGGGAAGGAAGCTTTTGGTGGCTCAGCGATGCTGAGTGGTACCGGAATGTGTCTCGGCCGGGAGGTTGTCGACCGCTATGGGTGGTCGGCATTTTCAGTAGCCGAAGATTGGGAGTTTTCGGTTTCGTTGCTGTTAAGCAATGTTCGAATCCATTTCAATCCGCTAGCCCGAGTGTTTGCCAAAGAGTCCAAAGGACTTAAGCAGGCTGCACATCAGCGGCTTCGATGGGCAACCGGAAAATATGCAGTCATGACAAATGGAGCACGACGGCTGTTCTTGCGAGGGCTCGCTGAACGTAGGATAGAGCTGGTTGATGGTGCACTTACTTTGGTTTGTCCAAATTATTCAAGTCAGGCTTCGATGGCCTTGTTTGCGGTCGGCTGCAGTCTGCTTGTCCACCATGAGCCGGCATGGAGTTTTTTGCTTCTATGGTCTGTCGGGGTGTTCGTCTCTCTTGCAGCGTATTTTGCGTTGGGAATCATGTATACGCAGTCGCCACTAAAAACTCTCGCGGGAATTCCATATATTGCAATATTTCTACCATGGCGCTTAGCGATCGAGATCCTGGGCTTTCTAGGGTTTGGGCGAAAAGGCTGGGGAAGGACATTTCGAGACACCGCCACCCGCCGTCATAAGACTTAGTCGAGCTGTTACAGAATTTGCTTCGGAAATGTTAGATGTCTAGTCTCACTTCCATCAGAATGCTCTCAAATTTGCGCCGCTTAGATGGGATCAAAACCGATCACTTCTGTGTAGTAAGTCAATATGCAGGCGATCAAGAAACGTTGGTTGGTGGTCTGCGTCTGTTCTTCTCTGCCATAGGGAAAGACGTCGTCGTGCTGACCGGTGGAACTTGGAGAGTTATTGGCATTTGCGTAATGAAGTCAATTTTACCATTCATGCCCTGTAAGGTCGTGGCAGTTGATTTCATATTGTCACGCCCTCATGGCTGGAAGCAGATCATTCTTGCTCGGCTCAAGCGGGTATTCCTGAGAAAGGTCGATCGATTCATTCTCCACTTTAAAGATACGCGTGCCTATGAGGAAATCTATGGAATCCCTCCCGCCAAGTGTGAATTCATACCATTCAAGGTCAATTATTGGGAAACGATGTCATCCGATGATCGATCGTCGGCGATGGAGGAGTATGTTTTTACCGCCGGGCGAAGCTATCGAGATTTTCCAACCTTTATCGAGGCGATGAGGAGAGTTGACCATCCTGGACTTCTCCTTTTCGAAGAAGCAGCGCTCCTAAAGAGGTCGGCCACCGACGTGGATCTTGCAAATCTGCCTGCCAATCTGGCTGTGACAAAGAATGAGGGAGAGCAGAGTTGGGTGCGGTACATCCGGCGAGCCAAAATTGTGGTGGTACCGTTGCTGCCCAGCACGATGTATGCTCCTGGGCTCAGCCTGTACCTTATGGCAATGGCGATGAATAAGTGCGTCATCGTTACAGAGGGGCTGGCTACCAGAGGGATGCTCACTGACGAAGCGGTGATTGTGGTGCCAAAGGATCCGGAGGCCCTGGCTGTGGCAATCCGTCGAGTATGGCAGGACGATGAATTGCGCAGAAAGACGGCTGAGGCTGGGAGGCGATACGCTGAAAAATGCGGCGGAGAGTCTCGACTACTTGAGGATATTGTGAAAGTGGCTGCCGAGTGTGCGCTCTCTTGAGTTCCCGCCAAGGACCATCTTTCAATTCGTGTAATTTCGGTAAGGGATTCGCCTTATGAGTCAGCTTAAGTTACATCTGGGGTGTGGAAAATCTGCGCTTCCTGGGCATATGGGAGTTGATATTAGCCCTCAGCCTGGTGTGAGTGTAGTTTGTGACTTATCCAGCCGGCCGTGGCCATTCGAGGATTCCAGCGTTGAGCGGTGTGTCTTGTTCAACCTCTTAGAGCATCTTCCTGATACCATTTTGGTCATGGAAGAACTCTGGCGTGTGACTAAGCCGGGCGGCATCGTGCATATTCAGGTTCCGTATTACAATTCTGCAGGCGCATTCCAGGATCCCACACACGTGAAGTTCTTCACTGAGCGAACGTTTGAGTATTTTACGGTAGATGGCGCGACCGAGCTAAGTCATTACAACTATTACTCGCGTGCTCGGTTTGAAATCGAACGGCTTGATTTTTACCAACGCTCTTTTTTGAAACGGCTGCCAAAGCGAATCCAGATTTTCTTAGGACATCACTTGGCCACGATACAAGCGCTGGATGTGGTGTTGAAGACGGTCAAAGCTTTGTGAGCAGCTTTGACCGTCAAGAGAGCAGCAGTGGATACTAGGGCGTCGTCACGCTTCGCAATGTGGGGCTTGCCGGCGGGCCAGGAGGCTGATCTGAGGAATTGCCGCCTCCAGGAATTGAGATGTGGAGATGATCAATAAAGTGACTCCAATCAACCGTTGGCATGGGATTGACAGTACCATCCCAGGTTTCTGACCAGACCCATTCATTAATGCCAAGGGAAGCGACATTCATGTTCGTATAATTTCCTGCCTGGACACCATTGACCCACCACCGTACGATTCCGTCTCTGGAGGTATTCGTGGTACTGGCCTTGATATAGGCTTCAATTTTCGTCCATGCGCCGACCGTTAGAATCCCTGGTCCGACATTAGGGAAACATGCCAACCCCATATCTAACGAGCACGTATGGCTATTGTCCAAGTTTGCACTATTATGGCTGTAAATTAATAGACCAGTTCCACCATTTAGAGCTGCGTTGTTGAATAAGAAGACCCCATTATTTTGTGGACCTCGAATAAAAAAGAGTTTATTGCCGACTTGACGGCCTTGGAATTGTGAATTAGTTTTCCACATTAACCCCACATACATCTGACGATGGACTTGCGGTGTTACGTAATTGAGCTGCATCCCGCCCGCTGAATTACCGGCATAAATAGTAGATTGCACTACATTTGTTGCTGAGACAGGAGCAGCTGAATCAGAGACGATTCTAGATGATGAATAGGCATCCAGAATTCCGCATCCGCTCACACTGTTGAACGGGCAATCCAGTACCACACTGGCTCCCGTTGGCTCATTCGTCCATACACCCGCGCTGTAACTCGACAGCGGGTTCAGAATGGGCGTCCATGTGATTATTAGCACCATGAATACCATCCATCCTCTCGATGTCTGCGATGCGGAGTTGTCTTCCATGATTAGTCTCCCAGTCGGATGTGGACACTCTATTGGTGTGTCAGCAGATGTAGGGCTTACTGTCGACGTGATTTCTCTAGCAGTGAAAAAGCCTCAATGGGCCGGCTCGATTAGAAAGTTGTAGGGCATAAATCGAGCAAGTTATGTGCCATCGAGTGCCTCACATTACAACAGGACCGAGAACCATGCAAATGCTTCGAAGTTAAGGAGTCACTTGTTCGTTAACCCTCTACCGGTTTGAAGTCTCGTCTTGGCTTGGTATTTGCCCTGTGGTCTTCAGAGGTCAGTGTGGAACAAAATCGTTACCTCTGAGCTAAGGTTTTTGCAGAGAGAACGTCATTTGTTCCTCAGAGGTGTAGCGGCGGTATGCGGTTCCGGATGTTTATGCGAGCGGTAAAGCGCTTGGCTGCGGGGGACTACATGGCTAGGTAACAGACGAGCACTATCCTGCGCTGGGTGGTCTTTGGATACTTCCTTATCGCGTAACGAATGAATATATCGTTTTCTGTGCCGAAGAAATGGCGACTCAATATATCGAAAGCTGAAATGCCCTAACGCGACCATGAGTAGGAAGAAAAACAGCGCCCAGGCGAGAGCCACATAGAAATTCGTGAGGCTCATGATGTGCTGATCAATGAATCGAGCCGCTCGAAACACAAGATTATAGTGAATGAGATAGATGGAGTAAGAATAGGCACCTGCATACCCTAGGTACTTGGAAAAGCCTCTGCTAGGTGGAGAGAAGGAGCTATCGTACCAGGCAATGGCGACCGCATAACTCGCACCCTCTATCGTAGGCAGAAGGACCCAAAGACTGCTGGGAGAGGGATATGCTGGAGCAGCCATAAATCCCCCCAGCGCATTGAAATATGCGTAGAAGCCTGCGAACGATCCCAGCCAAAGAACGACCATTCCATGGCGATGCGCGAGGTGTAGTCGAAATTGAAATGCCAACATTCCCAAAACGAATTGGTCGATACGTCCGATGATGGTCCAATATGCCAATGTCTGAACCTCGCCTGTACTTTGATGCATGATGGTACGAAATGCGATGGAAAGCAGTAGCACCGATGCAGGTAACCACCGGGAGTGTCTGAGCATCCATAATAAGAGAGGAAGGATGAGATAGTAGTGAAACTCGACGGTAATGGACCAGCCACCATTGGGCAGAGTAGGCAACAGGATTCCGGATGTCACGGTCTGCAGGAACGCACTCGGACTAGTCTTTCCCATAACAATGAGGTAGAGCCCGCTCGCTGCCGTGACGACTGTAAGTAGCGGCAGAAGGCGAAGTGCGCGGTTCCACAAGAAGGCTTTGTAGTCGATGGTTTTCCCATTCAGAAGCTTCGCAAATAGATAGCCGCTGAGGGTCATGAACAGTGCGACCCCAGTGTGTCCTTCATCGAAGAGGGAGAGCAGGAAAAGGTTCGGTGAGTAGTCAAAAGCGATGGGGAATCCGGTCGAGCCGTGAATGAAATGCCATGTGACAACTAAAAGCGCAGCGATCGCCCGTACATGATCCAAAGCGAGGTAGTGTTGTCCAGTTGAGGACTGCATGTGCGTTTGGACTCAATGACCCATTTGGGGCGAAGTAGCTTCCCTAGTTTCAGAGACTAGGTGTGTGGTGATTTGAGCGAAGCATATGTAGCCTAGTTGGGCTACGGCGGCAGGGGCGAAAACAGAATCACGTATAGCTTTTCGTGGGTCTCAAGGTCAACGGTAATCTCGCCTCATTGAGTGGTGATTGGAGCGTTCGCCCCTAACTCTCACCAGAAATCGTTGACGGATTAGACGTATTCTGCCATTCTTTTTTACGCGTCGGCCAGGCGCAATGTCGAGCGACGAAGGGAGTGACATGCCAAAGAAGACTCAGCGACAGATTGCAGTGGTGGGGTTGGGCTACGTCGGATTGCCGATCGCCGTCGCGTTCGGCAAGTACACAGCAGTGATCGGGTTTGATATCAATAAGACCAAGGTCGATGAGCTGAGAAAGGGGGTTGATCGGACGGGTGAAGTGTCCTCGCAGGATCTCAAAGCCAGCCGCGTTCGATACACATCGGAGCCCAGTGATCTGAAGGCTGCAGACTTTATCATTGTCGCAGTCCCGACCCCGATTAATGAGGCCCTTCAGCCTGATCTGACCGCCCTGAAGAAGGCCTCCGAGCTGATTGGAGCGAACCTTGCCTCCGGTGCCATTGTCGTATACGAGTCGACGGTCTACCCCGGTGCGACGGAAGAGGATTGCCTGCCGATTCTTGAAAAGGCATCCGGCCTCAAGAGCGGCATCGACTTCAAAATCGGATACTCCCCGGAGCGTATTAATCCCGGTGATAAGGAACACACTCTCGAGCGCATCATTAAAGTGGTGTCGGCGCAGGACGAAGAGTCTTTGGAAATCGTCGCCCAAACCTATGCACTCGTGGTGAAGGCCGGGATCCATCGGGCATCCAGCATCAAGGTGGCGGAAGCGGCGAAGGTTATTGAAAATACACAGCGGGATCTCAACATCGCCCTGATGAACGAGTTGGCCCTCATTTTCCATCGTCTGGGCATCGACACCAAGTCGGTACTTGAGGCGGCTGGTACCAAGTGGAACTTCCTGAAGTTCAATCCCGGGCTGGTAGGAGGCCATTGTATCGGCGTCGACCCCTATTATTTGACTGCCAAGGCGGAGTCGGTGGGGTATCATCCACAGGTTATTTTGGCCGGTCGGCGCATCAATAATAGTATGGGGAAATATGTCGCCGAACAGACCATGAAACTCTTAAGCCAGGTGGAACGCCCGGTGAGTGATCTGAAAGTCGCCGTGCTCGGGTTAACTTTCAAAGAAAACGTCCCGGATTTGCGTAACAGCCGCGTTCCAGACATCGTGAACGAGTTGAAGGAATATGGCATTCAGGTCATGGTTCACGATCCGCTGGCGGAGCCGGAAGAAGCCGTTGGGGAATATGGCCTGCGATTGTCTTTGTGGGATCAACTCAAACAATTGGACGGCATCATTTTGGCTGTGGCGCATCGCGAATACCTGCAGATGGGGGTGCAGGAGTTGCTCCGGCCGCTACGCAAGCAGCGCAACAATGTGGTGGTCGATGTGAAGAGTGTCTTGACTCCCGATGCCTTGCCGGGATCAGTGAAGTATTGGAGGTTGTAACCGTCTGCCGGTGGAACCCGAAGGAGTCTCCAACATCTTTCTCTCCCGACTGTCTGCTGAAGTCTCGTCGATCCGCCCGTTCCTCCAGGTGTCAGTGGCCTGATCCGGCGTCCTAGGGGTTTCCTTGGGAGCCGGATCGAGAAGCCCTTGCATTAAGGCCCAACCTCGTTTCTACCGAAAGAGGTTCGAGAAAGGGCTCCTTCGCGTGTTGTGCCATGCGAGAAACCAATTGTTGCATCTAATTGAGTTTGATATATGAGAGAGGTTGCAAACTTGCTGATCAGATCTATGGGTTCCTCCCTCTGCGCGGCCCGTCTTGCCGACAGCCGTTGGTTTCACGCCACTCCGTTCCTCACCCTTGCAGGTATAGGCGGAGCTCTCTTGTTCAGCGCCTGCGGCACCTTCAACTCTCCGGATGTGAAACGGGGCGATCAGCATCTGGCTGCCGGGAATTGGGAGGAGGCGAGCGTTGCCTATCGACAGGCGCTGAAGGACGATCCATTTGAACCCTCCTTGCAGAACAAATATGCCATCGCTAGAGAGCGAGCGGCGGCCATGCACGAAGAGCGGGGCCGGCAGTTGCTCAAGGAGCGTCAGCTGGAATCGGCCGCCGACGAGTTCAAACGCGCGTTGACGATTGAACCGACGAGCAAGGAACATGAGTCAGGGTTGACGGAGGCTCTGCGTCTCAAGGAGGCTCGGGATCGGTTTCGTGAGGCGGAACGTTTAGCTGAATTAGGGCGGCTCAGCGAGGCCATGGAGGGATATCGGCGCGCCGTCGAACTCGATCCCTCGTTCAAGGAGGCGCTGGAAGGGGTTGCGCGACTCTCGGAACTCCAACACGCGACCGATCGTGACGACCGCCAAAAGCAGCCCGTCACCCTGCAATTTCGAAATGCCGGTTTGAAAGAAGTGCTGGAAGCGCTGGGCAAAGCTGCGCGGGTCAACTTCGTGTTCGACAAGGATGTGCGGAACGACCCGGTCACCGTGTCGCTGGAAGACAAGCCGTTCGATGAGGCCTTGACGTTGGTGCTGAACAGCAACAGTTTGTTCGCGCAAAAGGCCGGTCCGGCTCTGTTCATTATCAGCCCCAACACCAAGCAGAAACAGGAACAGTACCAGGATTTGATGATCCGGACCTTCTACCTCTCGTCGGCGAAGGCCAAGGACATGGTGGCGCTCCTCAAAACGATGTTGGACGTGAAGCATATTCACGGCAATGAAGCGCTGAATACGATTGTGGTGCGAGACCAACCCGAAAAAGTGGAATTGGCGGAGAAGATCATTCAAGCGAATGATCGCGAGGATTCGGAGGTGCTGTTCGATGTGGAAGTGCTGGAGGTCAACAGGACGGTTGATCAGACCTATGGCTTGTCCTATCCGAAGCAGATCGCGGGAGCTCTGATCCCGCCCGGATTCGCCGGAACGATCGCCGGAGACATCGCCCAACAATTGACCTATCGGAACCTTGCGAGTCTGGGCAAGGACAGCTACCTGTTCAAACTGCCGACCAACGTGCAGTTGGATTTTTTCAAGCAGGTCACCGACGCCAAGACTCTGGCGGCTCCGAAGGTGCGTGTCATCAACAACAAGAAAGCCGAGGTCAACATCGGCGACAAACAGCCGATCCTGCTCTCGACCACCAACGTCCTGCCGGGGCAGGCCGCGACCGGAGCCGTGCCCACCACCTCGACCGTGACCTCCATCGAGTTCCGCGATACCGGCGTCAAGTTGACGGTGGAGCCTAATATCCATCTAGGGAATGAACTCTCGCTCAAGATGAAGATCGAGGTCATTCGGTTGGGAGATCAGGTGCTTCTGCAGGCCTCGCCGCCGATCACGCAGTTCAAATTCGGCAACCGATCGGCTGAAACGATGTTGAATGTGCGTGATGGAGAAACCATCGTGCTGGGAGGCTTGCTCCAGGAGGAAGACCGGCGAACGAAGGTGACTATTCCATGGATCGGGGACATCCCCATCCTTGGCAATCTGCTGAGCTCGTTCAAGACCCAGCGGGTCACGACGGAAGTGATCTTGACCATCACTCCCCATATCGTCAACCCGATGCGTCCTCCGAGCGTGCAAGCGCAGGCGTTCTGGTCGGGGACCGAGTCCGTTTATGCCACGTCGCCCTTGTTCGCGCCGCAGCCGAAAAAGGTTTCCGCACGTGTGCCTGCCGCCGGCGAGGCAGGCACCGTCTATCAGAAAAGCTCCGCGAAGAAGTCAAAGGGAGAAGCGTCCGTGCTGGAGCCCATTCCCTTATCCTTGGCCTTGACCATTCAACCGGCGGATACGGTGGTTCAGGTGGGAAAGGAGTTCCACCTCGACGTCATGGCGAAACATGTTCAGGGACTGGATACGGAAACCTTTACCTTGGACTTTGATCCGCAGGTCATCGAGTTTCGAGAAGCTGCGGAAGGGGAAGTGTTAGGCACCGAAGGTGGAAAGGCGGCCGTAGCCGTGGCCTCCCAGTCACCTGACGGGGTGGTGGAATTACGTCTGCACCGGTCCGCGACTGCGACGAAGGAAGACGGCCGCCTCCTCCGGCTTACGTTGATGGCCAAGGCTCCTGGGGTGACACCCTTGCGTCTCCAAGCCACAAAGCGAGATGGCGTCGGCACATCCGAGGGCATGGGCGAAGCCAAAGGAGTGGTGAGGGTGCGGTGAAACAGTCCGGCGTCACCCTGCTTGAACTGCTCGTCACCCTGACCATCCTCACGATTCTTGCCTCGGTGGCGCTGCCCTTTACCAAGGTGTCCGCCAAACGGACGAAAGAGATCGAACTCCGGCAAAACCTGCGCATCATTCGAGCGGCCATCGATACCTTCCATCTGGAATGGGCGCGAGACGGAGATACGCTCACCGGTCCGGCCTGTGTCAAGAATCGGTTGAGCTGCAAAGATGTGACCGGTCCCTATGGATATCCGAAATCCTTGGACGTGCTTCTCGGTATCAAGCTGACGGGGGAGCAAGCCAGCATCAAGGGGACGACAGTGAAGCGATATCTGCGCTCGATTCCCCCGGATCCCATGACGGGATCGCCGACGTGGCAGCTGCGTTGTTATCGGGATCCGGCCGGCGTAAAAGATTGGTGTGGAGAAGATGTCTACGATGTGTCGACACCCAGCCAAGAGGTCGCGCTTGATGGGACAAAGTACCGAGACTGGTAGAACCGTCTCGGCGCTGGCTTCGTCCCAGGGTTTTACGATCATTGAATTGATGATCGTGGTCACCATTGTGGGTATCTTGGCCACCTTGGCAGTCCCCTCCTATCAAGCCGCCATTATCAAGGCCAAGGAAGGCGCGTTGCGGCAGGATTTGTTTTCGCTGCGCGACGTTATCGATCAACATCGGGCCGATAAAGGGAAATATCCGGATTCGATCGCGGCCTTGGTATCTGCCGGTTATCTGCGTCGTGTTCCCACGGACCCCATGACCGGATCGGCTGACAGTTGGCAGGAAATGGTGAATGAGACGGAGGAGGGGATGGTCGACGTCTTCTCCGGGTCCGATTTAGTCGGCACCAACGGAGTTCCTTACAACCAATGGTAATGGCTATGTATACCCTGATGCGGCTGCCTCGTTCTTTCGCCCGTCGCTCCGTCAGCCTTCGATTCGGCTGGTGCGTGGCGAGTATATTGCTCGTACCGATCTGGGGGGGCTGCGCTCGAATGGAGACGGTTCCTGATGCGAAGCCGTCCGATCTCCAGGTCACCGTCGATCAACTGAAAATCGCAGTTCGCGATGCGCAACGCACGGCCGCCGACTTGCGGGCGGAGTTGGACGGACAACGGCAACAGTTGGCTGAGGTGGAACTGGAGCGGGCGCGACTTCAAGGGATGTTGCGCGAGACGGAACGGCGCTTGACGGAGGCACGCCAGATTATCGAGTTGCAACGAGAGGAACTCGCTTCTGCGCGAACGGAGCGGGAACGCATGGCGCACGCGCTCCGCTCTCTTCCTGCCAAACCGAGGCAGGCGTCGACGGGAGCGTTACCGCAGGCGCACAGTACCCACCCGGAGTCGATTCCTCGAACGATTACGATTCAGGCAGGGGACACCTTATGGGATCTTTCGCGTCGTCATAACGTAAGTATGGAAACTCTCCGTGTGCTGAATGGATTGCGGGATAGTCGCCTCTTGACCGGTCGGAAGCTCCGCTTGCCGGATCCTCCCTCATCGGAATCGACCACCGTACCGGCGGTGGCCCAATAGGCCGGCTGTCGAGAGACCTGTTTCATCGATCGCACCCATGGCTGTGTTCGCATATAGAGCGGCTCGCGCGGATGGCACCACCTTTGAGGGGCAAATCGAAGGTGAAGATGAGCAACTCGTCCGCGCCAAACTTGAATCCGACGGGTTGTTAGTCTTTCGCATTGCTCGGAGAGGCGCGGGGTTCGGTGTGCCCGGACTTATCGCCGCCCGCTGGGGCAAACTGCCGCTGCAGGATTTTTTGGTCTTCAACCAAGAGCTCCTGGCGTTGATCAAGGCCGGGTTGCCGGTGTTGCGGGTGTGGGACCTGCTGATAGACCGGACCCAACGCGCCCCCTTTCGTGAGGCCTTGAAGGCGGTGCGGCAAGACATTCGCGGCGGTCACTCCGCCTCCGAAGCTCTGGCCAAACACGCCACCTACTTTTCAGATCTGTATTTGGCCACGATACGTGCCGGTGAGCAGTCCGGCAATCTACCGGAGGTGCTGCAGCGCTACATCGCGTATCTCAAGCTGATGATCGGTCTGCGACAAAAAGTGAGCAAGGCGTTGGCCTATCCGGCGTTTCTGGTCGTCGTGGGCATCGGAGTCGTCGGATTCCTACTCAGTTACGTAATGCCTACCTTCGTGTCGGTCTATGGGGAATCGTCCGCTAGTCTGCCGGCGGCCACACGCATCTTGATTACCGTCATTCATGCAGGAGAGGCGCAGTTGATCCCGGTGGCCGTGGTTCTGGTGGGAGCGACGGTCCTCGGGCGGGCCTGGTATCAGACATCGGCTGGCCGGTTGGCGGTGGATCGGCATCTTCTGCGGCTGCCGCTGATCGGGCAGATCCTCGTGCAGCACCATACGATCCAACTGACGCGCACCTTGGCTACGGTGTTGGCCGGAGGAACACCCCTGGTCGAGGCGCTGGAAATCGCTCGCAGCGCCGTTTCAAACCGGTTCGTCTCCCGAGGCCTTGTATCGGCGGTGAATGAGATCCGCGAGGGGAGTACGCTGGCAGCGGCCATCGAGCGACCGCACATTCTGCCCAAACTCGCGATCGAGATGTTGTCGGTGGGGGAAGAAACCGGGTCGTTGGAGCCGATGTTGCGGGACGTGGCCGAATTTTATGAGGGGGATCTCGACGTGCGACTCAGTCAGTTGACCACGTGGATCGAACCGATTCTGTTGCTCGTCATGGGACTCCTTGTGGGAGGCATCGTGATCATCATGTATCTGCCGATCTTCCAGATGGCCGGGACCATTCAATAACAGGTAGTCTATGACACACCCTGAATTTATCGTTTGGCACTCCGCCATGGTTCGGAGGATGTTCGTATGATCATGCAGCGTCATCTTACTCGGCCGTCGCTCGCCGATGTGTTAGTCCGCGAAGGCATTCTGCCGAAGCGGACCGTGGACCAGGCCGTGGCTCGTCTTGGAGGAAACACGCCGAACCTGGGCCAAGCCCTCGTCGAGGAAGGCACCATCTCGGAGACACAACTGGCGCAGGCCTTGGCCGCCCAATTCGGACTTCCCTCTGATCCGCTCACCGGCTTCCGGGTGGACTCGGAGTTCTATCACACCATTTCCGTGAAATTGATGCGGCGCCATCCCTTCGTACCGGTCAAGGAAGAGAACGGGGTGTTGACCATCGCGATCTCCGATCCGCAGAACTTGCTTGCGCTCGATGAGTTGGAAATTCTCCTCAACCGGCCCCTGCGGTACGTCGTGAGTTCCCGTACGGCCATTCAGGCGGCTTTGGAGCGTAGCGAAGGATCGAGCCAGGCCCTGCGTGAACTGGAAGCAGAGTACCGTTCAGTCCTCGTGAAGGAGGATGAGCGGGGAGAAGAGGTGCTGACCGTCGATCATTTCGGCGAAGACCAAAGCCCCGTCGTCAAACTGCTGGACACGATTCTCTTGAGCGCCATGCAGCGTCGAGCCAGCGACATTCATATCGAGGCAACCGACCGGGCCACGACGGTCAAGTTCCGTGTGGACGGGATTCTGGTCTCGGCGATGGATCCACTGGACGTCAAACTTCACCCGCCCCTCGTGTCCCGCCTGAAGGTCATGTCCGACTTGGATATCGCCGAGCGGCGGGTGCCGCAGGACGGCAGCTTTCGCATGCGCCTGGATCGTAAAACCGTGGACTTCCGGGTGTCGATCCTCCCCAGTGTGTTCGGTGAGTCTGTGGTCATCAGAATTCTGGACCGCGAGGCCATCACGACCGGCGTCTCGAGCCTGCGATTGGACCGTCTGGGCTTCAATCCCGAAGATCTCAAGCGCTTTCGCCGTGCCATTACACGGCCCTATGGCATGGTGCTGGTGACGGGCCCGACCGGCAGCGGCAAGACCACCACGTTGTATGCCGCCATCAGCGAAATGAACATCCAAGAAGACAAGTTGATCACGATCGAAGATCCTGTGGAGTATCAGTTGCCCGGTGTGGTGCAGATTCCGGTGAACGAGAAGAAGGGCCTCACGTTCGCGCGAGGCTTGCGGTCGATCTTGCGGCACGATCCGGACAAGATCATGGTCGGAGAAATTCGCGATGCCGAGACTGCGCAGATCGCCATCCAATCGGCGCTGACCGGTCACCTGGTGTTGACCACCGTACATGCCAACAACGTCTTCGACGTCATCGGTCGGTTCGCCTCGATGGGCATCGATTCCTATAACTTTCTAGCTGCGTTGACCTGTGTCCTGGCGCAGCGGCTGATTCGCGTGATTTGTCCCGACTGCCGCCACCAGGTGACGCTGGATCAGGCGCTGGCCGAGGAGTCCGGTCTCGACTATGAGCACTACAAGAGTCAACCGTTTTATGAGGGAAAAGGCTGCTCGGAATGCCATGAGACCGGCTATCGAGGCCGAAAGTGTATTACGGAGTTCTTGGACCTGACCGACGAAATCAAGGAGATGATCCTGGCCGATCGGGCGCTCTCCGAAATCCGCTATCGCGCGGTGACGGATGGCATGATTACCCTTCGACAATCGGCCGTGAAGAAGGTGCTGGCCGGCGAAACCACGCTGCGTGAAATCAACCGTGTGACGTTCAGCGAAGAGCGTTGACCCATGTGGGATTGGATCACCAGTCGACCGCAGTACTGCCTCAAAATCGGCGCGCGCGATCTGGCGTGGGCGGAAGTGCATCGGAACTGGCGCGGGCGGCCCCGGTACCAATGTGTCGTGTCGGCCTTGCCCGAGGGCGTAATGCGGCTGTCTCCGTTGGAGCAGAACATCGTCTCGCCCGAGGAGTTGCAGTCGCACATCCGGGCCATCGCCGGTTCCGCTGCGTCGCAGTCGGCGTCGCGTCCCTCGGCGGCCGGGGTTCCTCGCGCCGCCACGATCATTTTGCCCGACTTGGCCGTGCGTTTGGCGATCTTGCGCTTGCAGGACTTGCCGTGGAGTTCGGAAGAGCGTGACGCCTTGGTGCGATGGAGGCTCGGCCAGGAGCAATTGTTGTCGCTGGCGGGTGCCAAGGTCTTCTCGCAAGTGTTATCCGAACCGGCCGGCGCCAGTGACGGTCCTTGTACGGTTCTGGCTGTGGTGGTGCAGGAGACGGTGCTGGCCCAATATGAAGCCGTATGTGAAGCGGCGGGGCTGATTCCGCAGGAGGTGGACGTCGCGAGTCTTCGCCTCTTCAATCTGTGGGCGCATGGGGCTTGGCAAGCGGGTCGTCTGACGGCGGATTTTCTCTGGGTGAACGCAACCGACGGCTGTGTCACCGCCTTTATTTTTCATAACGGCGCGCTCGTCTTCTTGCGTTCCAAGTTGCAGGGTGGGGCCGGAAGCGGAGCCTGGGCAGGAGGCGGGCAGGCGAGCATCGACCGTATCGTGCAGGAATGTGCCGACTCCATTTATGCTTGCCAACAGCAGACGCCGGATTTGGCCATCACCCAGACGGTGCTCGTGGCGGATGAGCTGATCGACGCAGGGTTGCACCAGCAATTGGAGAAGGGGCTGGGCGTGCCGGTGAAGGGGCTGGAGTGGGACCGTGTCCGTCAGTATGGCGGAGGCGCCATCGCCGGTCCGCAAACGAGTGCCGCCTTGTCGGCGATCGCGGGGGTGGTGTAGGGGATGTCGTTGGGAGCCCTGGCAGGGTCTGTGCGGGATCTGTTGTTGCGTCTGGGGCAACCTTCGGCCAAGACCGGCCTCTTCACCATCAACATGAGCAACCGTTACCGGTGGTACCTGGCTCCGGCCAGACTGTTCATCATGGTCATGGCCGGGATACTCGGCGTGGTGATGCTCTGGGACGTGTCCCAAGCCTGGTTGGTGTGGCAGGAGGTCGAAGCCATGGAGTCGGCCTTGAATCAGGTGCTGGATCGGGACCGTGAATTGCTGAAGGAGGCGCAGCAGCAGGGTATCGAGCTGTCGGAAACGTCGCTCCAGGTGTTGCCCAAAGAAATCGAGTTCGCCAATCAGTTGATCGAGAAACGCAGTTTTTCCTGGACCAGGTTTTTGACGGAATTGGAGCGGGCCATTCCTCAGCGTATCGCCGTGAACAGCATTCGCCTCGATCCCGCCAATTCCACGATCATGCTGACCGGTTCAGCCAGGGCCTTGGAAGACGTCACCACCTTGACCATCACGTTTCAGGACCATCCGCAATTCAAGGATCCAGTGTTGGGCCAGCATCGCGATCTGGGCAATGGCTTGGTCGAGTTCGATCTTTCGTTGCGGTATCGGAACCATAACCCATGATGATCCCGGGATTCGAGCGGTTCCAAGATGTTTGGCGGCAACCCTACGCGCCGATCCTCCCTTGGGTGGGGTTCGTGCTGAGTTTGTGTGTGGTGAGCTACGGCATTCACAGTTTCGTGTTGGGAGCGGCCGAGCAGGAGAAGGTCCGGCTCGAATCGGAATGGGTGAAGGCGCGCCACCAGTTGACCCGCCACAAGGAGGCCAAGAAAGCCAAGATGGACCTGCAGCGGGTGTGGGCGGTCTTACCCCTGTTTCGCGACTTTGCGCCCTTGGCCCTCGGTGTGACGGAAGAGGCCAAACGTGATCAAGTCACCTTGCCGGCTCTGTCCTATAAGACCGAGAAAACGGCGGTGCCGGATGCGACCAAGGCCGTGCTGCAAGGGACCGTCACCGGCCGCTACGAGGATTTGCGGCGGTTTCTGTACAATCTCGAATCAGCGGAAGAGTTGTTGTTCATTGAGGACCTGAACCTGGTCCGGTCAGGCAACGTGCAAGATCAATTGTTGACCTTCAACATTCGGATCTCGACCTACCTCAGGGGGGAACACCTCCAGGCGCCGGCGCCCTGATTGTTATGAATCGAACCAATAAGAATCAGGTCATGGTGCTCATGAGCTTGGTCGTAGGTTGGGTCGGGCTCCTGATCTGGCAATTCGGCCACTCCGACGAGCCGGCTCATGTCCCCTTGAAGAACGTTCGTGGGACGAAGGTGGTGGGGAAGGCGGCGAGCGTCGCCGCGCCCGTGACCCTGCAAGTGAATCTGGATCGGTTGGCGGCCATCAAGGGGCAACGCGAAGCGACATTCTCGACCCCGCGGAATATCTTTGCCAGCCTCACCCCTCCGGTAGAACCGCCGCCCCCTCCACGGAAGGGGCGAGCCCGTCCTCAACCGAAGGTCGAGGCGCCCGCGGCCCCTCCAGAGCCCGAGGAAGAACCGGTGGTCGAGGGGCCCAAGGGGCCGACGGCCGAGGAGATCGAGCGACTGCGGATTGCCACGGAACTGAATCAATTCCGGTACGTGGGGTTCATGACCGTAGGAGACGGCCCCCAAAAGAAAAAGACGATGGCCGTTCTGGTAAAGAATGAGGAGATGCATCTCGTGCAGGCCGGCGAGACCATCGGTGGGGAGGTGCTCGTCAAGGCGGTCTCGGCGTCGGAAATCACCCTGCAAGACGTGGGGTCCAAGATTACCCAGGTGATTCCGGTGACCGATGAACCGAGCGCGCCTGATCAACCGACCCAGTGAAGCAAGCCTCTCGCCGCCGACCCTGAATTCATGACAACCGGCCCTTTCCATATCCGCAACAACCGAGGGGTCACCTACCTGGCGCTGATGTTCATGATCGTGCTGATCGGCCTTTCGGCCTCAACGGCGGCCAAACAATGGAGGGTTATGGTGCAGCGGGAGAAGGAAGCGGATCTCATGGCCAAGGGGATCGAAAT
The DNA here is from genome assembly GCA_015709715.1 of Nitrospira sp. NCBI lineage: Bacteria > Pseudomonadati > Nitrospirota > Nitrospiria > Nitrospirales > Nitrospiraceae > Nitrospira > Nitrospira sp. Next base: position 3,878,716 of record CP054184.1, read on the forward strand.
CCAGAACGCCCTGGCCCTCTATTCGGCCTCCATGAAGGTCGGGCGCATCATGACGACGGAAATTTACCCCCAGACCCTCACGGATCTGACGCGAGTGCCCAAACCCTATTTGCGCAAAATCTATCGGGATCCGATCGACGGAGGAGACTGGGAATATGTGCGGGCGCCGACCGGCGGTATCATGGGGGTCCGCAGCAAGAGCAAGGCTAAGCCGATCAAGGAGCGTGATTTCCCATTGTCGATCCGGCACTTCGAAGGCCGCAAGACCTACCACGACTGGATTTTCCAGCATCCCAACCCCTCGTCCCAGTCCATGTTGATGCCGCCCATGATGGGCCTCTCTCCCGGCGGGATGCCCATGCAGCCTGGTGCGGGCGGTCCCGTTCCCGGCGCTCAGCCGCCCGGCGGACCAGGCCAGCCCGGCGCCGTTCGCAACCCTTGACCGGACTCCAAACCCCACAGTATCCTGTCGCGCGACAGAGTACGCGTCTTCTTCCACCCTCTTGAGCGATACGCGGCGCCTTCGGGTGCCACGCGGTCCGACGGCAGGAATTCACGACATGGAACAGGATCTCACCCAATCCCCCGCGACGGAACAACCGGCTGCGCCGGAGCCTCTCTCCCCTGAAGACTATGTAGCGACGGTGGTCACGAAAGCGAAGGGCGCGGCTGGCCGCCTGGCCAGCCTCTCGACCTCGGTGAAGAATCAGGCCCTGCAGGCCATGGCCGATGCGCTGGAGGAGCACGAGGCGGAACTGCTGGCCGAGAATGAGAAGGATCTCGAACAGTTCGACGCCACGCCCGAACGAAAGGCCATGGGTGATCGGCTTCGGCTGACGGCCGAGCGCATCAAGGGCATGGCGGCGGGCATTCGAGACATTGCCCGGTTGCCCGACCCTTTGGGCGAAATGCCGAAGATGTGGACGCGGCCGAACGGGATGCAAGTGGGCCGGATGCGTGTGCCCATCGGGGTCATCGGCATCATCTATGAGGCGCGCCCCAATGTGACGGCAGACTCGGCGGCCCTCTGCCTCAAGTCGGGAAACGTCTGTATCCTCCGCGGCGGATCGGAAGCCATTCACTCGAATACGGCCGTTGCCCGGATTCTGAGTGAATCGGCCGAAAAGGCCGGGGTGCCGGCCGGGGCGATTACCTTTGTCGATCGTCCGGAGCGGGAGGTGGTACATCTTCTGCTCAAGCAGGATCAGGCCATCGACCTTCTCATCCCGCGGGGCGGCGAGTCGCTCATGAAGACCATCGCCGAACACGCGACGATCCCAGTCCTCAAGCACGACAAGGGCGTCTGTCACATTTATGTGGATGCCGATGCCGATCCGGTGGAAGCGGAGCGCATTTGCCTCAATGCGAAGGTCCAACGTCCCTCGACCTGCAACGCGATGGAAACCCTCTTGGTTCACCAGAGTATGACGCGTCTCTGGATTCCGGCCCTGGTGCAGAAGCTGACCGACGCCAAGGTCGAGGTCCGCGGTTGTCCCAAGACGATCCAACTCTGTCCGGAGGTCAAGGAAGCGGCGCCGGACGATTTCGGGCGGGAGTTTCTGGACCTCATTCTAGCCATCAAGATCGTCAAGAATATGGACGAGGCACTGGAGCACATCGCGACCTACGGCTCCAGACATACGGAGGCGATCCTCACCAAGGATTACCCCAGGGCGATGCGATTCGTGCGAGAGGTCGATGCGGCTGCCGTATTGGTGAATGCCTCCACGCGACTCAACGACGGGTATCAGTTCGGCTTGGGGGCTGAAATCGGCATCAGCACCTCGCGTCTGCACGCCCGCGGCCCGATGGGATTGGAAGAACTGACCTGCTTCAAGTTCGTGGTCCTCGGGAGCGGCCAAATCCGCGAGTAGATGCCGCTCGACCACGCGATAACGACCATCCTCAGCCATCCCGGGACTCTGGCCTTTCCGTCCAACCGTGCGGCCCTCCAGGCGGCCGCGGTTACCACCGTGCGCCGTGCGACCGGACATCTGATCGTCTATGGCGACCATGGTCGTCGCCTGCTGGCAACCGATCCGGGCGGACATCCATTGCACGAATGCGAGTGGGGTACGGAGGGGAGCAACCTGCGCCTCACGCGCGCCAGGGTGCAACTCGACTGGGGGGCCTGGGTGGGCCTGGTTCCCGGTGGGCTGGTCAACGAGATGGGCCTGGACCTGTCGCGGAAGCCGGGCTGGCAACGCTTGCGGGCCGACGATCTGCGCGGGATGGCGGCGCAGGCCCTCGAGGTGCCGCTGGACGAAATCCGATTCTTCTATAGCGATCAGGATATGACGATCAACGTGAAGGGAACAGCGACGATCCGTCATCGCAAGGACGCCATTTTTTTCCTGCCGGGCGGCACGTTCGACGAGGCGCGGTTCATGGCTTGTATGGGAGCCATGCATTGGGAAGCCATCGACTTTCTGCCCGTCGTCGAACTATTCCTCTCTCTGCTGCCCGGAACAGGCTCGGCCCTGTTCGAGCTGATTCGGGGGCTGTACGACGATCAGAACCAGGGCACGACGTCACCGCGTATCCTGCGCTATCGGGGCATTCCCACCTATCCGTCCGAGGCGGCCTATCGCCTCTTCAGCCAGTTCTTCGCGCCGCAGCTCACCGGCGGGGGCAATCCCTTTCCGCTGTTTATGGATCCGCCGCGTTCACACATGGTGACCTGGACCCCGGTGGCGGACCCGCCGAGACGTTACATGGAGCCATCGCACCACCTCTGTGTGACGATCCAGGGGCGGCGGATGTTGAAGGCCACCTGCTGGGACGATGCGGCGGGGCTCTCCTATCATCCCCTGGACCGGGCTGGGCTCGCGCCTTGCCGACGAGGGTTGGCAATCGAGGGAGAGCAGGTCCTGTTGACGGACGGAAACGCTGTCAAGCCGATTCCGCTCCAAGCCGGGTGGGGGCCGGTCACCGAACCAGCGCCAAGCGAGCCAGCGCCCTCTTTCATGAATTGGCAGGAACTGTTCAGCGTGGCTCCGCCGTCGGTCAGCCCGTCGGAGGCGTTCGGCGCCGTCCTCCTGTATCCTGAGGATGAGCAGGAGATCGGGGAGTTGCCGACGCAGCCCTTCGTGGCCGACTATCTGCAAGACCTCATCGAGCAGGATCGCACGTTGGCCGTGCGCGTCGCGCGCGCGGGGCGGCAGTTGATCAGGGGATTCGATGCCGCCGTCACCGCCTGCCTGCCGAGCGACCGCCCCCGGGCCTGTACGGTGTTGTATCGTCATCCCGCGTTTGCGCAACGACAGGCACAGGCCCTCTGGAATCTCTGGGCTCGTGCCCAACGACTCGATTGGCTGGCCCAGGTTCGCATGAAACCCTGTGACGAGGGTACCGGGCAGGGTGCGGCGGAGCGGTATGATTTGGCCCATGACTGGATTCCCTTCGCCCATTACGAGCAGCCGGAGGCGCTCACCGCCGACCTGCGCTCGTTGGCGGATGTGCTGTCATCCGGGGCAACGGCGTTTCTGGTGGGGCCTCGAAGCGTCCCGGATTTCAGTCGTGCGGTCGGGCTTGTTGTGCAAGCCATTACACCCGTGGCCGACCTTCCGACCTTCCGAATGCACCAGAGTGTCTTGCCGCGTGCGCGACTCAAACCAGGGGTGATCCTGTACCAACTGACTCTACCGTGATGCCAGGGCCGTCTGGTCGGTCACGACGAGGGGCGGCTACAGTCTTCGGGAAGAGTCTGTTACAATTCGCCGCCGGGCTGAGGGGGCTTGTGGCCGCCTGGCTCCCGATGAAAGGAGCATCCTGCGCATGGGGCTGCAACAGATTCGCACAGTATGGTTCGCACAGGGCGCCCGGCGCGGGTTGCGTTGCTGCGGAGGATTTTCCTTCATCGAAGTCATGATCGTGGTGGTGATCCTGGCGATCCTGGCCACGCTGCTGATTCCACGGGTGATGGGAAGGACAGAGGACGCCAAGCGTGCTGCCGCCAAGGCGCAAATCGCAAACATCGAAAGCGCTCTGCAATTGTATAAGCTCGACAATGGCAACGTCCCCAGCACCGAGCAGGGATTGAAGGCGTTGGTCGAACGGCCTGCCTCCGGCCCGGCGGCTCCGAACTGGAAGGCGGGCGGGTACCTGGCCAAGGTCCCGGTCGATCCCTGGGGGAACCCCTATAAATACGCCACGCCTTCGTCGCAAGGCGGGGAGTTCGAAATCATTTCCTTCGGCGCCGATGGCGCAGCCGGCGGCGAGGGGAAAAACGCCGATATCGTCAGTTGGGATCTCGACCGCAACTAGCCCTCCTCCGTTCCCCGCTCGAACCTGCCTCCCTCACGCCCCATGACCTTGCTCTCCGTCTTGACCCTTCCTCTCTTGCCGCAGTACAACCTTCCCAGATACCGTGAACATCCTGCCTCCATCCATGACCAGACAGGCCCGAGTCCACTCTTTGCCCTGTATCGCCGCTGCGTGGATCTTTCTGCTGTGTTCGTTCACGACCGTGGAGAGCGAGGCAGGGACCATTGCGGTCGATCTCGGTGCCGAACAGGGCGTGATGGGCCATCGGGCCAACGGTTATTTGGTCAGCATCGAACCGACCGACCCACCGATGGACCTGATCCTGCCCCTGAAGCCGACGAGCTTTCGCGGGAACGCCGGGTATGTGCTCAAGAACTACGAACGGCTGCGGCTGGCCGGCGTGACGGAGTTTCAACTCACGCTCGGGCTGGTCTTCGAACACCTGGCGCTCCAGATTTTCGACATCAATCAGATCGGGCGGGATGGACACTTCGCTCCATGGTTGGCCCATGTGGATCGGCTGATCGATCAGGTGACGGAGCGGCGGCTGACGGTCCTCTGGGACATCTACAATGAGCCGGACCTGGCGGCCTCGCCGATGAACGAAAACGATCGCTTGAAGGAGGGCTGGCGGCTGGCCTATCGCCGCATCAAGGAGCGAATCCCGGGGGCCCTGATCGTCGGCCCCAGCGTGAGCCGCTATCGGTTGCTGAAGCCCTTTCTCCAGTGGAGCGAGGAACAGGGGCTGTTTCCGGATGTCGTGGCCTATCACGAATATGAAGATCCGGCTGAAGCCCTCTCCTACGTCAGCGACCTGCGCACATACCTCAAGGCGCGTGGTCTTGAACGGCCGATCTCCGTCAATGAGATCCTGGGACAAGAATACTGGACCGGCGCCGGTTATACGGCGGGAGTCATTGCTGCCTATGAACGAGCGGATATTCAGAGCGCCATGCGAGCCTGTTGGCCGGATCCCCAGGACACCAGCCGAGACGGCGTAGAGAACACCTGCGACAACCCGACCCTGGATGGATTGTTGTATGTCGATCGTCTCTCCAAACGGCCGGCCTGGCACATCTATCAGACCTATGCCGACATGGTCGGTGCGAGGCTCGCGATCATGACCGACGATCCGAAGCTGCATGCCTTGGCTGCGTTGGATCACGAGTCGGGGACCCTGCGTCTGTTGTTGGGCAAGAACGGTGACCGCTCGGGGGAATCGACCAAGCTGCTCCTCAAGAACCTCAAGAAGGCGCCCGCGTCCTGGCAGGCCGGGATCGTGCATCTGTGCGCGGAACAGATCCCGGATGTCGGATCCGGCCCATTGGTCGCTCCTGTCGCCACCCTCGACTACGACCTTCCAGTGGTGGATGAGGAGATCTGGTTTCCGCTGCCGCAGTTCTTCCACTCCGATGCCTATCGGCTCACGTTGGGGCCTGGCGTGTCGTGCGGGTCCGGTCGCTAGACGAGCGAGATCCTGTGCCGTATCACCAGTGGAAGGCGGCGTTCGTCGATTTCTGGGGGGAAGCATGGGACGTCGATTGTTTCTGCTCGTCGTCTTCGCGATGGTCTGGTGTTGCGGTGGTGTCGGCGGAGAGGGTGCGTTCGCGACTGAAGGGCAAGTGCCGCTCCGGACCCATGGTCCCTTGCGGGTCTCGCCGGAGAACCCCCGCTACTTCGCCGATGCCGAGAATCGGATCGTGTACCTGACCGGCTCCCACCATTGGGAAAGCTTTCAGGATGTGACGGAGCCGTTCGACTACCAGGCCTATCTCGATCGACTGGTCACGCTGAATCACAATTTCATTCGGCTGTGGGTCAGCGACACGATGCGGTCTTCAGGAGGGTGGTTGTTGCATCCACCGACCGAAGCAAATCCGGTCAGCCCTCTTCCCTATCTGAGAACCGGTCCTGGTGCGGCGTTGGACGGCGGCCCGCGAGTCGATCTGGTTCGCTTCAACCCACGATATTTCGAACGGCTCCGAGACCGGGTGATCAAGGCCGGGCAGCGAGGGCTATACGTTTCCGTGATGCTGTTCCAAGGATTTGGAGTCTCCGAGCGAGGAGCATGGCTAGCCCACCCGTTCAACGGGGCGAACAATTTGAACGAGATCGACGGGGATGACGATCACGATGGGGTCGGCACGGAGATCCAACGCGCTCCGTCAGGCCTCGTCCTCGCTGCGCAGGAGGCCTATGTGCGGCAGGTGTTGGACACGCTCCATGATTTGGACAATGTGCTGTATGAGGTCGTGAACGAAGCCGTGCCGGAGTCGGTTCCCTGGCAATACCACTTCATCCGCTTCATCAAACGGTATGAGCGCGACCGTGGTTTCATGACCCATCCGGTCGGCATGACCTTCTTTCAGCTGGGCGAATTCGGCGGCGGTGACAATGCCACTCTGTTCGACAGCGAAGCCGACTGGATCTCACCGGGCGGCTATACGAAGTATGCCCGCAATCCACCGGTGGCCGACGGGCGCAAGGTGCTGATTCTGGATACCGATCACATCCATGGAATCGGCGGCGACCGTAATTTCGTCTGGGAAAGCTTCTTCCGCGGCTACAATCCGATTTACATGGACCCCTTCGGTGCCGTCCACGAGTTGACGATCGGGGAGCCGGTCGCGAACGAACCGCAGCACGAGCGCGCGCGGCTGGCGATGGGGGAGACGCGTCGCTGGGCCGACCAACTCGACCTACAACGGCTCACGCCGCAGGGCGAGTTGGCCTCGACTGGGTACTGTCTCGCGGAGCGCGGGGAGGAATACCTGGTCTACGTGTCTGCGCCGGCCAATCCGCTCAGCGCGGCGGGGACTACTCGCCCCATCACCATCAACCTTGTCGGATCGGTCGGTCCCTTTACGGTCGACTGGGTCGATCTGGAAACGGGACGGCAGGGGGCGGGCGACCCACTCGTCGGGGGAGGGGAACGTGTGATCACCGCGCCCTTCCAGGCGGACGGGCTAATTCATCTTCGGAAGGTCAAATAGACAATCGAGCTGCGGCCGTCACGGCGTCAGCGGACCGGTCAATGGGCTTCCGGCTCCCGGCTGTGCCGCCGCACCTTCTTGCGGCAGGATGCGGAAGTGGGTGACGGCAAAGGAGACCGCCTGTCCCACCGTGAAGCGGCAACGGCGGAATTCTTCTTTGTTCATGCGTGATCGCAGGATCAGCCCGTCGGTCGTCTCGATTTCCAGGCGATAGGCTACGCCCAAAAAGTAAATGTGTCGCAGCTTGGCTTGCTGGCGGTAGCGGGTCGGGTCTTCGGCCACCTTCACGTAGTAGGGGCGGAAGCCCACTTGCAGCGTTTGGCCGTCCGGGAATTCAGGGGCGGGAAACTCCAGTGAACCCACCTGTACCTGCCCTCGCCGCACCGTTCCCTCCACGATGTTCATCGAGCCGATGAAGCGGGCCACGAACTCGGTTGCCGGTTCCTCATAGACATCCGCGGGAGAGCCGGCCTGCTCCAATTTTCCCTTGGAGAAGACGATGATCCGGCCGGAGACTTCCATGGCTTCTTCCTGATCGTGGGTCACGAAAAGGCTCGTCACGTTCAGATCCGTGTGCAGCCGGATGAGCCACTCGCGCAGCTCTTGCCGCACCTTCGCGTCGACGGCCCCGAAGGGTTCGTCCATGAGCAGCACGCTGGGGCGTGGCGCCAGGGCGCGGGCGATGGCCACGCGTTGTCGCTGGCCGCCGGATAGTTGATGCGGGTACCGGCCCCCCAAACCTTCCAGGCTCATGAGAGACAGGAGCTCCTGCACGCGCCGAGCGATCTCCTGCTTGCCCCACTTCTTGATCTTGAGGCCGAAGGCAATATTATCGAACACGGTCATGTGTTTGAACAGGGCGTAATGCTGGAAGACGAAGCCGATGTTCCGATCCTGCACGCTCAAGTCATTGACGCGCTTGCCGTCGATGAAGATCTCGCCCGCAGTCGGGACCTCCAGGCCGGCAATCAGGCGCAACACCGTTGTCTTCCCACTGCCGCTGGGCCCCAGCAGGCCGAGCAACTCGCCCTCCTGGACGTCGAACGACACGTCGCCCACCGCCGTGGCCGATCCGAATTTCTTGGTAAGCCCGCGTACCTGAATCTTCACCGGTCTACTGTGCTCCCGCTTCCGCCACCGTCGCGTCGGCTCGCGCCTTGGCGATTTCCAGCAGCGCCAGGATTGCAAAAGACACTGCCAGCAGGGTCAGCGCCACCGCATTGGCCGCCACGTAGTTGAAATCGACGTAACTTTGATAGATGTGCAGGGTCGCGGTCTGGGTGAGCAACAGGATGTTGCCGGACACCACCAACACCGCGCCGAACTCGCCGATGGCGCGCGCGACCGTGAGCGTCGCGCCGTACACCAGGCCCCAGCGGAGCGCCGGCAACGTGACCTTCAGAAAGACCTGCCATTCGTTCGCTCCCAATGTTCTTGCCGCTTCCTCTTCCTCGGTCCCCAATGTTTGGAGTAGGGGCGTGAGTTCCCGGACCATGAACGGAAACGTGACGAACAGGGTCGCAAGGATCATTGCCGGCAGGGCGAAGAGGATCTTCACTTCGGCTTGACCGAAGAAGGCCCCCAAGAGGGTGTCCGGTCCGAACAGCAGGATCAGCATGAATCCCGCAATGACGGGGGACACCGCGAAGGGCAGATCGATGACGCCGCTCACCAGACTCCGCCCCCAGAACTGTTGGCGCACCAAAACCAGCGCCGTCATCGTGCCGAAGACGAGGTTCAGGGCCAGCACGATCAGTGTGATTTCCGCCGTAAGGGTGAACCCATGCAGAGCCTCCGGCCTGGTCACTTCCGTCCAAAACGCCGCCAGGCCCTGGTCGAAACTTTGGCCGGTCAGGTAGAGCACCGGACCCACCAGCAGGACCAGAAAGTAGAGCGAGACGATGCCGATCAGGACGCGCCGCATAGTCACACCGCCTTGGAGGTGAAGGACTGGTTCGGTCCCTCGGGTGCCTGTTCAAGGTTCCATCGGAGCAGGCGTGGCAACCGTTCGCCGGGGCGACGCGTCAACCGTTCCAAGACTAGCAGGGCGATGAAGGAGATGAGCAGGATGAGTACTGAGACCGATGTGGCGGCCTGGGGATTGTAGCTCTCGATTTCGCCGTACACGTACACCGAGGCCACTTGGGTCTTCATCGGGATGTTGCCGGCCACGATCACGATTGAGCCGAATTCGCCGAGCGCCCGCACGAACGTGAGAAACACGCCCGTCAGCAACCCCGGTAGCACAGAAGGCACGGTCACTGTCCAGAAGGTCGTCCAAGGGCTAGCGCCCAAGGTAAAGGCAGCCTCTTCCTGATCCTGTTCCAAGCTCATCAACACCGGTTGAAGTGAACGAATGGTAAAGGGCATGGTGACGAACAACATGGCCAGGATGATGCCCGGTTGGTTGTACAACACGGCCATGCCGCCTTGTTGGAGCCAGGTGCCCAGGAAGCTGGTCGGGCCATAAATGGCGGCGATCATGAGGCCTGCCACCAGCGTGGGTATGGCAAACGGCAAGTCCACCAAGGCGTTCAACAGCCATCGCCCTGGAAATTCATATCGCACGAGTACGATTGCCGACAGGGTGCCCAGGATCCCGTTGATGACCGTCGCGATCGCGGCGGTTTCGACCGTCAGCCAGAGAGCCGCGGAAGCCTGGGGCGCCGATAGATCTTCCAGAAAGCGATCCCAGCCCGCCATGACCGATTGCTGCGCCAAGGCGGCAAGCGGGAGGAAAATCAGCACGAGCACGTACCCGACCGACGCGGATCGCAGGGCGAGGCTCAGGAGGAGGTGGGGAGTCACGCGATGGTCTCGCTTCCTGGTGGAGGCCGGTTATTTCTTCTTCGCGAGGTCTTCCACGACCTTCGTCCAGAGGCCCTGCGGGCCGAAGAGTTTGTTGCTGACCTGGTCCCAACCGCCCAATTCCGCAATCGTGAACAATTTCGCCGGCTGCGGGAACGTCGCGGCGCCGGGACTGGTGTGATCGAGCGGACGGAAGCCCAATTCGAGAAACGCGGCTTGCGCTTCCGGTCCATGGAGAAAGGCGACGAACGCCTCCGCCACGTCGCGCACCTTGTGCCGGTCCGCATAACTGTCCACCACCGTGGCCGGGTTTTCGATCCAGACAGTTTCCGCCGGCACGACGATTTCATAGGGGCGCTGGCTCTTCACGCGCGGCAGCAATTCATTTTCGTAGGTGACAATCACGTCGCCCACGCCGCGTTCGAAGGTGGTCACCGATTCCCGTCCGCTCTTGTCCATCACCTTCACGTTGCGTTGAATGCGCGTCAGCAGGTCGATCGCCTGGGCTTCGGCCGCGTCCGGCGTCACCGGCTTGCCGCCGCCGTGCGCTTCGGCGAGTTTCAGACCGGCTCCATAAATGGCAATGATGTCCCACATGGCGCCGCCGGAGGTCTTGGGATTTGGGTACAGTACCTCCACGCCCGGCTTCGCGGCATCGTCCCAACCCTTCACGCCCTTGGGGTTTCCCTTTCGAACGCCCAAGGCCACGACGGAGGCGGAGATCATGCCGCCGTGCGGCGCCTTCCGCCAATCGTGCGTAATCAGACCGGCCTTGCTGATTTGGTCGACATCTCCCTCCACGGAGAGCACGGCCACATCGGCATCGAACCCTCCGATGATGGCGCGGGCCTGCGCGCCGGACGCGCCATAGGAGCTGCGGATGCGCACGTCCTGCCCCGTCTTCTGTTTCCAATGTTTCTGGAAGGCGGGGATGATGCGCCGCTCGTAGGCCTCCTTCGGCACACTGTAGGCTGCCAGGATGAGTTCGCGGCTGTCGGCGGCCTGTGCGAGGGGCGACGGCAGGAGTGACAGAGATGCGAGGGTCACCGCCGTCACGGTTAACAGGCTGACTGTCTGGCCGATCATGGTGCGCATGGGGATCCTTCCGCCTGTTTGGTCAGGGCGAATCGACTGAGGGTGTAATGGTCGAGCACATTGGCAATCGCATCACGCACCTCTCCCATCGCCTGCTGGAGGGGGCAGGAGGGTTTGGTGGCATAGGGGCAATCCGAGCATTTTTGATAGGCCGTCTTGCTGACGCAGCTGATCGGGGCCAGGGGGCCGTCCAAAATGCGAATGACCTGCCCAAGCGTGATGTCCTCCGGGGATTTAATCAGGGCATACCCGCCCCTGATCCCGCGGCGGCTGGCCAACAGTCCGGCACGCTTGAGGGCCAGGAGGATCTGTTCGAGAAATTCCACCGGGATATGTTGGCGTTCGGCGATTTCATGCCGTTGCAGCACCCCGCCGCCATAGGTGGCACAGAGTTCCAGGAGGGCGCGAAGCCCATATTCGCTTTTCTTCGAGAACTTCATCGCGAGTTGTCTAGTGACTTGCTCAAGAATTGGAAGAATAAACGAGCCCCTGCTCTGTTTCAAGTCAGGAAGTCGAGTGCAACTTATTGAAATCGGACGCGCTCTTTCTTGACACCCTGTCTAGGTTCTTGCTAGCTTCAGCGCTGCTTTTTCGGCGACGGCCACGGGCCCTCAGCGGAATCTGGACGACCGGTGAACTTCCAAGACCTCATCCTGACCCTCCATCGTTTTTGGGCCGACCGTGGCTGCGTGGTCCATCAACCCTACGACTTGGAGATGGGAGCGGGGACCTTTCACCCGGCGACCTTTCTCCGCTCCCTCGGTCCGGAACCCTGGCGATCCGCCTATCCGCAGGCCTGCCGTCGTCCTACCGACGGGCGCTACGGCGAAAATCCCAACCGGATGCAGCACTACTATCAGTATCAAGTGGTCCTTAAACCGGCGCCGTCGGATATTCAGGAGTTGTATCTCGAAAGCCTCAAACAGCTCGGTATCGACCCGGGTAAACACGATATCCGGTTCGTGCAGGATGACTGGGAGTCGCCCACGCTCGGCGCCTGGGGATTGGGCTGGGAAGTTCGGCTCGACGGCATGGAGATCACCCAGTTCACCTACTTCCAGGAAATCGGCGGCATCCCGCTCCATCCCATCACGGGTGAGATCACCTACGGCACCGAACGCATCGCCATGTACCTGCAGCAGGTCGACAATGTCTACGACCTGACCTGGACCGATGGCGTGACGTACGGCGACGTGCACCATCGTAGCGAGGTCGAGTTCTCCCGCTACAACTTCGAGGAGGGGGACGTACCCATGTTGATGGCAACGTTTCAATCATTTGAATCGGAATGTCGCCGGCTGCTGGACAAGAAGTTGACCTTGCCGGCCTACGACTACTGCATCAAGACCTCGCACATGTTCAATTTGCTCGACGCACGGGGGGCCATCAGCGTCACCGAACGAACGTCCTACATCGCCCGAGTGCGGGCGCTGGCGAGACGTTGCGCCGAGTCGTACCTGGCCGATCGCGAGGCGATGGGGCACCCCTTGATCAAGCAACCGGCCGCCAGGACCTAGAGGGCCGACGGGACCCACGATGCCATCACAGAAGCCCAACCGGAAGATCCCCGCTCGCGCCAAAGCCAAGACGCCCGGTTCCAGCGAGCTGCTGCTCGAAATCGGCACGGAAGAGTTGCCCTACCAGTTCGTGGCGCCCGCTCTCCGCGCCCTGCAGGAAATGGCTGCGACGCTCTTGAAGGATCTCCGCTTGACCTACGGCTCGATCCGCACCGTCGGCACGCCGCGGCGATTGGTCCTGTTGATCGAACAGTTGGCGCGACAGCAGGCGTCCGCTGTGAAAGAAGCCATGGGGCCCTCCAAGGTGGTGGCGTTCGACCAGGCCGGTCAACCGACGAAGGCCGCAATCGGATTTGCGGCGGGGCAGGGGATTCCCGTCGAGCAGTTGCAGGTGCGGCAGACGCCCAAGGGCGAGTACCTCTTTGCCGTGAAGCAAGAGAAGGGGCAGGCCGCCGCCACCGTGTTGACCCAAGCCTTGCCCCAGTTGTTGGCCAAACTATCCTTCCCAAAAGCCATGCAGTGGAACCACACCGGCGTACGCTTTGCCAGACCGGTCCGCTGGATCGTGGCGCTGTGCGGCGGCAAGGTCCTTCCCATCGAGTTTGCTTCGATCAAGGCCGGCAAGATGAGTCAGGGCCACCGGGTATTGGGCGGCAAGCGCTCCGGGGCCAAGGGGTTCGCGGTCAGTTCAATCGCCCAATACCTCAAGGAAACGGAGCGGTACGGGGTCATCGTGGATCAAGACCGGCGGCGAGCCATGATTCTTGAGCAACTCGCCTCGCTGGCCAAGTCGGCACGCGGCCAGCTCCACCAAGACGATGATCTGCTGGAACAAGCTGTGTACATGGTCGAGTATCCGCATACGATTCTCGGGTCCTTCAAGCCGCACTACCTTTCGCTGCCGAAAGAGATCCTCATGACCTCCATGAAGGAACACCAAGGGTACTTCGCCTTGGTGGACCAGAAGGGCCAGTTGTTGCCGAATTTTTTGGCCGTGACGAACATGAAACTGCCGAACATGCAGTTGATCCGGGAAGGCAATGAACGGGTGTTGGCCGCGCGCTTGGCCGATGCGAAGTTTTTCTTCGACGAAGATCGCAAGGCTCCGCTGGCCGACCGCGTGGTCAAGCAACAGGCGGTCACCTTCCATCAGAAGCTCGGCAGCTTACAGCAGAAAACTCAGCGCGTCGTGGCGATGGCCGCGCATCTGGCAGAGCAACTCGGTGATGCGGAGCTGGCACGCGAGGCTCGGCGTGCCGCGGAGCTGAGCAAAGCCGATCTGCTGACCGGTATTGTCGGCGAGTTCCCGACGCTTCAGGGCATCATGGGCGGGGAGTATGCCAAACATGACGGCGAATCTCCGGCGGTCAGCGCGGCGATCCGCGAACAATATCTGCCCCGTGCGATGGACGGCGGGTTACCCGACACGCTTCTTGGCAAGGTGCTGTCGCTGGCTGATCGTCTGGACAATATTGCTGCCTTCTTTCTCGTCGGTCTGGTGCCGAGCGGATCCGAAGATCCCTTCGCGCTTCGTCGGCATGCGTCCGCGATCGTGAGGATCATCATCGAGAGCGGACTCAAGTTGGATGTGTCCCAGGCGCTCCGTGCGGCACAGTCGGCGCTGAGCGCACAACAGATCAGCGCGGCCCCTCCGCCTGCCAAGGGAAGCCAACAGGATGCCCTCGGGTTTCTTTTTGAACGTGTGCGGTTTTACGGCAGAAGTGCCCATCAGCTGCGGGACGATGTCATGGAGGCCGTGCTGAATGCGGGAGACCGGTCGCAGATCGATTTCGTGGACCTGTTTGATAGGATGAAGGCCTTGCAGCAAATCACCACCAGGGCGGAGTTCGATCCACTCATCGTCGGCTTTAAACGGGCGCATCGTCTCACGGACAAGGAGCAGTGGGACCGGAAGCCGGTCGAGCCGGGGTTGTTTCGCGAGGCGGCCGAATCCACGCTCTCCCAGATGCTCCACGGCAGCCGCGATCAGTATCGTGCTGCAATGGCGGCCGGGAACTACGGGCAGGCACTGGACGTGTTGGTTCGCATGAAAGGACCAATCGACGATTTTTTCAACGCCGTCATGGTGAATGCGGAAGATCCGGCGGTGCGCGAGAACCGGCTTTCGCTGCTCAAGGAAGTCGATGATTTGTTCATGTCGTTCGCTGATTTCTCGCTGATTGTGGTACAAGGATCATAGGGAATGGTGAGCCCTTGGATCCCACGTCAGTTCGTTCCCCTGACCCGTCCGAGGCCAGTGCTGCGGCCGAGTTGAGGGCCAAGAAAGTTCGGCGGTTCGCGTCCGGCATCAGCGTCGTGATGATGGTGCTGTGCAACGCGGTGTTTCTGTTCGGCATCTGGGTGACCGGCGTCAATGTCGAGCGGTTGGTGCGGACTCCGGACATCTATGATCCCAGACAGGATGTTTGCCTCCGGCTGGCCTACCAGCAGGTGCCGGGCGCGGAAAATCCGGTGCAGTTCTGCTCTGAATGGCTCAATCTCGCAGATGCGACCGGGAAGACCCATACGTTTCAGAAAGACACGCAGATCAAGCAGGGCGCAGACGGGAAGTTCTATTTCGACTACGGACCATTCGTAGACTACCGGCTGTTCGCGGTCGTGGCATTCGTGGCGGCGATTATCGTGTGCGGCATCCGCGTCACCCGGCATCTTGTCACCCGTTATCGCATGCGATTGGAAGCCGCCGCCCACCAGTCGGTCCCGACTCATTGACCTCATAGCAGAAGGAGAGCGTCGCGTGGCCAAGAAATACGTCTATTACTTTGGGGATGGCAAAGCCGAGGGCGACGGGAACATGAAGGAGCTCTTGGGCGGCAAGGGGGCCGGGTTGGCGGAAATGACCAACCTGAAGGTGTCGGTTCCGCCGGGGTTCACGATTTCCACCGAGGCCTGCGTGGAGTACTACAAGCGCGGCAAGACCTATCCTCCCGGCATGATGGAACAGGCGCTGCAGGCTTTGAAGCGGGTCGAACGGTCGATGCATGCCGGATTCGGCGATCCCGTCAATCCGTTGCTGGTGTCCGTACGGTCCGGCGCGCGCGCCTCCATGCCGGGCATGATGGATACCGTGCTCAATGTGGGCCTCACGACCAAGACGGTCGAAGCCCTGGCCGCGAAGACTCGGAACGAGCGTTTTGCGCAGGACAGCTACCGTCGCTTCATCGGCATGTTCGGCAGCATCGTCATGGGCATCAATCGCGAGCACTTCGAGGACATCCTCAAGCACAAGAAGCAGGACCTCGGCGTGACGCAGGACACTCACCTCGATGCCAAGGCGTTGAAGGAACTCGTCGCGAGTTACAAGGAACTCGTGAAGGAGGAAACCAAGCGCGACTTTCCTGACGATCCGCTCGATCAGCTACGCATGGCGATCAACGCGGTGTTCTCGTCCTGGTACGGCGCGCGCGCGGTCACCTATCGACGCCTCTACGGCATTCCGGATTCCTGGGGCACCGCGGTGAACGTGGTGGCGATGGTGTTCGGCAACATGGGCGAAACCAGCGGCACTGGGGTAGCCTTTACGCGCGACCCTGCGACTGGCGAGCGGACCTTCTTTGGCGAGTGCCTGATGAATGCGCAGGGGGAAGACGTGGTGGCTGGTATCCGAACGCCGTTGCCGGTACGCCAGCTCGAGAAACACGTGCCGCAAGCCTATCGGGACCTCGAACATACCTACAAACGGTTGGAGCGCCATTACCGCGACATGCTGGACCTGGAGTTCACGATCCAGGAGGGCAAGCTCTACATGCTCCAGACCCGCGTCGGGAAGCGCACGGGCATCGCGGCCGTGCGGATCGCCGTGGACATGGTGAAGGAAGGCGTCATCTCCAAACGGGAGGCCCTGCAACGGATCGGACCGGACCAGCTCGCGCAGTACCTCTATCCCATTTTCGACGCGAAGGCCGAGTCCCACTGTACGGCGCTAGGCAAGGGCCTGCCGGCCGGACCGGGCGCCGCAGCCGGACAAATCGCGCTGACGCCTGATCGCGCCGTGGAGATGAAGGCCGCCGGCAGCCGGGTCGTCCTCGTACGCCAGGAGACCAGCCCCGACGACATTCACGGCATGAACGCCGCGCTGGGCTTCCTGACGGCGCGCGGGGGCATGACCTCGCATGCGGCCGTCGTCGCTCGCCAGATGGGCAAGGTCTGCGTGGCCGGTTGTGACGCGGTGGAAGTGTTGGATAGCGGAAGCGTGCGGATCGGCACCCAAACCTTCCGTGAGGGGGACTATCTCTCGGTCAATGGTTCTACCGGGAACGTCTATGCCGGCGATATTCCCGTCGTCGAATCCGAAGTCATCCAGGTGCTGCAGGGCAAGCTGGAGGCGGCCAATTCAGAGAAGTACCGGCTGTTCGACACGGTGTTGAAATGGGCGGACGACGTGCGCCGTCTGAAGGTCCGTGCTAATGCCGATGTACCAGACCAGGCCCGCATTGCGCGAGGCTTCGGCGCGGAGGGGATCGGCCTCTGCCGCACCGAGCATATGTTCTTCGCGGAGGACCGCATCCTCATCATGCAGCAAATGATCCTGGCCCGGACCCGCGAAGAGCGGGAAAAGTATCTCGATCAGCTGCTGCCGCTGCAGAAGCAGGACTTCATCGGCCTCTACCGCGAGATGAAGGGGTACCCGGTGACGATTCGCCTTCTGGATCCGCCGCTGCACGAGTTCTTGCCGAAGCGCGAAGACCTGATGGTGGAGATCGCCCAACTGGAACTGACCGGCGGCGCCGCGTCGGTGCTCGAAGAGAAGAAACGGCTGCTGGCGCGGGTGGAGGAGTTGCACGAGTTCAATCCCATGCTGGGCCTACGCGGTTGCCGTCTCGGCATCACCATGCCGGAAATCACGCGCATGCAGGCGCGGGCGATCATGGAGGCAGCCTGCGAGTTGGCAAAGGAAGGCGCGAAGATCGTGCCTGAAATCATGATTCCGCTGGTGGGGATGGTGTCGGAAATGAAGGCGCAGAAGGATTTGGTGCGCGAAGTCGCAACCGAGACCATGAAGCGCTGCAACGTGAAGCTCTCCTATCTGGTCGGCACCATGATCGAACTGCCGCGCGCGGCGGTGACTGCCGATCGGATTGCGGAAGAGGCGGAGTTCTTCTCGTTCGGCACGAACGACCTCACGCAAACGACGTTCGGATTTTCCCGCGACGATGCGGCGAAATTCATCGATCATTACAAGACCGTCAACATCCTCGAAACCGATCCCTTCGCGGTGCTGGATCGTGAAGGGGTGGGAGCGCTCATGCGCACCGCGATCAATGGTGGACGAAAGACGCGCCCCGACATCAAGTTGGGCATCTGCGGTGAGCATGGTGGCGATCCAAGCTCCGTCGAGTTCTGTCATCAGCTGGGATTGGATTATGTGAGCTGTTCGCCCTATCGTGTGGCCATTGCCCGATTGGCCGCGGCCCAGGTGGCCATTACGGAGGGTGATGCCAAGCCCAAGGGCACAGCCAAACCAAAGCCAAGGTCCGGCAAGGTCAAGGCTGGAACCAAGGCTGCCGCATCGAAACCTGCGGGGCGTAAGGCCGTCCAGCCGGCGAAGCGTGCTGCGAAACCGGCTCCTGCTAAGGCACGGCGGGGCAGAAAGCCGGCTGCCCGCCGATCCACCCGCTCGAAACGGTGAATCCGTCCGCACGTGATCGTGAGTACATGACCCTGGCCCTTCGCCTCGCTGCGAAGGGCCGGGGTTCGACCAGCCCCAACCCCATGGTCGGAGCGGTGGTGGCGAGCGGAGGTCGCATCGTCGGCCAGGGTTCCCACCGCAAGCCGGGCGGACCCCATGCCGAAGTGCTCGCCTTGAGCCAAGCCGGAGCACGGGCCAAAGGCGGCACCCTCTACGTCACGCTCGAACCCTGCAGTCACCTCAAGAAGCGAACCCCTCCCTGTGTTCCACTCGTCATCCGATCCGGCGTCCGGCGGGTTGTGGTGGCGATGGTCGATCCGAATCCCTTGGTCAGCGGCCGTGGCATCGCGCAACTGAAGGAGGCCGGGATCAGCGTGGTCGTCGGCTGCGGCGAGCAAGAAGCCGTGCAGCTCAATGAGGCCTACTGTCATTGGATCAAGACCGGGCGTCCCTTTACGATTCTCAAAGCGGGAATGACCCTGGACGGCAAGATCGCCACCGCCGTCGGGGAGTCGCAATGGATCACGGACGAAGCAGCCCGCCTCCATGCCCATCGGCTCCGAGCCGAGGTGGATGCGATCCTGGTCGGGGTCGGCACGGTGCTGTGCGATGATCCAAGACTGACCGTTCGTTTGCCGAACGATCCGATATCCGCAAGGCGGCGACAGCCGCTGCGGGTGGTCGTGGATAGTCGCCTGCGCATCCCGTCCAAGGCCGCCGTGCTGGAAGAGCAGACCTTGGCCCATACGCTCATTGCTACGACCGGAGCGGCCCCCACTCGCAAGGTTGCGCAGCTTCGAAGGCGCGGGATTGACGTGTTGGTTCTGCCGAAGGCCGGAGGGCGCGTCGACCTCTCAACGTTATGGGCGCGGTTCGGACAATTGGGCATCACCAGCCTGTTGGTCGAAGGCGGCAGCGAGGTCAATGCCGCGGTGTTGCAGGCCGGGCTCGCGCAGCGGCTCATGTGTTATGTCGCTCCGCTCTTGCTCGGCGGGCAGGACGCCAAGGGGCTGGTGGGCGGCCGTTCGCCCAGACGGCTTCGGGAGGCCTTACCGCTGAAGAATCTCCGCATCGAGCCGGTAGGGCGTGATATGCTGATTCAAGCCGACGTGATCAACGAATAGGGAGTCTCGTGTCACCACAGTCCCGCCCGCTTGCTCGGCTCAGTTTTGCCTTCTCCCATCGAGGTCGTGCGTTCCTGTCGGTCTGCATCATGTTGTGCTGCACGGCGTCGACCGCCTGGGCTGCGGAGGAACCGGCTGCGCCGGAGCTGGCTGCACAGGTATGGGAATACATCACGACGGAGGACGGCGATCGCGCCCGCTCCCTGCTGGCCTCGATCGTGACCCGCCCGGATGCCACGGTGTCGGCACTGGAAGACCTGCTGCGAAAGGGGCGTCCTCACGGACTGCAACCGGTCGGGTTGTTGCCGGATGAGCAGCTCGTCGTTCGTGATCGCACCTACCAGTACAGCCTCTCAGTGCCCCAAAGTTATGAGCCGACCCGCGACTATGCGCTCATCCTGTGTCTGCACGGAGCGGGGTTTACTGGCGAAGCCTATCTGGACCGTTGGAAACCGCGTTTGGGTGAAGGGTATATCCTGGCCTGTCCGACCTATCCTGCCGGTGCTTGGTTCACGAGACGGGCGGAGGATCTGGTTTTGGCGACGATACAGACCGTCCAGCAGCGCTATCGGATCGACCCCAACCGGATTTTCCTGACGGGCATGTCCAACGGCGGGATCGGCGCCTGGTTGATCGGGATGCACCATGCGCCGCTGTTTGCCGGCCTGGCGCCGATGGCCAGCGGAATCGATGACGTGCTGTTTCCGTTTCTGGAGAATCTCCGCACGACTCCTGTGTACATCATTCATGGTTCACAGGACCAGGTGATGCCGGTGGAGTTGAGCCGGAAGCTGGCGGGTGAATTGAAGAACCTCGGGTACCCGTTCATCTACCGGGAACATAACCGGACCCATGCGATGGCAGGCGGACACTTTTTCCCGCGCGAGGAGTTGCCCGACCTGGTCAAGTGGTTCGATACGCAGCATCGTATGGTGGCGCCGAAGGAAGTCACGGTCGTCCGTGAGGCCAGTCACCTGACGGCGTTCGGCTGGGTGAGAATCGATGCGACGGACGAGATCGCCTCCTTTTCCGAAGATCTGATCGATAAGCGTGACGACAGTATCCGCCATCGTCGTTACGCCAGGTTGACGGCCAAGGTGACTGGGCCCAACCGGATTGAGGTGCGCACCGACAAGGTTCGTCAATACACGTTGCTCCTCAACGAGGATCTTGTGGATTTTTCTCAACCAATCGTGGTGACGACCGACGGACATCCGTCGTTTGAAGGGATGTTGACGCCTCAGGCGGGAACCTTGTTACGGCAGGCTCGTCTCAGGCTCGATTCGGGGATGCTCGTTCCTGTCTTGCTCACGGTCACGGTTCCACCACCGTCGTCATGATGGGAGCCGATGCGGCGGGGAGACCCAGCGCGATTGCGTTGGTCGTGGCGGTTGCGCTGGTCGCCGTCAGTCCCCCGACGACCGACGCGGAATCCTGTGCCCTGCCGACGAAACATGCGGGTGTGACCTTTCCCCTCGACCGGCTGGAGGCCGGGTGGGCCTGCCGCCTCAGGCCGATCGTCGAACAATTCACGACGGCGAACAAGTTTGGACCCCTTCGGGCGCCTCTGTCCGAATCCCTCTATCAATATTTCCTGGAACATCCGGTCATGGCGGCCGCCTTGTTGAATCGTCTCGATCTTGGTCTGTACAAGGCTGAGATGCGCGGAGGCGGGACCTTTTGGGCGACCGACGGCGAGGGAACCGAAGGCGTCGTTCAGCCGCTCTATCGCGACGGTGTGACGCGAATTTATTTCGCGCAGGGTAGCCATGACGGACGGTTTCTCCCCCGGGTGACCGGCAAGGCCGTCGTGCTTCTGCGCTTCCACCCCGTGCAGGACCACCAGGGACGCGAGTCCGTCGATAGCACGATGGTCGCTTACCTGCGGCTCGACAACCGGTTTCTCTCCGGGCTGATGTCGCTGTTACGACCCTTGATCGGTCAGGTGGTGAATCGCCAGTTGCTCAAGGGATTCGAGGCGGTTCGTCGTCTGGGGGAGATGATGCACACGCAACCGAAGCAGGTGTGGTTCGAGGCGACGGATCCGCCGGCCTTGCCGGACGAGGAGGTGGCGTTCTTGAAGCAAGCGCTTCAGGAAATCGGAATGAAGGGCCCATGACGACGGCGCGCAGTTTCATCTATCTCTGCACCTTGGGGGTGTTCTGCTTCATCAGCTACAACCTCGTACGGATGCCGGTGTTGTCCCTCTTTGCGGAATCGCTGGGTGCCGGGCCGGAACAGATCGGGTTGATCGTGTCCGTATCGACCATGACCGGCGTGCTCCTGAAGCTGCCGTCCGGAGCCCTCTCCGACATTTACGGACGCAAGATGTTGTTGCGTATCGGGGTGGTGGCATTCGGGCTGCCGCCTTTCCTTTATCCCTTCGTCTCGGACCTCGACGTGCTGACGGGATTACGGTTCGTGCATGGCTTGGCGACGGCGATCTTTGCTCCCAGCGCGTTGGCCACGGTGGCGGATTTGTATAAGGAACGGCGTGGTGCGGCGCTGGGGACCTATACGGCCTGCACACAATCAGGCGCGTTGTTGGGCCCGTTCCTCGGCGGATGGCTGGTCTACCAAGCGGGGTTTACCACGGCCTTCGTGACGGCCGGCGTGTTCGGCTGCATGGCGATTCTGATTTTCTTCAGCCTTCACCTGGAGCCGCCCCCTCCGCGGATGCACGAGCAGGGAATCGGTCCGTTGATCGCTGAGATCGGGAAAGGGTTTTGGGCCGTGGCGCGGAACCGGCGGGTCTTGATCACCAGCTCGACGGACGCGGCGAAGATGATTGCCAACGGCGCCCTGATGGCCTTTTTGCCGCTCTATGGCCTCTCGGTTGGGCTCAATCCCGGCGAAGTGGGGTTCCTCTTTACGGTGCAGGCCTTGACCTCATTCCTTTCCAAGCCGATTATGGGGCGGATTTCCGATCGGGTCGGGCGGCAACCATTGATCTTGCTGGGATTGCTCATTTGCGCCGTCACCTTTATCAGCATCCCGCAGGTTGGGTCCTTCCCCCTCCTGTTGCTGCTCTCTTCGGGGTTCGGCTTTGGAGAGGCCGTCGTGTCCTCCTCATCGGCGGCGCTGGTGGCCGACAGTTCGGAATTCAAACGGCTCGGAGCCGGGATGGGCATGCAAGGTACGGTAATGGACATCGGGCATGCGAGCGGGCCCCTGTTGGCCGGGCTGCTCATTGCCCATGTGAGTTACCAGGGGGCGTTTGCGGTGATTGCCGGGATTCAACTGCTGGCCGCCTTGGGGTTTTGGGCGACGATGAGGACTGTCGCGCGCTCGTGTATAATGCCGCCGCAATGAATACCGAGTTGCTTGAAACCATGCAGCGCGCCATCACTGCCGTGGGCACCATCGGGCTGATCGGTTTCTGTCTCTATGTCTTACGAACCAACAGAGGAGCGTAGCCATTGTTCAGCGGCATCGTTGAAGAGATGGGGGCAGTCACCGCCCTGAACAAGGGATTGGCCGGCACCAGGCTGACCATCATGGCCTCGACCGTCATGAGTGATTTAGCCATCGGTGCCAGTGTCAGTGTGAACGGCACTTGCCTGACCGTCGTTGCGCGGAGCGACCATGACTTCTCCGTCGATGTGTCGCCGGAAACGCTTCGGGTCACCACGCTCGGCACCCTCACCTCGGGGGCTCCGGTGAATCTGGAGCGGGCGATGAAATTGAACGAGCGAATCGGCGGGCATCTGGTGTCGGGCCATGTCGATGCGATTGGCGTGCTCCGCAGCCGGCAGCAGGACGGCAACGCGCTGGTGCTGGAGTTCGAGGCGCCGAACGAGATCCTGCGCTATTGCGTGGCGAAGGGATCGATCACCGTGGACGGCATCAGTCTCACGGTCAACGATGTGACCGAACGATCCTTCGCCGTGGCCATCATTCCACACACGGCGAAGGTGACTACACTCGGGCTGAAGCAGGTCGGGGATCAGGTGAATCTGGAGGCGGATGTGATCGGCAAGTACGTCGAACGGTTGCTGCAGGAACGCGGCGTCCTCCCGCCCAAGCCGGCTCCGGTCATCGATACCGACTATCTGAAGAAGCGCGGCCTCATCTAGTCTTCGATAGTCGAAATATCTCCCACGTCCTCTCCCAACTCCTTGGCCTTCAGCACGCGGCGCATGATCTTGCCTGAGCGTGTTTTCGGCAACGACGGCACGATGTCGATTTCTTGCGGGACGGCAATCTTCCCAAGTTCCTTCAGGACGTGGTCCTTCAGCGACTGCACCAGTTCCTTGGAGTCCTGATACCCCTGCTTCAAGATGACGAAGGCCTTGATGGCTTCCCCGGCCGTACGATGCGGTTTGCCGATCACCGCCGCTTCGGCGACCGCCTCGTGGCTGACGAGCGCGCTCTCGACCTCCGCGGTGCCGATGCGGTTGCCCGCTACCTTGATCACGTCGTCGGCGCGGCCCATGAACCACATGTAGCCGTCGTGGTCCTTGCGGCACACATCGCCTGCCGTGTAGCAGTTCGGAATGGTGTTCCAGTAGACCTTGTAGCGATCAGGGTCCTTGTAGATGGTCCGCATCATGGAGGGCCAAGGGCGCTTGATGACGGCAAAGCCGCCGACGTTACCAGGGAGGCTGCGGCCTTCCTTATCGACTACGTCGGCCTCGATGCCCAGGAAGGGTCTTGTGGCGGAGCCTGGTTTGAGCGGCACCCCAGGCAGGGGACTGACGAGAATCGCGCCCGTTTCGGTCTGCCACCAGGTGTCCATGATGGGCTTGTCGCTGCCGGTGACACGGTAGAACCATTCCCAGGCTTCCGGGTTGATCGGCTCGCCGACGCTGCCTAGAATGCGCAAGGTCGACAGGTCGTATTTCTTCGGCCACTCTTCGCCATACTTCATGAGCAGGCGGATGGCGGTCGGGGTGGTGTAGAAGATCGAGACGCCGTAACGTTCGATCAAATCCCACCAGCGGCCGGGGTGGGGGTAATCGGGTTTACCCTCGGCCATAAGGATGGTCGCACCGTTCAGGAGGGGCCCGTAGACAATATAGCTGTGCCCCGTTACCCAGCCGGGATCGGCGACGCAAAAATAGACATCTTCTTCCTTCAGGTCGAAGACATACTTGGTGGTGATGTAGGTGCCGACCATGTAGCCGCCGTGGACATGGACGACTCCCTTCGGTTTGCCGGTGGTGCCTGACGTGTACAAGATATACAGCGGGGCTTCTGCGTCCAGCGCCACGGCCTCGCAGACGGCCTTCTGGCCACTAAGCCATTCGTTCCAATCAATCTCCTTCGGCGAGGTGAGTGGCGCGGCATTGGCCTCCCGGCGTACCACCACGACCTTCTCCACCGAAGGACAGGAGCGGACCGCCTCGTCGACGACGGCTTTGAGGTTAATGGTCTTGGCGCGATCGTAGCCGACGTCGGCGGTGATGACGACACGCGCCTCGGCATCCTGAATTCGGCTGGAGAGGGCCGGGGCGCTGAAACCGGAATAGACCACACTGTGAATCACGCCGAGCCTCGCGCAGGCCAGCATCGCGACCATCTGCTCGGGGATCTTCGGCAGGTAGATCGTGACCCGGTCGCCCTGCTTCAAACCCAAGTCTTTCAGCGCATTGGCACAGCGGTTCACTTGCCGAAACAGTTCCCCATAGGTGAAGATCCGCTCCTCACCCTGTTCACCGACCCAGATGACAGCCACCTTATTCCGGCGCCAAGTGTTGACGTGTCGATCCAGGCAGTTGTACGCGATGTTGCAGGTCGCGCCGACGAACCATTTCGCCCAGGGATAATTCCAGTCCAAAACCTTGGTCCAGGGGGAAAACCAGTCCAATTCCTTGGCCACGCCGCCCCAGAAGCTTTCCGGATCGGCGATCGAGGCCTTATAGGCCCGGTCATAGTCTTGGATATAGGCCGCCGCTTTGGTCTTCGCCGTCGGTTCAATGATGCGGCCGTCTTTCAGTAGCGTATCGATTTTGTCGTCCATCGATCCCATTCCTCCAGATCCAGGGCGTCACCCTGCGCCATACGATCGAGAACGGCATTATGCGGATGGGACCCAGGAACTGCAACCCTCGCCGCAGCTGTACAGCTCGGACGCTCACAGAGGCCCCCGGGTTTCTTGACAGTCGAACGGAGGCAAGGGTAGGCTGAGGTCGTCGGAGCCCACTGGAATTCACACCCCATGCGCACTCACCCATCAAGTCGGTCCGTCGGCGTCTTCGCGCTGGCGGTTCTGTGGCTGACCCTTGTGGTGGTCGGCGCTCCTCCTCCACTATCGGCCCAGGTGGGCAAACCCGAGGGTTTGTACTACAAGTCCTGGGGGGTGGTGGTCGGTATCGAAAATTATCTGGTCGCGCCGAAAGCGCCCGGGGCGGTGGATGGCGCTCGGGTGATGGCGGCGGCTTTGCGCGAGCTTGGATTCGATGAAGTGGTCGAACTGTACGATAAGGATGCCGCCTCCAGGCGGGTGCTGCAGGTGCTTAACGACTATCTTCCGCGTAAGGTAGGTCGCCAGGATCGCGTGGTGATCTTCTTCGCCGGGCATGCGGGCGTCATCCAGGAGGCTCAAACGAAGGAAGTCGGGTATCTCGTGCCGTGGGATGCGCAGCTCAATAACCAATCCAAGGCCATCACGTTCGATTACCTCAAAGAGTTCACCCGGCGTTCGGCCTCGAAACATATGCTGTTATTGATCGATGCCAACGTGCGTGGGTGGGAGGTGACGGCGCCTCAGCCGCTCTCGCTGGAGGGCCGATTGTCGCCCGAGGACGACACGGAGAAACGGGCCATTCAAGTCTTGACCGCCGCGGAAAAGGACGAAGTCCTGGCTCGCAATCCAGGACCCAGTCCCTTCGTGACGGCCGTGCTTGCCGGGATCAAGGGTGCGGCGGATCTCAATAGGAACGGTTGGGTCATGGCGAGCGAGCTGGCCGCGCAGGTGAAGCAGGAGGTCGAAGCGGCCACCAACGGCGCGCAACATCCGCAATTCGTGCAGTTGGAGGGAGACGGCGATGTGATTCTGGTCGAGGGCCGTAAGGCGCTGTTCCAACTCGGCAGTGAGCCGACCAGCGAGGCCGATCGCGCCAAGGCCGCCCGAGCCCAGTATGAGCAGGCGTTTGCGTTGCTGCAGCAACAGAAGTCGGCGGAGGAAGCGTTGGAGCGGCTCAATCGAGCGATCGCCTACGATCCATCGTTCGGCGATGCCTATGTGTTGAAGAGTTATGTGCGGCTTGAGGTGCTGCCGAATCTGGAAGAGTCCTTGGCGGCTGCGCGTGCGGCCGTGCAATATGCACCCCAGAATCCAGACTCCCACTACTCGCTGGGGCTCGTGCTCGAAAAACAGGGACAGTATGCGGAGGCGGAGAAGGCGATGCAGCAGTCTCTTGCCGTGAACCCTGCGTATACCGACGTGTATCTGTCGCTCGGCTTGCTCTACGCCGACTATCTGAATGAACCGCACAAGTCGGTCGATGCGTTCCGGCGTTATGTAGAACTGGGTGGTCAGAACGAACGGGCGATCCGCGCCGTACAAGGGGCCGGTCCGCCCGCCGATCAGCCGTCTCGTTAGTCTTCTTTCCCTCCGCCCTTCAGATAACCCAATCCGATTTTGAGTGCGCGTCGTGTGATCTCCGGCCAACGGACCTGCGGATACTCCGCCAGGACCGCCGCCGCCTTCGGATCCTGAACATCCAATTGTACGACCCGAATAATCCCGTCTTCGATTTGAACATCCGCCATGTGTCGGTCTCCTTGCCTGACGCGTAGGTGATTCCGCTGTGATGCCGTCAACGCCGGACGTCGTCGCGCGTTGACAGCCTAGGGGGTGCATGTTAGCATAACCCCGCGTGTTTTCGTGCAATTGTATCTCCGGCACCTGTGAACCTCACCCGACGCCATCGACGACCTTGCCGCGAACGATCCGAACCGTCAGCTCTCACATGCGAGATACCAAGGAGGAACCGTATGAGCAGAGTAGAGGGGGCTGTTGCGAAAATTTCCGGGAGCGCGCTGGCGCTCGTGCTGTTGCTCGGTCTCACCGCCTGCGGGGGACCGCCGAAATGGGTGAAGCAGGGGGCCGGCGCCCTCAACGAAAAAAACGACAAGTCCTTCTACGGCGTCGGATCCGTTGTCGGGGTGAGGAACGAACCACTCGCGTGGGATACCGCCGAAAACCGCAGCCGCGCGGAGATCGCTAAGACCTTCGAAACCTACACCGCCTACCTGATGCGCGACTACGCCGCCTCGACGACCGCCGGCGATTTTTCCCGCAACAGTGAAGAACAAAATATCGAGCGAGCCGTGAAGACGTTCTCCGCAGTCACCCTCAACGGCGTGAAACCGATCGACCGCTACAAGGACGAAAAGTCGGGCACCTACTACGTCCTTACCAAATTGAGTCTGGAGGATATGAAGAACAACCTGGATCAGGCCAAGGAGCTGAACAGTCAGGTGCGGGACTTCGTGCGTAAGAATGCGGATCGATTGTTCGACCGATTGGAAAAGGAAGAGGAGAAGCGGGCGACGAAGTGATCCGTTCCGTTGCAAGGCGCGGCTGCAGACCGGGAGGATAGGCATGATCGAGTGGTGGAGGCGTGCTGCAAGACGGGCGATGGTGGGAGCCGCGGTTGCGATGAGCGCCGTAACAGTCAGTGCCTGCGGCCATGAAACGAAGGTCACCCGCGTCGATACCGGCGTCGTGACCGACCTCAGCGGGCGATGGAACGATACGGATTCCCAGATGGTGGCCGAAGCCATGGTTCGGGAGGCATTGAACAATCCGTGGTTGGCGAATTTCACCAAGGGAAAGAGTCGCCAGCCGGTCGTCATTGTCGGCACGGTGTTGAATAAGAGTCATGAACACATCAATGTGCAGACATTTATCAGCGACCTCTCCCGCGAATTGACCAATTCACAAAAAGTGACGTTCGTGGCCGGGAAAGGGGAGCGCGAAGAAGTGCGGGAAGAGCGGCGAGAGCAGGCCGTGCATGCCCGCGAGGATACGCAGAAGGCGCCGGGGAAGGAACTCGGGGCCGACTACATGCTGCGTGGCAGCATCTCCACGATACTGGACGAGCAGGACGGGGCGAAAGCGGTCTTCTACCAGGTCGACTTGGAAATGGTCGACATGGAAAACAACGTCAAAGCCTGGTTGGGCCAGAAGAAAATCAAGAAAGTGATCGAACGGAAACGCACGGTATTCTAGCCAGCCGGACGCCGTTGAAACCGCACGTTCCATCGACTACGGCCTCCCTTGCGGGAGGCCGTTTCGTTTCATCAGGCCGCCGATTCTTCCTGCTGTGGGGGCTCATCTGGACCCTGAGCGGATGCGGCCTGTCCGCCAACCATTACCTGCTTATCGAACAGAGCCTTTCGGTCAACGACCCACGGCGTGCCGATGCCGTCATGGCACAGGCCGAGTCCGACTATGGGCCGCGAAACCGGCTGCTGTACAACATGGATCGGGGTATGACGTTGCATCTGGCCGGCAACTATGCCGAGAGCAATCGGTTGCTCGAACTGGCGGCGCAGGAGGTAGAGCGGCTGTACACCAGAAGCCTGAGAGTGGAAACCGCCGCCTTTCTAACCAACGACATGGTCCTGCCCTATGAGGGAGACCCCTACGAACACGTCATGATCCACGTCGTCAAGGCGCTGAACTATGCGGCGATGGGGGAGTTGATGGAGGCGCTGGTCGAGGCGCGGCAAATCGATCATCGGCTCAACGTGTTGTCGGATAAGGTTGCGGACAAGAATGCCTATCGTGAAGATGCCTGCGCGCGCTATTTGACCGGCCTGTTGTATGAAGCGGCAGGGGACCTGAACGATGCCTTTATCGCCTACCGCAAGGCGCTGGAGATCTATGAGGCGAACGGCGGCTGGGCCCGCACGCCGGTTCCGCCGATGCTGCGCGCGGACCTCTTGCGTGTGACTGATGCGCTGCATCTGGCCGCGGAGTTCGAAGAATACCGCCGACGTTTTCCCGAGACACGGTGGGTGTCGCGGAATGACCAGCCCGATCTCGCCCAGGTGGTAGTGATCGGCTATAATGGCCGCGCGCCGCGCAGGGACGAGACCTTTTTGGACCTGCCCATCAGTCTCAGCGCTTTGCAGCTGGTGTTGTTGAATCGCGGCGTGCTCCATGCCTCCAATCGGCACGAGCGCCGTGTAGCGGACAGCGTCCTCTATGGGTTGAACGGTCGGGTTGTGCGGGTGGCCTTGCCTCATCTCGTGCCGCAAAAAACTTCGGTGCAGTACGAAGACGTCACCTTGGTACCCCGAGAAGGACCTCCGGTTTCCGCACAGTCTCAGCTGGTATACGACGGGACCGCCTTGGCCGAGCAGGCTCTCTCGTCGCGCATGCCCGGCATCACGACCAAGGCGCTTGCACGGGCGGCGATGAAATTCGCTGCGGCGGAGGCCGCCACGCGCGGTTCCCAACATGCGGTCAGCAAGGATGATGCGCCGTGGGTCGGGCTGATCGTGGGGCTCATTACGCACGGGTTGGCGGTGGCGTCGGAGGCGGCCGACACGAGGAGTTGGAGGACCCTCCCGGATGAGATTCAGATTGCGCGCCTATGGGTTCCTCCCGGCGAGTATCAAAGCCGAATCCAGACCGTGACACGCGGCGGCGGCGCCAGACCGGGGTCGACACGTCCGTTCGTGCTTCGGGCCGGGCAGACTATCTTCGTGATCGAACGGGTGATTTTATGACGCCGGTTCGACCGGGACGGCCAGGGGGGCTGAGAGGCCTTCTCGCGCTCCTCCTGTTGGCGCTCGGGGCATGTAGTTGGGGAGGAGGTTCGATCCGCCCGCAATGGATCGATGGGCAGAGTCCGAATTACCCTGATTCGCAGTACTTGGTGGGGGTCGGCCAAGCCGAGTCCCGTCCTCGCGCGGAGGAACAGGCCTATGCCGCCCTGGCGAGAATTTTCAAAGCCGCGATTACTGCCGAGGCTAAGGATTGGGAGTCCTACGTGGTGGTGGAGCAGGGGGGGCAGACGAGCACCGAACGGCATTTGACGCTCGATAAGGTGACGACGGTGACTTCCGACAAGGTCCTCGAGAGCGTGCGGGTTCTCGATACCTGGTTTGACCAACGGACCAGACAGTACTATGCTCTGGCCGGCATGGATCGCGCGCAGGCCGAAGCGGCGATGCTCGAGCGCATGGGCGCCTTGGATCGTGAGATCGAATCCCAGGTCAGCGAGGCCCGGCGGGCGAAAGAGAAGTTGCTCTACGCCAGGAATCTGAAACGGGCCACGACCAACCTGGTGATACGAGAAGCCTATAATACGGACCTTCGCGTCATTCGGCTCAGTGGGAAGGGGCTGTCGCCTGCGTATCGTCTCGCCGAACTTACCGCGGAGTTGGAACAATTCCTGGTGACGAATCTGGGTATGGCGGTGGCATTGTCGGGGCCGGAGGCGCCACCGGTCGCTCACGCTCTGGTCGAGGGCTTGGCTCGGGAAGGTTTTTCCGTGGTGGAGGTCGACTCCGAAGCCGGAGGGGAGCAGGCCGATTTGCTGATCCGGGGGACGGTAGCCACGTGGCCGATCGAAGTCGGCGATCCACAGTTTCGATACGTGCGCTGGTGTGCGGATGCCGTCGTCGAGGACGTGCCCACGCACCGCGTGATCGGCGCGGTGACCAAGGGCGGGAAAGAAGGCCATGTGGCCGAACGTGAAGCGTTGTCCAAAGCCGTGCGGGTGATGCAGCAGGAGTTTTCCGCGAACCTCGCGAAGGCGCTGGCTGCATATGTTTATGGGGAGCAAGACCTGATGGTTCCGGTCTCCGCGCCGTCCGGCTGTTCGAAGGAGACCGTGATGCCAAAGACGGGTCGCTGAGAGTGGATCGTCAACCATGGGGGAGGAGCCAAGGATGGCCAAATTAGGGATTCGAAAAGTGACGAACCTGGACAACAGTGGACGCCGCTTATCCAGTCAAGCGATGAAGAAACGGCTGCGCGAGCGGCTGGCTGCGGACACGCAGTTGGTGCTGAAGCGGGACATCGTCAACATTTTCCGCAAGCAGGGGTATTACGAAGAATTGCCGCTCGATGAGTTGCAGGACCGTCTGTCCAAGCTGCAGTCGCCGCTGGCCGGCAGCCTCTTGAAGGGGAGGGTCTAGAATGCCCTACTACTACTTCGACTCAACCGCGCTGGTGAAACGCTACAGCATGGAGCGGGGAACACGCGTCGTCAACAAGTTGATGGTCAAGCGCGGCAAGGTGGCGATTCTCCCGATGTGGACCGTGACGGACCTGTATGCGTCGTTGTCCGTGCGGGCTCAACAGGGGGAAATCACCAGGGATGATTGTTACTCCGTCCTTTACAAATTCGAAATGGAAGCGGGACAAGGCCTGTTTCAGTTCATTGCCCCGACCATGGATACCTATTTGGCCGCCAAGGAGTTGAGTTTGGATTATCCGGCACTGCATTCGCCGCAACTGCTTCATCTGGCCTTGGCGGTGGAACTCAAGCCCTTGCGCATGACCGTGGTCAGTGCGGACAAGCAACTGCTGGCAGCCTGTCGTCCGGCGGGACTCCATATCATCAATCCCGAGGACGACTAGCGACCGCCCGGGGCGCTACCGCTCAGCTTGAACAGCGAAAGTCGGCTTGCATCGAGTCGAGGAAGATGCTCCAGTCTTCCACGGTTTGGCGGAGCGGCTGGAGTCGCGGCGGGAGAGGCTGTTCGGTATCGGCCAAGGATGGGGACGTGAGCCGGTCTTGCGCATGGCGAAGCTCAAGATTGGCCAGTTGCAGACTCCCGCAGACTCCGGCCGATGCGGGCAATTCCCCACCCGCCCGCCGAAATAGGGCCATGGCTCGGTAGCCGTGCTCCTGGGACCGGTAGAGATGTTCCGTTGCCTGCCACAGCTGTCGGGTGGAGCCCTCAGGATGGCGTTTGCTCAACTGGGCGGCCATGAGCGCCGCTCGACCCGCACTCATGGCCGCGCCCTCTGCGTCCTCGTTGGCGAGAGCCTCCTCTGCCTTCGCACTGAGCCGATCGAGTTCCGCTTCTTCGCCGACCACTTGCGCATGGCCGGGTAAGGCGACCCAGACCACCAGCGCCAGCATCGACGCCAGCAAGGCTCGAACGCCCGAACAGGTTCGGTCTCGATGGCCCACACAGGAATGGTCAACGTCTACTCGACATGTTCCCAGGTGTCGATCTGCTTGATGCTCCAATTGACGGCCTCGATGAGTTTGACGAGATGGGGGTCGGGATCCTGATGATGGAGGCGGTAGAGCGATTTTTGAAGTTCCATGAGCGGCTCGTGTGAACGATGGTCCGGTAGTTTGCCGAGGGCCCATGCGATTTCGGTCTTGACGGCGACGTCCTCGGTCGAGAGGGTTTCGAGCAACGGATCGATGATGGAGAAATCGCCGTGCAGGGCGCCGACGATGCCGAGGGCCTTGGCTGCGGACGCTCGCAGGTCCGGCGCGCCTTGCTTCATGGTGCGGATAAGGATCGGAATGGTCTCCTTCTGGCCGATATTGCCGAGCGCCACCGTGGAGGCCTTGGCCAATGCGCGATCCGCTCCGTCGAGGGCTGCCAATAGGCGCGGCACGGCCTTGGTCGAAAACAGCTCGCCGAAGAGTGTGGCAAGTTTTACCCTGCGCTCGGACGGAGTGTTCGGATCGTCATAAAGCCGAAACAGTCGCTCTTCTTGTCCCCATTCGGCGGTGATCAGGGCCGGGAAATCATACTCCTCCAGGCGTGTTTTCAACTTCTCCATGGCGTAGGTCGTCGGATCGCCGGCTTTGGCGAGGATCGCGGCTGCCGCCGCATCCTGAAACTGGGTACGGACTTCCTTGCGCCAAGCCATCTTCTTCCCGTTCAACAGATAGGCCAACTGACAGGCCGGACCTTTCCAGAGCCGAGACGGTGAGTCCGGGAGATCGGCATCGCTGCCCATGGTCGTGCTGCCTTCCCAGGTTTTTCGCTGTTCACACTTCACCTTGAAGGCTACGTCGTGAGGCTGGCCGGAATCGGTGACAGAGGTGTAACCGAACTCCTGCAATCGTCTGACGACCACTTCGGTCAGTGGTCCGGCATCGATCACTCCCTTATCCGAAAGGGCGAGCACCTCGACCAGCACCCGGTCGATCCGTTCCATCTGCTGCTTCTGTTCAGCGGTCAGGGCTTCCTGCCTTGCCGCGCTCGTCTCGACGAGAAGGAGGAGGGAACCGACGGCCAGAAAAGGGAGGATGCGTCTCATGTCTGCTCCATTCTGCTGACAGGATGAAGAGGCGACAGTATCGGCTCACTGTATACAACCAGTTCCGGCGGTTGCAAGTTGCGCCGCTTGAAAGCCGATCAGTATAATCGCGCGATGTTCACGGATACGCAGGTCGCCTTCATCGGCGGCGGGAATATGACCGAGGCGTTGGTGCGAGGCCTGCTTCGACAACGGCTCTTTGCCCCCGGACAGCTCGCCGTGAGCGATCCCTTGCCTGGACGGCGCGAATGGCTGGCAACTCAGTATGGTGTGATGACGGGTGCCGACAACCGGGCGGCTGTACAGGGGGCCGGGACCATCGTGCTGAGTGTCGAACCGCAGGTGTTGGACAGCGTGTTGGAGGAACTCCGCCTGGTCATTGCCGCGAATCCATTGCTCCTCTCCGTCGCCGCGGGGTATCCCCTATCGCGGATCACACAACACGCGGGTACGGTTTCACGAGTGGTGCGCGCCATGCCTAATACTCCGTCCATGATCGGGGAGGGAGTGACGGCGTTGACCTTTGCGGCAGACTTGTCGCCGGAGGATCGGGCCCGTGCGTCGCGGATCTTTGAAGCCGTCGGAAGCGTCGTCGTGGTAGAGGAACGGCTGATGGATGCGGTGACGGGATTGAGCGGCAGCGGACCGGCATACGTCTATGCGATGATCGAGGCCTTGGCCGACGGTGGCGTGCAGGTCGGCCTCCCACGCGCGACCGCGCAGACACTGGCGGCCCATACCCTCGCGGGAGCCGCGCGTATGGTCCTCGATTCCGGTGAACATCCCGCTGTGCTCAAGGATCGCGTCGCGTCTCCCGGCGGGACGACGATCGCCGGACTTCGGTCGCTGGAAGAGGGGCGGTTACGCGCGACGCTGATGTCGGCCGTCGAGGCGGCCGTCCGGCGGTCACATGAGTTGGGACAGTCTGCATCGCAGGACCTCTAACAAGGAGTGCGTTTCGTGCAATATTGGGTCAAAGTCGTGTTCGTCGATAATCAGGAGCTGGTCGTGAAAGATGCGATTCGCCACACGATTTCCGAAGACATGGAAGTTCTTGAAGTGGACTCGGCAAAAGAAGTCGTGATCATTCCCATGAAGCAGATTAAGTACATCGCCTGCGATGCCACGGTATTCGCTCAAAAATCAAAGACTTAGGAGTTTTCGTGGGCGTTGGTCACGGTTTTGGTCACGGTTCCAGAACCGATTTTTAACGAATCCAGCTTATCGACCGCTTGCCGATTCCCGCCTGGAATCAGATGCCCATAGGTGTCACAGGTGATGGTAATCGACGCATGGCCAAGTTGTTCTTGGACATATTTCAGGTTCTCGCCATTCGCAATGAGTCGGCTTGCATAGGTATGTCGGACACTATGCATATCGAGTCGTCGTAGTCCCGCTTTCTCCACCATCGGAAACCACAGTTTGTACCGTAACCAATTCTCGGCCATATAACTCGGCTCCCGCCTGGTTCCGCCCAGGTTGCCTGGAAAGAGGATTTCAGGCGCTGGGTGCCCAACGGCTGCCGCCTCCAGGTCCTGTAACTCGATCCATTCCGTCAGAGCCTTCGCGAGCCCCTGCGACATGTCCACGCGCCGGGCCTTCCCGTTCTTGGGTGTGCCCAGGATTCCCCGCGACCAGTTCCGTTGCACGTAGATGGATCGGCTCTGAAAGTTCAGATCGCCCCGATGGAGTCCCAGGACCTCTCCCGCTCGTAGGCCGGTGCGAAAGAAGGTCAGGGCCATCGGGTAAAACAGCGGGCGTTCGCGTCGTATTGTCTCCAACAACAGGCCCTCCTCTTCCTGGGTGAAGATCGCGAGTTCGGATTCCTCGATGGTCGCCGGCCGTTTCAGGAGTTTGCCGGAACGGAGGGCCGGGTTGTGAGTGATCAGCCCATCTTCGACGGCTTCGGTCAACACCGCGCTGAGAGTTAACAGGGCATTGAGTGCCGTATCGAAATCCAGCCCTTTCTCAAGCAGCCCTGCGGCCCATGCTTTGATCCGTGGTCGTGAGATAGCGGACAGTTGCGAAGTCCCAAAGGCGGGGAGGGCATGTTTTCGCAATCGCGACTCGTACGTCTTGATGGTCGAAACCTTCTTGCCTCGTGCCGGTTGATTCTTGAGCCACGTCACGAAGTAATCTTTGAGCAGGATTGATTTCGTCGTCTTCTGTTTGGGAAAGAGTTTTCCCTCTCGTGCATTGGCCTTCAACTTCCCATACAGCGTGCGTGCTTGGCTCTTGGTGTCGCACTTGTGCCACGTCTGGCGCCCCTCTTCATAGACACGCACCCACCACCCTTCCCGGCCTTTCCGCTGGGTGATGCCTCTATCCTTGCCTTCTTTTCTTGCCACGGTGGCTCTCCTTTCGTTGGTCTGCTTTGTGATGTTCTCGCCATTTGCGTGTCGCGACTCGCGTCTGACAACGAGGGCCACAGTAGATTTGGTCAACACGAATGGCGAGGTAAATCCGTTGGCACTCTGGGCAACGGCGAATGCGCCCGGAATAGTCGACCAATAAATGAGCGAACCGATATTCAAATTCCTTCACTTTCCGCTTTGTCGCCACAAACACACTGCCTTTGCGTTCGTCGTCGACTGGCAGCGTGACAATGATCGTGAATTGCGGGAACGTA